>CACWVU010000017.1 GCA_902764415.1 uncultured bacterium | reverse complement strand
GATTCCGATGTTCGCCGCGATGGGGCTCGCTGGAATGTGCGCGACGGAGATCCTCACGGACGCCGCCCTCGCGCCGACCCGCCGCGCGGCGCGCCTCGGTGCCGTCGGCGCGGCGCTGCTGGCGCTGGGCTGGGCGCTCGTGCCGGTGATACCGACGATCAAGCACATCTACACGCTTTCCTTCACCGCGCAGGCGATGGGCTGGAGCTGCCTCTCGCTCGCGGCGCTCTATGCGCTCTTCGACATCCGCCTTGCCGATTCGGCGGCGGCGGGAAGGGCGACTGCGCTGCTCGTACTCTTCGGCCGCACTTCGCTGCTTGCCTATCTCTGCGCGGACGTGTTCACGCCCGTGTTCACGGTGTTTGGTCGGATGTTCGCGCCGGGGTTCGCCCACCTCTTCGGCGGATGGGCGGGACCGCTCGCCGCCTGGCTTGCGTCTACTTTGCTGCTCGTCGCAGTCCTGAAGACCCGCTACGACGCGCTGCGTTCGCGTCGTGAATTGCAATCGTAGCGGATTTCCTCGCGCGAAGTTCGCGAAGTCCGCAAAGGTGAGTTGGAACTGGATTGGGTGTGTTTGAGTTGGAAACTCCGATGGTTGTTGCTCTCGCTACCGCTCCGCAGCTTCGCCCAAGGCAACCACGATCCAGATTCGCGCATTTTTTGTTCACACAGAGGCACAGAGACGCAGAGGTCTTTTTAACTGGGGGCATTGCCCCCAGACCCCCGAATCGCGAACTCTCCACAAACCCCCTGCGGCGAAGCCGCAGAAAAATAACCATGGTCACCATGGCCGTGTCGAATGAATTGTGTGTGCGAAGCAAAGCACATTCAGCGGAGCGGTAGCGAGAGCCCCACGGATCGGAGTTTAAAATCACGACCCACGAGCCACGAACCACGAATATGGTATAATACGCGCATGATGCGACTCAACCATGTTGTGATGGGCATGTTTTCTGCTGCCGCGCTTTGCGGGTGGGCGGCGACGAACGAGGTGGCCGAGCTGCCGAGCGTGGTGGTGACGGCGTCGCCGGTGACGCAGGAGGAGCGGGTGAGCGCTGACGGCGTGGAGACGGTCGTGGTCTCCCGGCGCCAGCTCGACGTGCTCAACGCCGGCGACATCCAGACCGCGCTCAGGCAGGTGCCGGGGGTGACGGTCTCGCGCTACGCGCCGGTGGGCAGCTACGGCGGCGCGCAGGGCGGTAGCGTCTACGTGCGAGGCTTCGGCACCGCGCGGCCGGGCGGCGAGATCAGGATGTACATGGACGGCGCGCCGCGCGAGTCCGGGGTGTGGTCGCATCCGCTGATGGACTCGGTGCCGGTCGACTTCGCCGAGTCGGTGACGGTGCAGAAGAACCCGCACCCGGCCGGTTTCGCCGGCACCTTCGCCGCGGTCGATGTGGAGACGCGCCGCCGCGCCGAGGAGGGGTTCGAGGGCGAGGCGGTGCTCGCCGGCGGTCGCCGCGGCACTCTCGTCGCCTCCGCCGCGGCGGGCATGAAGGAAGGCCCGGTGGACGCATACGCAGGCGCCTCGCACCGCGAGTCGGACGGCGTCAGGCCCCACAACCGCGCCGTGCTCGACGGCGCCTTCGCGCGCATCGGCGCGGACCTCACCGCACACGAGCGCGTCTCCTTCATCTACCACCGCACCGACTCGCGGGTGGAGAACCCGGGCGAGGTCGGGCGCCCGACGCCGCTCCTCGACCGCTTCGACCTCTCCACCGACCTCTACGAGCTGCGTTTCGACGTCGAGCGCGAGCGCCTGCGCGGCTTCGCCCTCGCCTACTGCGAGAACGGCGCCATCAACTGGCACAAGGACCACCTCGACGACGCCAACCCGAACTCGCCCGCCGGCGACGCCGACACCTTCTGGCTCAACTGGGGCGCGCGCGTCCGCGGCGACTGGAACGCGTTCGCGGGGCTGTGGCTCGTCGGCGCGGTGGACGCGGCGTCCGAGGGCGGCTCGACCCGCAACACGCGGCTGAAGGACGGCGAGCGGGTGTTTTCCGCGCGCGGGCGGATGGAGTCCGCCGCGCCGTACCTCGGCGCGCGCTACGAGCTCGACTTCTGCGACGACTGGCGGCTCACGCCGGCGGCGGGCGCGCGTGCGCACTTCCACTCCGTCTACGACGACGAGGCCGCGCCGCACGCCTCGCTCAAGCTCGGCTGGAGGGAGAGCGTGGAGCTCTTCGCCACCGGTTCGCGCGCGGTGCACTACCCCGGCGTCTACACCCGCGCGATGTCGTCCGACTACGCCCGGGAGACGCTGCGGGCGGAGGTGCTCGACTACGCCTCGGTTGGCGTGAAGGCCAAGGCCGGCGACGAGGTGGATGCGCTCTTCGCCGTGTTCCACCAGGACGCGAAGGACCGCATCGACAAGACGGCCTCCGGCTACATCAACTCCGGCTCCTGCCGCGCGACCGGCGCGGAGCTGTCCGTCCACTGGCGTCCGATGGAGGAACTTGCGGTCTTCGGCGGCGGCACCTGGACGAACCCGGAGACGACGCCGGTCTCGCGGATGCCGCGTTGGACGTTCGTCCTCGGCGCGAGCTGGAAGGTGTGCGAATACCTGGTCTGGTCGCTGGACGGACAGTACATCGGCGCAATGGACGCATACTCGGTGCGCGCCGAGGCGGATCGTGCCGACCTGCGTCACGTGGACGGGGCTTTCATCTTCAACACTCGGCTGTCGGTTCCGCTCCGTTCCTTCACGCCGCTCGACGGCGAGATCTTCGCGGCGATCGAGAACCTCGCCGACTCCAAGGTGGAGTACTATCCCGGCTATCCGACCGGCGGCATCATGTGGTACATCGGTTGCCGGGTGAAATTTGGCAACTAATCCGCCGCGAACCCACAAAATATGGTATAATACGCATATCGGAAACACCAATAGAAGGCGAGAGATGGCCGAACAGGACAATAGCGGATACAACGCCGAGAACATCCAGGTTCTCGAGGGCATGGAGGCCGTGCGGAAACGCCCGGCGATGTACATCGGCGACACCGGGGAGCGCGGCTACCACCATCTCGTCTACGAGGTGGTCGACAACTCGATCGACGAGGCGCTCGCCGGCTACTGCTCGATGATCGACGTCATCATCAATCCCGACGGCTCGCTTACGGTCCAGGACAACGGGCGCGGCATCCCGGTCGACATGCACCCGACCCAGAAGCGCCCCGCGATCGAGGTGGTGCTCACCATCCTCCACGCCGGCGGCAAGTTCGACGGCTCCAACTACAAGGTATCCGGCGGCCTCCACGGCGTGGGCGTGAGCTGCGTCAACGCGCTCTCCGACTGGATGAAGGTCGAGGTCAAGCGCGGCGGCAAGGTGCACCACATCGAGTTCTCGCGCGGTCACGTGACGAAGCCGCTGGAGACGGTCGGCGAGTGCGGCGAGGAGACGGGCACCAAGGTGACGTTCTTCCCCGACCACTCGATCTTCACCTGCCGCGCGTTCAAGTGGGAGATCCTCTGCGCGCGCCTCCGCGAGCTCGCGTTCCTCAACAAGGGGGTGACGATCCACTTCCGCGACGACGAGGGCGACGCACACCACGAGGAGACCTTCCACTACGACGGCGGCATCGACGAGTTCGTCGAGTACCTCAACACCAACAAGAAGCCGATCTCGCCGGTTATCCACTTCGAGGGCGAGCGGCAGGGCGTCACCGGCATGGTGCAGGCCGAGGTGTCGATGCAGTACACCGAGAGCTACTCCACCCTCGAGCAGACATACTGCAACAACATCCACACCATCGAGGGCGGCACCCACCTCTCCGGCTTCCGCCGCGCGCTCACGGCGACGATCAAGAAGTACGGGCTCGACAACAAGCTCCTCAAGGAGAAGGAGTTCGACCTGCTCACCGGCGACGACATGCGCGAGGGGCTGACGGTGGTCGTGTCGGTCAAGGTGCCGCAGCCGCAGTTCGAGGGCCAGACGAAGACGAAGCTCGGCAACGGCGAGGTGGACGGCATCGTGGCGGGCATCGTGAACGACAAGCTGATGACGTTTTTCGAGGAGAACCCCGCCGCCGCCAAGGTCATCATCGACAAGACCCGCCTCGCCGCCGAGGCCCGCGAGGCCGCCCGGGCCGCGCGCGAGTCGACGCGCAGGAAGGGCGTGATGGACGGCCTCTCGCTCCCCGGCAAGCTGCGCGACTGCACCGAGCGCGACCCCGAGAAGACCGAGCTCTACCTGGTGGAGGGCGACTCCGCCGGCGGCTCCGCCTGCAAGGGACGCGACCGCGCCACCCAGGCGATCCTGCCGCTCCGCGGCAAGGTGCTCAACGTGGAGAAGGCGCGCATCGACAAGATGCTCGCGAACGCGGAGATCCGCTCGCTCATCACCGCCATCGGCTGCGGCTTCGGCGAGGAGTGGGACGTCTCGAAGGTGCGCTACCACAAGATCGTGATCATGACCGATGCCGACGTGGACGGCGCCCACATCCGCACCCTGCTCCTGACCTTCTTCTACCGCCGGATGCCCGAGCTCATCGAGAAGGGCTACGTCTACCTCGCGCAGCCGCCGCTCTACAAGGTGGAGCGCAAGAAGAAGTCCGAGTACGTGCTCACCGACGACCAGCTCACCGAGAAGCTGCTCTCGCTCGGGCTCGACGACTACGAGGTGAAGGGGAAGGACGGCGCGCCGATGGAGCCGGAGCGCGCGAAGGAGTTCATGAAGCTGCTCGCGGAGATCGAGGCGACCTCGAAGATGGTCTCCGAGCGCGGGTTCGACCCCGCCGCGCTGCTCGGCGACGAGTCCGCCCGCGGCTCCGGCGCGTCGATGCTGCGCAAGGAGTTCGGCGCGCTCGCCGGCTACGGCTACGGTCCCGCCGACTGGTTCGGGAACGGCTCCGCCGCCGCGGACGGCCCGCTCGCGAAGCTGCTCGACGACGTGCGCGCCCACGGCCGCCAGGGGCTTTCGGTCTACCGCTTCAAGGGTCTCGGCGAGATGGACGCGCCGGAGCTCTACGACACCACGATGAACCCCGAGAAGCGCCGCATGCTGCGGGTGAAGCTCGAGGACGCGGTGAAGGCCGACCAGATGTTCTCGCTCCTGATGGGCGACGAGGTGGAGCCGCGCCGCCGGTTCATCGAAGACAATGCCCTCAACGTGCGCAACCTCGACTTCTGACGCGCCGACGCTCGCCCTGGTGTCGCTCGGCTGCGCGAAGAACGCAGTCGACCTGCAGCTCATGGCGGGACGGATGCTGAAGGCGGGGTGGCGGCTTTCCGCCGACCCGGACCGCGCGGACGCGGTGGTCGTCAACACCTGCTCGTTCATCGCCTCGGCGCGCGAGGAGTCGGAGCGGGAGATCCGCCGTGCGCTCGAGCTCAAGCGCCGCGGCGCCTACTCGCGCGTGATCGTGAGCGGCTGCTATCCCCAGCGCTACCCCGGCGCCGTCGCGGCGTTCCCGGGCGTGGACGAGTGGATCGGCGTGCCGGGGAAATGGGAGGAGCAGAAGGTGCAGGGGCTGAGGCTCACCGGCAGGGCCTTCGCCTACCTCAAGATCGCCGAGGGATGCGCCCACCGCTGCTCCTACTGCGCCATCCCATCCATCCGCGGCGCCTACCGCTCGCGTCCGATGCGCTCGATCCTGCGCGAGGCGCGCGCCCTCGTCGCCACCGGCTGCCGCGAGCTCAACGTGATCGCCCAGGACCCGATGATGTGGCGGGACGGAAAGCGCCGCCTCGCCGACCTCCTCTGGGCGCTCGACCGCATCCACGGCCGCTTCTGGGTGCGCGTCCTCTACAGCTACCCGAGCGAGATCGACGGCGACTTCGTCTACTGGCTCATGACCGCGAAGCACGCGGCGAAGTACGTCGACATGCCGATCCAGCACACCGTGCCCGAGGTGCTGGTGAAGATGAACCGCCGGCGCACTGCGGAGGTCGTCGAATGCCTTGCCGACGACTTGCGGCTCCTGGTGCCGGACGTCACCCTGCGCACCACGGTGCTCGTCGGCTTCCCGGGCGAGACCGAGGCGCGATTCCGCCGGCTCCTCTCCGACGTCGCGCGGATGCAGTTTGACCACCTCGGCGCCTTCGCCTATTCGCCCGAGCGCGGCACGAAGGGCGCGAAGCTGGGTGGCCGTCCGTCGCAGGCTGCCGCGCGCAGTCGCGAGCGGCAGGTGATGGAGCTGCAGCGGAGGATCTGGGACAGCCGCGCGAGGCGGCTGGTGGGGAAGGTGCTGCCGGCGCTCGTCGTCGCGCCGGGCGTCGCGCGGCTGGAGTCGCAGGCGCCGGACGTGGACGGGGTGACGCGCATCGACTGCGCCGACCCGCAGCTCGTCGGCGAGTTCGTCAAGGTGGAGATTTCCGGCGTCGATGGCTTCGACTTCGTCGCGAAGGTCGTGCGCGGAAGGGGTCGGGCGCGGAAATGAAGGGCGCGCCGGAGTATCCGCTCGTCGAGGTGTTCGAGTCCCTGCAGGGCGAGGGACGCAACTCGGGCCGCCCCTGCGTCTTCATCCGCTTCGCCGGCTGCAACCTCGACTGCCCGTGGTGCGACACGCCGCGCGAGCGCCGCTTCTCCGCCACGCTCGACGAGCTTGTCGCCGAGGCGAAGTCCTTCCGCGCGCGCTCGGTGGTGCTTACCGGCGGCGAGCCGGCGGTGCAGGAGGGAATGCCGGAGCTCGTCGCCGCGCTGAAGCGCGAGGGCTTCTGGATCGCGGTGGAGACGAACGGCACGAAGTCGCCGGACTGGTTCGCGTTCGTCGACTACGTGGCCTGCTCGCCGAAGGCGGAGTACGCCGCGCTCTACGACGCGCCGGACGCGCTCGCCGCGGCGGACGAGGTGCGGGTAGTCGCCTCGTCGCCCGACGTGGCGGCGTTCTGCCGCGCGGTCAGGGCGAGGATCGCCGCGACCGACTACTACGTTTCGCCCTGCGACCGCGGCGGCGAGATCGACTACGCCGCGGTGAAGGCGGCCATCGCCGAGCTCGACGGCTGGTCGCTCTCGGTGCAGCTCCACAAGCTGCTCGGGTTCAGGTGAGGGCCAGTTTTGGTATAATACACGTCAACCGATGGCGGCAGAACTTACACCGATGATGAGGCAGTACCTCGCGATCAAGCGCGAGGTGCCGCCGGGCGCCATCGTGATGTTCCGGCTCGGCGACTTCTACGAGATGTTCGGCGAGGACGCGATCGTCGCCTCGCCGGTGCTGGGAGCGACCTTGACCCACCGCGGCGACCTGCCGATGTGCGGAGTGCCGTACCACGCCGTCAACAGCTACCTCGCCAAGCTCATCCGCGCCGGCATGACCGCCGCGCTCTGCGACCAGGTGGAGGACCCGAAGACGGCGAAGGGGCTGGTGCGGCGCGAGTTGACGCGGATCGTCACCCCCGGCACCGTCACCGAGGACGGCATCCTCGACGAGACGGTCGGAAACTACATCGCCGCGGTCGACTCGCTATCGCTTGCGCTCCTGGACCTGCCGACCGGCGAGTTCGTGGTCGAGGAGTTCGAGAGCCGCGCCAAGCTGGACGAGGCGCTCGACCGGACGCGCCCGGCGGAGATCATCTGCTCGCCGGAGGCGGAGGTCCGCCCCGAGGGCGCGCGCGTTTCCGCGACCGACGGCTGGATCTTCGGGCTCGACGCCGCGGGCGAGTGCCTGAAGCGCCACTTCAAGGTGACGGCTCTCGACGGCTTCGGCCTCGAGGGGCGCCCGGGGCTCGTGCGCGCGGCGGGCGCGCTCCTCTACTACGTGGGCTCGATCCTCCGCCACCGCATCGACCACGTCCGGCGGGTGCAGATCCGCCAGGCCGACGACTTCATGGTGCTCGACGGCGCCACCATCCGCCACCTGCAGCTGCTGCCGCACGGCGACGTCGCCCGCGAGGCGACGCTCCTCGGCGTCCTGGACGTCACCCGCACCCCGATGGGCTCGCGCACCATGCGCGGCTGGATCGCGCGGCCGCTCGCGCGCAGCGCGGACGTGAACCGCCGGCTCGACTCGGTGCAGGCGTTCGTGGACGACCGCGCCGCGCTCTCGTCCATCCGCGCTGCGCTCGCCGGCGTCAGGGACCTCGAGCGGCTCGTCGCCAAGGTCGCCGCCGCGCGCGCCAACCCGCGCGACCTCAAGGGACTCGCCGCGTCGCTGCGCCCGGTCCCGGAGATCGCCGCCGCGCTCGCCGAGACCCGCGCCGCTGGCGCCTTCGCGCTGAAGCCGCAGCCGGAGATGGTGGACCTCATAGACCGCGCGATCACCGAGGACCCGCCGGTGATGCTCGTCGACGGCGGCTTCATCGCCCGCGGCTACGACGCGGAGCTCGACGGCGTGCGCGACGACGCCGAGAGCGGCCACCGCTGGCTCGCCGAGTTCCAGGCGCGCGAGCAGGCCAGGACCGGCATCGCCAAGCTCAAGGTGAAGCACGTGCCGGCGTTCGGCTTCCTGATCGAAATCCCCAAGGGCTCGGTCGCCCAGGCGCCGGAGGACTACGTCCGTCGCCAGACGCTCACCACCGGCGAGCGCTACACCACGCCGGAGCTGAAGGAGCACGAGCGCCGCGTGCTCGGCGCCCAGGAGCGCGCGGTGGCAATCGAGCAGCGGCTCTTCCGCGAGCTAATTGAGAGGCTGGCGGAGCGGACGGTGGAGGTGCAGGAGACGGCGCGCGCGCTCGGGGAGCTCGACGCCACGCTCGCGCTCGCCGACCGCGCGCTCGCCGCCGGCTACGTGCGGCCGGTGGTGGACGACTCGGACGTCCTCGACATCGTCGACGGGCGCCACCCGGTGATCGAGCAGCTGCCTGACGCGGAGCCGTTCGTGCCCAACTCGGCGCACCTCAACACCACCACCGACCAGATCATCCTCCTTACCGGGCCGAACATGGCCGGCAAGTCCACCTACATCCGCCAGGTCGCGACGATCGCGGTGATGGCGCAGATGGGCTCGTTCGTGCCCGCCGCGTCGATGCGCCAGGGCGTGATCGACCGCGTCTTCACCCGCATCGGCGCCGGCGACGACCTGGCGCGCGGCAGGTCGACCTTCCTCGTCGAGATGCAGGAGACGGCGAACATCCTCAATAACGCCACCCCGAAGAGCCTCATTGTGCTCGACGAGATCGGCCGCGGCACCTCCACCTTCGACGGCATCTCCATCGCCTGGAGCGTGGCCGAGTATCTGCACGGCAAGGCGAGCGCCAAGGCGAAGACTCTCTTCGCCACCCACTACCACGAGCTCGCCGACCTCGCCGACGCCTTCAGCGGGGTGAAGAACTTCACCGTCAAGGTCAAGGAGGAGGGCGGCAGGATCGTCTTCCTCCGCCGCATCGCCCCCGGCGTCGCCGAGAAAAGCTTCGGCATCCACGTCGGCGCGATGGCCGGCCTGCCGCCCGAGGTGGTGGCGCGCGCCGGCGAGATCCTGCGCAACCTCGAGGCCAACGAAATCGACGTAAACGCCGCCAAGACCGTCCGCAAGCCCCGGCGGCGGCTCTCGGAGTGTCCGGGGCAGATGACGTTCTTCTGACCGACATGGTAATCCATCCATCCGACAACGTCGAGGTGCGCGAAGACGGGCACAAGTACGCGCTCCGCGACATCGCCGCGGGCGAGGACGTGGTCAAGTACGGCATGCCCATCGGGCACGCGACCAAGGCGATCGCGAAGGGCGAGCACGTCCATGTGGACAACCTCGCGACCAACCTCGGCGAGGTCCTTGAGTACAGCTACGAGCCGGAGTTCGCCGACCTCAAGCGGGTCGAGCCGCCGACGATGAAGGCCTACCGCCATGCCGACGGCCGCGTCGGCGTGCGCAACGACATCTGGGTGGTGCCGCTCGTCGGCTGCGTTAACCGACTCGCCGAGCGCCTCGCGCTGTCCTGCGGCGGCGTCGCGCTCACCCATCCCTACGGCTGCTCGCAGCTGGGGCAGGACCACGAGACCACCGCCAACCTGCTCGCGCGGCTCTGCCGCCATCCCAACGCCGGCGGCGTGCTGGTGGTGTCGCTCGGCTGCGAGAACAACACGCTGGAGAGCTTCGCGGCGCGCCTTGGCTTCGACCCCAAGTCTTTCGACTCTGCCTCTGGAACATTTGCCCGAACCACGAACCACGAACCACGAACCACGAGTTTCAACATCCGCTTCATGAGGGCGCAGGATCCGGGCGACGAATACGAGCGCGGGCTTGAGCTCGTCAAGGAGCTCGATGCGGCGCGCCCGAAGGAGCGCGTCGAGGTGCCGGTCTCGGAGCTTGTCGTCGGCCTCAAGTGCGGTGGGTCGGACGGTTTCTCTGGCCTCACCGCCAATCCGCTCGTCGGCCGCTTCTCCGACTGGCTCGCCGCGCGCGGCGGCTCGACGCTGCTCACCGAGGTGCCGGAGATGTTCGGCGCGGAGACGCTCTTGATGAAGCGCTGCCGCACACGCGAGGTGTTCGACCGCTGCGTTAGGATGATCGACGACTTCAAGGGCTACTATGCCGCGCATAACCAGCCCTGCTACGAGAACCCCAGCCCCGGCAACAAGGCCGGCGGCATCACCACGCTGGAGGACAAGTCGCTCGGCTGCGTCCAGAAAGGCGGCAGCGCCCCGGTTGAGGACGTGCTCGGCTACGGCGAGGCGGTGAGGCGCCGCGGGCTCACCCTCGTCACCGGTCCGGGCAACGACCTCGTCGCCTCGACCGTGCTCGCGGCCGCCGGCGCGCACCTCATCCTCTTCACCACCGGCCGCGGCACTCCGTTCGGCTGCGTGGTGCCGACGCTGAAGATAGCCTCCAACGACGCGCTTGCCGCGGCGAAGCCGAACTGGATCGACTGGAACGCGATGTCGGCGCCCGACGTGGACGCCTTCGCGCGCAAGGTGGTGGCGGTGGCTTCCGGCGAGCCGGCGAAGAACGAGCTCGCCGGCGACCGCGGCATCGCCATCTTCAAGGACGGAGTGACCCTGTGACCACAGCCTCGCAGCCACCACCAGCGTAAGGCAAGTGTGAGCAGTCAAGTTTGGTTTATGCAGACATGGCGGCAGAGGTGGCGATTCTGGAGGCACAGGCTTCCGGACGTCGTCGTTTCGCTGCTGGCGGTGCTTGTCATGACCCGCTACGCCGCCACCAAGCCCACGAACCAACTGGAGAACAGCGGAATCGTGCTGTTGCGGTCCGGCGGCGTCGAGGCCGGCATAACCGCCGAGGACGTGGGAAGGGGATACGCGGTTTCGCTGGCGAGGACTAACGAGACCTGCTCGTTCGCGATGCCGGCGGGCGCGGAGGAGGCGCGGCGCTGGCGCATCCGCGGCGCCTCGTCGGACTGGATCGCGTTCGACGCCGGCGGCTGGTCGTTCCCGGTCGGCACCAACTCCGCCTCCGCGTTCTGCGTCGACTCCTCCGGGCGCGTCGACGCCTTCGCGGGCGCCGTCTGCGGCCAGCCGCTCGCCTCGTTCCTGCCAGTGAACGCGCCGCTGGGCGTCGTCCCCGAGGCCAACTGGCGCCTCTTGCCCGAGTCCGCCCGCCCGAGCCGCTTCTGGCACCACCTCACGCCGTCCAACACCCTCCAGTTCACCTGGGAAAACGCGCTCCTCGGCCGCGCCGCCGCGAACCCCGTCTCCTTCCAGGTCGAGCTTTCCGGCACCGGGGCGTTCGTCTACCGCTACGACCTGACCCGCGTCGCCGCCCCCGACACCAACCTCTTCGCCTCGGCGGTCTTCGGCAGTTCCGCCAATCCAGCCATCGCGCTGTTCCCCGGTTCCGCAGTCCCGCAGTCCCGCTGCTCCGTCTCCTTCTACCCGCTCTATCCTTCCGACCTCGACGACCCCGACCCCGACGGCGACGGCATCCCCACCGTCGACGAGATCCGCGTCCACGGCACCGACCCGCACCTCGCCGACACCGACGAGGACGGCCTTTCCGACTACGACGAGCTGTTTGTCCACGGCACCGATCCGCTCGACCCGCATTCCCTCGGCGGCCCCGGTTCGGACGGACTTGCCGCGCGCCTTGCCGGCGAAAACCCGTTCGCGTTTCCCGACGGCTCCACCAACACCGTCTACGAGCACGTGTTCTACTCCGGCACCACCAACGGCCCCGTCGCTTTCCCGCAGCCCACCGAGAACCTCGCCGTCCTCAGGGTGAGCGTCTCCGGCGACGGCGAGGGCGACCTGATGGTCGGCGACCGAGTCTACCCGCTCCTGCCGCCGCCGCGCCTGCGCTCCGGCGCGGCCACGAACACGCTCCTGGTCGCGGTCGGCAGGGGTCGGCGCGAGCGCCTCTGGTGGCGCAGACCGGACGGACTCGACGTCGCGCTCAGTTCCGAGGACTTCATGGTCGGCGAGCTGCCGTCGCTGTACCCGGGCTGGATCGCCTTTCCTTTCACCGACGCCACGATCCCCTGCATCCACCGGCTGGGCGACCGCAGCGTCAGGGTCCGGCTCGTCACCGGGTTTCCCGACATGACGGCGACCTGGTCCTCGGGCTCGGCGGACGTGGTGGTGACGAACCTTCCGCCCGACGCGGCGAAGATCACCGGCAGGTTCGACGCGGACGAGGAGCGGGCGGTCGTCTACACCGTCTGGCACCCGGACCGGCTCGCCGGCCAGACCAACTACACGCAGTCGGTCCGCTTCTGCCCCAACAAGCCGCCGCCGCGCGGCGAGTCTCCGGACGTAACGGAGGGCGAGTCGCACCATGTCATGTGCAACTGCAGCGAGTCGGTGTCGGGGATCTGCCGGTGCGACTGCGCCATATACGGCCACGAATGGAACTTGATGTGCGGCTGCGCGAACTGCGCCTACGCCAACCCTCCCGAGATGACCGGCGACGAAGAGGCGGCGGCTGCGGACGAGTACGAGGCGGCGGTCGTTCTCCAGCCGCTCGAGGGGGTGCTCCACCTCTACGGCGACAACGCCGACCAGGTCCACCTCGACGTCCCCGTCGGCGCGTTCACCAACTGCTGCCCCTGCCCGGAACACAACCGGTCCAACTTTGTGGCGGCGGCGTATTCGTCGAGCCGGCTCGAGGTGCTAGAGTCGAACGACGTCTTCCGCATCTCCTACCGGCCCTGCGACGTGACTGTCCGCGGCGTCGCGCCGAGCCGCAGCTTTAACGACGCCTCGGTGTGCTTCTCGACCAACGGCGGCTGGTACATCTGGCGCGACTATACGGTTCTCGGCCTCAAGCTGGACACGCCCGGCGACCTTCCGCCGATCGAGGTCTACAACCGGCTTTCGCCGTCGCTGGGCTTCCCGGCCACGGTCACGACCAACGAATACCTCGCCGCGTCGCTGATCCTCAGGAACGACCTCCTCCTCGCCGACGGAGTCGTGCGCGTCGCGGTGGAGAACGCCGCCGGCGACGTCAGGGTCTGCTTCGCGGGGAGCGAAAACTACTACGCTGACCCCGAGACGGTCCTGGACACCGCGAGCGCCTCCGAGCGCTTCTTCCCGATCCGGCACTGGTATCGGCTCGTCCGCCGCCACGACTGGGAGCTGGGCAACGTGAGGATGCTGGTGATGGCGTCCGAGCCCTGCGCGTTCGACCTGGTCGTCGAGTACGCCGGCGTCGTCGGCGGCAAGGCCGTCCGCGACGTCGCCCGCCAGCGCGTCACCGCCATCCGCCCGCCGCTGCGACTCGACGTCAACCGCGACGGGTCAATCGACGACGGCGATTCGTCGGCCTGGCTCGACGGAAGAATGTTTTACTACTGGGTGAACGAGGACAAGTTCAGCGGAGACCGGATAGACCAGGGACTGGGCCTTGTACCCAACACCAGGGACTTGGTCGTGAACGGGACTTTCGATCTCATAAACTTCTTCCCGGTGGCGCTGGACTTCACCCCGTTCGTCGATACCTGGGGCGACGACGTCACATACATTGTCAAGCCGGAGTGGAATAGCGCGGACTCGTTTGACTATTGTTTCGCCAACGTTCCGTGGAGCAGGGCGGGAACGATACAGACGACGAACACAATTACATTGGCGGGGAGTCAGTTGTCCTCCGCCCAGCTGACGAAGTTGACTGTTGCCGGCGCGGCATTGTCCTGCGAGATGCTTGAGGATTTCTCCGACGATTCTGGGCTGATGATCTGCGAAGCGACATCGCAGTATGTGTCAATGAAGGTTGAAATTAGAATCGGCGGCGAAGTGTTGTATTCATATTCGGTGCCGATGTATATCCAGCCCGTGAAGCGAATGTACGACTGGATCAACGCGAGGTATCTGTCCGGGGACAACTCTGGCCGCGCGACGGAATCCCACGTGCTCTGGGACGAGGAGTATACAAAGTCACTGATTTTCCTGCACGGAGCGAACGTCTCAACGTCAGATGCGGAGAATTGGGGGGATATTCTCTTCAAGCGGCTGTGGGTGTCTGGATCGAGGGCGAGGTTCTACAACGTCGACTGGAAAAGCGACATTGGCAGCGCCGCCAACTACCATCAGAATGCGTCCAACGCCTTCGCCGTGGCGGTCAACCTTGCGTCGGTTCTGACAAGCCGTATTCCCGGGGAAAAGGTCGTCATGGCCCATTCGCTCGGCAACATGGTGGTCTCATCGATGATTCAGGACTACGGACTTCAGGTGTCGAAGTATCTCATGTGCAATTCGGCCGTGCCGGCGGAGGCGTATGACCCGGACGAGTCGTTGCGCGTTCCACAACTTGTCCACTCTGATTGGGTTGATTATCCGACGAACTCATGGACTGCTAGTTGGCATACTCTGTTCAGCAATGACCTTAATGATGATAGGAAGTATCTTGGTTGGCCGGGTCGATTCGCAAATCTCCTTGGTGCTGCAGTGAACTTTTATTCGACAGGCCAGAACGGAGGTGACGAGGTACTGCAATTGTATCAAGGCAATAACTTAGGTAGAACCACGGGGATGTTGGACAGCCTTGGACATTACAGCTGGCACAAGCAAGAGATGTTCAAGGGCCGAGGAGGAGTCGGAGGAACGGATTGGTCGGGCTGGAACATAGAGGAGAACTTGTTCGGGGTCGACAAGATTTCAGTTGAGAAGGCGTTGCAAATGAGCGATGAGGACTTCAAGACGAATACTGTCTTCTACTGCTATCCGCCGAGCATGAATTCAACAAACATCACTCTCCTTGTTCGTGGTGCGCATTTGGCGCAAGGGATACCGGCCTTGACGCCTCCTGCTGGAGCGTCGCCGTTTGGCGGCGATATGATGACAGATGAAATGGTGAATCTTAACGACAATTCAAACAGCGGAGTGTCGCGCCCTAACGGATGGCCGTCGCAGTCAGCATATCCTGACCGATGGTTGCATTCTGACATGAAGGATGTTTCATATTTCTTCAATTTCATGTTTTTCAGAAAAGTAATCGAGAAAGGAACCCTGCAATGAAACTTGCTAATGCCGTATGGGTGACAGTAGTTGTAATGGGCGGTTTTAACTGCCTTGCCGAAAGGAATCTTAGTGCCGCTTTCAAAGACGCGCAGACAAACGGTGCGGATGCTCGAGTGAGATTGTGCATCCATGATGAACAGGGGGCGCCGATTGCAGACGCAAGCATAAGGGCGACGCTATCCAATCGCGTGTCAGACTATTCTATGTACGGCGTCACCGACACAAACGGCATTTATGTGGTTTCAGGACGCACCACAGGAGATTATCTGCAATTCCTTGTGACAAAGGCAGGATACTATGATTCGTGGAAAGGAATCTCATACATAGAGATGGGCAAGGAACATGAAGTTGTGGGCGGTAAATGGCAACCGTTTGATTCCGTTCATAGCATAGTCTTGAGGCACAAACAAAATCCTGCGGCCTCTGAAATCGGGCGTGGGAATTTTGCACTGACAAAACATTTGAATTGCTGGCTGGGTTTTGATATTCAAAAGCACGACTTCGTGCATCCGCACGGTAGTGGTGAAGTTGCTGATTTTGAAGTGATGATAGAGTGGAATGGGAAATGGTATCCAGATTATACTGGGATGGGCATAAACCTACGCTTTACTATGCCGTATTCAGGCTATTATGAAACGCCCGTAAATCCTGTAAGCGAGTTCAAGGGTCCTTATGCCGCTGATGTAGAAAAGACATTCTGCCAAAGTGCGACATTCGACGAGCAGGTTGTAAGCCTAACAAAAAGGATTCGGCATTCGTTTAACGACAACAAGTGCTGGGTCGTAAGAAGCAGATGCAAGGTTGACGACGCGGGGAAACTGATATCGGCAAATTATTCTGTTATACACAAGATCAACTTTTGTGGCAAACCAGATGGAAGAGGGGGCTTGCGACTAACAGGCGGGTACAATTCTACTCCCAACGATACAAATCTTGAACTTAGACGATAGTAATGACAAGGAACAAGTTGCTTTTGGTTGCGAGAAATGACAAGTTCTGCATCAGTAATCGAGAAAGGGGGACTGCGATGAAAAGTTCAATTGTTGTGCTTGCCGTACTGTTGGCATCAATGTCAGCGATGGCGCTCAAGAAAGACCCTGAATATCTCAAGGCCAGAAGGAACGGAGGTGAACTTCGTATGATAATTTCAGCCGTTGACGATGATGGGACAGCCGTGTCGAATGCCAGCGTAAGGGTCTTGATGGGAATGAATTTTCGAGAAAGGGCGTATTTTGTCAATGGGATAACAGATGCCCAGGGGCAATTTGTCATAGAAGGTAAAACTACTGGTAACGAGGTTGAAATCCGGGTCGCAAAAGACGGATATTATACGGCCTCAAAGAAGTTATGCCTTATAAAGATGGGGAGTGAATACGAAGTGCGTAATGGCAAGTGGCAACCATGGGGTATGGTGTTGGAACTGCCGATGCGTAAGGTTGTAAACCCAATTGAACTTCTTGCTTTCCATGACAGCATACAAGTTCCTGCGACAAATACATGGATTGGATTTGACATGAAGAAAAAGGACTGGGTTGTCGGTGGAAGAGAAGGTGAAATTCCTGATTTTGAGGTAATAGTTAAATGGGATGGCAGACCGATGCCGACATTGGAGTTTGCGCAAATGGACATTCGTTTTGTAGGCAATGGTGCTGGATACTATTTTGTTGACAAAACTATTGGAAGTGCCTTTACTGGAGTGTATAACGCCGATACGAACCACCCCTTTCAAACTGAATTTTCTTGCCGTGCCATGCGAAAGAATGGAGTGTTTTCAGATAGTGGCATACCCAATGGAAAGCTGATGGTTGCACGAAGTCGCTGTAAACTCGATGACAAAGGAAACATCATAGAGGCTAACTATTCGACGATAAGGAGTTTGTTTATTGAGGGTGGTTGGGATGGCAAGGCGGAGGCAATTGCCAATTATCGATTCAATCCAACCCCTAACGACACGAACCTTGAGGACGCGCAGAACGTCCGACGGCTGAAATCGCAATGACGATGCCGCACGAGAGGTACTTCATGCTCAACGCCGCAGTGCCGATGGAGGCGTTCGGCCCTACGAATGGCATCACCCAGGCGTCGCACGACAACATGACACCGGTCGCGTGGACGAACTACGTCGACAGGGTGAGGTCGACGCATTGGTACGACAAGGAGATGGCGGCATGAGATCGTGGAGTGGTATTCGCCTTCTTGCCTGTGCGTTGTTCGCGCTGTGCGCGGCGGGCGGGTTCGGCGCGTCGGTGATGCGGCAGTCGTCGCTGTCGCCGAGTGGATTCGCGGACACGGAGACTGCGACCAATGTCGTATTCTCCTTTGCGGATGAAGTCGCGCGTGACTTCTCGGTCAGGCTGGAGCTGGACGCCACGCCGTCCAACTGCGTCGAGGTGGCGTTCGGGCGCGACGCCGACGGCGACGGGTGGCTCGGGACGGCGGAGACGGAACTGGCCCTGGGCTGGGACTGCGGGCGCTGGTTCGTCGTCGGCACCAACCGCTTGGCGCGGATCGAGGCGGAGCCGTCCGTCGCGGTGGCCCGCAGGACGCTTGTCCTGGGTATGCACGTTGACGCGGAGGTTGAGGTCAGGCGGCTTTCCATCCGCGACGGCGGCGCGGCGGAACTGTTCCCGGAACTGGCGTCCACACGTCCTGGCTGGCTATTCAACCGCCGCTGGAACCTCGCCCGCCTCGCCGTCCGCGGCATTGATCCCGCGCACGAGCGCGCGCTCGCCGTCCTCTGTAGTGCCGGCACAGCGGTCTATCTTCATTAGCCTTCAGCATCCACCTTCTTTGATTGAGGGTTTGAGTTGTGGGAAATGTGAATCCTCGCCCCGCACGGTGGGGATTTTTGGTATAATTCACTCATCTCGCGAGGCGGAAGACGCGACGCGGGGTGATAGTCTGGAAAACGGGCAAGTAGTCAGGCCTCCCCGCGCCATGCGCGGCCGCCGCGAACGCCCCGCCAGACGTTCTTCAATGTAGCATCAACGCTACACGTCGTTCTTGGGAAATACTACCACTATTTCAAGTTTGGAACGGCATGTAAGCAGAGATGCGCCCATCTGGGCGCATTTCCTCTTCATGTATTCCAAACTAGCCTGTGGTAGGGCTACCCAAGAGTGCATGAATGGAAATGCGCCCTTTTTATGCACAAATACGGTGTTTGCGACGGATATGCGCAGGACTGAAATTTCATCCGTACCATAATCTCACTTGATGGTGCGGTGGACACTGAGGCACGAAATGGGCGACAACGCGGCACTTACGGCGGCCAAGCGGGCGAAGAAGGACGAGTTCTACACCCAGCGCGTTGACATCGAGAACGAGCTGCGGCACTACAAGGCGCATTTCAAGGGCAAGGTCGTCCTCTGCAACTGCGATGATCCGCGGCAGAGCGAGTTCTTCAAGTACTTTGTCGAGAATTTCGAGAAGCTGGGTCTGAAGCGGCTGATAGCGACCTGCTACAAGAGCCAGGACGTCGACCTCTTCTCGCAGGGCGACTGTGAGCGGGCGATCTGCCAGGTCTACGAAGGCGACAAGAACGGCAACATGGTTCTTGACGACGACGAGGTGGGCGTCCGCGTGCTGAAGGGCGACGGCGACTTTCGCTCGGAGGAATGCATCGAGATCCTGAAGGAAGCAGACATTGTCGTCACCAATCCGCCGTTCTCCCTCTTCCGCGAGTATGTCGCTCAGCTCGTGAAGTACGGCAAGAAGTTCCTTATCATCGGGAATCAGAATGCCATCACCTACAAAGAGATATTTCCGCTTTTCAAGGAAAACAAGATTTGGCTTGGTTTTGGGTTTAGAGGCAATGCCGCGCATTTCAAGTCGAGATACAAAGATGTAGCGACGGCTGGAGATCATCGTGAGGGTATGATAAGAGTTTCTGGTGTAATGTGGTTTACGAATATGGACATCGCGAAACGACATGAAAAGCTTCCACTATACAAGAAGTATACGCCAGAGGAGTTCCCGAAATACGACAACTACGATGCTATTGAGGTTTCAAAATCTGCTGACATCCCATACGATTATGAGGGTATAATGGGTGTGCCGATAACATTCATGGACAAGTATTGCCCAGAGCAGTTTGAAATATTATGGCAGGCGTCTGGCAATACTCGGGCTAGTGCGCCGAAAGAGGCGTTGAGAGAAGTGGGATACCATATCCATCCAGAAGACCGAGGTGGGTGTAGTGTCATTGGTGGAAAGCGGACTTATGGGCGTATCCTTATCCGCCGACGTGGATAATTTCCAATGCATAGGGCGCAAATAGAATTGCTTTCGCAACTGGGAGTTTCGGAGTCTTGGAGATATGGAGCTTTCATGCCTCGCGAACTCCAAAATTCCAGAACTCCAAGTAGCGAAAGCAACACAATCCTGTGAATCCTGTAAATCCTGTCAAAAAGAGAAAGGCTGAATCGCCATGAAGATCGAGCTCCATCGAATCAAGATACGCGACCTTGTCGAGGGCTACGTCGACGACGCGGAGAGCGGCGTGCGCGGCTGCGGCGGCGTCCTCGACATCCGCCCCGCCTACCAGCGCGAGTTCGTCTACAAGGAGAAGGAGCGCAACGCCGTCATCTCCACGGTGATGAAGGGCTTCCCGCTCAACGTCATGTACTGGGTGAAGAACCCCGACGGCACCTTCGAGGTGATGGACGGGCAGCAGCGGACGATCTCGCTCTGCCAGTACGCGAACGGCGACTTCGCGTGGGGAGAGCTCGACCTGGCGGCGAAGTACTTCCACCGTCAGCCGGAGGACGTCCAGCGGAAGTTCCTCGACTACGAGCTGATGGTCTACTTCTGCGAGGGCGAGCAGTCGGAGAAGATCGACTGGTTCAAGGTGATCAACATCGCCGGGCTCAAGCTCACGCCGCAGGAGATGCGGAACGCGGTCTACTCCGGGCCGTGGGTCGCGGACGCGAAGCGCTACTTCTCCAAGTCCGGCTGTGTCGCGCAGAAGATCGGTGCGCCGTACCTGAACGGAAGCGCGGACAGGCAGGAGTACCTCGAGACGGCGATAGAGTGGATGATCAACTCGTCGAAGGACAGGGCGATCGAGGAGTACATGGCGATCCACCAGGGCGACGGCGAGGCGACGGAGCTGTGGCTTCACTTCCAGAAGGTCATAAACTGGATCGAGACGCTCTTTACGAAGTACCGGCGCGAGATGAAGGGGCTGGAGTGGGGAAGGCTCTACAGCGAGTACTCGGCGAGGTCGTACAACCCGAAGGAGCTGGAGGCCGGGGTCTCCGCGCTGATGGCCGACAAGGAGGTCCAGAACAACAGGGGCATTTACGAGTACCTCCTCTCCGACGGCGCGAGGAAGGAGAAGCTGAACCTCCGGCAGTTCGACGACGAGGAGAAGCGCGCGGCGTACGAGGCGCAGAATGGCGTCTGCCCCGTCTGCGGCGGCCACTTCGAGTACGAGGAGATGGAAGGCGACCACATCGTGCCTTGGTCGAAGGGCGGCAAGACCGTCCCCGAGAACCTCCAGATGCTCTGTCGCCGCGACAACGCGCTCAAGCGCGACAAGTGACTGTCCATGCCCGGTTCTGACTGACTCCTCCCGGAGTCTTACCAAGCGTCGAAGTGGGGAGTGGCTCTCCGCGCCGCCGCGCAGCCTCATTTTTTGGTATAATACAACTACTTATGAACACAGTACTAGTCGGCGCCCAGTGGGGCGATGAGGGCAAGGGCAAGGTAATCGACTTCCTGACCGAGGAGGCGGACGTGGTGGTGCGCTTCCAGGGCGGGTCCAACGCGGGCCACACCGTGGTGGTGGGCGACAAGAAGTACGTCCTCCACCTCGTGCCCAGCGGAGTGCTGCACGAAGGCAAGCACTGCGTGATCGGCAACGGCGTGGTGATGGACCCGTTCGACCTCATGAAGGAGCTCGAGCAGGTGGAAAGCTGGGGCTTCGAGCTCAAGGGCCGGTTCCACATCTCCGAGCGCGCGCACATGGTGATGCAGTGGCACCGCGCGATCGACCGCGCCGAGGAGGCGGCGCGCCCGGCGGGGCGCAAGATCGGCACCACCGGCCGCGGCATCGGCCCGGCCTACGCCGCCAAGGTCGGCCGCTACGGGATGCGCGTCGGCGACATCCTCAAGCCCAACTTCCTGGACGTCGTGCGCGCCCAGGTCGAGGACGCCAACCGCGCCCTCGAGGCGCTCGGCGCGCATACGCTCGACGCCGAGGAGATGGTGAAGCTCTATACGCCGATGGTCGCGGCGCTCATGCCCTACGTCACGGACACCATCCAGTTCATGCACGAGAGTCTCGAAGCCGGCAAGTCGGTGCTCTTCGAGGGCGCGCAGGCGACTATGCTCGACGTCGACTTCGGCACCTATCCGTTCGTCACCTCGTCCAACCCGACCGCCGGCGGCGCCTGCACCGGCTCGGGCGTCTCTCCGCGCGCGATCGACCGCGTCATCGGCGTCCTCAAGCTCTACACCACCCGCGTCGGCGAGGGGCCGTTCCCGACCGAGCTTAAGGACGCGGACGGCGAGACCCTGCGCCGCCGTGGCGGCGAGTTCGGCGCCACCACCGGGCGCCCGCGGCGCTGCGGCTGGTTCGACGCCGTCGTCGCCCGCTACGCCCAGCGCGTCAACGGCGTGGACTTCTGGGCGATGACCAAGCTCGACGTGCTGGACGAGTTCGAGACGGTGAAGATCTGCACCGGCTATCGCCGCGACGACGGATTCGTCTACCAGACTTTCCCGGCCGACCTCGCCGTGCTTGACCGCTGCGAGCCGGTCTACGAGGAGCTGCCGGGCTGGAAGTGCGAAACCTCGCACGTAACCCGCTTCGAGGACCTGCCGGATAACGCGCGGAAGTACGTGGAGCGCGTCCTCGAACTCGTCGGCGGCAAGCTCGGCGTTCTCTCCGTCGGCCCCGCGCGCGAAACCACCCTGAGGATCGGCGTGTGAACCCGGTGCTGAAGCGGACGCTGACCGGACTCGCGGTCGGGGGCGCGGTGATCGCCGCGTCGCTCCTGGCGCCGCCGGGCGCCATCGTCACGGTGGTGATGGTCCTGGCCGTTCTCGCGATGGTCGAGTTCGCGCTCCTGATGAAGACGAAGGCGCCGCGCCCCGGCGCGGTCCACGCCGTCGTGTTCCTCGCCGGCGCGCTGCTTATCGGCTACGGGCTCCTGTCGCTTGCGTCGGTCCCGTTCCGTTACGGCGAAGGCGAGATGTGCGGTCCGTTCAGGCTCGGCAACGTGATGCTCCTCTACGTGATCGCGATCGTCAAGTTCTCCGACGTCGGGGGGTTCGCGTTCGGTCTCACCTCCGCGAAGCTGATGAAGGGCGGCAACCACAAGCTCTGCCCCACGATTTCGCCGAACAAGAGTTGGGAGGGGTTGTTGGGCTCGGTGGCGGTCTCTTCGTTCGTCTCCTGTCTCTTCATGGGCGCCACCGGCTTCGGCTGGGGGAAGTCGCTCGCCCTGGGCGCCGCCGCGGCGCTGCTCGGCACCGCCGGCGACCTGGTGGAGTCGAAGTTCAAGCGTTGGGTCGGAGTGAAGGACTCGTCGGCGATGAAGATGACCAACGGACTCGGCGGCATCCTCGACATGATTGATTCACTGCTCATCGCGCCGCCCGTCCTGCTGGCGTTCCTGTGATGGCGAACTTTTCCCCGAGACTGGTTGCCTCTGCCGCGGCGTTGCTGGCGCTCGCCGCGGCGCTTGCCGGCTGCCAGGGACTCGACCGCCGCTTCGTGCCGCAGCCGGGCGAGAACCAGGTGATGCGTGTCCAGAGCGGCGACCGCTGGTACTTCACGCTCGACGAGGGCGGGCCAGACTGCCGCTGGGACTGCGTCTGCGACGACTCTGACGTGGAGGTGACGATCGACCACGAGGATTGCGGCGACGAATCGGACCGCGTCAGCTACGGCCGCGCCAAGGTGAGGATACGCGTCCACCGCGGCTACGACGGGCCGTCGACGATCCGCTTCTTCTGCCGCAAGTGCCGCGACAGGAAGGAGGCACCGGACCGGCCGTTCACCATCTGCCTTTACCGCCGTACCGGCGACGCCGCCTTCTGGGAGTAGAAATTTGGAAAAGGAGGAACCGTGAAAAGACTGATCAAGCTGATAGTGTTCCTGGCCGTGCTGGCAGTCGCCGCGGTCGCGGCGATCTACGAGCTCTTCCCAGATTCCGCCGCGGCGAAGTTCATCGACCCCTACTGCCGCGACTACTACTTCGTCGCCCGCGACTGGACGCTTGCGCTCGTCGACCGTTGCCGCGGCGAGAAGGGCGCAGCCGAGCCGGAGGAAGCTGCCGCGGAGGAACCCGAATCCGCCAATCCGTCCGCCAAGGCTCCGGAAAAGGCGAAGCCGGCCAAAAAGGCGGCGCCGACGCCGTCCGAGCCGAAGCCGCTCTCCAAGCGCGCGGTCGAGAACTCGCTCATGGAGGGCACCGAGGACAAGCGCATCGAGCGGCTGTCGCTCAACGAGGCGAAGTGGCTTACGCGCCGGCGCGTCTCCGAACACGACCTGCGCGGCAAGGCGGTGATCGTCTGCGTCTGGAACTCGGACAACCCCGAGAGCCTCCGGCTGCTCGAGGGCGCGCAGCGGATCATGGACGGCTTCCGCGGCAAGCCGATGGTGGTGTTCGCGTCGCACCGCGGCGGCGGCGAGGAGGGCGCTGCGAAGATCCTCAACAAGGCGGAAGTCGACCTGCCGTGCTGCGAGGGCGGCGGGCATCCGGCGGAGCCGCGCTCGGTCGGCAAGGGGCCGGTGTACTACCTGGTGGACAAGACGGGCGATGTCAAGTACTTTGGCCGCGACGACCGCGCCATGACCGTCCGCCTCGTCGACATCTTCTCCACCCCCTGACCAACCACCCGCACGAATCACGAACCACGAACCACGAGCCACGAATATGGATCGCAGTGTAGAGGAAATTGGCGCCAAGATGGACGCGCTGGGGTTGTGGGACGCGCTAGCGCCCTACAACTGGGCGGTCAAGCCCCATGGCACCGCCTTCCCCTACTTCTGCACGGTCATCAAGGGCGCGGAGGAGGCGGTGAAGGTGCGCTTCCTGATGCTCGAGGGCTGGAACACTCTCCACGACTTCGTGCGCATGCGCGCCGACCGTGCCTTCGGGGTGGTGAGCTCGCCGATCGAGCTCCCGCACTACGAGCTCGTCGTGCTCACCGCCGGCGACACCAAGCTCTTCCGCCACGACCCCGGCTACATGCCCCAGGAGGCCAGCGGACCCGGACGCGACATCGCCGCGAAGATCCTCTGGGAAGCGTACGGGGTGATGCTTCGGGTGGAGTCCGACCCCAAGCTGCCGATGCGCTTCGCGGACGAGAAGTCGGTCTTCGCCAGGGTCGAGGACAAGTCCGGCGCCTGGCACGACGAGCCGCTGGTCATTCCCGACCCGCCGCCCTACGTCGAGCGCATCTCCTTCCGCACCGAGGACGTGAAGAAGGCGAAGGACCTGCCGATCGTCTCCACCGATGTCCTGGATGTCGACTTCCGGCTCGTCCCGGGCGTGATGACCCGCGATGCGCGTCCGCGCTGTGTGTACGAGCTGGTGGCGGTGGATCCGGTCTCGCGGACGCGCGTCGTCGGCGCCCGCACCTCGGTCGTGCCCGAGGCGGGGCTGAAGGCGATGTGGGAGTCGATGCCGCAGCAGCTGCTCACGCAGTTCCTTGCGCGCGGACGCGTGCCCGGGCGCATCCGCGTCGTCTCGCCCCGCGTGTTCCGCTTCATCCGTCCGCTCGGCATGGAACTGCCGTTCCGGCTTTCCCTCCACGAATCACTCCCCGACCTCGCATGAATAACTTCCGCATTGGCTACGGCTACGACTCCCACCGCTTCGAACCGGGCCGTCGGCTCGTGCTCGGTGGGGTGGAGTTCCCTGGCGAAACCGGGCTCAGGGGACACTCCGACGCCGATGCGCTCCTCCACGCCGTCATCGACGCGCTGCTCGGCGCGGCGGCGATGGGCGACATCGGCGCACGCTATCCCGACACCGATCTACGCTGGAAAGACGCCGATTCCGCCGCGCTCCTGGCGGACGTCGCGCGCGACCTCGCCGCGGCTGGCTGGAGCGTCGCCAATATCGACGCGACGGTAATCTGCGAAAGGCCGAAGCTGCGTCCGAAAGTTGACGCGATCCGCGCGCGGATCGCGGAGATCCTCGGGCTTGACGCCTCGGCGGTGTCGGTGAAGGGGAAGACCAACGAGGGCATGGACGCCGCCGGCGCCGGACTCGGCGTGGTCTGCCACGCCGTCGCGCTTTTAACGAGAAAGGAACAAGATGAACACTAAGAACATCCTGGCGGCGGTTGCCGCCGTCTGCGCCGGATCGGTCCTGGCGGCAGTAGAAATGGGCGCGCCGTTCACCGACGGCGCAGTGCTGCAGCGCGGCATGAAGGTGCCGGTCTGGGGCAAGGTGGTCCCGCCGCCGCTGGTTATCATTAAGCCGAAGAGTCCTATTACCCCAAAGAAGGTCAAGGTCGAGTTTGCCGGCCAGACAAAGGTCGTCGATGTCGATCCCATTACCGGTGCCTGGCGGGTTGACCTTGACCCGATGGAGGCGTCGTCGGAAAGCCGTACGATGAAGGTGACCGAGCTCAATAAAGGCTTCCTGTTCGATTCGACAGTGGACTTGGTGGAGGTGAAGGACGTCCTCGTCGGCGAGGTGTGGTTCGCCTCGGGCCAGAGCAACATGGAGTGCCCGATCTGGCACCCTGGCAACAGCCGCTACCGCGACGGCAAGGGCGCGATGATGACCGCGATGACCCACATGCCGCTCGTCCGCTTCGTGAAGACGCCGCGCGTCTATGGCACGCCGAATCGCAATCCGCTCAAGGCGAAGTGGCTCAAGTTCGAGCCGGAGTCCTTCCAGTTGAAGGTGGAGGACTGCCACTGGCAGCTCCCTTCGGCGGTGGCGTGGTACTACGCGCGCGAGCTCCACGTCGCGCTCGGCGTGCCGGTCGGCATCGTCGACTCCTCGATCGGCGGCACCAACATCGACGCGTGGACGCCGCGCGAGGGCTACGAAGGCTGCGACCCGTCGATCAAGGCGACGGCGGAATGGGTGCCGAAGTTCGGCAAGGACTGGACCCAGGACTGCACCAAGGGGGTGATTAGCGCGGCGTTCCAGCAGCCCACCGCGCTCTTCAACGCAATGGTGTGGGACTACGCGCCGATGGCGATGCGCGGCATGATCTGGTACCAGGGCTGCCACAACAACTCCGAGAGCGAGCTTTACTGCGCCAAGATGCACGCGCTATACAACGGCTGGTCGCGGGTGTTCGAGAACCCCGGGCTCAAGCTCTACTTCGCCCAGCTCGCGCCGTGGAAGACGAACTGGATGGGCATGTGCATGGCGCAGGACAAGTTCGCGGCCGAGGAGCCGAACGCGGCGATCGCGGTGACGGCGGACGTCGGCAACTTCGACGACATCCACCCCAACGACAAGGAGACCGTGGCGCGGCGCCTCCTTATCCACGCGCTCAAGCGCGACTACGGCTTCGACATCCCCGAGGACTGCTCGCCGACGGCGAAGTCGCTCTCCGTCTCCGGCGACGTGGCGACGGTCTCCTTCGACCACGTCCAGACCTGGTACGTCTACAACCGCGACATGTCGCTCGGCGCGCCGTTCGAGGTGGCCGGCACCAACGGCGTCTGGGAGGCGGCGGAGCTCGTCGACTGCGGCAAGTCGTTCAAGCCCTGGCAGACGCTCGGGCTCATCGACCACCCGCAGCTCAGCCTCAGGAGCGAGAAGGTGAAGGAGCCGGTCATGGCGCGCTACCTCGGCAAGGACCGCACCATGGGCGTCATGTACAACCAGGCGTCGCTCCCGCTCGGTCCGTTCACGATCACCCTCAAGTAAACTTCCCGTGGCCGCGGTGCAAAGCCATAGCGATCCGATCGCGATTGTCGGGATGTCCTGCCGCTTCGCGGGATGCCCCGGCCCCGGCGCGTTCTGGAACGCGATCCTCGGTCGGCGCGTGATGCTCACCCAGCCCGGACCCGAGGCGGAGCTGCCGGTCGGCAAGAAGAACTTCTTCGACCGGCCGTACCCGCAGCGCATCGGGCAGCTCGGCGACCTCTTCTCTTGTGTCCCGGCGATGCAGAACTTCCCGCGCCAGGTGAACATCGGCGAGAACCAGGACCTCTACTTCGCGACCCAGATTGCTTTCGACGCGCTCTGCGACGCCTCGATGAAGCCGCATTCGCCCGACCCCGTCCGCGGCACCGTGCGCCTCGGCTACGCGCCGCCGTTCAACGCCTCGACGGTCAACTGGCTCCAGCACACCTCGTTCCTCGACCAGACGATGGAGGTGATCAGGCGGTTCTTCCCGAGCGCGCCCGAGGAGGCTATGGACGCGGTGAAGGAGAAGCTCGTGGAGTCGCTGCCGCTTCCCGACGCCGCCTCGTTCCTGCTCGGCACCGGCTACCGCTTCGTCTCCTGGATCGCTCGCGAATGCTCGTTCGCCGGCTCGGCGACGATCATGGACGCAGGCCTGCTCTCCGGCGCGGCGACGATCGCCGACGCGATGGACGACCTCGCTTCCGGCCGGGCGGACGTCGCGCTCGCCGGCGCGCTCACGCCGCCGCTCTCCCGCGCCTACATCGAGGGGCTCTCCGGCGAAATCGACTTCTCGCGGCGGACCGAGCTGACGCCGTTCTCGCGCGACCCGGACGGCACCCTGCCCGGCGAAGGCGGCGCGTTCTTCGTCCTCAAGCGCCGCTCCGACGCGCTGCGCGACCGCGACCGCATCTACGCGCTCGTCAGGTCGGTGGCGCTGGGGCACTGTCCCGAAGACGACCCGTCGGCGCTTCTCCGGGAGGCGACCGAGGGCGCCGGCATTCCGCCGCGCTCGATCGGGCTTGTGGAGGCGGACGGATCTGGCGTTGCCGCGGCGGAGGCGCGCGAGCTCGATGCGATAGCCAGGGTCTGGGGCGAGCACCGTCCCGGCGGCGCGCTCGTCGGCGTCGGCTCGGTGAAGGGCAATATCGGCCACACGCTGCGCGCGGCGATGTCCGCCGGCATCGCCAAGGCGGTGCTGGCGCTCCGTCACCGCGTGCTGCCGCCGCAGGTGCCGCCGGAGCGTCCGGCGGAGTCGGTCTCGAGCCTCGCCTCGAGCGCGTACCTGCTCGACGCGGTGCGGCCGTGGATCACCGGCGACAGCTCGTCGCCGCGTCGCGCGGTGGTGATGGGCGCGAACTTCGACGCGCTCAATCCGGTGGGGACCACGTCCGTGGCCGGGCGTTCCGCCGTGGTGGTGCTCGAGGAGGAGCCGGAGGACCGCGCATGACGGAGCTGGTGGTAGTCTCGGCCGCCGACGAGGCGGCGCTGCTGGCGGAGATCGCCCGGCTGGTTGCGTTTCTCGACCGCGTCCCCGACGTCCCGTTCCTTGACGTCGCCTATACCTGCTCGCTCACCCGCGGCCCGGCGCGGCTGGCGGTGATTGCCGACGACGTCGCCTCGCTCCGCGCGCGGCTCGTCTCGGCCCGCAGTCGGATCGCCTCTGGCGCGGCGCGGCGGATCCGGGACAAGAGCGGCACCTACTTTTCGCGCGACCGGATGCTCGGGGAGGGCTGCGGCAAGCTCGCCTTCGTCTACCCCGGGGTCCTCTCGTTCTACCCCGACATGCTCCGCGACATCGCGGTCAGGTACCCCGAGTGCAGGCAGGCGTTCGACGAGCTGGAGGAGGCGCTTTCCGGCAACAACGAGTTCACCCCCTCGTCCTTCATCTTCCCGCCTGCGCCGTACTACCGCCACGACGCGGACATCTTCTCGTCCGGCGCCTACGCGCAGGCGCTCGTCTCCACCTACGCCGGCTGCGACGCGCTCACCCGGCTGATGAAGATCGTCGGCGTCACGCCCGACGGGGTTGTCGGCTTCGCCGGCGGCGACCTGGCGGCGATGACGCGCGCCGGCTACGCGGGCGCGAATCCGTCCCGCGCCGACAGGGTGGAGATGATCCGCGACATCTACTCGATCGTTGACCGCGCGGTCAACCACGGCGGACTCCCGGAAGTGGCGATGGTCACCGTGCTGATGCGCCACCCCGGCGAAATCGACCCCATCGTGGCGAACTTCCCGCCGGCGCGATTTGCGCTGGTAGTGGACTTCTCGCCGCGCCAGAAGACTTATGCGGTGGCGCTGGACTTCAAGGACGAGGCGCTCGCCGCCTTCGCCGCCGCCGGCGTGAGGGCGGTGGCGCTGGAGCTGAATCGCCCGTTCAACACCCCGCTCTGCTCGCGGCTGGTGCCGGCGATCCGCAAGTTCACCGACCGCCGCATGCGCCACGACGCCCAGCTCGAGGTCTACTCCTGCGCCACCGCCGACCGCGCGCCGTCGCGCCTCCGGCACGCGCGCGAGGAGGCGGCTTCCCGCTGGGCGCAGCCGGTGAGGTTCGCGGAGACCGTCCGCCGCATGCACGCCGACGGCTACCGCGTCTTCCTCGAGGTCGGCCCGCGCGGGCTGATGTCCGCCGCCGTCGCCGACACGCTGCGCGGCGAGGAGCACGCGGCGGTCGCGCTCGACTCCATCCACCGCACCGGCACCCTGCAGCTGCAGCACGCGCTCGGCTACCTCGCGTCGCTGGGCGCGGAGATGGACCTCACCCGGCTCTTCGAGCGCCGCCACGCGAAGAAGCTCGACTTCGACTCCGCACTTTCGCTCGAGGTGCGGCACGCGTCCGAGATGCGCCTCTCGCGCCTCTTCCCGCGGCTGACGCTGCTTACCGACGGCGCGGCGCTCGCTGGGTCGTCGTTCCTCGCCGAGCCCAAGGGGCGCGGCGCCAAGGCCGCGCAGCGCGCCGCGGCGATCGCCCAGCAGGCGCGGCGCCAGCGCCAGTTCGACTTCGGCGCGATGAACCCGCTCGTCTCCGACGCCGACACCGTGGACGCAAGCCCCGGCGTCTCCGTCGAGATCACCAAGGTGTTCCGCCTCTCCGAGCTGCCGTTCCTCGGCGACTTCGCCCTGGGCACGAGCCAGCTGAGCTATTCCGACCCCAACCTCAAGGGGCTGGTGCTGCTGACGCTGCCGGTCGGGGCGGAGGTGATGGCCGAGACCGCCAGCCTCGTCGCCCCCAACCGCACGCTGCGGCGGATCGAGGACTTCACCTGCCGGCGCATGGTGTCCTTCGAGAAGGGGGAGCTCAGGCTCTTCGTCCGCGCCGAGCGGATATCCTCCGCCGACCCCGGCGAGTTCGCGGTGAAGGTGCAGATCCGCGACGACAAGCCGAACTCCGCCTACACCTGGCCGGTGATGGAGGCGACGGTCGTCCTCGCCGACGCGCCGCCGGAGGCGCGCCCCGCCTCGCCGCCGCCGCTGTCGCGTCCGCGCTCGGTGCACTGGTCGGGTCGCGACATCTACCCCCAGCGGCTCAGCTGCGGCCGCCGCCTGCGCGGCATCGCCTTCGTCTCCGCCTGGAGCGAGTCCGGCATCGACTACGAGGTTGTCGTGCCGCCGGTCGCGGACAACGTCGTCTTCACCCGCTTCCCGCTGTGGATGGTGGATCCGCTCCTGATGCAGACCGTGGTCAGCGGCTTCGCGCTCTGGCGTAGCCACGAGCGGCTCTCCGGCGCGTTCTCCTTCCCGTTCCGCCTGCGGCGGCTGGTGTTCTCCGGCGGACTGCCCAAGGAGGGCTCGCGCCTCAACTGCTACCTGCGCCTCACCGGAGTGACGCCGAAGAGCCAGCTCTGCGACATCACGATGACGGACGGCAACGGCAATGAGCTCGCGGCGTTCTCCGGCTGGGAGGAGCTCACCGAGCGCATCCCGCGCGAATACCACGAGCTGGTGCTGCAGCCGGCGATGACCTACCTCTCCGCCCCGCTCGACCCCGACCAGCTCGGCTCGCCGGCGACCGACGTCGCCTCCGCGTTCGTGACCGACGTTCCCTACCAGATCTTCGAGCGCAACGAGGAGCTCTGGCTGCGCATGGTATCGCGGCTGGTGCTCTGCGGCTCCGAGCGCAAGGACTTCCAGGAGATGACCGGCTCGGTGTCGCGGCGGACGGAGTGGCTCTTCGGGCGCATCGCGGCCAAGGAGGCGGTAAGGAGGTTCCTCAAGGACTTCTACCAGGCCCGCTGGTCCGACGCCGACATCCAGATCTGGGCCGACGACTCCGGCAAGCCGCACGCGCTCGGCGACTGGAACGAGTTCCTCACCACCAAGCTCGACATCGCCATCGCCCACACCTCGCAGTTCGTGGTCGCCGTCGCTGCGGCGAACGCGCGGGTGGGGGTGGACGTGGAGTCGGTCTCGCGCGACCTCTCGGAGGAGTTCGCCGTCGGCGTCTTCACCCCCGACGAGCTCGAGCTCGCCGCCAAGGCCGCCAGCTCCTCGCGGGCGCTCGTACGGTTCTGGTGCGCGAAGGAGGCGGTCTCCAAGGCGCTCGGCACCGGCATCCGCTACTCGCCGCGCGAGATGGTGGTGACCCGCTTCCAGCCCGACGCCGGCGTCGTCACCGTGCGGCTGGAGGGCGCCTGGGCCGAGGCGTTCAAGGCCTTCCGCGGGCGCGACATCAGCGTCACCGTGCGCATCGTGCGCGACCACGCCCTCGCCTCGTGCTTCATCCCGTCCTCGATGATGGAGTGACGGCGCGGCGGCGGCTCAGCCGAGCAGCTCCAGGAGGCGCTTTTCGTCGATCACTTCGGTGCCGAGCGCGCGCGCCTTGGCGGTCTTGGTGGCGCCGGTGTTCTCTCCGGCGATGAGGTAGCGGGTCTTCGAGGTGACGGCGCTCTGGACGATTCCGCCCGCCGCCTCGATGAGCTTGGCGTACTCGCCGCGCGGGCGCGAAAGGGTGCCGGTGAGGACGCAGCCCATGCCGGCGAGCGGGCCCGAGGTCTTCGCCGGCGCCGTCTTTTCCGACACCGGGTCGATCCCGAGCGCGGCCATCCGCTCGGCAAACCGACGGCCGTAGTCGCTCTCGAAGAATGCGAGCACCGCCTTGGCGGCCTCGACCTTGATCGGCAGGATCAGGCGCTCCTTGCCTTTCTTCGCGTCGTTCTCGACGACGTTCTTGAGGACCGCGCTCCCGGCGAGCTCGCTGAACCTTTCGTGCTCCGCGGCGATGTCCTTCGCCACCGTCACCCCGACGTTGGGGATGCCGATGGCGAATAGCCAGCGGTGGAGCGGCAGCGTCCGCGCCTCACCGATCGCCTTTATGAGGTATTGCGCGTTGCGGCCGAACTTGCGGGTGGGGCGCGAGAAGCCGGGCAGCAGCTCAGCCGTATCGCCGGCGGGTTCCTCCGCGCCCTCGGCGAGGTCGAGGCTCTCGAGCGCCGCGGGGTCGAGCGAGAAGAGGTCGAGGAGGTCCTTCACCATCCCCGACGAGACGAGCGCGTCCGCCACCTTCTCGCCGAGCGCCTTGAGGTCGAGCGCGTTGCGCGAGGCGAAGTGCTCGAGCCGCCGCCGCAGCTGCGCGCCGCAGGCCGGGTTCACGCAGCGGACGGCCACCTCGCCCTCGGCGCGCTTCGTCTCGCCGCCGCAGACCGGGCACTTCGCCGGCATCTCGAACTTCCGCTCCGCGCCGGTGCGCTTCTCGAGTATGACCGAGTCGACGGCGGGAATGACGTCCCCGGCCTTGACGATCCAGACGTGGTCGCCGATGCGGATGTCCTGGCGCGCGATCTGGTCCTCGTTGTGCAGGGTGGCGCGGGCGATGGTGGAGCCGGCGAGCTCCACCGGCCTGAGCTCCGCGACCGGGGTGAGGATGCCGGTGCGGCCGACCTGGACGGTGATGGACTCGACTACCGTCTCGGCGCGTTCGGGCGCGTACTTGTAGGCGCGGGCCCAGCGCGGACCGTGCGCGGTGGCGCCGAGGACGGGATAGAGCGCGCGTTCGTCGATCTTCACCACCGCGCCGTCGATCTCGAACGGGAAGTCGTGGCGCCGCTCCTGCAGCTCGTCGATGGCGGCGAACACCTCCTCGATCGTCTTCGCCCGGCGCGACCACGGCGCAGTCGGGAAGCCCCAGCCGCGGAAGGCGGCGATCATCTCCGAGTGGCTGGCGAAGCCGTCGCACCCCGCCCCGCCGGAATTGTATACCACGAGGTCGAGCGGGCGTGAGGCGGTCACGCGCGCGTCGAGCTGCTTGAGCGATCCGGCGCAGGCATTGCGCGGGTTCGCGAACTCCTCCAGGCCAGCCGCGGCCTGGCGCTCGTTCAGCTCCAGGAAGCCGCTGCGCGTCATGTACGCCTCGCCGCGCACCTCCAGGACGCGCGGCGCGGACGCGGGCAGCTCGCGCGGCACCGCGGCGATGGCGAGCGCGTTGGCGGTGATGTCGTCCCCGATAGTCCCGTTGCCGCGCGTCGCGGCGCGGACGAGCCGTCCGTCCTCGTAGCGGAGCGAAATCGAGACGCCGTCCACCTTCGGCTCGACGACGTAGGTGAAGTCCGTGACCGTCTTGCGCACGAAGGCGTCGAACTCGGCGAGCTCGTCCTTGGCGTGGGTCTTGTCCAGCGACTGCATCGGCGGATCGTGGCGCACCTTGGCGAAGCCGTCGGAGACGCCGCCGGCGACGTTGCGGACCGGCGAGGAGGCGTCGGCGAGGGAAGGGAACTCGCCCTCGATCCTGAGGAGCTCCGCCTCCCAGAGGTCGTAGTCGCGGTCGCCTACGGTCGGCGCGGCGAGGTCGTAGTAGTCGTGGTTCGCCTTTTCGATCAGGCGGCGCAGCTCGGCGGCGCGTGCGGAGGCTTCCTGAAGGTTCATCGTTTCTTTCCTCTGCTGGCGCCGCGGCTTGGCGGCGGGTCGTGGGTGTCGTCGCGCGACCAGGTCTCGAACTGGCGCGGTACGGGGCCGATGGTCTCGGAGACAGCGTGGCGGTCCGAGACGAGGATCGGGCGGGTATAGCCGTTCTTGGCGAGGCAGGCCATCAGGAAGTTCGGCTCGGGCGAGTGCCTGAGGCGCGGGTCGACGCGGATGTGGATGGTCTGGCTGCGGGGGACGCCGTAGTCGTCGAGGATGCGCGGGACGTCCTGGGGCCGGACGCGGCGGTCGGCGAAGTAGACGCCCTCGGGGGCGACGGTGACGACGGGGTGGTGAACGTCGAACTCGATCGTCCGCTCGGTGGTGCAGCCGCAGGCGAGCACCGACATGTAGAAGACCGTGCCGGCGAGGATCGAGAGGAGCGGGTTCCGCCGCCAGAGCTGGAAGGCGACGGTGAGGACGCCGGCGAGGTATGGCCAGGCGGTGCGCCACTCGAGTCCTGAGTAGGAGTAGACGATCAGCGCGGCGATGATGGCCGGCGAGGCGAAGTCGCCGAACCGCTCCGCCCACTTCGGCGCCGGGTGTCCGCCGCGCGCGAAAAGCGCGAAGGGGACGAGCCGGAGGGCGAAGGTTACCGCCCAGCCGACCGCAATCACGGCAAGCATCCGGGCAGCTTCATTTTCCATTGGAATTCCTTTCCTTCGCCCTGGCGGCGAAATCCACGACCTGGTCGGTCAGGATGACGATGAAGAGCGCCGCCATCGCGAACTCGATGCCCTTCGAGGGAATCGGCAGCGCCGCGCCGGCGATCGCGCCCGAGGTGGTGCCGACGATCCAGTAGGAGACGTTGAGCGCGTGGTTCCAGAGGCAGTAGAGGCGGTGCTTGAGCGGGTCGGTCTCGCGGCAGGCGAGGTCGAGGGCGTAGATCTCGTCCGCCAGCGAATGGACAAGGAACCACTTCTGGAGGCGCGGGATGCCGCGCCAGCGCCCGAGCATCGAGAAGCCGTAGAAGGCGTAGCGGAAGTTGATGCCGAGCGTGAGCGCCGCCACCGCGGCGAGCGAGGCGCCGTCGGCCACGAGCGGCACGATGGCGAATGAGAGCGTGCCCGAGACGGTGCTCGCGGCGAGCAGGGCGGACCACGCCGCCGGATGGACGAGCCCGCCCTTGACCGCCATCAGCACCCCGGCCGCGAAGCCCATGGTGACGTAGCCCATCAGCACCGGCAGCGAGGCGACGAACGCCGCTCGGCGGATGCGGCGGCGCTCGGCGGCGGGGATGGCGGCAAACTCACGCATTGCGCGCTTCGAGGAGCTTTCCGACGCGCACCGCGTCCTCGGGCGTGTCGACGCCGACTCCTTCGTCGCTCGTCTCCACCACCGCGATCTTCGCGCCCATCCAGAGCGCGCGCAGCTGCTCGAGCTTCTCGGTCGACTCGAGCGGACACGGCGGCTCGGCGATGTAGCGCTTGAGGAAGCCGCCGCGGTAGGCGTAGATGCCGAGGTGCCGGACAAAGAGCCCGCTCGCGAGGTCGCTTTCGCCGTCGCGGGTGCAGGGGATCGGCGAGCGCGAGAAGTAGAGCGCGCCGCCGTCGCGGTCGAGAACGACCTTGACCACCGTCTTCGCGGCGAGGTCTGCCGCGGACTTGATCGGCGTCACGGCGGTCGCCATCGACCAGCGTGCGTCGTCCTTCAGCTTCGCGGCGAGGCTTTCGATCAGCTTCGGGTCGATGAGCGGCTCGTCGCCCTGGATGTTGACGAGGATGTCGTCGTCGGCGAAGTCGCCGCCGAGGAACGCGCGCGCGGCGCAGGCGATGCGGTCGGTGCCGCTCGGCAGCTCGCTCGGCGTCATCACCGCGGTGCCGCCGCATTCCTCGACCGCCTTGACGATGCGCTCGTCGTCGGTCGCGACGAGCACCGCGTCGAGTCCTTTCGCGCGCTTGACCGCGTCGACCACCCAGGCGACGAGCGGTTTGCCGGCGATGACGGCGAGCGGCTTCCCGGGGAAGCGGCTCGAGCCGTACCGGCTGGGTATGATTCCATAGGTCTTCATATGTGTGTATTATACCAAATCCCCGCATCCCCGAACCACCCGCCTATGCCAAGGCTCCGGCGGGTAAACGAACCACGAACCGCGAATATGGTATAATACGCGCATGGCAGTTGACAGACTAGAGAGGGTGAACAGCCTGCTTCGGCGGGTGATCGCCGAGAACATGCACCACGTGATGCAGGGCGACACGGTGGCGCCGGGGCTCTTCACGGTGACCGAGGTCGCGTGCGGCAAGGACCTGCGCGACGCGACGGTCAAGGTTTCCGTCTTCGGCGACGACTCGGTGAAGGAGCTCGGGCTCCAGCACCTCAGGCACCATGCGCGGCAGTTTCAGGAGGCGATCAACCGCGAGGTGCGGCTCAAGTTCGTCCCTCGGCTTACTTTCCAGCTCGACCGCTCGCTCGAGAAGGGCGACGCGGTGCTGGCGATCCTCGACCAGCTCGACATCTCTGCCGAGCCAGCCGCCAAGTAGGGGAGCGCCGCGCAGATGGCCAACCTCACCCAGCTGGGAATGCTCGAGAAGCTCGACGGCTTCCTGCTCGTCGACAAGCCGGAGGGTATCCAGTTCTCGACCGTCGTCAAGACGGTGAAGCGCAAGTTCAACCTGCCCAAGGTCGGGCACGGTGGCTCGCTGGACGCGATGGCGTCCGGCCTCATGGTGCTGCTTCTCAACGACGCCAACAAGTTCGTCGACCGGGTGATGGGCGCCGACCGCGCCTACACCGGTTCGCTGCGCCTCGGCGAGACGACCGACACCGGCGACGCCTGCGGCCGCCCGGTGCCGCCGCCGGCGCAGACGGCTTCGCCCGCCGACCTGCGCGGCGACGTCTTCCAGACCGAGCCGCGCTTCTGCGCCGTCCGCCGCGAAGGCTCCGCCGCCTACGAGGTGGTCGACACCGGCGAGCACCAGCAGTTCCTCGCCCACGTCTACCGCTTCGAGCTCGGCGAGCGGAACGAGAAGGGCGAGACGCCGTTCGAGCTCGTGGCCTCCAAGGGCGTCATCGTCCGCGCGCTCGCGCTCGACCTCGGCGCGACGCTCGTCTCGCTCCGCCGCGTCCGCGTGGGGCGGTTAGAGGTGAAGGACGCCATTCCGTTCGCCAGGCTCCTGGAAATGGAGATGAAGGACTTTCCGTCATGCGTGATGCCGGTCGCACAGGCGTTGCGGTAGGGTTCTTCGACGGCGTCCACGTCGCCCACCGCGAGCTGCTTTCGCAGGCAGCCGCGGCCTTCACTTTCCGCAATCATCCGCTCACGGTCCTCGCCCCGGACCATGCGCCGTCGCTCATCCTTTCCGCCGCGGATAGGCTGGCGCGCCTGAGCGGCTGCGGGCTCGACGAGGTGGTGGCGGTCGACTTCACCCGCGAGCTCGCCGACACCGCGCCGGAGGAATTCGCCGCGTCGCTTCTCGTTCTCGCCGCGAAGTTCACCGCTGCCGGCGCGCCGCGCGTACTCTGCGGCCCCAACTGGCGTTTCGGACGCGGAGGCGTTGGCGACGCCGCGCTCCTTCGGCGGCTCGGCGCCGAGGTGGTCGAGGTGCCGTTCGTCGAATACCGCGGCGAGGCCATATCCTCCACCCGCATCCGCGAGGCGATCGAGCGCGGCGAGATGGAGGACGCCGCCGCCATGCTCGGACGGACGTTCGAGGCGGATGGCGAGGTGTTCCGCGGCAAAGGCGAGGGGCAGAGGCTGGGCTTTCCCACCGTGAATGTGCGACCGGATGCGGCGTCCGGCGCGGAGCGGCGGGTCATGCCGCCGCGCGGTGTCTATGCCGTCGACTTCGGCTCCGCGCGCGCCGTCGCGAACTACGGTATCGCGCCGACCTGGGGCGGCGCGGCGTGGAAGGATCCGGTGTGGGAGCTGCACGTTGTCGACGGTGCCGAGGCGATGCCCGGTCTGGGCGAGCGGGTTTCCTTCGCGCTCAGGCGCTTCATTCGTCCCGAGCGCGAGTTTGCCTCGGCGGAGGAGCTTTGCGAACAGATTGAAAAGGACTGCAAGGAGGCGGTGAAATGAGATTCGAGCCGAACATGCATACTGCCCTGTGGGGCACGGAGAACTGGGTCTGCTCGGCCCACCACACTTCGCCGAGCGTGATCAAGGGCGGCCGTCACGCCGGCAAGGCCCTCGACCAGATCTATCCCGACTTCCCGTTGCTGATGAAGGTGATCGATGCGAAGAGCAGGCTTTCGGTGCAGGTGCATCCGAACGAGACGACCTGCAAGGTGACCGGCGGCGATCCCAAGACGGAGATGTGGTGCGCGCTTTCCGACGGGCCGATCTTCGCGGGACTGCGGCCGGGCACGACAGAAGCCGAGATCAAGGAAGCGGTGTCGTCCGGACGCTTCGAGGAGCTGCTGGTGCGCCACGACGCGAAAAGGGGCGACGTCTTCTTCATTCCCGGCGGGCTTGTCCACGCCATCGGCGACGGTGTGCGCCTCTACGAGGTGCAGCAGAGCTCCAACACCACCTTCCGGCTCTACGACTGGGGACGGGTCGGCGCGGACGGTCGCGCGCGCGAGCTCCACGTCGACAAGGCGCTCGAGGCGATCGACCTCGCGCTGCCGGTGCCGCGTCCGGTGCGCGAGCTCGACACGCCGTACTTCCGCTTCTCCCAGATCGACCTCGACGGAGAGCGCACCTTTGCCGCGGCGCCCGGCGGCTACCTCTGCGTATTCGGCGAGCAGACCGGCTGCGTGCTGCTGGCTGACGGCGAGTCGGAGACCCTCTCCGCCGCCGGCGAACACCTGATGGTCACGGAGTTCCGATGAGCTTTTTCAAGGCATACGACATGCGCGGCACCTTCGGGGCCGACTTCGACCTGGACCTCGTCCACCGCGTCGGAGCGGCGCTGCCGCGGGTGGTCGCCGGCGGGCGCTGGCTGGTCGGGCGCGACTGCCGGACTACCAGCGAGGCGGTCAGGGACGCGCTTGTCGGCGGGCTGGCCGCGGCGGGTGCGGAGGTCGCGGACCTTGGGCTCGCGACGACGCCGATGGTATACTTCTTCACCGCCGAGGACGGATACGACGGCTCGGTAATGGTGACCGCCTCGCACAATCCGCCTTCGGACAACGGCCTCAAGGTTTCGCGCGGCGGCGCGCTGCCGGTCGGCTATGCGGACGGACTCGACAAGGTGGAGCAGATGGTCGGCGAAAGCCGCGCGGTAGACGGAGAGAAAGCTGGGCGTACGTCTCAGGTCGCGGACGCGTTGCCGCGCTACGTCCGCTGGCAGCGCGAGGCGGCCGCGTCTGCGCCGTATAGTTCGCTCCGGTACGCGGTGGACTGCTCGAACGGGATGGCGGCGCTGCTCGCGGGCGAGCTTTTCCCGGGCGCGGAGATCATCAACGGAACCATCGACGGAAAGTTTCCCGCGCACAGCCCCAATCCGCTCAAGGCTGAGGCAAGGGCGCAGATCGCGGCGGTCGTGCGCGAGCGCGGGCTCGACTGCGGAGTCATCTTCGACGGCGACGCGGATCGCGCCATGTTCGTGGACGAGCGCGGCGAATTCGTCCAGCCCGACTACCTCATACCCGTCGTCGCCCGCGCCACACGAGCGGCTCCCGCCTACGCTGAAGCTACGGCGGGCAAGCAAACGCTCCCAAAGATCATCCACGACGTGCGCACGAGCCGCGGCGCGACCGAGACGCTGCGCGAGGACGGCTTCGAGCCGGTGATGGTGCCGGTAGGCCACGCCTTCGCGAAGCCAGCCCTGCGCCGGACCGGCGCTCTCTGCGGCGGCGAGCTCGCCGGGCACTACTACTTCCGCGAGTTCCACTGCTGCGACTCGGGAGTCCTGGCGGCGACGCGGGTGCTCGGCGAAATCGCGCGCGCGAAGGCGGCGGGGCGCAGCTTCTCGGAGATGATGCGTCCAATCGTCTCGCGCTACGCGAACTCGGGCGAGATGAACTTCGAGGTCTCGGACAAGGACGCGGCGATCGCGAGGGTGGTCGCGGCGGCGGAGTCGCTCGCGGCGGTGGAGTCCGAGAGCCGGATCGACGGCGTGCGGCTCGACTTCGCGGAAGGGTGGGTGAGCGTGAGGAAGTCAAACACCGAGCCGTACCTGCGGCTGATCGTGGAGTGCAGGACGCAGGCGATGCTGGACGACTGGAAGGGGCGTCTGACTGCCGCGGTGAAGGGTTGAGCGAGTCGATGAAGGTAGACTTCCACTGCCATTCAACCGCGAGCGACGGCACCTTGTCGCCCGCCGAGTTAGTCGCTCGCGCCCGCGGCGTCGGCATCTCGGCTTTGGCGCTCACTGACCACGACAACTGCGACGGCGTCGGCGAGCTGCTGGCCGCTGGCGGAGCGGGGTTCTTCGCCGGGGTGGAGCTTTCGATCGAGCCGGGCGTGGGTTTCGACAAGTTCCACCTGCTCGGGCTTGGGGTTGATCCCGCCAACGCGGAGTTGAAGGCGCTCCTAAGGCGCATCCTCGACGGCCGCAACGAGCGCAACCGGCGCATCCTCGCCAACTTCGCGCGCATCGGGATCGAGATCGCGGAGGACGACATCGCCGCCTACGCGCACGGCGAGGTGCTGGCGCGTCCGCACTTTGCGCGCTGGCTCATGGACCACGGCTACGTCCAGAGCGTCGCCGAGGGTTTCGAGCGCTACCTGCTGCCGGACTCGCCGGCGGAGACGCGCTGCTACGAGGAGCGGTGGCATCCGCGGCAGGAGGATGCGTTTGCGGCGATCCACGCGGCTGGCGGCGTCACGGTGATGGCGCACCCGAGGTTCTGGCGCCGCGGCTGGCGGCACGAGGGGTCGGACTTCGCGGCGGCCGCGGCGGAGCTCAGGCGGCTCAAAGAGGCGGGGCTGGACGGGCTCGAGTGCCTCTACTCGTCCAACTCGCAGGCCGAGAACGTCGGCTTTACCCGCATCGCGTCGGAGCTTGGGCTCATCAAGTCGGCAGGCAGCGACTTCCACGGCGCCAACAAGCCGGAGATTGCGCTCGGCATGGAGGTCTCGGAGGAGTTCATCGCTCCATTGATGGAAGTGATTCAGTAGTCAGCAACCAGCAACCAGCAGTCAGTAGTGAGGATGAACCATCCTTATTCCACTGACCACTGATAGTTGGCTGCTGGCTGCTGAAACACTTCCTGCTGGGCCATTGACTTTCTGCGCCGGTTTTTGGTATACTTCGCGCAATTTCGCCGTCGGGGGCTAACCGGCGGCGACTGGAAACGGCGCACAAAACCCCGGACAAAGGGCACAAAACCGCCACAAGAAACAAGGAAAGAAGAAAAATGCAGAAGAGCTACCGTGCTCCGAACCCGGGCGACAAGCGCCAGTGGTTCATCGTGGACGCGAAGGACAAGCCGCTTGGCCGCCTCGCCGTCGTAATCGCCAACAAGCTCCGCGCCAAGGACCTGCCCACGTTCGACCCGTCGGTCGACGCCGGCGCGTTCGTCGTGGTCGTCAACGCCGCGCTCGTGAAACTCACGGGCAAGAAGGAGCAGCAGAAGGACTATCAGCGCTATTCCGGCTACCGGGACGGCCTGAAGCACTTCACCGCCGCGCAGATGCGCGCGAAGCATCCCGACCGCATGATCAAGGAGGCGGTCTGGGGCATGCTCCCCAAGAACAACATCGCGCGCAAGATGATGACGCGCGTGAAGGTGTTCGCCGGCGCGGAGCATACCCATGCCGCGCAGAAGCCGGTCGAAATCAAGCTCTAACCCGTTGAAGGAATTTCAAAATGGCTAACAAGAAGGCAATTTCCGCTGGCACCGGCCGCCGCAAGACGGCCACCGCGCGCGTCAACCTCGTCGAGGGCAAGGGCCTCTGGACGGTCAACGGCGTCGCGCTCGAGGAGTATCTCCCCTCCGAGGCGCTGCGCGACTACCTCAAGCAGCCCGTCGCGATCTCCGGCTACGACATGGCCAAGGTCGACGTCGTGGCGTTCGCCAAGGGCGGCGGCATCGCCGGCCAGGCCGGCGCGATCCGCCACGGGCTCGCCCGCGCGCTCGTTGCGGCCGACGAGTCGACGCGCGCCGCGCTCAAGAAGGCGGGCTGCATGACCCGCGACAGCCGCATGAAGGAGCGCAAGAAGCCCGGCCAGCCCGGTGCCCGCAAGCGCTTCCAGTTCTCGAAGCGCTGATCGCGATGGCATTCGGTTTCCTCAAGAAGATCGCCGCCGCAATCACCGGCGGCGGCAAGGGCAAGCCGCCCGCCAAGGGCGGCGACGCCCAGAAGAAGAAGCGGCGCCGCGGCGGGCGCAAGCACGGCGGCGGCAAGGGCGGCGCGCAGGCGCAGTCCGGCCAGCAGCCGGCGCAGAAACAGCAGCCCGCCCAGAAGCAGCCGCGGCAGCAGCAGTCGCAGCGCCAGCAGGCGCGCGGCTCGTCCGACCGCCAGCCGCGCGGCGAGCGCCAGGAGCGCTCCGACCGCGGCGGTTCGCGTCGTGGCGGCCGCGGCGACCGCGGGCGCTCGCAGCGTCCGGCGGTGGTCAACACCGCGGCCGGCGAGATGCGTCCGGGCGGCGAGATCTCGGCGGAGGAGCTCGAGCGGCTCCGCGCCGAGCACGCCAAGTGGGACCCCGCGTCCTTCGCGGTCGAGCCGCAGGAGGGCAAGAAGCGGTTCCAGGACTTCGACCTCCCCGGCGAGGTGCTGCACGGCATCGCCGACCTCGGCTTCAGGTACTGCACCGAGATCCAGGCGCTTTCGCTCGACCAGGCGTTGGCCGGCCGCGACATCGCTGGCCGTGCGCAGACCGGGTCTGGCAAGACCGCCGCGTTTCTGGTGGCGATCCTCACCCGCTACCTGCGCTCGCCTGAGCGCCGGGCCGAGAAGGGCGGCGCCCCGCGCGCGCTTGTCATCGCCCCGACGCGCGAGCTGGTGATCCAGATCTGCAAGGATGCGCACGCGATCGGCAAGTACTGCGACCTGAGGTCGCTCGCCGTCTACGGCGGCATGGACTACGACCGCCAGAAGCGCGAGGTGCTCGCCTCGCCAGTCGACCTGCTCGTCGCGACGCCCGGGCGCCTGCTCGACTACGTCAGGAGCCGCGTCATCGACCTCTCGCACGTCGACACCCTCGTCATCGACGAGGCCGACCGGATGCTCGACATGGGCTTCATCCCCGACGTGCGCAGGATCATGAGCAGCCTGCCGCCGAAGGACCGCCGCACCACCATGCTCTACTCGGCGACGCTCGACGAGACGGTGATGCGCCTGGCGACGAACTGGATGAACGAGCCCTACAAGGCCGAGGTGGAGTCCGAGACGAACGCCACCGACACGGTCAAGCAGGTCGTCTACGTGATCCAGGCGAAGGACAAGTTCACGGTGCTCTTCAACCACGTCGCGCTCCATCCGGACGCGCGGACGATCGTGTTCTGCAACCGCAAGTCGACGACCGAGGACGTCTACGAGTCGCTGAAGATCCGCGGCGTCTCGGTGGAGATGCTCTCCGGCGACGTCAACCAGAACAAGCGCCTCAAGGTGCTCGACCAGTTCCGCGACGGCGAGGTGAAGGTGGTGGTTGCGACCGACGTCGCCGGCCGCGGCCTGGACGTGAAGGGGCTCGAGTACGTGGTCAACTTCGACTTCCCCTACGAGGCCGAGGACTACGTGCACCGCATCGGCCGCACCGGCCGCGCCGGCTCGACCGGAGTTGCGATCTCCTTCGCCGACGAGTTCGAGAGCTGCCAGATCCCCGACATCGAGGCGTACATCAAGGAGCCGCTGAAATGCACGGTGATCGGTCCCGACGACCCGCTCCTCAAGCCCATCCCCGCCCGGCACTCGAAGCTCGGCGAGGTGGACGCCGAGGCGCGCGCCCAGGTGGACGCCCGCGAGGCGGCCGGCGAGGAGGAGAAGGCGGCCGCGGCCGCGATGGTCGGCGCGAACGCGACGACCGGCACCGGCGCGCCCGCAGTCCTCAGGACCGACGCGCCGCAGCGCAAGCTGCCGAAGTTCGACAGCGCCTGCGAGCCGAAGAAGCCTGCTCCGGACGAAACCTACGCCTACACCAAGCCGGTCGCCCAGCAGACGAAACTTGAGGAGTGGCAATTGACACCCGAAGGTCAAAATTGATATAATACACAAACTTTTAACCAAGGAAAAGATAAATGCCGACAATCAACCAGCTGATCCGCAAGGGGCGCCGCCCCCTGGCAAAGCATTCGAAATCGCCTGCGCTGAAGGCGTGCCCCCAGCGCCGTGGCGTCTGCCTCGTCGTCAAGACGATGACGCCCAAGAAGCCGAACTCCGCGCTCCGCAAGGTGGCGCGCGTCCGCCTCACCTCCGGCTACGAGGTGACCGCGTACATCCCGGGCGAGGGCCACAACCTGCAGGAGCACTCCGTGGTGATGGTCCGCGGCGGCCGTGTCAAGGACCTCCCTGGCGTGCGCTACCACATCATCCGCGGCAAGCTCGACTCGCTTGGCGTCGCCGGCCGCAACCGCAGCCGCTCGAAGTACGGCATGAAGAAGGCTAAGAAAGAGGAGAAGTAAGCCATGAGTCGCAGAGGCAAGGCAGTAGTCAAGCGCGTCACGCTCGACCCGAAGTACAACTCCGAGCTTCATGAAGGACGGCAAGAAGACCGTCGCCGAGCGCATCGTCTACGGCGCGATCGACAAGGTCGCCGAGAAGATGAAGGAGGATCCCTCCAAGTTCGTCAAGGACGAGAAGGCGCTCGAGGACCCGCTCGAGGTCGTCGCCGCCGCGATCGAGAACATGAAGCCCCAGGTCGAGGTGAAGACCCGCCGCGTCGGCGGCACCACCTACCCGGTGCCGGTGCCGATCGCCGCCAACCGCCAGCTTTCGCTCGCGCTGCGCTGGGCCACCCAGTTCGCGTCCGCGCGCCACGGCATGGGCATGCCGGCCGCAGTCGCGGCCGAGCTCGTCGACGCCTTCCAGGGCCAGGGCAACGTCATCAAGAAGCGCGACGACGTGCACAAGATGGCCGCGGCCAACAAGGCGTTCGCGCACTACGCCTGGTAATGAAGGCGATTGCGCTGGCGGCGCTCGTTGGCGCTACCTGCGTCGCGGCGACTGCCGCGGAGATCGACCTCGCCGGAAACTGGAATCTCGTCAAGGCAGACGACACCAAGGTCGCCTGCCTTGTTGCAGTTCCCGGCGGTGTCCATTCCGCGCTCCTGAAGTCCGGCCTGATGGACGACGCGTTCTGGGGCCGCAACGAGGAGAAGATGCAGTGGGTCGGCCGGTCCGACTGGAACATCTCGCGCAGCTTCGACGTCCCCGCGGACTTCGCGGCGAAGAAGGAGATCGTCCTTCGGCTTGAGGACTGCGACGCGTTCGCGACGATCTTTGTCAACGGCCAGAAGGTCGGCGAGACGACCGACCGCTTCCAGCGCTACGAGTTCGACGTCAAGTCGTTCCTGAAGGCGGGTGCAAACACGGTGGAAGGTCGCTTCCGCAGCCCGGAGCTGGAAGGCGACCGGCGATACGCGGCGAAGGGCAGGGCGTTCCCCATGTCGAACATGACCTGGGCGAAGAACCAGGCGTTCGTCCGCAAGCCCGCCTGCCACGGCGGCTGGGACTGGGGCCCGGCGGTCGAGGTCATCGGCTTCTGCGGCACAACGAAGCTGATCGCGACGGACGGCCCGCGCGTCGAATACGTCTACTCGACCCAGGACTTCAACGACGACTTCACCCACTGCACGCTGACGGTCGTCGCCGAGCTTTCGGACGGCTCGAAGGCCGAGCGGAAGTTCGAGATCGACAATCCGCCGCTCTGGTGGCCGAACGGAGCGGGCGAGCAGAGGTTCTACACCTGCGAGTTCGAGCTGAACGGCGAGAAGATCGTCAAGAAGATCGGCCTCAGGAAGATCGAGGTGCTGAACGAGAAGACGGTCTCGAAGGAAGGCAAGGAGGAGCTTTCTCTCGTCTTCTGCGTCAACGGGCGCCGTCTCTTCATGAAGGGCGCGAACTGGATTCCGTGCTCGGCCTACGAGAACGAGCAGACCCAAGCCCGCTACCGCGACCTACTCGAAAGCGCGAAGGCCGCGAACATGAACATGCTCCGCGTCTGGGGCGGCGGGCAGTACGAGAAGGACGTCTTCTACGACACCTGCGACGAGCTGGGAATCCTCATCTGGCACGACATGATGTGCTCGTGCGCGGTCTACCCCGGCGACGACGCGTTCCTCGGCGAGATCCGCGCCGAGCTCGCGCACCAGCTCCGCCGCCTCCGCGACCACGCGTCGATCGCGATGTGGTGCGGCGACAACGAGTGCCTAGGCGCGGTCAAGTGGTTCAAGGAGACGCGCGCCGACCCCGACTTCTACCGCGGCGAATGGATCAAGCGCTCGAAGATGCAGGGCGAGCTCGTGGGGAAATACGACCCCGCGCGCACCTACTGGCCGTCCTCGCCGTGCTGCGGCCCCGGCGACTTCGGCGACGGCTGGAAGGAGGACTCGAAGGGCGACATGCACAACTGGGACGTGTGGCACGAGAACGCGCCGTTCGCGAAATACTACGACTACCACCCGCGCTTCTGCTCCGAGTTCGGCTACCAGTCTTTTCCGTCGCTGGAGGTCGCCGAGACGTTCGCCACGAAGGAGCAGATCCTCGCGCGCGGACCCGACTTCGAGTGGCACCAGAAGAACGACGGAGGCAACCGCCGCATCCGCGAGAACTTCCAGCGCTATTTCCGCGAGCCGAAGGACGTCCCCTCCGAGCTCCTGCTCTCGCAGTTCCAGCAGGCGATGGCGATCCAGATGGCCGTCGACGCCTGGCGCTCTGAACAGCCGCGCTGCATGGGCACCTTGTTCTGGCAGCTGAACGACAACTGGCCAGTCGCCTCGTGGAGCTCGATCGAGTACGGCGGCAAGTGGAAGCCGCTCCATTACCTCGCCAAGCGCTTCTTCGAGCCGGTACACGTGACGCTCGCGCCGGACGGGACGGTGAAGGTAGTCAACGACACCGACAGGCACATCGAAGGCGATGTCCTAGCCATCTTCCATCCTTTTGACGGCGGTGCGGAGGAGAAGATGCTCCTTCCTGCAAATAGGATCGACGCTCGTTCGGCGGCTGCTTTCGGCAAGGTCGCGCAGCGCAAGAACGCAGTGCTGCGTCTCGTCTTCCGAGGCGGCGTGTTGGGGTCGACCATGGGGGTCCACGTGTGGAACCTCCCCGTTCGCTCCGACTACAAGGGCGACTTGCCGAAGGCCAACGTCAAGGCGGAGATCGACGGCTTCAAAGTGACGCTCACCACCGACAAGCCGGCGTTCTGGGTGTGGATGAACGCGAAGGGAATCCGCGGCGAATTCGACGACAACGCGGTGACGCTCGTCCCCGGCTGGCCCCGCACGTTCACCTTCAAGCCCAAGGACCCGGTCACGCCCGCGGCGTTCAAGGACGCGTTCTCCGTCACGCACCTAACCGAGCTCTATTCTGATGGTGCCGTGCCTCCGCGAAATATGCTATAATACGCACATGGAACTTTACGAACTTGGCGTCAGGGAGGCGCAGGAGGGAATCGCGAAGGGCGAGTTCTCCTGCGTTGAGCTGACGCAGGCGGTGATCGACCGGCGGAAGGCCGCCGACGGCGAGGTCGGCGCGTACCTCACCTTCGACGAGGAGCAGGCGCTTGCGCTCGCGAAGGAGAACCCCAAGTCGGTGCCGATCGCGATCAAGGACCTCATCAACGTCCGCGGCCAGCCCTGCACCTGTGCCTCGAAGATTCTCAAAGGCTACGTCTCGCCCTACGACGCCACCGTGATCGCGAACCTGCGCGCCGGCGGCTTCATTCCGGCCGGGCGCGTCAACATGGACGAGTTCGCGATGGGCTCGTCGACCGAGAACTCCGGCCTCGGCGTGACCCGCAACCCCTACGACCTCGAGCGCGTCCCCGGCGGCAGCTCCGGCGGCAGCGCCGCGGCGGTCGGCGGAGACCTCTGCATCGCCGCGCTCGGCACCGACACCGGCGGCTCCATCCGCCAGCCCGCGAGCTTCTGCAACTGCGTCGGCGTGAAGCCGAGCTACGGCCGCGTGAGCCGCTACGGCGTCACCGCCTTCGCGAGCTCGCTCGACCAGGTCGGGCCCATGACCAAGTGCGTCGACGACGCGGCGATCCTGCTCCGGGCGCTCGCCGGCTGCGACCCGCACGACGGAACCTCGGCGCCGGACCCGGTGCCGGACTACCTCAAGGAGATCGAGGGCGCGTCGATGAAGGGGGTCAGGATCGGGCTCCCGAAGGAGTACTTCGAGGTCTCGGGGCTCGACCCCGAGGTGAAGCGGATCGTCGAGGAGGCGGTGCGGGACTGCGAGGCGGCCGGCGCGGAGCTGGTGGAGATCTCGCTTCCCCACACCGACTACGCGATGGCGGTCTACTACATCATCGCGCCGGCGGAGGCGTCCGCCAACCTGGCGCGGTTCGACGGCGTCCGCTACGGCCACCGCAGCGCCGAGGCGAAGGACGTCTACTCGCTCTACGTGAAGAGCCGCGCCGAGGGGTTTGGTCCCGAGGTTAAGCGGCGCATCATCATGGGCACCTACGTGCTCTCCTCGGGCTACTACGACGCCTACTACGGCAAGGCCCAGAAGGTGCGCACGCTGATCCGCCGCGACTTCGACGAGGCGTTCGCCAAGGTGGACGCGATCATCTCGCCCTGCGCGCCGACTCCGGCGTTCAAGTTCGGGGCGAACCAGGACCCGCTCACGATGTACCTGAACGACCTCTACACCATTCCGTCCGCGCTCGCCGGGGTTTGCGCCTCGTCTGTGCCGGCCGGCTTCACCGCGGCGGATTCGCTGCCGGTCGGGGTGCAGTTCATCTGCGGCGGATTCGAGGAGGCGAAGTTGCTCAGGGTTTCGAAGGCTTTCGAGCTGATGCGTCCGAGGCGGACGCTCGCCGATTTCCGCAAGGAGAAAGGGAGGTTAAGCGCATGAAGAAGGCGACGATCGAGACGTCGATGGGCACGATAACCGTCGAGCTGGACGACGAAAGGGCGCCGGCCACGGTGGAGAACTTCGTGAAGTACGCGGCCGACGGCTTCTACGACGGCACGATCTTCCACCGCGTGATCGACGGGTTCATGGTCCAGGGCGGCGGCTTCACCCGCGACATGAACCAGAAGGACACCCGCGGGCCGATCCGCATCGAGTCGATGAACGGGCTCAAGAACCTCCGCGGCACGATCGCGATGGCGAGGACGATGGTGCCCGACTCGGCGACGAGCCAGTTCTTCATCAACCTCGTCGACAACGGCTTCCTGGACTTCACCGCGCCTACCCAGAGCGGCTACGGCTACGCCGTCTTCGGCAAGGTGACTGATGGCATGGAGGTGGTCGACCGCATCGCCAAGGTGCGCACCGGCTTCTCCGGTCCCCACCAGAACGTGCCCGAGGAGCCGGTGGTGATCAGGAAGGTTACCGTAGCCTGACCCTTGATTTCCGCCGCGAAAAATCATATAATACCGAATAATTACACCACACAAGGAGAAACGAGTGATGAAGAAACTGCTTTCGTTCATGTTCGCCGCCGCGGTCACTGCCGCTGCCTTCGCTGCCGACGACCCCGCCGAGGCCGAGAAGGCCAAGGACGCCGAGGCTCGTCCCCAGGCCGAGGAGCAGCGCTACGACAGCCCCACCTGGCCGGCGTTCCTCGCCGTCTGGCAGGTCCCGCACGCGCCCGACGTGGTCGGCCTCCGCATCACCATCCCGTACTCCACCGCGCAGGAGAACGTCACCGGCATCGACCTCGGTCTCTGGGGCCGCTGCCTCTACTTCGAGGGCGTGCAGCTGAACCTGCTCCGCTGCGACGTCGTGGACGACGGCGCGGGCGTCCAGGTGGGCATCTACAACTCGATCGGCCACGGCGACATGCTCGGCGTGCAGGTCGGCCTTTGGAACGAGGCGCTCTGCCTGCGCGGCGTGCAGGCGGGCCTCATCAACGTCGCCGGCGACGCGGAGGGCTTCCAGGTCGGCCTCATCAACCGCGCGGAGTCGCTCCACGGCTACCAGCTCGGCCTCGTCAATGTGATCCGCTCCGCCGAGTTCCAGTTCTTCCCGATAATCAACATCGGATTCTGATCACCAGATGAACATCCGTGCATTCGCGGCCGTGAGGCCGAACAAGGAGGACGCGGCCCTGGTCGCGTCCGTTCCATACGACGTGGTCGACACGGCGGAGGCGAAGGCCCTCGCCGAAGGCAACCCGAAGAGCTTTCTCCACGTGTCGCGTCCCGAGATCGACCTCGCGCCCGGCACCGACCCTTCCTCGCCCGAGGCGTACGCGCAGGCGCGCCGCGCGCTCGACGCGCTGATCGCCGGCGGCACGCTGGTGCGCGACCCCGAGCCCAAGTTCTACGCCTACCGCCAGACGATGGGCTCGCACTCGCAGACGGGCATCGTGGCGACGTTCGACACCCAGGACTACCTCGCCGGCGTCCTCAAGCAGCACGAGAAGACGCGCAAGGACAAGGAGGACGACCGCACCCGCCACATCGAGACGCTCTCAGCCCACACCGGCCCGGCGTTCCTCACCTACCGCGACGATAAGGCGATCGACCTCATCGTCAAGGAGGCTTGCCGCCGCGAGCCGATCTACGACTTCACCGCGCCCGACGGCATCGGCCACACGGTCTGGGAAATCGCCGCGGCGTCGTCCTGCGCCGCCGACGAGCTGGTGGAGCGCTTCGCGCAGATCCCCGTCGCCTACATCGCCGACGGCCACCACCGCAGCGCCGCGGCCTCGCGCTACGCGAAGGAGCACAACTTCGAAGGCGAGAGCCGCTGGTTCCTCGCCGTCGCGTTCCCGGCGAGCCAGCTCAAGATCCTCGCCTACAACCGCCTGGTAGCGGACCTGAACGGACTCTCCGACTACGAGTTCCTCTCCCGCGTCTCCGAGAGCTTCACCATCCAGTCGCGCGGCGAGCGCAACTGCCGCATGTACTTCCGCGGCAAGTGGATGGACCTTTCGTGGGACGCGCCCCGCGGCGCCGGCGCGGCGGAGGCGCTCGACGTCTCCTACCTGCAGTCGAAGCTGCTCGCGCCCGTCCTGGGCATCGGCGACCCGCGCACCGACAAGCGCATCTCCTTCATGGGCGGCATCCGCGGCGACGCGGAGCTGGCCGCCAAGGTCGACTCCGGCGAAAACGCCGTTGCGTTCGCGATGGAGCCGGTGACGGTCGAGGAGATGATGGCCATCGCCGACGCCGGCGCGATCATGCCGCCCAAGTCGACCTGGTTCGAGCCGAAGCTTCGCTCGGGGCTCTTCGTCCATACCGTCTGAGGCCCCGGGGCGATGAACCTCGGCGCGTTTTTCCGGTTGATCCGGCGGAAGATGGTCCGCGACCCGCTTCCGCCGGAGGATGTCGCCGCCGGCTGGGCGCTGGGGATGTTCGTCGGCTGCTCGGTCCCGTTCGGGCTGCAGCTGATCGTGTCGGTGCCGCTCGCGATGATGATGCGCGTCTCCAAGGTTGGCGCGACGGTCGGCACCTTCATCACCAACCCGCTGACCATCTGGATAATCTACCCCGCGCAGACGATGGCGATGGGCTGGCTGCTCGGCCGCGACTTCTCCTGGGACTACATCCTCAAGGCGATGCGCGGGGTGGCGAAGAACAGCGACTGGAAGACGCTCCTGAGCCTTTCGGGGGACGTCGTGGTGTGCTTCATCCTCGGCGGCCTCGCGCTGGCGGCGGTGCTCACGCCGATAACCTACTTCACTGTCAGGACGCTGGTGAGGAAATACAGAAGCGGAAGGAGCGGAAATGGAAATCGTTTGCCTTGACCTCGAGGGAGTGCTGGTGCCGGAGATCTGGATCGAGTTCTCCCGCGCCACCGGGATTCCGGAGTTCGCGCGCACCACGCGCGACGAGCCCGACTACGACAAGCTGATGCACTACCGCATCGACCTCCTCGCGAAGCACGGGCTCGGCCTCGCCGAGATCCAGTCCGTCATTTCCCGCATCGACCCGATGGAAGGGGCGCGCGAATTTCTCGACGCGCTGCGCGAACGCACCCAGGTGGCGATCCTCTCGGACACCTTCGCCGAGTTCGCGAAGCCGCTGATGAAGAAGCTCGGCTGGCCGACGCTCCTCTGCAACACGCTGGTGGCGACGCCGGAGGGGAAGGTGACGGGCTACAAGATGCGCTGCGCGAAGTCGAAGCTCGCCACCGTGCGCGCGTTCCAGTCCTGCGGGCTCGACACGATCGCCGCGGGCGACAGCTTCAACGACCTGGAGATGATCCGTGCCTCCCGCGCCGGCTTCCTCTTCCGCTCGACCGACGTGATCAAGGCCGCCAACCCGGACCTCCCCGCGTTCGAGACCTACGCCGAGCTCCTCTCCGCCATCACCTCCGCGCTCGGCTAATTGAAGAATCGGGACCGGTAGAGGCCCAGCATTCCCGCTATCGTTCCGCGGAGATACGCGAAGGCGATGTCCGGGCGTTTCTCCTTGAGTGCGATGCGGCCGTAGAAAATGCAGCTGAGCGGCGCGAACACGAACGTTATGACCAGAGCCTGCAGAAAGTTGAAGTGCCGGCGCGCAAATTTGACGCGGTTGCGTCCGAAGCAGTACGCCCGTTTGGGGAATCCGATTCCATACCCACGCACCAGCGGCGTCGTGTCCGGATCGAGATACCCTAAATGCCTCGTCAAGGCCAAGCCGCAGATGTAGCCCTCGCCGACTGTGTTCGTCACCCGCATTCCAAAATCAGCCTCCTCAAACTGTATCCCATAGTCAGAGTCAAACCCGTTGACGGACAAGAATGCCGAGCGCGTGACCATGAAGGCGTTCGGGCTGTAGGAGGTTGGGAAGTCCTCGTCGATGTGCGGCGGGTATTGCTGAACCGAAAGTTTGTCCTTGTTGCGGTCGTCGCCTTGACTTGTCCACGGATTGTAGAACGAGCCGAGCGTCCATATTCCCAGGCAACGATCGTTGCGCCATTGCGTGGTCACTGGCGCGACAAGCGCAGCCTTGGGATGGCGGGCAAAGCACTTGACCATTTCGGAGATGGCGTCCGGCTCAAGAATGTTGTCGCTGTCGAGAAAGAACAGGTATTCTCCTTCCGCGATCCTGGCGCCGCAGTTCCGCGCCAGAGCCGCGAATCCGTTGTATGGCGTTTGCGTGTATTTGACGCGGCTGTCGTTTCCGAAGTTCTTGACCAAAGCGCCGTGGACGTCTTCGGATGAGCAGTCGTCCGCCACTATCGCCTCAATGTCCGTGTAGGTTGACGAGAGGACGCTTTGCACACAGTCGCAAAGCATGTCGGCCCGGTTGAACGTCGGAATAATGACGGAGACTTTCATCAGAAAGTTGTCTTGGCGTGGTTCCAGATCTTGAACTCGTCGATCAGGAAGGGGGATTTGGTGCAGAAACTCGGCCCCCTTGCAGGATCGTGGGTGAACGTTAGCAGCATCGGCGAAGAAATAATCGGCTTTGCCTTTTCAATTGGCCGGTAATGACCCTGAATGTCGGGAATCAACTTGCCGTCGATAAGCAAAGCATACCTTGGATTCCCAGCAATGTCCTTAATGCCGTCTTCGTTCCAGACAATGGCGTAGTGGTGCCAGTCGCGGCAGTCGCTTCCGGAGAAGAGGTCTTGGTAGCGTAGGCGCTGCAATCCGCGAATATTGGCGATGTTTCCGAGGATTGTCCAGGCTGAGAATCCGGCATTCCCGGCGCCGTTGTTGGAAACGATGTCGATGGTGAAGATTGTGTCTTTGGTGTTTTCTTGAATGATGGTGAAAAGCCGCGGATCTCCACCGCTGCCAATGCGATCGGACGGGTTGCGAATCTTCGCCCAGAACTCAATGCAGCCGGCAGTGCCTAGGAAGTTAGGCGGGAGCTCAAACGTCGCATTGTTGGCGGCTACCGTGGCAAGCATAGCCTGGCCAACTTTTCCTTCCTGAAAGGCGGCACCAAGAAACTTGCCCTTGGGGCCAACTGCTGGCGTAGCGACGGCGGCTTCATTGTCAAAGGTGCAGTAGAACACAAGCCCGTCTTCGGCAACCTTGTTATACATGCATCCAGCCAACGCGGATGCAGCGAAAGCGACAATAAGCATTTTTTTCATTTTATGCTCCTTTCGGTTTGAGAGTATTATACCATAAAATGTGATGGCGCGGCGTCGCGGGGATGCTGATGCTCGGTCTCGTCGCGGGTGACTTTCGTCGCCTTTCGCACGTAGGACAATCGGACGCGCGTACACTGGCTGCCTGAATCCTATCGCTGGTTGCGCACAAGATCACTCTTACGGCGACCCGCACCCGCCTCCTCACTCGCATCACATCCCCGCTTCTGTCCGCCGTAGCTTCAGCGAAGGCGGATCCGCCGCTTGGAAAACTCCGTGAGAAAGCAGGCAGTAAGGCGGCAGGGGTCTGTCCCCTCTGTTTTAGTGCTGGGGGATTGGCTTGTGCCGTGTAGGGAGCGGAAAAGGGGCGTGAGGGAAAGTCAAACCCCTCGTGCGGGGAGAACGCAACCCCCGTGAGCCCACCTCGCGGCATTTGAAGGCTATGATTTTGTTGTCGCGCGGCAGAGGGCCGAGGAATTTGGTATAATACGCGTTTAGAGAAGTAGACCACCAAGGAGCGAGCACAATAATGCTGACAAACTCTACAATACTTGTTACCGGCGGAACCGGTTCCTTTGGGCATACTTTTGTGCCGATGACGCTTGCCAAGTACAACCCCAAGAAGCTGATCATCTACAGCCGCGACGAGATGAAGCAGTGGAACATGGCGAAATTGTACAAGGATGATCCACGCGTTCGCTTTTTCATCGGGGATGTCCGTGACAAGGACCGCCTTTACCGTGCACTTGACGGCGTTGATTTTGTGGTTCACGCGGCGGCCACGAAAATCGTCCCTACGGCAGAATACAATCCCTTTGAGTGCATCAAGACTAATGTCATGGGCGCGATGAACCTAGTTGACGCCTGCATTGACCGCGGCGTCAAGAAGCTGGTTGCGCTTTCGACGGACAAGGCCAGTTCGCCGGTTAATTTGTATGGCGCGACCAAGCTGGTATCGGACAAGGTGTTCATAGCCGGCAATTCGTATGCCGGCGGAAAGAAGACGCGTTTTGGCGTTGTGCGTTATGGCAATGTCATGGGGTCGAGGGGCAGCGTAATCCCATTTTTCATCGAATCCGCCAAGAATGGCGTGTTGACGATCACCGACCCGCGGATGACGCGCTTTATGATATCCCTTGAACAGGGGGTTGAGCTAGTGTGGCATGCGTTTGACGACTTGGTTGGTGGGGAAATCTATGTCAAGAAGATTCCGTCAATGAACATCTGCGACATCGCCCGTGCCGTGGATCCAGATTGCGAACAGAAGGTTATCGGCATCCGGCCCGGCGAGAAACTCCATGAACAGATGATTTCGACGGAGGATTCTCCGCATACATACGAGTATCCCGGTCATTACAAGATTCTGCCGGCAATCCACAGTTGGGACAGCGATGTAAACCGCATCAAGGACGGAAAGCGCGTTCCGGAAGGGTTCTGCTATACATCCGACAACAACAATGAATGGATGACAATCGCCGAACTCCAGAAGTGGATAGCGGAGAACAAGGCCAAGATTGGCGCTATTTAATCTCGAGGTTGGCGTTGTGAAGACATACGGCTACGGACATCAGTCGATTGACGAGGCGGACATTCAGTCTGTCGTCGACGTCCTGCGCGGCGATTATCTCACCTGCGGCCCGTCCGTCAAGGCATTCGAGCAGGCGATATGCGCCTACACGGGCGCAAAGTACTGCGTAGCCGTCGCCAACGCCACGGCCGGGCTGCACATTGCCGCGTTGGCGGCGGGGCTCGGCCCCGGCGACGAGGCGATTACGTCGCCGATTACCTTCCTTTCGTCCGCCAACTGCATCGTGTTCACCGGCGCCAGGCCAGTCTTCGCGGACATCGACCCCGAGACTGCCAACATCGACCCGGCCGAAATCGAGCGCCGCCTTTCGCCGCAGACCAAGGCAATCATTCCGGTGCACTTCGCCGGCCAGTCGTGCGACATGGCGCGAATTTCCGCAATCGCCAAGGCCAGCAACCTCATAGTCATCGAAGACGCCGCGCATGCAATCGGCTCGGACTACCTGGAGACGAAGGTCGGTTCTTGCCGCTATTCCGACATGACGGTGTTCTCTTTCCATCCCGTCAAGACGATCACCACCGGCGAAGGCGGAGCGGTTACCACGAACGATCCCGAGCTCTACGCCAAGCTCTGCGCACTGCGCGCCCATGGCGTCCATAAGGACGGCGAGATGGCGCACACCTGGGAGTACGAAATGCGCGAGCTTGGATTCAACTACCGCATTACCGACATCCAATGCGCGCTCGGCTTCTCCCAGCTCAAGAAGCTTGATGCGTTCAAGGCGCGGCGTCGCGCGATCGTCGCGTACTACAACGAGCATCTCGGGCTGCCGCACCTGGTCGAGCGCGACTTCTCCAACGCCTGTTTCCACCTCTATCCGGTGCTTGTCGCGAACCGCCGCGAATTCTACTTCAAGGCGAAGGAGGCGGGGCTTAATCTTCAGGTGCACTACATCCCCGTCCATACCCAGCCATATTACCGTGGCACTTTCGGCTACAAGCCCGGCGACTATCCCAAGGCTGAAGCGTATTACGAGAAGTGCATCTCGCTTCCGCTCTATCCGTCGTTGACCGATGAGGATGTGGCGGAAATCGTATCGCGGCTGAAAGGAATCATTCCGTGAGGTCAATTGCGATTATTACCGCGCGCGGCGGATCGAAGCGGATTCCGCGCAAGAATGTGAAGTCGTTCATGGGCAAGCCGATGATTGCCTACGCGATTGCGGCGGCACTTGAATCTAAGCTTTTTGACGAGGTTATGGTGTCGACGGACGACTCCGAGATTGCGGCAATCGCGAAGGAGAACGGCGCGGCGGTTCCTTTCATGCGCAGTGCCGCTACGTCCAACGATTATGCAACAACGGCAGATGTCTTGAACGAGGTGATTGCCGAGTATGGCAAGAGCGGCGTTGCTTTTGATTCTTTCTGCTGCATCTATCCGTGCGTTCCTTTTCTGACCGGCGACTTGCTCCGCGCCGCGCACACGGCATTCGTTTCGTCAGGCGCAGATTCGCTGATGCCGGTTGTTAAGTACTCTTTCCCGATTCAACGGGCGTTGCGGCGCAATGCTGAAGGATTTCTCGAATATCGTGAACCCGAGAACAAGCTGAAGCGTTCGCAGGACCTTGAGCCAATGTATCACGATGTAGGGATGTTCTATTTCCACAAGACCGCGTCCTTCTGTGCAAAGAATGCTCGCATGGCAATGTTTGAGATGCCCGAGGAACGAGTCCAGGACATTGACACGATGGACGACTGGAAGATGGCAGAGCTAAAGTATAAGGTGCTGAAGGGGTGAATATCGGCCTCAAGCTCTGGTCGGTCAACACCGACGCCTATCTGCGCGAAGCCAGACGGCTTTATGCCGAAGGAGCGTTTGACTATCTTGAGCTTTATGTCGTCCCCGGTTCTCAGGAAAAATTGCCATATTGGGAAATGCTCCGCAAAGACCTGAATCTTCCGTTTGTCATCCATGCTCCCCATTCTCTTCATGGCGTGAACCTGGCCGACGCGGCAAATTCCGCGGCAAATGCGAAGGCCTTTGACGAAGTAAAACGCTTTGCCGACATGCTTGGCGCGGGGAAGATCATCGTGCATGGCGGCTGGTGCCCGGAAGATGACGATCCGGCCATCGCCATTGCCCAGCTCATAGCGCAGCTAAAGACTCTGGCCGACGAACGTTTCCTCATCGAAAACAAGCCTTACTTGCCGATCAACAATCTGCCGCAGATGCTGGTGGGCTCGACTCCTGACGAAATCAGAAGCGTCCTTGCCGCGGTCAAGTGCGGGTTCTGTCTTGACATTGGGCACGCCGTCGCCTCCGCGAATGCCCATGATGCTGACTGGCGCGCCTGGCTTGCCGATTTCCTTTCCCTGCGTCCGTCGATGTTCCATCTCTCGGACATTCATGTGGATTCCAGAACCGACCAGCACCTTCATCTCGGCGACGGCACGCTGCCGATTAAGGAGATACTCTCTCGTATGCCGCCAGATGCCTGCATTTCGATCGAGACGAAGAAAAATTCAGAGACTAGTCTTGAGGACTTCAAGGTTGATGCAAGTTGCTTGAAGTCGTGGAGGTAGGCAATGCACCACAAACAGCTAGTAATTTCAATCTTAACAGACCGATCAAGCTGGATGAATCAGTATGACCAAGACCTTGTCGCCAAGATGAAAATGGCGGGACATCAGGTTAATATGGTGTCTAATTGTGACGCGCTTGTAAAAGGAGATATTGCATTCTTGCTAAGTTGTTTTGAAATTGTCAGAGCAGAACACCTTAATCGCAACACCCACAACATTGTTGTCCATGCAAGCGCGTTGCCCGATGGCAAGGGGTGGTCTCCGGCAACGTGGCAGATCCTAGAAGGGAAAGACACCATTCCTCTAACATTATTTGAGGCGACAGAGAATGTTGATGCAGGTTCAGTGTATTTAAGAGACTCAATTCAATTGTCTGGATATGAACTAATATCTGACTGGCAGGAAATATTGGGACGGAAAATTGTGGAAATGTGTATGACATTTGTAAATCAGTTGTCCAGAGGTGAGGTCGTAGCCGAGAAGCAGGTAGGGCCAGAGTCTTTTTACCGGCGGAGACGTCCAGAAGATAGTGAGCTCGATATTGACAAGCCGATAGCTGACCAGTTCAATTTGCTACGAGTTGTTGACAACGAGAAATATCCAGCATACTTTGTCAAAGATGGACGAAGATATATCTTGAAGATATACCAAGAGAAGTAGTCTCATAAGAAGCGTCGGCTTGAAGTGTGTCTCAGAATGTGAAATTCGTAAACACGATATGAAGATGAATGAAAAGCGCGATTTGGTTCGTTGTTGGTTCGTTAACCTTATAATGGGTACAACTGTAGTGTTCCCTTTCCTATTGGCTGTTGTTTGTGCGGTGCCTTGTTTTTTTGGTGGGTGGAGTTTTGTATGGGAGGGGCATGATTACGATTTCTATTTTCTTCCGCATATAAGCAGATATTTGTTTGGTGGCGGTTTGTTTCTTGCTTTCCTAACGCTTGCATTTGTCATATTGAGCAGGTTGTACTGTGCGCATCCAAAGATATCTGGAGCTGTTGGGGTGTTCCTTTTGGTGTTGTTGTCGAGGGTGATTATTGTTGCTGTGTTTGGGGGTATGACATCTCCAATTAGTGATTTTGCATGGTCATGGGAGCGTGCATGTAGAGGGGTTGCTATTGTGGCTGAGGATTGTCAACATCATTTTTTCCCGTGGTGGATGAATTATTCAATGTTTGAATATTCGCTCGTAAGTGTTTTTGGTGAGCATTTTATAATAGTGCTGGTTTCGAATGCGGTTTTTGATGCCGTTACGGCTGCAATGATTTATTTCATTGCGTTCATGTTGTTTAGATGCCGGAAGGTGGCGACGATTGCGTCTTTGCTTTATGCATGCTATCCGCCTTCATTGGTATATGTGTTGACCGCGACTCCAGAGCATTTTTGCATAGCATGTTTTACGGTCGTAGCTGGAGCATTTATTGCGTATGTGACGAGGGCAAGAAGGCTTTCAAATGTTTCGCAGTTTTTCGTTGCTTTATTGGTAGGTGTAGTTGCTGGTTTGGGAAACTTGATGAAGCCAATCCTGCCAATCTTCTTGGTGGCGATGTCGATATGTTTGGTAGTTGATGTTGTATTGCACATAGATAATCGTGTTCGCCGCATGTGGATGCATCTGCTGGTTTTTGGATGTTTCTTTGCTGCACAAATTTGCACATATACCTTGGTTTTAAGTTACACCGAGTCGCTTTTCGGTATTGATTTGTCACATGTCAATCCTACCCCACATTGCGTGTGCGTGGGCCTTAATCGACAAGGGGAGGGACAGATACATTTGGGACCGCTATCTCGTCAATGGAGTTCAATGATGTCAGAGGGGTGTCCTCGCGAAAAGGCCAATCAAGAAGTGTTAAAATTGATTGTGGATGATTGGCGTGGAAATATGGACGAAATATTGCCATTCTTATTAAAGAAAATGGTATGGGCATGGCAAGATGATAATATGCCATTTAAATATTTTATTGATCAGACTGGCCCGAAGGTGGCGATAAAGCTTGGTGTTGATAAGGATGAGGTCCAGTTAAAGTCGACATGCATATATCGCCCAGAAGCGTCGCAACGCGTAAAGTGGATGGATGTGATCAGACAGTCAATACAGACAGGCGCGTTTATTTGGTATTTTGTTATAATGATTTTAGGGGTGATTGGTGTGGTTTGGTGTATGCGGACATATTCAGGGGAGTGGCATTATGCCTTTATTGCCCTCTTGATTCTAGGCTATGCTTGTATGATTGTGTTAAGCGAAGCTCAAAGTCGTTATAAGTGTCTGATTATGCCATATGTGTTAATTTTGATTGCCCCGCTTGTGACAAAGTGTATCATACCTCAAAATAAGGAGTCATAATGTCGGATGCGATTTTTATCATTGCCGAGATGTCGGCGAATCATTGCGGGGACATAAACCTCGCGAAGAAGATAATTGCCGCGGCTAAGGATGCCGGAGCGGATGCGGTCAAGATCCAGACCTATACCGCCGACACGATTACCATCGATTGCAGGCGTGACGAATTCAAAATCAAGGGTGGGCTTTGGGATGGACGGTATCTATACGAACTGTACAAGAGCGCTTCGACGCCATGGGAATGGCAACCGAAGCTGAAGGCATTTGCCGACGAGATCGGCATCCCGCTTTTCTCAACGCCTTTCGACAAATCGGCTGTCGATTTCCTTGAGCGGATGAACGTGCCGATGTACAAGATTGCCAGTTTCGAGGCTTTTGACTATCCGCTTATCCGCTACGCGGCAAAATGCGGGAAGCCAATGATTATCTCAACCGGGGTTTCGACACTGGAAGAGATACAGGGCGCGATTGACGCCTGCAAGTCGGTCGGCAACAGCGACATCACCATCCTCAAGTGCACCTCTGCCTATCCAGCTAAGACCGAGGACATGAACCTTGCGACCATCCGCGACATGATCGACCGCTTTGGGCCTCAGGGCGTGAAGATCGGCCTGTCCGACCACTCCATGTCCATCGTTCCGCCAATCACCGCTGTCGCACTCGGTGCTCAAGTCATAGAAAAGCACTTCACGCTTGACCGCGCCCTTGGCGGCGAGGACAGCGGATTCTCGCTCAACGCCGAAGAATTTGCCACGATGGTCAAGGCGGTTCGTGAGACCGAAAAGGCGCTGGGCCGCGTTTCCTACGACGTCAACCAAGACAACCGCAGATTCGCCCGTTCGCTTTTCGTGGTCAAGCCGATTCGCAAGGGCGAACGTTTTACGGAAGATAATGTGCGATCGATTCGGCCTAACTCAGGGATGGCTCCTGGGAGACTTGATGCAATCCTTGGCCGATTTGCTGACCGAGATATGGCTTCGGGCGAGCCGCTTATCGAAGATTGTATTGCAAAATGATTCAATGGCGTTTGGAGTGCAATTCTCTGACTAGAATTTCAACTGCCGCTGCAATCACTCTTGCCAGATTGAAATAGAGCATGGCAATAAGAAAGTTGTGCAGGTTGGAAATATTGAGAGATCTCATCCAGTTTACCAGAGAATCCGGTAGTATTCCGTCGAAGAAGGTATAGCCGGTAAAGCAGATAAGAAAGGCGGCCTGGAGAACGGCAAGCAATTCTCCGTAGGTAAGGTACCAAAACCTGTTACAAGCAGCTTCGTGATTGCAATAGTTTGTCCAGATAATACCGACCGTCAACATCAGGGCCATTAGAGCCATGTCCGGTACGTAGTCCACATAGGGACGGCAGGTAGGAATGAACTCGAAGATCTGACGGCCGAACAGGTAAAGAAACGCAGTCGCAACGAGTCCGAAGATTGTGGTGCCGATAGACATGTCGCGAAGGAGCTTCAGGGATGATTTGCCGCGGGTTTGCGCTTCAGCGGCAAGAGGGAACATCACAAATGCCAGAGTTGCACCGGCGAATGTCGCGAGTTCTGCAAAGCGTGAGATCATGTAATAGGCTGCGGAGTCCATTTCGGTCATGCGCTGGCGTATCACCATGTAGGTGACGGGCGCGGTAAAAGCTGCGACCAATGGAGCTATGGCGACAAGGGATGCGTAGCGTAGGATGTCTTTTCCGTCGGTTTTCCAGAATGGCATGGCCTTTATGTTCTTGTGAACATGTTTACGCATGGACAGACAGGCAATGCCGATGGACATCATTTGTGGAGCGATTTGACCGACCATATATCCGGACAGAGCGCGGAAGGGCATGGCAACAAGCATGACAATCAGTCGCACTGGAGCAGCAAGCAGGTTGCTTAGCGTAATGGCATTGAATTTCTTAAGACCCTGAAGCGCGTTATTGAATACTGGATGGATTGTGGAAATCAGCCCGGAAGCAATGATGAGAAATACAAGGGAGCCGGAAGTCACGCGGATACGTTCAAAGTAGTGGGGTAGTATTGCGATTGCAACTGCAGACGTAATGAGAATTATGACGACAGCTATGCCGGAAAACCACAGCAGCATGGATTTGACTTTCCCATCTTCGCCTTGTGTTTTGAACTTGTTGAGGAATTTAGTGAAGACAGTCACCAGGACAGTTATGGGCGCACCTATTGACGTGGCGAACTGTGTTAACGGCAGAACGGCGCCGAGCTCTTCTTGCCCGATGTATTTAGGCACTAGCCAAAGCCCAACAATGGCATTAATGACATCGCCGACGCGCAGCGCGGCGAACAACATAAACGAATACCACCAGAAGTCGCCAAACTTCTCGTGGAGTCGATCAAGTTTGCCGAGTATCTTCAAGCGGTCCTTTGTCTTGATCCCAATCCTTGAATATGCCGCGCAGGCCCACTGGATTTACGGATATGATCTCGGTGTCGGGATAATAACAGGCAGCAAATTCTTTGATTTTTCTATATCCGGTTAAGATGCGCTGCGTGTTAAGATAGGTAGTTTCGTCCTTTTTATAGAAATGTCCGGTAGCGGTGTTGTCGCAGCCAACCAGAAAGATTCGTTTGGGGTTTGTCCAAAGTGCGAATTGAAGAGCTGAGAGCGCAACAGTGCCAAATGCACCGATTGGTTGTGTGGCAAGGTCGTAGGCCGGCTGCGGCTCCCATCCCCTGAGAGTCGTCCCAGAGTCATGACGATAGCGCAAGGCGTTTGCCGCAAGTGCTTCCGATTCTGGGGGGTTGCTTGGACACAATTTGGTCCGCGGATCCTCAATGTTTGAAAGACCATAAAATTTGGTACAAGGATATTCTCTGAATCGATTGATGACCGCAGGGTCATTTCGGAAAAAAACCGGAAGGTCTTCGCTGAACCAATAATCAAATTTGATGCGGTCTGAGCAGATGGCTTTGTTGACACCTACGTGTATGGCATTGGGGATGATCTGATAGTGCTCGACGCTGGGCCCGCAAGCGACGACTACTACGTCTTTCCCGTTGTTTATGTTTCGAAACTGGGGAAAAGTCTTACTGTGAAGCGCTGCTGTGGACAGAAGAAACTGCTGGCTTCTGTATTGACGATATTCAATGTCGCCAAATATTGCTAAGTGAAGAGCCGAGTATGGCCTCGACTTGATTATACGATTAAGAAGGTTGAAAATGGCTGTTGAAAGTTTCATGTTGTTGTATTATATCATATTTCGGTGATGAGCTATTGGATAAAGTGCTGCGGCAAGGACAGAGCAGATTTTGGTATAATACACAGCAAATGCGAATCACGCGCGTAGTTTTGCACATGCATGTCTTCAATCTCGAGGTGCTGCCCGAGATCGCCACTGCCGCATTGAACCTTAAACAGGCGGTAGGCAAGGACAACCTGCGCGCGGTCATTACCTATCCAGAGGGACGGCCAGACATTGAGGCGGCCGCGCGCGCCGCGGCGCCCGACTGCGACTGTCGTTTCGCCGCCGTGCCAAATCGCGGGTACGACATCGGCCCATTTGTCTGCGAGGTGCTGAACAAGGAGGATCTCAGCGGCTTTGACCTAGTGGCAAAATTGCACACCAAGCGCGATCTCGACACTTGGATTAATTTCCGTAAGTTCTCTGGCCCGGAATGGAGAAGGGAGCTGTTGCGTCCATTTTCGGCCGATCCTTGGGCGGCTAAGCGAGTGATGAAGGCGTTCGCGCGGTGGCCTGAATTCGGCTTTGCGACCGGGCATGGCGTAATCAACTACTGCGCCACGGACGGGACGGCCGAGGCGTTAGAGGTAAAGTCTTGGCTTGAGCGGGAGTTCTCACTGCACGTGCGGCATCCGGTGATAGCGCCAGGATCGATCTTCATTGCGCGGTCGAAGGTGTTTCTTCCGTTTGTCGGAAAGTTCTCGTGGGATGACTTTGTTGAGGTGACCGAGCAGAACGCACATCGCGAGTATGGCCTGGCATCGCGGCTCGAACGCGCGTTCACGATGGCGGCGGATGCAATGGGCTTGGTGGTGTCGGAAGGGGTGAAGTCGCCGCGGCAGGCGATGCTTGGCTACGCCCTGCAGTCCGCATGGTTCCGTACCTTGAGGCTGCTGACAAAGGCGGTGGGAAGATGACGACGAATCTTGAGAACGAAGTGACTGTCCTCGCCTATCATTTCTGGGACGATCAAGGATACGATGCGGCGTTTGGGCGACTTGCGCTGGCAGTGCGCGAGACGTGGCGTCATTGCGGGCAGCTGAGGACCGTGCTGGTCGTGAACAAGACGAGACCGTGCATCGAGGCATTTGCCGCGGAGAACCGCGAGGTCGAGGTGCAGGTCGAGCCTTCGCTCGTTCCAGGTGACATAAATTCGATGAGCGCCGACTGCAACTCAAGGCTGTGGACGCGGTTCTCGACGCCATACGTGCTCGTAATCCAGGCCGACGGCTATCCGCTCCGCGGCGGATTGGAGGAGTTTGTCGGCAAATACGACTTCATCGGCGCTCCGTATGTGCGCGACTCCTGGTGGAAGAACCTTGTCTGCCGCGCGTTGAACTACTGGGTGCAGAACGGCGGCTTTTCGCTGCGTTCGCGGCGGATATGCGAGGCTGCCGCCAGGTACTGGAACGGCAAGTACGCGGCGAAGGGGTGGTTTCCCGATGCGACCGAAGATCTCTATTACACCAAGTTTCTGCCGCTCCATGAACGGGAATATCGTCGGTCGTTCCGGTTGGCGACGAATCGCGAATCGCTGAGGTTCTCGTGGGATGCGCTGGTGCCGATCCAAAAGCCGGAGGCATTGCCATTCGGGTTCCATCGCATGGTTTCGAAGGAGGCGCTGTTGGGAAATGAAACTTAGCGAGAGATTGAGCGGAGTTGTCGCGCGGCTGAGGCGATGGGGCCTGAAAGGAGTGTGCGAGTGGGCGGTCAAGAAGGTCCGCATGGCGAGGAATCGCCGGCTCATCGTCGCCAATGCGCGTCGGCATAGTGACACTGTGCCGGTGCGTGGCATTACGGTAGTGGGACCGTTGACGCAGTCGTGGAGCATGAGCAAGACCCTGCGCGACTTTGTCATACGGCTCAAGGAGTGCGGAGTGCCGTGTCAGACCTTCGACACGGGGGTGGTCAGCGGGAATGTGGCAAAGGGAGACTTCGATGGACTGCTTACTCCACGCGGCGAATTTGACGCAAGGAAGTTCTCGGTTGTGGTCGAGCTTCACTACAGCACATTTCCCAAAGGGCTTGGGCCAAAGTGCGGAAGGCTGTGCTTCTGGGAGGCGGAAAAGGCGTTTCCAGAATTCAGTCCCGATCCGTTGTCGTCTGATTTCTTCCTTACGATGTCGGACTTCAACCACGACGCGATTGGGAAGGCGTTCAAGGAATCCGGCTTCCCGGTCAGGAAGGTGCTGTACCCGCTTTTGCAGGTGCCGCGGCCGTTTCCGGGAGCGGACGAGGTGCGCAGGAAATATTCGCTGCCAGAGGACGCATTCGTTGTGTTTTCCAATTTCGACCTTGGCTCGTTCCATCGCAAGAACCCGCTCGGGATGGTGAGGGCGTTCGCCGCGGCGTTCGCGGACGCCAAGGATGCCTGGCTTGTTTTCAAGGTAAATCATGCCGGCGAATTCAGCAAAGAACTTAGCGAGATCAAGTCGCTTGTCGCGGAGCTTGGGGTCGGGGAAAGGTTGATGGTTATTTCCGCATATATTCCGCAGCCGGACGTCTATGCGCTCACGAACGCCGCCGACGTCTACATTTCGCTGAATCGCGGCGAAGGGTTCGGGCTTGGAATCGCGGAGGCGATGTCGCTCGGGAAGCCGGTGGTTATAACCGACTTTGGAGCGCCGCTTGAGTTCTGCACCCAGGACAATGCCATGCTGGTTTCGTTTCGGCGCGTCGCGATCAAGGAGGGGGAATACTTCATGAAGGCAGAGTCGTGGCCGGAGCCGGACGTCGATGCCGCCGCGAAGTGCTTGCGGTCGCTTTACGAGGACAGCTGTCTACGCCAGCGCATCGGCGAGCGCGCGGAGAAGACGATTGCCTCGCACTTCTCCGATGAGTGCTTTAGGCGTTCGGTTGAAGCGCTAATCGACTTCGATTAGTCCTTGGCCGGTGCGGGCGGGACCTTGTCGAAGTCCCAGATGCGGAAGCTGTCGATCAGGTAGGGGCTGGCGCTTCTGCCGCGGGTGAGCGGGAAGCCGAGCTCCGCGCCTTTGGCCGCGGTGTTGACGAGCGAGGCGACGCTGTCCTTGGGGCCTTCGGGCATGAGGTTCACGTCGCAGTGCGGCTTGCCGTCCACGAACATCACCGCCGGGGACGGTTTGCCGTCCTTGGTCAAGTAGCCGGTCACGCCGTCGGTGTTCCAGACGAAGGCGTAGTGGTGCCAGCCGGAGATGTCGTCGCCGAGGGCTTCGGCATAGCTGACGCGGCCGCCCCAGCCTTTGTGAGTGATTCGCTCGTGGTGGACCATGCGTCCGTAGAGGCCGCGGCAGCCGACGCCGTTGTTGGCGGTGAACTGGACGAGGTTCTCCTCGTTGTTCGCGAACTTGATGCAGTAGAAGCACGGATCGGCGCAGCCGTAGGTGCTCTTGTTGCCCTCGAGCTTGGCCCAGAACTCGACGCAACCGGTCTTGCCGAGGAAGTTGGTGGGCAGCGTGTAGGAGAGGAGGGGGCCGCCGGCCTCGACGCGCAGTGCCTTGCCTTCCTTGCCGTCGGCGAAGGTAAGGGCCTTTTGCTGGCGCAGGGCTCCCGTGGGCCCGACGCAGGGATTCAGCACCTCCTGCTCGGACTCGAAATCAAGCGAGAAGATGAGGCCGGGGGTGGTGGAGCGGCATCCTGCGAGCGCGAGCATCGAGGCAGAGGCAGCGAGGAGAAGTAGCTTCTTCATGGCGGTTCGTTCCTTGGGGTTGGTTAAATGGTTTGGATGTTGGTATTATACCATATTTCGTGATTTGGGGCTTGTTTAGGAGAGGAGTTCGTCGAAGTCGGCGGCGGAGAGGGCTACATCGGGCTGGTGCGGCGGAGGTGGTGGGCGAAGACTGGGTCGAGGTGGCGGTAGAGCCCGTCGACCATGTCGATGCGCGAATCGGCGACAAGGCGGCGTATTGCAGTGCCTACGGTAGATGCGTTGGGTAGGAAGTGCCGCGTGCGGTATTCGTCGGTCATGACCCCGGCCGGCTCCAGTGCCAGGGCGCGCGCCACCAGACGCTGGGATTCCGGCAGGGCGCGGAACATGCTCTCGAAGAGGTCTCGTTCGGCGTCGTACATCATTTCGAAGGCGTTGTCGACGTCTGCCGCGGAAATCTTGTTCTTGCGTAGTTCGCTGGCGACGCGGAAGGTCCAGGAGCCAAGCGCCTGCAGGTAGTAAGGCACGTTGCCGGACAGTTCCACGATCTTCTTCGCCACCGGCGCGCCGATCGACATTCCGACGGACGCGAACTTGTCCACCAGGAACTTCAGTCCCTCGTCCTCCGGCGGCAGCGCGAGCGAGAAGGTCTGGGCGCTGCGGTAGAAGGGACGCGAAGGCGCGGCGAACATGCGCTTGAGCATGTGCGTCTTGGAGCCGAGGAAGACGTAGCCGATCTCGGAGTGGTTCTCGATGACGCTGCGCATGACCTGCTCGAACCTGGCGCCGAGGCCGAATTCCGCCACCTCCTGGAATTCGTCGAGAACGATCACCAGCCGGCTCCGGCGTGGACGCAGCTTCTCGGGGAGCTCGAAGGCCTCGCGCAGCTCGGCGACGCCGATCTTGCCGGAGTCGAAGGAGAACGACATCTCCGGCCGTCCGTCCTCGGACATCCTGACGACGGGACGTATCCGCCTGAAGAAGCCGGAGATGTGCTTGAGCGCCGCCGCCGCAGGCGCGAGCTGGTCGTACACCGCCTTGGTGTAGGCCATGACGAAGTCGGCTAGCGAGGCGAAGTTCATGATGTTCAGGTAGACGCAGACGGTTCCGCGCGCCTGGAGCTCGGTCATCATCTCGGCGACGAGCGAGGACTTGCCGTAGCGGCGAGGTCCGTAGAGGACGACGTTGTTGCCGCCGTCGATGGCGTTTTCCATCGAGTTCTTGATTTCGCGGCGGTCGTAGAACGCGCCGCCGGTCACCTTGGCGCCGTACCTGAAGGGGTTCTGTGTTTGGTGCTGCATGGTCATTCAGATTTGAATCATTCAATTTTGAATGAGTTGAGTGTGCGTATTATACCATATTTCGTTGCTCGTGGTTTGGGATAGTTGAAACTCCGATGGTTGGGGCTCTCGTTACCACTCCGCTGCTTCGCGGATGACAACCACTATTCAGTTCCGGGGCAGATTGGGCTCACACAGAGGCACAGAGACACAGAGGGTTGAGGACAGGATTTACAGGATTTTCAGGATTGTTTTAGCTGGGGGTGCCCCCCAGACCCCCAAGACCACCTGCGGCGAAGCCGCAGATAAAACCTATGGCCAGTATGGCTGTGAAAAATGAATGATATGCGCAAAGCACAAAACATTCAGCGAAACGGTAGTGAGAGCCCACACAGATCGGAGTTCCCAAATTCAGTTGTCGGCGCGGGAGATTAGGAGAGGAGTTCGTCGAAGTCGGCGGCGGAGAGGGTTTCCATGATCGCGGCGTCAGTGGTGTCGACGGTGGCGTTGATGATCGCCTGCTTGCGGCGCTGGAGCGCCAGCACCTTCTCCTCGATCGAGCCCGAGGCGATCATCTTCATCACGTAGACCTTCTTCTTCTGGCCGATGCGGTGCGCGCGGTCCGTCGCCTGGTCCTCCACCGCCGGGTTCCACCACGGGTCGTAGTGCATCACCATGTCCGCCGCAGTCAGGTTGAGGCCGGTGCCGCCGGCCTTGAGCGAGATGAGGAACACCGGGATCTGCGGCGTGCGGTTGAACTTGCTGCACTGCCCGAGCCGGTCCTTGGTGGAGCCGTCGAGGTAGCAGTAGGCGATGCCGGCTTCGCGCAGCCGCTTCTGGATGAGCGCGAGCATCTTCACGAACTGGGAGAAGACAAGCACCTTGTGGCCGGAGTCGATCGCCTGCTGGAGCTGCTCCATGAAGGTGTCGATCTTCGCTCGCGAGGCGATCATGCGCAGCTTGGTGAGCAGCGCCAGGAGCTCGAAGCGCGACTTCTGGAAGCCCTTGGCCTTGATGATGTCGCCCGCCTGCACGCGCGCGGCCATCAGCGCCTTGGTGTACTCGCGCTGCGAGTCGTCGGACATCGGGCAGTAGGAGACCTTGATGATCTTGTCCGGCAGGTCCTTTGCCACCGTCTTCTTCACGCGCCGCATGATGAAGGGCGAGATCTTGCGCTTGAGGCGCGCGAGCGTGGCCTCGGCGTCGGCGTCGCCGTCCGCGATCGGGTCTTCGAACCGGCTGCGGAACGACTCGTAGTCGCCGAGGTAGTCCGGCATCAGGAAGTCGAAGATCGACCAGACGTCGGCGACGGTGTTCTCGATCGGGGTGCCGGTGAGGACGAGGCGCTGGATGGTGTGGACGCCCTTGACCGACTTGGCGCTGCGCGTCTGGCGGTTCTTGATGTTCTGGGCCTCGTCGAGCACGACCACGGAGAAGTCCTGGGTGACGTAGCCGGTCTCGAGGTCGCGCAGGAGCAGGGCGTAGGAGGTGATGACGACGTCGACTTCGGGGATCTTGGCGAAGAGCGGCTGGCGGTCGTGCCCGGAGACGACGAGCGTCTTCAGCTCCGGGGTGAAGCGCTGCGCCTCGGCCTCCCAGTTGCGGACGAGCGAGGTGGGGCAGACGATGAGCGCCGGCAGGTTGCGCCCCTTGGCGTCGTGGGCGCGCGGGTCGCTCCGCGGCAAGGTGAGCCAGGCGAGGGTCTGGAGCGTCTTGCCGAGGCCCATCTCGTCCGCCAGCAGCCCGGAGAGCCCGGCGTTCTCGAGGAAGCGCATCCAGTAGACGCCCTGCTTCTGGTAGGGGCGGAGGATGCGGTCGAGGTGGCCGAGCGGCACGGGCTCGAACTTGGCGTTGGTGTGGCGTCCGTGCTGGCGGGTCATGGTGCGCCAGAACTTGGCGCGGCCGGCGTTGACTTCGCAGTCGACGAGGTCGAGCGAGCTCTTGACGTAGGCGGCGTAGGCGGACTTGACGCGGAACCAGCCGCGCTCGGCGCCGTTCTGCGAGGGGGCGCAGTCGCTGAACACGTCCCGCAGCGCCTCGATGCCGCCGGAGTCCAACAGGACGACCTTGCCATCCTTCATCAGGTAGCCGTCGCCGCGGTTGAGCGCGGCCTGGACGTCGGCGGGCGAGACCGCCTTGCCGCGCGCGTCGAAGGTGTAGTGGATGTCGAAGGCGCCGCCGGGCGCGTCCTTCACGGTGACGACGGGCACGATGGAGGGCATGCCCTCGGTCAGTTCCATCAGCGCGTCGGAGAGGTCGAACCGCCAGCCGGCGCGGCGGAGCTCGGGGATGCCGGCGCCGAGGAAGTTGAGCACCTTCTGGGGATCGGTGATGTAGTGCCGCGGGTCGCCGTCCTTGTAGCCCGGCTCGAAGCCCCACTTGAGCAGGCGCTTCACCGCGCTGCGCTCGGCGCCGATCGCGCGGGTGCGCCGGACGAGCGGGTCGTCCTCGTCCTCCAGCCACACCGCGCGCGGCGGCTGGAGCGAGCAGGCGTGGAAGCGGACGTCGCCGTACTTCGCGTCGACCATTATCGAGAGCGAGGCGCGCGAACCGGCGAGCGCGGCGTAGAAGCGCGGCTTCATCGGAACTTCGATGAACTCCGGCTCCGGTTCCGGCGGCGGCGCGGCGGGCGCGGGGGCGTCGGATCGCGGGCGCTCCTCGGGCTCGTCCATCTCCATCACCATCTGCGCGATGCCGATGGCGACGACGTGCGGGCAGACCTTTCCGAAGCGCTGGTTGGTGGGGCAGGGGCACTTGGAGTCGATGCGTCCGTTGGGCTTGAGCTTGAGCGCGACGGGCATCTGGTAGCCGCTCGGCTGGAGGATCTTGCCGGAGATGACGAGGGTGTCGTCGTCGTACTTGACGTCCGAGACATCGCCCGAGTTGCAGAGCGCGAGCGCCTGGTTGAAGACCTCCTGGCCGCCCCACTGGATGATCTCGTCGTGGGTGATGCCGCTCTTGACCTTGTCGTTGCGCGGCTTCATGGCGCGGCCTCCTTTGCCGCGGAGACGGCGCGGCGGAGCCGGAGCTGGCCGCAGGCGGCGTCTGCGTCCTTGCCGCGGCTGCGGCGGAGCATGGTCTGGACGCCGCGCTTCATGAGGACGTCGAGGAACATGAGCATGGTCGACTCGTCCGGCGTGCGGAAGTCCGGGCGGTGCGCGACGGGCGAAAGGGGAATGAGGTTCACCTTCGCCATCGGCACGCGGCGGACCTGGCGGGCGAGTTCCTCGGCGCAGGCGCGGGAGTCGTTGACGCCGGCGACGACGGTGTACTCGAAGGTGATGATGCGCTTGGTGGCGGCGGTGTAGGCGGCGCAGGCGGGAAGGAGCACGTCGAGCGGCCAGCGGCGGTTCACCGGCATCAGCTGAGAGCGGAGCTCGTCGTTGGGCGCGTGGAGCGAGACGGAGAGCTCGAACTGGATGCCTTCGCGGGCGAGGCGCTCGATGCCGGGCACGACGCCGCAGGTGGAAAGGGTGATGTGCCGCGCGCCGACGTTGGGCCCGCGGCCGGAGTTGATGAGCCGGAGGGCGCGCAGGGTCTCGTCGTAGTTGGCGAAGGGCTCGCCCATGCCCATGACGACGATGTTGGTTACTTCGCCGAACGAGCGCGCGAGCATGTGCTGGGCGACGATCTCGTCCGCGGCGAGCGAGCGGGAGAGTCCGTTCGCGCCGCTGGCGCAGAAGGCGCAGCCCATGGCGCAGCCGGCCTGGGTGGAGATGCACTGGGTGAATCGCGAGGCGGCGGGGATGAGGACGGTCTCGACCGCCTCGCCGTCGGCGAAGGAGACGAGGAGCTTCTTGGTGCCGTCAGAGGACTCGGAGACCGCGGCGACTTCGCAGGGCGTGATGGGGAACTCCTCCTTGAGCGTCTCGCGGAAGTCCTTCGGGAGCGTAGTGGCCCCGTCCCAGTCGCGTATGCAATCGCGATACAGCGACTGGAGTATCTGGTCTGCCCTGAATGCGCGCAGTCCCCGATCCACCAGGATCGGCTTCCACTCGTCGGGCAGTATGCTCCAGGCGGGTTTGGTCATTGGTGCGTATTATACCATATTTCGTGGCGCTCTCGCTACCGCTCCGCAGAATGGACTATGCTTCGCGCATAGCATTCGCTCAACACGGTCGCGGTGACCATGGGTTTGATCTGCGGCTCCGCCGCAGGGGCCTTGGGGGTCTGGGGGCTTGCCCCCAGTTAAAAATAACTCTGTGCCTCTGCGCCTCTGTGTGAACCAAATCTGCCGCGGAACTGGATAGGGGTTGCTGGATGCGAAGCAGTGGAGCGGTAGCGAGAACCCAAACCATCGGAGTTTCTTCTCTTTCCCCCAGCCGCATAACCACCTAACCCGCCAAATATGGTATAATACGCGGCTATGGGAATCAAGATATTAGGAACTGGGAGCTATCTGCCGCCGAAAGTGGTAACCAACGGCGACATCGCCGCATCCTTGGACACGAGCGACGAGTGGATATTCTCCCACACCGGCATTCATGCGCGACATGTCGCCGGCGAGGGCGAGACGACCTCCTCGATGGCGGCCGAGGCCGCGCGCGAGGCGCTGGAGATGTCCGGGGTGAAGCCCGAGGAAATCGGGCTCATCGTGGTGGCGACCTCGTCGCCCGACTACGGCACCTTTCCGTCCACCGCGTGCATCGTGCAGGACCTCCTGGGCTGCGTGAACGCGGGCGCGTTCGACCTGCAGGCGGCCTGCGCCGGCTTCGTCTACGCGCTCGAGCAGGCGCGCGGGTTCGTGAACTTCTACCCCGACAAGAAGGCAATCGTCATCGGCGCCGAGTGCCTGACGCGCATCCTCGACTGGACCGACCGCTCGAGCTGCATCCTCTTCGGCGACGGCGCCGGGGCGGTGGTGCTCGGGAACGACGAGGGGCCGGGCATGGCGTCGGCCAAGACGACCGCGCACACGATTCTGGGCGCGGACGGCAAGGGCCAGGCGTTCATCATGCGCACCGGCGGCACCCGCGAGGCGCCGAAGTTCGACCCGCTCACCGGAGTCCCGCTCAAGGGCGAGCCGCAGCTGCCGCAGCTGACGCTGCAGGGCCACGACGTCTTCGCCTTCGCGGTGCGCAAGCTCTCGAAGGTGGTGGGCGACCTCTGCGAGCGCCTCGGCACCACGCCGGAGTCGCTCGACCGCGTCTTCGCCCACCAGGCGAACGGGCGCATCATCGAGGCGACGGCGCGGCGGATGAAGCTGCCGCTCTCGAAGTTCTGGCTGAACCTCGAGACGACGGCCAACACCTCGGCGGCGTCGGTGCCGATCTCGCTCGACCAGGCGGTCAGGGCGGGGGAGCTGAAGGACGGCATGCGCATCGTGCTCGTCGGCTTCGGCGCCGGGCTCACCTACGGCGGAACCTACATGACGTGGCCGAACCTCTGAGTCGGCGCGGCGGATTTACAACAAGGAGAAGCGAAATGAAGAAAGTGATGATCACCGGCATCGGCATGCTGACCGCTGTCGGCAACGGCAAGGACGCGACCTGGGAGGCGGTGAAGGCCGGCAAGCCCGGCGTCGGCCGCATAACCAAGTTCGACCCCTCGCGCTGCACCTGCCAGGTTGCGGCGGAGGTGAAGGGCTTCGAGGAGTACGCGCTCGGCGCGGGGCTCCTGGAGAAGCGCGAGGCGCGGCACATGGCGAAGTTCTCGCAGTACGCGGTGGCGACGGCCAACGAGGCTTGGCGCGACGCCGGCTTCGACGCCGAGAAGAAGCCCGACATGAACCGCGTGGCCACCATCTTCGGAGTCGGCATCGGCGGGCTCGAGGTGACTGAAGACGCGTTCCGCACGCTCTTCGACAAGGGACCCGACCGGCTCTCGCCGCTCGCCATCCCCGAGCTCATCGCCAACGAGGGCGCCGGCAACGTGGCGATCGCGCTCGGCGCGAAGGGCCCCTGCCACGTCCTCACCACCGCCTGCGCGTCCTCGACCGACGCGATCGGCTACTCGATGGACCTTATCCGCACCGGCCGCGCCGACGTGGTGGTGGCCGGCGGCGCCGAGGCGGTGATCATCGAGTTCACCGTCGGCGGCTTCATGAAGGAGAAGGCGCTCTCCACCTCCTACAACGACACGCCCGAGACCGCGTGCCGTCCCTTCACCAAGGGGCGCGACGGCTTCGTGATGGGCGAGGGCGCGGCAGTACTGATCCTCGAGAGCGAGGAGCACGCCAAGGCGCGCGGCGCCAAGGTCTACGCCGAGCTCGCCGGCTACGGGGCGACGTGCGACGCCTACCACATCACCGCGCCCGACCCGAGCGGCGAGGGCTCGATCAGGGCGATCGAGGTCGCGCTCGCCGACGCCGGCGTCACCGACCGCTCGACCGTCGACTACATCAACGCCCACGGCACCTCCACCCACCTCAACGACCAGATGGAGACCAAGGCGTTCAAGACCGTCTTCGGCGAGGAGGGGGCGAAGAAGATCTCCATCTCCTCCACCAAGCCCTGCCACGGCCACTGCCTCGGCGCGACGGGCGCGATCGAGGCGGCGATCACCGCGCTGGCGGTGAAGGACGGCTTCGTGCCGCCGACGCCGAACTACAACGAGCCCGACCTCGAGGTCGACGCTTCCAAGGGCGAGGTGCCGCTGGACCTCGACTACACGCCCAACGTCGGCCATCCGCGCGACATCCGCGTCGCGATGTCGAGTTCGCTCGGATTCGGCGGACACAACGGAATTCTGGTATTCAAGAAGGTTTAAGCCATGGACCTGCCAAAGTACAAGAACGTCTTCAACTGGGACGGCGTGGAACTGCTGCCGCACCGTCCCCCGTTTCTCTTCGTGGACAAGCTCATCGCCGGCGACGAGACCGGCTGCATCGCCGAGTACACCTTCACGCAGGAGAAGAACGAATTCTTCAAGGGACACTTCCCGGACTACCCGGTGGTGCCGGGGGTGGTGCTCGTCGAGGCGATGGCCCAGGCCGCCGGCGCGAACGTGGTCGCCCGCGAGGTGCTGGGTGTGCAGGTAGCCTTCGCGCTCGCGGCGATCGACGAAGTGCGCTTCCGCCAGCCGTTCCGTCCCGGCGACAAGCTGGTGACGGTGGTGGAGATCGTGCGCGAGCGCGTGCCGCTCGGCGTCTACCGCTGCCGCGGCTACCTCAACGGCGAGCCGAACGAGAAGGGCGAGCCGGCGGTGGAGTGCACCGTCAAGTGCATGATGGGCGGCAAGATCGTCGGCGACCGCCGGGGATGACGGAGAAGGGTCCGGGCCAATGGTGAGGATTGTCGATTCCGGCGACCGGCGCATCGAGGCTTTCAACGCGCGTCCCGCGTTCCCCGAGGAGGCCGAGCGCGCCGCGGCGGCTGCGCTTGCCGAGATCCGCGCGCGCGGCGACGCGGCGGTCGTCGAGCTGGTGGCGAAGTTCGAGGGCTTCAGGGCGCCGCGGGCGTCGGCGCTCAGGGTGGACCTCGCGAAGGTGTCGGAGAAGGGACTCGACGCGAAGCTCGTCAAGGCGGTCAAGGACGCGCACCGGCGCGTCTTGAAGTTCTCGAAGGCGTCGCTCCGCGAGGCGTGGTCGATGCCTTCGCCGCGCGGCGGCAGGCTGGGCGAGTTCTACTCCCCGATGGATCGCGTGGGCGTGTACGTGCCCGGCGGCACCGCGCCGCTCGCCTCGACTTCGGTGATGACGGTAACGCTCGCGAAGGCCGCCGGGGTGAAGGAGATAGTCGCCTGCACGCCGGCCGGGCGCGACGGCAAGGTGAACCCCGTCCTCCTCTACGCGCTCAGGCTCGCGGGGGCGACCGAGGTATACCGCGTCGGCGGCATCCAGGCGATCGGCATGATGGCGTTCGGCACCAGGACCTGCCGCAAGGTGCAGAAGATCGCCGGTCCCGGCAACGCGTTCGTGACCGCGGCGAAGCGCCAGGTCTACGGCTACGTCGCCATCGACCAGGTGGCGGGTCCGAGCGAGATCGCCGTCCTCGCCGACGGCTCGGTGGACGCGCGCTGGATCGCGGCGGATCTGCTGAGCCAGGCCGAGCACGGCAGCGGCTGGGAGAAGTCGCTCTGCGTCGCCACCTCGCGCAGGTTCGCCGAGAAGGTGCGTGACGAGGTGCTTGTCCAGGCCGCGACGCTCTCGCGCCGCGAGCTCGTCCAGCGCGTCATCGACCGCGACGGAATCCTCGTTGTCGTCGCCAAGAGCGTCCGCGAGGGGCTGGAGATCGTGAACCGCTTCGCGCCCGAGCACTTCGAGATCATGACCAAGGACGCGCTGAAGGTGATGAAGGGCGTGAGGTCCGCCGGCGCGGTGTTCGCGGGTCCCTGGACGCCCGAGTCGGCGGGCGACTTCGTCGCCGGTCCGAGCCACGTGCTGCCGACCGGAGGCGCGGCCAACATGTTCAACGGGCTTACGCCGGACGACTTCCGCCGCCGCCACAGCTTCGTCGCCTTCACCCGCGCCGACCTCGCCGAGACGGCGCCGACCATCGCCGCGTTTGCCGCGGTCGAGGGTCTCGACGGCCACGGACGCGCCGCGTCGATCCGCTTCGAGAAGCAGGGAAAGTCCGCGAAAAGGAGGTAGGAGATGGCTGAGCTCATAGTGGCGCTGGACGTGGCGAGCCGCGGCGAGGCGGTGGAGAAGGTGAAGACGATCGGAGACGCGGTCGGCTTCTACAAGATTGGCCTCGAGCTCTTCGCGGCCGAGGGCCCGGACGTCGTCAAGGCGGTCAGGGACCTCGGCAAGCGCGTGTTCCTCGACCTCAAGTTCCACGACATCCCGCGCACCGTCGAGCGCGCGGTGAAGTCCGCCGCTCGGCTCGGCGTCAACCTCCTTACCATCCATGCCTCCGGCGGCCGGGCGATGGTGCGCGCGGCGGCGGACGCGGCGGCGGAGTTCGGCGAGGAGGCCCCGAAGATCCTCGCGGTGACGGTGCTTACCTCGATGGACGCGCAGGACCTCGCGGACATCGGCGTCGCCGGGCGGACTCCGGCCGAACAGGTGCGTGCGGTGGCGTCCCTCGCCGTCGACTCCGGCGCGGACGGGCTCGTCTGCTCGCCGCTGGAAGTGGGGTCGCTTTCGCGGTCGCTGCGTCCGGGGACCATTTTCGTGACTCCGGGGGTGCGTCCGGCGGGAAGCGCCCTCGGCGACCAGAAGCGCGTGGCGACGCCGGCCGAGGCGGTGCGCGACGGCGCGACGCACCTGGTGGTCGGGCGCCCGGTGCTGGCGGCGCCTGACCCGGTGGCGGCGGCGCGGGCGATCGTCCAAGAGATCGGGGGATGAGGGGGTTACTCGCCATATTTGCCGCGGCGGCGCTGGCGGCGGCTTTCGCCGGCGACGCCGAGCGGACCGACGGCGAGGTGTGGAACGAGGGCGTCGAGTACTACCGTGCCGGCGACGTCACCAACGCGCTCCGCGTGCTGCGTCCGCTGATGCTCTCGAAGAGCCACGGCGCGCGCGCGGCGGAGGTGGTGGCGGCGATCGCCCATGCGCGCGGCGACCGCGAGGAGGCCGCGGCGGCGGCGCAGATCGCGCTCAGGGCCGCGCCCGGCGACGCGAAGGCGAACCGCAACTTCACCCGCGCGGTCGACGGGCTCGCCGCCGAGCGCGAGACGAAGCACATCGAGGCTGTCATCAAGGCGGCGCAGGGCAAGGACCCAGGCGCGATGCTGCGCGAGGCGGTGTACGAGTCGCGGCGGCTTCTCGTGGAGGCCGGCGGCTACCTGACCAACCGCGCGGAGCGCGCGGTGGCGCTCTCGGACGCGCTTTCGCGGCGCGCCGAGAAACTGGTCGACGTCTGGTATCCGCTGCGCGAGGCGATCGCGCAGTCGGTCACCAACGAGGAGCAGGCCGCGACCATCGTCGCTCAGATCGAGCAGGCGCAGGCGAAGACCAAGGCCGCGGCGAAGGACCTTTCCGACATGAAGAGCGAGGCGTATTCGGCGATGAGCGACGCCGAGCACGACTTTACTCGATTCCTCAAGCTGGTGGCGCTGCCGCCGCTGGCCGTTGACGAAGACCTGGTGGCGCAGTCGAACGCGTACCTCGACGTCGAGGCGGTGAACGGACGCGAGTGGCAGCAGGACGCGCTCGACTTCACCCGCTCGTTCCGCGCCAAGTTCCCGGCCTGGGCGAGGAACTACGAGCAGCAGGCGCAGGCCGACACCAACAAGCCGCCGTTCACCGCCGAGGACCAGGCGAAGATCTCCGCGCTCGCGACCGAGCTGGAGAAGATCCAGCTCGAGTGCTGCGAGAAGAGCGTCCCGCCCCAGCAGCTCAAGGCGTGCGACATCCTCAACGAGATCCGCGAGCTGCTGCCGAAGGACAACAGCGGCGGCGGCCAGGGCCAGCCGCAGTCCGGCGGACAGCAGGGACAGAACCAGCAGCAGGACCAGCAGCAGAACCAGGACCAGCAGCAGGACCAGCAGTCCGAGGACGGCGAGGGCGAGACCCAGGGCGAGCAGGAGGAGGAGCCGCCCGAGGCCGAGGAGGCCCAGGGCCAGGAAGGCGAGGAAGAGGAGAAGCCCGAGGACAAGGAGATCGAGGCGCTGCTCAAGAAGGCGCAGGAGCGCAACGACGAACACGAGGCGGACAAGAAGGCGCGGATGCGCAAGGCGCCGCTGCCGCCGAATGAAAGGGACTGGTGATGAAGATCATAGTGGCATGCGGAGGGACCGGCGGACACGCGTTTCCGGGGCTCGCGGTGGCAGAGGAGCTCGTGCGCCGCGGACACGAGGTGACGGTGTGGGAGTCGGGCCGTGACGTCGAGAGCTCGGTGATGAAGCGCTGGCAGGGTCCGGTGTTCTCCACCGGCGCGCGGCAGCTTAAGATCCGCAACGCGCTCTTCAACTTCGCCTCGATTCTCCGCTGCCGCCGCGAGATGCGGCGGAACCGTCCCGACGCGCTCCTCGCGATGGGCTCCTACTCGTCGCTGCCGCCGGTGCTGGCGGCCCGCAGCCGCAAGGTGAGGATCTGCCTCCACGAGGCGAACACGGTGCCGGGCAAGGCGGTCGAGTTCCTCTCGCGCTTCGCCGACGCGGTGGCGATCAGCTTCGACAGCACGGCGAAGTACCTGCCGGGCGTGAAGACGGTGGTGACGGGCCTCCCGGTGCGCGCCGAGATCGCCTCTGGCTCGCGCTTCGGCTTCATCCCGCCGGACTCCTTCGTGGTCTTCGTGACCGGCGGCTCGCAGGGCGCGCACGCCGTGAACGAGCTGATGAGCAAGGCGCTCGTGAAGATGAAGGCGGAGCTCGACCGCCGCGGCGCGGGGAGGAAGCTCTACGTGATCCACCAGACCGGCGCGAAGGACGAGGCTGAGGTCGCCGCGGCGTACGCGAACGCCGAGATCCCCGCGCGCGTCCACGCCTTCGAGACCGACATGGCGTCCGCGTTCGCGTCCGCCGACGTGGTGGTCGCGCGCGCGGGCGCGTCCACCTGCTTCGAGCTCGCCGCGTGCGGCAAGCCCGCGCTGCTCGTGCCGCTGCCGTCGGCGGTGCGCAACCACCAGCACTTCAACGCGGACGCCTTCGCCTCGCACGGCGCGGCGGACGAGGGCGTGCAGTCCAAGCTCGACCCCCTGCAGGCATGCCGCCACCTTCTGGGGTTCTACGACAACCCGGCGCGGCTCGCCGGGATGTCCGAGAAGATGAAGGCGCTGGCCACGCCGGACGCAGCCGCCAGGGTGGCGGACATGGTGGAAGGGGAATGAGCGGGGAGAAGTCCAGAATCGCGCCCCACGTGGCGGTTTTGCCGCGGAGCGGAATCCGCAAGTTCTTCGACGTCGTCGCGAAGTCGAAGGGGGTGGTCTCGCTCGGCGTGGGCGAGCCGGACTTCGACACGCCCTGGCACATCTCGCGCGCGGCGATCACCTCGATCGAGGACGGCGGCACCCACTACACCTCCAACCTCGGCACGGTCGAGCTTCGGGAGGCGATCGCGCGCTACCTTAAGCGGCGCTTCGGCGCGTCCTTCGACCCCGGGCGCGAGATCCTCGCCACCGTCGGCGTCTCCGAGGCGATCGACCTCGCAGTGCGCGCCCTCTGCTCGCCCGGCGACGAGGTGATCTACCACGAGCCGTGCTTCGTGAGCTACTCGCCAACGATCCGCCTCGCCCACGCCGTGCCGGTGGCGGCGGAGACGCGCGCGGAGGACGGCTTCCGGCTCGAACCCGCCGCGCTCGAGGCGAAGGTGACGCCGCGCACCAAGGCGGTGCTGCTCAACTTTCCCTGCAACCCGACTGGCGCGACGCTTTCGCGCGGCGACATGCTCGAGATCCTCCGCATCGCCGAACGCCACGACCTCGTCGTGCTGGCGGACGAGGTCTACTCCGAGCTCAACTACGACGCGCCGGCGGACGAGCCGCTCGCCTCCTTCGCGTCCTTCCCCGAGTTCCGCGACCGGGTGGTGCTCCTCAACGGCTTCTCCAAGTCGTGGGCGATGACCGGCTACCGGCTTGGCTACGCCTGCGGTCCGGAGGACGTGGTCGGGGCGATGATGAAGATCCACCAGTACGGCATCATGAGCGCGCCGACGCCGTCCCAGGCGGCCGGTGTGGAGGCGATGGACCACGGCGACCCTGACGTCGTCCGGATGCGCGAGGAGTACCGGCGGCGGCGCGACTTCCTGGTGCCGGCGCTGAACGCGATGGGACTTAAGACCGTGATGCCGAAGGGCGCGTTCTACGCGTTCGCGGACATCCGCTCCAGCGGACTTTCCGACGAGGATTTCGCGCTGAGGCTCCTCGAAGAGCACGCGGTCGCCGTGGTGCCCGGCTCGGCGTTCGGTCAGTCGGGCGCGGGCTACGTCAGGCTCAGCTATGCGACATCGATGGAGAAGCTGCGCATCGCGGTCGAGCGCATGGCGAAGTTCCTGGGCAAGCAGTAGTTTCTCAAACGACAACGGAGGGCGCAAAGATGGAGGCGAAGGTCAAGTTCATGAAGAAGGTGGGGTCGTGGCGCGAGGTGGCGGACGCCGCGCGCACCACGATCCGTCTCGACGAGGGCGTGAAGGAGCCGAGCCCGCGCTGGAAGAAGCGCATCCTCCTCGCAGAGCACTCGCCGGTGCGCAAGCTCTGCTTCAACTGGAAGTGGGTCGACCTGCCGTACTGGGTGTCGGTGCATTTCGTGCGCCACAAGTTCGGCATCGAGCACTTCGTCTCCACCCAGCGCACCGACCGCACCGGAATGCCGCGGGACTCGAGCCGCCAGGACGCACCGGTGATGCACGAGTGCTTCGCGAACGCGCAGGCGGTGATGTTCATCTCGCGGCGGCGGCTCTGCGGGCAGGCGAGCCCCGAGACGCGCGCGGCGTGGAAGCTGGTGGTGGACGAGATCGCCAAGACCGAGCCCGAGCTCGCCTCGTGCTGCGTGCCCGAGTGCGTGTACCGCGGGTTCTGCCCCGAGTTCAAGCCCTGCGGCTTCTGCGGCACCCAGGCCTGGAAGGAGGCGGTCGAGCGCTACCGCGCGTGAGGCCGCCGTCCCTGGCATGCTCTGGAGGCTGACGTTCCAGCTGATCCCCCTGGCCGCGCTTGGCGCGGCGGTCGTGTTCGGCGTATTGCCGCTGCGGATTCCGCGCCGCTGGCTGTGGCTGACCGTCGCCGTGCTGGCGCTCGCGTTTTCGAAGTTCGCGGTCTTTGCCGTCGTCGGGGGCGACGCCTTCACGCCCATGCTGCCGGCGCCGGTCATCTGGGCGCTGGGCTGGGCCTACGGCGCGGCGATGTTCTACGCGCTATTCGCCGGCGTCGCCTGGGCGGTCGACCTCTTGCCGCTGCTCCTCCGCCTCCCGGTCGGACTGCGGTTTAGGCGCATCCGCGCAGTTGCGCTCGCCGCCGCGGCGCTGGCGCTCGCTTCCTGGGGGATGTTCGAGGGCGTGCGCACGCCGCCGACGAGGAGCATCGAGGTCACGTTTGACGATCTGCCGGCGGAGTTCGACGGCTACCGCATCGTCCACCTCAGCGACCTCCACTGCTCAAGCGCCGCGCGGGAGCCGAGGTTCCGGCGGATCGTCGACCGCGTCAATGCGCTCGACCCCGACCTGGTGGCGATCACCGGCGACTTCGTGGACGGGCTTCCCGCCGACCGGCTGGACGACCTCGCGCCGCTTCGGCTCCTCCGCGCCCGGGACGGCGTCGTGGGCTGCACTGGCAATCACGAGATGTACTGGCGGTGGGACCGGTGGTGCGATGTCCTCACCGGATTCGGCATCGTGTTTCCGGAGGAGACGGGTCCGGTCGAAATCCGCCGCGGCGAAAGCGCCATCTTCGTGGGCGGGATGCGCGACCGCGCTTTCTTCTGCCTGCTTGAAGACTGGCACGTAGGTGGCGCCTTCGCTGGAGTGCCGGCCGGCGCGTTTCGGGTGCTGCTCTGTCACCGTCCGCTTACCGCGGCGACCGGTGCGGCGGAGGCGGGGGTGAGCCTGCAGCTTTCGGGGCATACCCATGGCGGGGCGATGCCGCTCTTGAGCCTGCTGGTCGCGCAGTTCAACGAGGGACATGTCCGCGGACTCTTCGAGTTTGCGCCTGGGCGCTTTCTGCATGTCTCGCCCGGCACCGGCCAGTGGGCGGGTTTCCCGCTCCGCATCCTCAACCCCGCCGAAATCACCGTCATTATCCTTCGCCGCCGCCAAAGCTGACCAAACTTCCAATGTTTGAAACCGCTGCGGAGAACTGTCCCCGCGGCACCTTCCGCGGCGGATATGGTATAATACGCGGCATGAGCAGTTACACGGTAATTGTCGCGGATGGCGACTTTCCGCGGCCGGGCGGCGAGGCGAGGCGGCTTCTTGAGCGCGCCCGCCGCGTGGTCGCCTGCGACGGCGCCGCGCTCGCCTACCGGCGGCGGTTCCGCAGATGGCCGGACTATACCGTGGGCGACTTCGACTCGTGCCGGGCAGCGCCGCCGAACGCGGTGCGGGTGGAGTCGCAGGACGACAACGACCTCGCCAAGGCGATTGCCTTCTGCCGCAGGCGCGGATGGAGCGACCTGGTGGTCGTCGGCGCGACCGGCGGACGCGAGGATCACACGATCGGCAACGTATTCCGCGCACTGGAGGCGCAGGTGAGGGTGGTGACCGACTTCGGCGTGTTCCATCCGGTCCATGGCCGTGCGCGGCTCCGGGCGTGGAAGGGCGCCGGGGTGTCGGTGTTCACGGCGGATCGGGCGGCGAGGATGTCGTCGAAGGGACTGGTCTGGCCGTTGGACGGGGTGAAGTTCGCGAATCCGTACTGCGCCACGCTGAACCGTGCCGCCGCCGCGACGATCGAGGTCAAGTCCTCATCGCCAGCCTTTGTCTACATAGAAACGAGACAATGAGGTTTTTTAACACAAAGAACACAGAGTGCACAAAGGAGGGCTTACAAGCTCTTTGCGCACTCTGTGTTCTTTGTGTTGAAAGAGGAACGAGGCAATGAGGTTTTTAACGCAAAGAGCACAAAGGACACATAGTGGGTGAAAACATGGAGCCTGACATAAAATTCATCTGCGATACAATAAGGCAGACAGCATATGACGTGCATGTGCGGTTCATGCCAGGATATCTTGAAAAGGTCTACGAGAACACTCTGTCGCATCGCTTGTCTAAATTGGGTTTGTCAGTGAGGCAGCAGGCTCCGATTGTCGTGCGAGACGAAGACGATTTTGTGGTTGGAGAATATTGTGCGGATCTGCTGGTTGAGGATTGTGTCATTGTCGAGCTGAAGGCGGTCTCGACATTAGTGCCGATACATGAAATGCAGCTGATCAATTATTTGCGTGCTACTGGTTTGCGCCATGGCATGCTAATAAACTTTGGGTCGGAAAAGTTCCAGTGCATAAAGAGGGTGGTATGATTTTTTTTCTCAACGCAAAGAGCACAAAGGACACAAAGGCGGGTCTACAAGCACTCTGCGTTCTCTGTGTTCTTTGTGTTGAAAAGAGGAACGAGGCGAGGCAATGAGGTTTTTTAACACAAAGATCACAAAGGGCACAAAGGAGGGCATACAAGCTCTCTGCGTTCTCTGCGTTCTTTGTGTTCTTTGTGTTAAAATTCCTACATAGGAAGAAATGAAGTCGACAAATCATCTTACTGCGGTGGTGACGGGGGGGACGACGCGGATCGGCCTCGCGGTCGCCGGGCGCCTGCGTGCCGGCGGCTGGCAGGTGCTGACGAGTTCCCACCGCGCCGATGCCGGCGCCGACATCGTCGCCGACCTCTCCGAGCCGGCTGGCGCGGCGCGCCTCTACGCCGAGGCGCTGCGGCAGCTCGGCGGTGAGCCGCCTGACCTCGTCGTCAACAACGCCGGACTTTTCGCCCAGGGCGAGGTGGACGCCGAAACCGCCGCGCGGATCGAGACCGTCAACTACACTGCCGCGGAGAAGCTCACCATCCTCGCATCCGGGCGCGAATCCGGTCGCGGCGCGGTGGTGAACATCCTCGACTCCCGCGCGCTCGCGGGCGAAGGCGGCGGCGCCTACCTCGAGTCGAAGCGCAAGCTTGTCGAGTTCACGCGCCGCGCCGCGGCGCTCTTCGCGGACACCCTGCGCGTCAACGGCGTCGCGCCGGGTCCGGTGCTCGCGCCGGTCGGCTTCCGCGAGAAAGCGGGCCTTACTCCGCTCGGCCGACCGACGCCGGAGGCGGTGGCCGAGGCGGTCGCCTTCCTCGCCGCGGCGCAGTTCACCACCGGCTGCATCATCGCCGTGGACGGCGGCGAAGGGGCGGTGGCGGTATGAACTGGACGGTCCACCACCGGCAGGAGACATCCTCCACCAACCTCGATGCGCGCGGCGCCGCGCCGTGGACCGCGTTCACCGCCGACTTCCAGACCGCGGGGCGCGGACGCCTCGACCACCGCTGGCATTCGACGAGTGGCGTCAACCTGATGATGAGCGCGGTCGTGCCGGTCGACGGAATGCCGCCCGAGGCGGCGGCTACTTTTCCGCTCGTCGTCGGGCTTGCCGTCGTCGGCGCGCTTTCGTCGCTCTGCCCGGACGCGTCAGCGCCGTTTCTCCTCAAGTGGCCGAACGACGTCTACGTCGGCGGCCGGAAGGTCTGCGGCATCCTCTGCGAGCTTGACGGCGATCGGATCATCGCCGGCATCGGCGTCAACGTCGGCGAGCGCAGCTTTCCCGCCGAAATCGCCGCGCGCGCGACGTCGCTCGCGCTGGCGGCTCCGAAGGCTCCGCCGGTCGCGGCGGTGCGCGACGCCGTCCTCGCCGCGCTCGCCGATCTCCACGCGGTCTGGCGGCGGGACGGATTTGCGGCGCTTCATCCGCGCATCGCCGCGGTCGACTTCCTGCGCGGCCGCGAAGTCGAGGTGGTGCAGACCGATGTAGACACCGCGCCGGTCGCCGGCGTCTGCGGCGGGGTCAATCCCGACGGCTCGCTCGACGTGGCCGGCCATCCCGTCTTCGCCGGCGAGGCGAGAATTTTTGTTTTTTAGAGAGAAACTCCGATCCGTGGGGCTCTCGCGCTCTCGCTACCGCTCCGCAGAATGGACTATGCTTCGCGCATAGCATTCGCTCAACACGGTCGCGGTGACCATGGGTTTGATCTGCGGCTCCGCCGCAGTTGGCCGTGGGGGTCTGGGGGCTTGCCCCCAGTTAAAAATAACTCTGTGCCTCTGCGCCTCTGTGTGAACCAAATCTGCCGCGGAACTGGATAGGGGTTGTTGGATGCGGAGCAGTGGAGCGGTAGCGAGAACCCCAACCATCGGAGTTTCTACTATCATCATTCAATCCACACTTTCCCACTGAAAACTCCGAAGAATTTTTCACGAATGGGTTTGGGGGTTAAGTTGGGGAGCCATGAATATGGTATAATACGTTCACCATGGGATTTATACCGACAATCAGGCTCGTTGAGTTCGTTCCGCCGACGCCGCATCCGCTGTGGAAGCTCTGTCCGCAGATGGGGATAACCGACGTCGTCGTCAAGGTCAACCCGGATCTGACCGGTCTCCCCGATCCGTGGCGGTACGAGACCCTCGCGTCGATTGTCTCTCGGCTCAAGTCCGCAGGTCTCAATGTCGTTGGTCTTGAAGGCGATCCGTTCGACATGTCGCCCATCAAGGAGTATGGAGCGGCAGAAGATTTTAGCCTCAAAGAGCACAGAGAGGTTGCGATAGCGCATTACCGGGAGTTGCTGGAGTCGATGGGGCGGCTGGGGATAAAGCTGCTCTGCTACAACTTTATGGTCGGGAAGGGCTGGTCGCGCACCGGCGTCCGCGAAGGCCGCGGCGGCGCCAAGGCGACGTACTTCTCGCTTGTGGATGCGAAGAATTCAACTCCGATTAAAACCGATGGCTCCGCTAACGCTTCGCCTTCCAGAAAGGCCGGAACGTTAGTGGAGGCATCGGATAAATCGGAGTTAATAATCTCTCATGACCAGGTTTGGGCGAACTACGAGCATTTCATCAAGTCCGTGATGCCTACGGCGGAGAAGTGCGGCGTGCGCATGTCTCTTCATCCCGACGACCCCTGCCTGCCCTCGCTGGGCGGCTACGCACGCATCTTCGGCTCTGTCGAGGCGTACGACCGCGCCTACGCCATGTATCCCTCGACCTCGAACGCCGTCACCTTCTGCCAGGCGAACTTCAAGCTGATGTTTACAAATCCAGACAATCCTGTTAATCCTGTAAATCCTGTCAAGACACTCTCCGACCTGGCGCGGCACTTCGGCAAGCGCATCGCCTTCATCCACGCGCGCGACGTGGAGGGAACGAAGGAGGACTTCACCGAGCTCTTCCACGACCAGGGCGACGTCGACCAGCTCGCGCTGATGCGCGTCTACCGCGAGCTCGGGCTCGACGTTCCGCTGCGCGGCGACCACGTCCCGGAGATGTCCTACGATCGCGAGCTTACGCCAGAGGGGACGCCCGGCTACTTCACGCTCGGCCGGCTCTTCGCCAACGGATACCTCAAGGCGCTCATCAAGTCCGCGGCGGAAGCGAGGTAGGCGACGATGAGACGAATCGCGTGCATTGGATTCCTGGCGGCGCTGGCGGCCGCGGCGGTTGCGCAGGCAGCCGACGGACTGACGGCGTATTCGATGGTGACGCGCGACGGACGGCGGCTCGTCTCGCGAAGCGTTAACGGCGAGACGGTGTTCGAGCTCGTGGCGACCAATGCGCTGCCGCCGGGCCTTCCGCCGGTCAGGGAATGGACGATCTACGGCATCAAGTCCGCCCACACCGACCTTGGCCTCCACCGCTCCAACTACGTCCAGCGCAAGGGGACGGTCCGCCGGCTGGAACTTGCCAAGGAGCTGATGGACGCCGACCGCCGTCCCGACGACGACCCCGCCGCGCTCCGCTACGTGCAGGAGGGCTGGTGGGGCTGGTTCAACTTCATCGCCGACCGCGACGAGGAGCGGGCGCACGCGGACTTCGACGATTTGCTGCGGCGCGGTCGGTTCGACATCGGCCTTTCGCTCTGCGGCGTCACGACGCACGTCTTCGGCTACGAGGAACTTGCTCGCTCGATCTATCCGATGCGCGAGCTTCGGGCGAAGTGGAACGTCCGGGGCCATACCTCGCAGCTGGTGGACAACCCCGGCGTCTCGTGCGCCGTCATCGATCCGTATGCCGAGGCCGGCATCGAGAACCTCACCTTCTGGCCGAACGGCTGGGTGCTGAAGCAGCTCGACTGCGGCAACGACCCCAGGCGCATGCGCATCAGGTTCGCGCCCGGCTCTGACTATCCGCTGGTCTTCTGGTGGGAGGCGCCGAGCGGCAACCGCCTGCTCGTCTGGTCGGGCTCGCACTACATCGGCGGCGAGCGGTTCGGCCTCGCGACCGCCTTCATCGACAGGCTCTCCCATCCCCAGCCTGAAATCGCCGAGGTGCCTTCCCCGAACTGGCGGCCAGACCTGGAGAAGATGGAGCGCGCGACCGCGGGGACGCTCGCGTGGCTCGAACAGGCGATTCCCTACGACGTGTGGCTCTTCCCGGACTACAACGACGACGAGATCCCCTCGACGCGGCTGGCTGATTCCTTTGCGGAGTGGAACGCGAAATGGGCGACGCCGGTCTTCCGCACCGTCGGACGCCTGGACGAGCCGTTCGAGCGCCTGCGAGGCAAGTTCGCGGACAAGATACCAGTTGTTCGCGGCGACCTGACCTGCGCCTGGGACCGCACGCTTCCGGCCGCGGCGGAGCTGCTGGCGGACAAGCTCGCGTCCGACCGCGCTCTGCCGCTCGCCGAGGCGCGCGCAGTCGTCGCCGCCGTGAAGGACGGCGCGCCGTATCCACATGACGACCTCGAGCACGGCTACGCGGCGCTTGTCCTCAACGACGACCACTCCTACGGCTTCAGCGGCTATTCAGGGCGCCGCTGCTACGACACCTGGACGCAGCACCGCGACTGGATCGAGACTGCTGCGCGTATCGCTGGGTATGGTTTTAGCCGCAAAGAACGCAAAGGACGCAAAGAGGAAGCGCAAAAGACGTTGGAGAACCGGTGGTATCGGGTCGAGGTCGACGCGCGCGGCGAGATAACCTCCATCTACGACAAGGACCTGAGGCGCGAGCTTTTGGACGGCGTCGCCAACCGCCTCCTCTACACGCGCGACGGATACCGCAGCTGGAGCGATCCCGCGACGCTGGGCGCGAAGATCGTCCAGAAGGTGTCGCTGGATCCGGACGAGAAGCGCATCGTCGTCGAGAACACGATCGAGGACGCCGCCGACCTCTGGAACACCAACCGCTTCTACCGCTACGGCCACTACGCCTTCCCGTTCAAGGTAGAATCGCCGCGCTTTGTTTCCCAGCTGAACGGCCCCGTCGTCGACGCGCACGACGGCGTCACGCCGCATGTGCAGGACACCTATTCGTGCATCCGCGACTGGTGCGCGGTGGAGAACGGCGAATTCGGCGTCGCGATTGTCCAGCCAGACACCTGCATCGTCGAATACGGCGAGCTGCATACGACGAACGCCTACTGCCGCGCTGGGCGTCCGGGCTGCGGGCACGTCTATTCGTTTGCGTTTTCGGACGGACTCCAGTACCAGCTCGACCGCCCGCCGTCCTTCCGCTTCCGGTATGTCTTGACGTCCTACGCCGGGTCGTGGCGCGACGCGCACATCCCCGCGTTCGCGGCGCGTCAGGTGGGGGCGCTCGCGGCCGACCGCGGAATCGTCGCGCTTATTCGGGCGGACCGGCCGAACGTCGAGCTCACGGCGCTCAAGCTGGCCGAGGACGGCAATGGACTGATTGCGCGCTTCCGGGAGACGGAGGGCCGCGCGACGCGGGCGAAGGTCGTGCAATCGCTGGTGAAGAACGCGCGGATCGAGCGCGTCACCGTGCTGGAGGAACCGTGGCGCGGCGAAGCTGCCGCGGAAGACGGTTTCGAGCTGCGTCCGTTCGAGACGGTTACTTTGCGGCTGACCGGCGAGCTGCCGCCGTTCAAGACTGCCGCGGCAAAGGAGCCGTGGACGGGGCTCCTTACGCGTCCGCGCGTCTTCCCCGGCGGAAAGAACGGCACCACCTATCTGCTCTGGGGAACCGACGACGCGCCCGACTTCGACCACTACGAAATCTACCGCGACGGATTGCCGCTTGCGACGGTGACGAACATCGTGGACGAAGGCGTCCTCTACCGCAACGCCCGCTACGAGGACGCGGAGGCGTCGCCTTCGACGCGGCATGTCTACCGCGTGCGGAGCGTCTACAATGACGGACGGAAGGGCGCGTGGTCCGAATTCACGGGGCTGGACTGTGACGTCGTCGAGTTCGGGGAGATTAAGGCGCGGTGCACGGGTGCGTACGTCTGGAGCTGGCGGCCGACGAAGGCGAACGGCGAAGCCCTGTTTATGCAGGAGCATCCGCCCTGGGGCAAGGAGGTCCACGGCGGCATCCCGATCTGCTGGCCCTGGTTCGGCGCACCGCCGAAGGAGGGACTGCCAAAGCACGGCCTTGCCCGCTATGCGACGTGGAAGTGCACGAAGCGCGATGGCGAGAGCGGGGTGGTGTTCGAGCTTGATTCCAACGACGCGACGCGAGCGCTGTGGCCGCACGACTTCCATCTTGAAGTGGAAGTCAGGACGGATGGTGACGGCAGGTTGATTGTGCGGCTGACGGAGACCAACACGGGCAAGGAGGCGTTCGAGTCGGCGTGGGGATTTCATCCGTATTTCCGCGTAGCCGACGCCGAGCGCGTGGCGGTGGACGGCGAGCGCCAGCCGCGTCCCAGCGTCCTCGTGCACACAACTGCTGCGGAGAAGGGGCGTCGCCGCACCTTGACCGACCTCGTCAGCGGGCGAGTTATTACGGTGGAATCCAACGACAACGAAGACTGGATGGTGTGGAACCCCGGCGTTGACCGCACTCCGCTCTGCGTAACGCTTGGTCCCGACGAATGGAAGCGCTTCTACTGCATCGAGCCCTGCACGCTTGCTCCGCGTCCGCTCGCGCCCGGCCAGAGCCGAACCCACGAAATGATCTGCACGGTGCTTCCGAGCCGCTAACCATGTTTCTGGACGGCTGGGCATTTTCCGCACGCTCGGCGAAATTATGGTATAATACGCACTATGCGCGAGGTGTCGCGCGTAAAAGCAGATTTTAAACTCTTAAATGGAACAGGCAAGAAATGAACATTTTCGGCTGGCTCAAGCGCTCCAAAATGAAGCGCGAGATCATCGTCAACGTTGAAAAGCTCGAAACCCGCGTCGCCGTCATAGAGAACGGCCGCCTTGAGGAGTACATGGTCGAGCATCCCGAGGAGGAACGGCTCGTCGGCAGCGTCTTCAAGGGCAGGGTGCAGAACCTCGAGAACGACCTTCAGGCCGCGTTTGTCGACATCGGCCTGAAGAAGAACGCCTTCCTCCACTACTGGGACATGACCAGCGACGCGGACTCGATCCTCGACGACGACGACGACAAGTCCCGCTCCGAGCAGCGCCGCGGCGGAAAGAAGTCCAACCGCCTCTCCGACGAGGAGATCGCCAAGCGCTTCCCGCCCGGGTCGGAGATCATCGTCCAGGTCACCAAGGGCCCGATTTCCACCAAGGGACCGCGCGTCACCGCCAACCTCTCCATTCCCGGCCGCTACCTGGTGATGATGCCTGGCGAGAAGATCCGCGGCGTCTCCAAGAAGATCTCCGACGGCGCCGAGCGCAAGCGGCTGAAGAAGATCCTCGACAAGCTGCCGCTCCCCGACAACGTCGGCCTCGTCGTCCGCACCGTCGGCGCGGGAGCGAGCGCGCGGGCGTTCGCGCGCGACCTGAGGGGGCTTCTCTCCGTCTGGAACGAGATGCAGGCCAACACCAAGAACCTGCGCACGCCGTGCTGCATCTTCCAGGAGCCGGACCTCTGCGAGCGCGTGGTGCGCGACTGGCTCACCGAGGACGTCGACTCGATCGTCATCGACGACGAGGCGAGCTACGAGGCGATGCGCGAGCTCACCGGCCAGATCTCGCGCCGGGCGAAGTCCAAGATCCGCCGCTACGACGGCAACGCCGGCATCTTCGACCACTACGGCATCGAGCGCCAGCTCACCGACGCGTTCGCGCGCAAGGTGGCGCTGAAGTCCGGCGGCTACCTGGTCATCGACGAGACCGAGGCGCTGGTGGCGGTGGACGTGAACACCGGCCACTACAAGGGCAACGGCAACCAGGAGGACGCCATCCGCGAGGTGAACCTCGAGGCGGTGGACGAGGTGGCGCGGCAGCTCAGGCTGCGGAACATCGGCGGGCTGGTGGTGCTCGACCTCATCGACATGAAGAGCCGCAAGCACCAGCGCGAGGTGGTGCGCCGGCTGAAGGAGGCGCTCAAGCGGGACCGCGCGCGCACCAACGTGCTCGAGATCAGCGAGCTCGGGCTGCTCGAGATGTCGCGCCAGCGCCAGGACAGCTCCATCCTCTCGCAGCTCACCTCCAGGTGCCCCTACTGCCAGGGCAGCGGGCTCGTGAAGTCCCCGATGGCCGTCTCGGTGGAGATCCAGCGCACGCTGACGACGCTCCTGAGGAAGGCGGAGCAGAACAAGAAGCCGTTCGAGCCGAAGATCGTCATCGCGCCGCAGGTGATGCAGCGCCTCCGCACCGAGGACAGCCAGATCCTCGCCCAGCTGCAGAAGGACTTCAACACCTGCCTCACCTTCGTCTCCGAACTCCACCGCCACCCCGAGTCGTTCGCGGTGCTCGACGCCGCCACCGGCCAGGTGGTCTACTCCCAGTCATAGGAGGAACATGGTCATCGCGCTGATACTCGCCGCCGCCGTGGATGCCGGGACGCTCGACATCAAGGCGGACCGCATCGCCGTCGACAACGTCACCAAGGCGGCCGTCGCCACCGGCAACGTCACGGTGACCGAGGGGGTGATCTCCCTCCGCTCCCAGAAGCTGGAGCGCGACTCCGCCGGGCTCGTCCTCCTCCACGACCCCACGGTCGCCACCACCTGCACCAACGCGCCAGGCCACACCCACTGGTGCGCCGAGGGCGAGGTGGAGTACCGTCCCCACGACTACGTGGTCCTGCGCGGCGTGTGGCTGCGGCTGTTCGAGGTGCCGGTCTTCTGGCTGCCCTACGCCTGGTATCCGCTCGACACCAAGTGCGGCTTCAGCTGGATGCCCGGCTACACCAGCCGCTGGGGCGCGTACCTGATGACGAAGTACCGCTACCACCTGCTCGGCGACGAGGCGCACGGCGACGAGAACTGGTGGCTCGGCGCGGCGACGCGGCTGGACCTCCGGTACAAGCTGGGGGTGGCGATCGGCGAGGACGTGGAGTGGGGCCTCGGCCAGTTCGGCACCGGCAGCTTCAAGGCCTACTACGGGTTCGACGAGGACGTCGACAAGCGCTACGGCTACGGCACCACCTACTCCAACTGGGGCGGCGGCTCGGTCGGGCGCGACCGCTACGGCTTCGAGGTGAAGCACCGCTGGGAGCCGACCGAGCGCGACACGGTGACGCTCCGCGGCTCGCTCTACTCCGACGCCTACTTCCGCAGCGACTACTTCCGCGACTCGTTCTTCAACATCAAGAACCAGTTCCGCAGCTACGACACGAGCGGCGTGTTCTGGGAGCACATCGAGAACCAGTTCTCCTTCGGTGCCGAGGCCGACGGCCGCCTCGAGAACTTCCACGGCGCCACCGAGCGCCTGCCCGAGATATACTTCGACGTCAACCCGCTCCCGGTGCCGCTCCTGCCCGTGAACTACGAGTCGTCGAGCCGCATCGGCTACCTGCGCCGCCGCAACGCCGAGAGCACATTCGCCACGCACCCGGCGTACCGGTACAGCCCGGGGTCGTGGGCCGACTACGAGTCGCTCCGCATCGACACCTACCACCGCCTCACCGCGCCGTTCAGGCTCTTCGACGTCATTTCCGCCGTGCCCCGCCTCGCCTGGCGCGGCACCTTCTACGACAAGGCCGGCTACTCCTGCCTCGACGGCTGGTCGGAGGCCGGCTCCACCGGCAAGTGGTTCTCGCGTTCGATCGTCGAGGAGGGCATCACCTTCGCCGCGCGCGGCGAGGCATGGGTGAACGACCGCTGGCGCCACCTCGTGGAGCCGTATTTCGACGTCCTCGCCCAGCAGGCCCACATCTCCGGCGACTCCTGCGGAGCACGCGCCTACGTCTACGACTCGCTCGACGCCTCGCGCACCTGGGAGGACCAGTTCGCCGGCCGCTCCCGCAACCTGCCCTACGAGTACTACGGCGTCACCCCCGGCCTGCGCAACGCCTGGAGCGTGGCGGACGACAAGGGACGCCTCCGCACCGCGCTCGACGTCGACGTCTACGCCGCGGTGCAGTTCAACCGCGCCGACTACCTGCACGCGCCCTGGGGCCTCGACGACGCCTGGCACCGCCTCGCGGTCAACGGCAAGCCAAACTACGGCGAGGGCGACCCGACCGTCGTGCCGGGCGCGAGGGTGAGGTGGACCCCGGTCCAGGACGTCCGCCTTGCCGCGCGCGCCGAGTACGACTCCGACGACAACAAGGTGGCGCTCGCCGACTTCACCCTCAACCACAAGCTGACGAGGAACTTCGAGTGGAAGCTCTCCTACATGCTCCGCGACCACCGGATGTGGGACTTCTCCTCCTCGCCGTTCGACCCCTCGTACATGCGCGACGACACCATGAACCGCGCCTTCTTCCACCTCGCCGAGCTCAGCTTCACCCATCAGCCGATCGACTGGCTCCGCTACTCGCCGTTCATCCGCTGGGACATCGACGAGAACGAGCTTGACGTCGTAGGCGCGACGATCGACCTGATGACCGACTGCCTCATCTTCCGCTTCTACGTCGAGTACGAGAACGAGTGCTGGCTTGTGGACGGAGCCCGCTACGACGACGACTGGAACTTCGGCTTCCAGCTCATCCTGCGCGCTTTCGGCGACAGCGGACGCAGCATCTTCAACTGACGCGGGGGGCTGGTCTACCGATGCGCAAGCCCAGGCCGAGCGGAATCGAGCGCCTCGAAAGCGCGCTCGTGAAGATCATCCAGGAGAAGGGGGCCGACCGCGACCAGCCGTTCTCCATCCGGGTGCTCCTCGTGTTCCTCTCCTGCCTCGCCGCGCTCTTCGCCGCCGCCGTCGCGCTCCGCGGCTTCCTCTACCATATCGGCGTGCTGCGCCCCAACCCGCTCGGCATCCAGGTCATCTCCATCGGCAACGTAACCGCCGGCGGCACCGGCAAGACCCCGGTAACCGAGATCTTCGCCCGCACCCTCGCCGCCGAGGGCCGCAAGGTGGCCATCCTCTCGCGCGGCTACCGGCGCAAGGAGGCGCCGTGGTGGCGGCGCATCCTCACCGGCGTCGTCGACCCGCCGCTCGTCGTCTCCGACGGCCGCCGCGTGCTGCTCGACCCCGAAGTCGGCGGCGACGAGCCCTACATGCTCGCCTCCAACCTGCCCGGCGTCGCGGTGGTGGTCGACCGCAACCGCGTCAAGGCCGGCCGCTACGCCATCAAGCGCCTCGGCTGCGACACGATCATCCTCGACGACGGCTTTCAGTACAAGCGGCTCAAGCACTCGATCGAGGTGCTGCTCGTGGACTCCACCAACCCGTTCGGCAACGGGCGAATGCTGCCGCGCGGCATCCTGCGCGAGCCGGCGCGGCACCTGAAGCGCGCCGACATCATCTTCCTCACCAAGTGCCGCGGCGACGTCTCCGAGGTGCGCGAGGAGATCCGCCGACTCAACCCGAAGGCGGAGATCGTCGAGTGCAACCACACCCCGAAATCGCTAAAGGACGTCTGGAGCCGCGAGGAGTTCCCGCTTTCCTGGCTGGACGGCAAGACCGTCTGCACCCTATCCGGCATCGCCTCGCCGAAGGGGTTCGAGAACTCGTTGCGCCACCTCGGCTCGAAGGTGGTCTGGTGCGAGCGCTACGCCGACCACCACCGCTACGCGCCGTCCGAGGTGCTCTACGCGCTCAACCGCACCGCCGACATGGGCGCGGACGCGCTGGTGACGACCGAGAAGGACGCGGTCAGGTTCCCGCGGCTCGAGACCTCGCCGGTCAAGTGCCTCTACCTGCGCATCGCGATCGAGATCATCTCCGGCGCCGAGAGCTTCGACTCCATCATCAACCGCATCTGCTTCCGCGCCAAGCCGCCTCCGGCCCGGGGCAAGGAACTTGAGGGCGTCCTCGACTCCGCCGACGGCGTCGGCCCCGCGGCCGGCGAGGTGCTTGCGTCTTTCGCCGACCGCTAGAGCTGACCTTCCGCGAACCACGAACCGCGAATTGTGGTATAATACGCATCAATGACAAGCAACGACGAGTACGTACTGCAATTGCTGACCGAGCGCGGGTACCTGACCGACGCCCAGGTAGCCACCGCCAGGGAGTCGATGAAGGCCGAGAACGAGACGACGCTCGACGCGCTTGTCGCCGGCGGCGCGGTGGACGAGGACATCGTGCTCGGCACGATTGCCGACCAGTTCGGTCTCAAGTACTGCCACATCGACGCCGACGCGATCAACCCCGACGTGGTCAAGGAGTTCCCCCAGGAGATTGCGAAGAAGTACGGCGTGGTGCCGGTCGTCGCCAGCGACAGCTCGGTGACGGTTGCGCTCCTCGACCCGATGGGATACGACGCCGTCGACTCGCTCCGCTACGTGCTGCAGGGCAAGGACGTCGAGGCGGTGCTTTCGCCGATCGGCGAGGTGAAGGCGGCGATGGAGAAGCTCTACCCCTCGCAGGGCGCCGACGCCGTCACCACGCGCGACGAGGTGATCGGCGGCATCGAGGAGGCGACCGGCGACGACGCGCCGGTGGTGAAGCTCGCCACGCTGATCATCACCAACGCGATCAAGATGAAGGCGTCCGACATCCACATCGAGCCGATGGAGAAGGAGTTCCGCGTGCGCTACCGCGTCGACGGCGCGCTCAGGAAGATGGACTCGCCGCCGAAGCGCCTCCAGGGCGCGCTCATCTCGCGCTTCAAGATCATGTCGAAGATGAAGATCTCCGAGAAGCGCGTTCCGCAGGACGGCCGCATCCAGATCTCCGTCGGCGGCAAGGACCTGGACCTGCGCGTTTCGTCGGTGCCGACGAACCACGGCGAGTCGATAGTGATGCGAATCCTCGACAAGTCCAACCTCTCGCTCGGCCTGCCGCAGCTCGGCTTCCTCTCTGACGACCAGACCACCTTCGAGCGGCTCATCAAGCTGCCGGACGGCGTGGTGCTGGTGACTGGTCCGACCGGCTCTGGCAAGACGACGACGCTCTACGCCTGCCTTGGCCAGATCAACACGCCGGACAAGAAGCTCATCACCGTCGAGGACCCGGTCGAGTACCAGATGAGCGGCATCAACCAGGTGCAGGTGAACAAGGACGTCGGACTCGACTTCTCCACCGCGCTCCGCTCGATCCTCCGCCAGGCGCCGAACATCGTGATGATCGGCGAGATCCGCGACGAGGAGACGGCCGACATCGCGATGGAGGCGGCGCTCACCGGCCACCTCGTGTTCTCCACCCTGCACACCAACGACGCGCCGTCGGCGGTGACGCGTCTTCTCGACATCGGCGTCAAGCCGTTTCTCGTCGCCTCCGCGCTCCGCGCGGCGATGGCGCAGCGCCTCGTGCGCGCGATCTGCGAGAACTGCAAGGAGGAGTACACCCCGTCCGACCGCGAGATCAAGATGCTCAAGGGCCTCTCCGCCGGCTCCAACGCGCAGATGCCAGAGCACATGTACCACGGCGCCGGCTGCGACCGCTGCCACAAGACCGGCTACAGGGGCCGGAAGGGCATCTTCGAGATCTTCAAGGTCGACGACACCGTGCAGCGGCTCATCTTCGACCACGCCCCCGCGACGATTCTCCGCCAGCGCGCGCGCGAGCTCGGCATGCGCACCCTGCGCGAGGACGGCATGCTCAAGGTCGGCTCCGGTCTCACCTCGCTCTCCGAGGTCCTGCGCGTCACCATGGGCGACGCCGATTAGGCGTCCTTTAGGCCGACTTAGCGTTTCCCACCGCGACTGTTTGCGCGGCGGAATTATGGTATAATACGCGCCATGAAGAAGCTCATTCCTCTTTTCCTGGCCGTGTTCGCGGCGGCCGTCGTGTCCTGGCTGGCCTTCGCAAACAATGTCGCCGCCGTCGTCAACTGGTGGAGCGACTTCATCGCCGCGGGCGGCGACTCGGCCGGGCTGGCGGCGAAGACGGCGAGGGGCTTCATTCCCTGGCTCGACTGGAGCGTCGTCGACTATTCGGCGGTGACCACCTTCATCCCCGCGCTCGGCTTTACCTGCATGGCGCTGGCGCTGGGCAGACTCATCGCCGGGCGCAGGACAAGCGCGGCGGAGTTTCCGTTCTTCAAGGGCTCGGACCAGCTGAACGTCGCCCTGGGGCTCTTCGGAACCCTCTGGGGAATCATCGTCATCGGCTACTTCAACCTCGACACGGTGTCGATGGCGGACCTGATGCAGTGCCTCCACACCGCGCTCTTCTCCACCCTGATGGCGGTAGTCTGGGTGTTTATGATCGACCGTCCGCTGGTGCGCCCGTGGTTCTGCAGGATCCTTTCGCGCTCCGGGCTGGCCGAAACCGACGACGGCGACCTCGCCCAGGCCGTGGATCGGCTGGTCGTCAGGCTCGGGGCGGCGTCCGACGAGTTCGACCGGCGCCAGCGGGAGTACGAGGCCGCGTTCGAGCGGCGGCTGGCGGAATACGAGAAGGAGTTCTCCGCCCGCCAGCGCGAATACTCGGAGTTCTTCGCGCGGCGCATCGCCGAGCTGGAGAAGCAGGCCGCGGAGGAGCGCTCGCGCGCGGCGTCCGCCAACGAGAAGCTGAAGGCCGTGGCCGCGGCGATTGCCTGAAGCCATGACGGAATCCGACAGAAGGGCTCTGGCCAGGCTCGGCGGCGGCGCGCCGTCCAGGCGGGCGTCGACCGACGACCTCCAGGGACTGCTGCTGCAGGTCGTGTTCGCGCTGCTGATGGTGTTCATGATCGCGTACTTCATCTTCGTGACGGAGACGAAGAAGGAGCGCGAGGAGCAGGTCCTGGACCTCAACCGGCAGAAGCTTGTCCTCGCCCTCGAACAGACGGCGGAGGACCACCGCGTGAAGTACGGGCTGAACGCGCTGATGACGCAGGGCACGGACGGCCGGCGCACCTTCGACGCCGACGAGCACGTCTCCGCCGGACGGCTCGGCCTGGCTCCTGCTGCCCGCGCCGCGTTTGCGTCCGGCAGCGCCGCGGCGCTTTCCGACTACGGCGACCGCGCGGCGCTGGAGGCGGCCTGGCGCGGGGACGTCCTTGCGACGGCGGGGCTTGCCGAAGCCGATCTGGCGCCGGCCGAAACCGAGTGGCTGGCCGGGGAGATATCCGAGCGCGTCGAGTCGATGCGGCTTGACGTGCGCGGCGTCCAGCGTGCGCTTGCGGCGCGGCTCCAGCGGTCGCTTGTCGAGCATCCGGATACACTGGGCGATGTGCGCGACGCCAACGCGCTCGCCGAGGCGATAAAGTCGAAGTCGCTGGAGCTCGTGCGCGAGGCGACGGGAGCGGAGGTGCTGCCATGACGGTGCTTTTGGCGATGATGTTCGCGGCGGCGCTCAGCGCCGGCAACGCGGAGTTCGACCGCACCGCGTCGGAGGGCGCGGCGAAGATAGCGATGGCCCGGTTCGGGAAGTCGCTCGCCGAGAGTGGCGCGGCGACGGGAGTCCTGAAGGACGCGATGCTGGCCGATCCCGGTCGGTTCGCGGAGAAGTCCGCCGCGGAGGCGGAATGCCTCCCGATATACGTGAAGTCCGCGGAGGACGCGTACGCGGCCGAGATGTCCGACGTTGCCAGGAGGCTGTCGCTGCCGGACGACTTCCGCGTCGAGCTTTCCGAGCGTGACCGCAGGGGCGTCGAGGAGCGCTTCCGCCGCGCGTTCGACGAGGAGCGCCGCGAGGCGGTCGCCGCGCAGGCCAGGGGGATCGTCGCCGTGACGCGCCCGGGCGAGGAGGAGTTCGAGTCAAAGGACGAGGTCACGCTTCGCCGCGAGATGGCGGAGCGGATCGCCAAAGGGCAGAAGACGCCGGTCTTCGAGGAGAACCTTTCGTACATTTCGGAGAAGATGGTCGATCCCGTGATCGCGGCGGCCAAGGCCGAGCGCAAGCGGCAGAACGAGTACCTGATGCGCGTCCGCAGCGACGCCGTCGTTCCGTCGAAGCTTGCGGCTGACATCGAGTCCCGGCTCCGCGCGAACGTGGAAGAGCGCGCGAAGAAGGCGGACGCCGCGAACGCCTGGGGGGTGTTCCCGTCGGTGCTGTCGCAGGGCGTGCCCGCCGCGGTGGAGCGCAGGATCCTGGACCGCCTCGTCTCGCGCATCGACGAGGTGCGCCTGGACGTGACGACGGAGGAGGTGTCGAAGACCGTCGCCGACGATCCCGCCGCGCACGCCAAGGCGTCCGAGAGCGAGAAGCTGTTCGTCGTCGCGTATTCGGCGAAGGCGCTTTCGGAGGCCATGGAGCTGGCGCTGTCCGAGGTGTTGGGGCAGGACCGGGAGGAGCTTCGCGGATATCTTTCCTCACGGCTCCAGTCTGCCGCGGTGACGAAGGCGGTGGAGCGGCTCGTCCGCAAGGAGGTCATGCCGAAGTGGCGCGAGGCGCGTGCCGAGGCCGCGAGGAAGCTGGCGGAGACCACCTGGCCGACGCTCTGCGACCGGACGTGGTATCCGCCGGCGGAGCTGGCGGACGAGACCGCGGCTAGAAGCGATTATTCCCAGGCCGTCAGGGACTGGCGCGAAGTGAAGGGGATGGAGTCGCTTGCCGCGGCGGACGGCGGCCGGCCGGTGATGGAGGAGGCCGAAGCGAAGGCAGACGAGCGGGTGGCGGCGGCGTTCGACCTGGCGAGGAGCGCGATCGCAGCGCAGAACGAGATCGTCGAGTCGTCGCACGCCGGGGTGCTGGCGGAGTCGCGCGCGCGCAAGGACAGCTTCTGGCGCAGGACGCCGGACTTGAAGGCGATCGCGGCGATGCTGACCGCGGCGACGGAGGACAAGTGGGCGGAGCGGCGGATCGCCACGCTCTGGCCTGACGGCGAATTGCCGGCGAACGCCGATGAGCAGCATGCCGGGCTCTTCCCGAGTGTCAGGCGCAAGATCGAGCTGATGGCCAGGATGATCCTTGAGGAAATGAACGAGCCGGTCGAGCAGAAGCCGGAGGAACCACCGCCTGAGGAGGAGACGCAGGACGACAGTACTTCGGATGAGCAGCCGCCAGAAGTGCCGGCGTTCACCATTTCGGTGTCGAAGAACGGCGACAAGGTAGAGGCGAAGCTCCTCAAGGGCAAGACGCCGGTCGTGGACAAGTCAGTCGACGCGAAACTCCAGCCGTTTGAGTCCGCGATGCGCGAGATATCCACCACGCTTGGACGCGACTTGCTGAATCTGCGTTAGCACGGTCTGACTACCGATGGTGGATTTCCAGTCCGCCGTCTTCAAGATGATGTGCCGTTGGTTCCGGATTCCAGCCTTGGCCACCACAATGGGTTGTGGAGGAGATTTCAAAAAAAACACAATTCCCCCTTGTCAAACTCACGGAAAATTGGTATATTACTCACATCCACAGCGGAAAGGGTTTTCCGTGTGGTTCACTAGTGAAACAAAAAGGATCAAAACATGGCTAAGAAAGTTCCTGCCACCAAGTCCGAGATCATGGCCGCCATTGCTGAGGCCGCTGGCATCAGCAAGAAGCAGGCCGTCGCTGCCTACGAGAAGCTCCTCGCGGTCGCCTACGAGGGCGCGAAGGGCCCCAAGGGCATCGTCCTCCCGGGCCTCGGCAAGCTCATCAAGGCGAAGAGCAAGGCTCGCATGGGCCGCAACCCCGCGACTGGCGCGGCGATCAAGATCCCCGCCCGCACGAAGGTGAAGTTCCGCGTCGCCAAGGCGGCGAAGGACGCCGTCCTCGCCTAACGGCACAATGGCGACTTGACTTCAGAGTTGCCGCTGACGGGCGCGGGCCGAGAGCTCGCGCCTGTCTTTTTTGATTTCGCAAATTGTTTCGTAAATCGTTTCAGGAGGGAGACAGGATGAAGAAGGCAGGACTGGCAATGGCGGCGGCGCTTTTCGCGGCGGCTGCCGCGGCGGAGGCGGCGCGTCCCGCGCTTTCGGTGGAGACGCTCTCGCCGCGGCTTTGGCGCGTGCGCGAGCATGGCTCGGAGGGAAGCCTGATGAACCGCTACGGCACGGTCCGCGACTTCCCGGTCCTCTCGTCCAACCTCGTCGCCGACGGCGCGGTGTCCCTCGCGGGCGCCGAGATCGCGGTCGCGAAGGACGGCGAAGGCTTCCGCATCCACTTCCCGCTCGATCCCGACGAGCGCGTCTACGGTCTCGGCGACGCGAGCCGCGCCAACCTCCAGCGCCGCCCCGGCCGCTACGAGATCTACGTGAAGAACATCTCGAGCTACATCCCCATCCCGATGGCGATCACCTCGAAGGGTCGCGGATTTTTCCTCAACACCACCTGGCCGAATGTCGTCGACGTCGGCGAGGCCGACAAGGACGCGGTGGTCTGCACGGCCAAGAAGGGGACGGTCGACTTCTACGTCTTCACTGGCCGAGACTTCCGCGAGCTCCTCGAGGTCTACACCTCGCTCACCGGCCGCCCCGCGCTGCTACCAGCTTTCGCCTTTGGCTTCTCCTTCGTCTGCAACCAGTGGATCAACGCATTCGACCTGCTCCAGGAGGCACGCGAGTTCCGCGACCGCAAGCTCCCCTGCGACGTCCTCGGCCTCGAGCCGGGCTGGATGGAGTATTTCTACGACAAGTCAACCCGCAAGCGCTGGGACCCCGGCAGGTTCTACATGCCATACTGGATGAGCCCCGAGACGCAGCGGCGGCTCGGTCCCGCCGGGGCGCTTGAGCGCATGGGCTTCAAGCTCTCGCTCTGGCTCTGCTGCGACTACGACCTCACCCGCTACGAAGAGGAGCTGCTGGAGGGCAAGTGGAAGGGCGCCATGTTGCGCGGCTCGAAGCCGCAGGAGACCGACGAGACCTTCGTCGACGACCACATCGTCCAGCCAAATGCCATCAAGGACCCGCGCTACAATGTCGAGTGCGGGCGCGCGCGGGCGCTCGGTCCGGAAGGGACGCGACCCTGGTTCGAGCACCTCAAGTACTTCTGCGACTCCGGCGCGAGGTGCTTCAAGCTCGACGGCTGCCAGCAGGAGAACCCGTCCTCGCGCCAGTGGGCGAACGGCCGCTCCGACGACGAGAACCACAACCTCTACCCGCTCATCTACGCCAAGCAGATGTGCGAGGGCTACGAGGCGTACACCGGCCGCCGCGCGATGGTCTACACCTCCTGCGGCTACGCCTGCATCCAGCGCTACGTGGCGACATGGGCCGGCGACACCGGCGGCGGCGTGGGGAGCATGGTCTCCTGCCTCAACCTCGCGGTCAGCGGTCACTCCAACCAGAGCTGCGACATGTCCGTCTTCAAGGACGGCGTCCTGTATCCCGCCGGCATCCACTTCGGCTTCCTCTCGCCCTGGAGCCAACAGAACAACTGGGACTACCACAACCAGCCTTGGTATCAGGAAGACGCCGGCGTCGAGGCGTTCCGCGCGGCGGACAACCTGCGCTACCGCCTCTTCCCCTACCTCTACGGCGCCGCGGCGGAGGCGCACCGCACCGGCTGGCCGCTGATGCGTCCGCTCGCGTTCGTCTACCCCGACCGCGACGAGTACGCGAACGTCACCACCACCTACATGTTCGGCGACGACCTGCTTGTCTCCGCCTTCGCCGAGGAGGCGTTCATCCCGCCGGGCGACTGGTACGACTTCTACACCGGCGAGAAGGTGACGGGTCCGCGGCGTCTGCGCCTCAGAATCGATCCCTCTCGTGGCGGCGGGCTCTTAGTGCGCGCCGGGGCGGTGGTGCCGATGTGGCCGCTGAAGCAGCACCTCGAGCGCGGCTGGAACGAGACGGTCGAGCTCCACGTCTGGCCCGGCGACGGCGAGGCGACGCTCTACGAGGACGACGGCGACTCGCTCGCCTACCGCGACGGCGCCTACGCGCTCACCAAGATCGTCAACCGCGGCGGCAAGCTGGAGATCGGCCAGCGCCAGGGCTCATTCGCCGGCATGCCCGCCGCGCAGCCCGAGTTCGTCGTCGTCAACGAATCTGCCCCTCGTCGACGCAGATAAAGCAGGAGGTCGTCCGCCATGAAGCGAGTAGTGTTCTCAATGCTGGCCGCGTTTGCCGCGGCCGTCGCCGGCGCGGCCGGCGAAGACCAGCTCCTCTCCGCCTTCCGCTCGCCTCCGCCCGCGGCGCGTCCGCAGGTCTGGTGGCACTGGATGAACGGCAACGTGACCCGCGAGGGAATCGTCGCCGATCTCGACGCCATGGCCGCCGTGGGCATCGGCGGCGCGACGATCTTCGACGTCGGCGTCGGCATCCCGCCCGGTCCGGTCAAGTTCAACACCCAGGAGTGGATCGACACCGTCGCCTTCGCCGTCGCCGAGGCCGCGAAGCGCCGCATCGAGATATGCCTCCACAACTGCAGCGGCTACTCCACCTCCGGTGGACCGTGGATCGCGCCCTCCAACTCGATGAAGGTCGTCTCCTACTCGCTCGTGGACGTCGCTGGACCGCGGCGCTTCGCCGCGGCGCTGCCCGCTCCGCCGAACAAGCACGGCTTCTACGAGGACGTCGCTGTCCTCGCCTGGCCGGTGCCGGCGGCCGAGCGGTTGCCTGATGGCGCGGCCGGCAAAATCACGGAAGTCAAGCGCGACGGCAAGGAGATCGTCTACGAGTTCGAATACCCCGCCGACATCCGCGCCTCGCTCTGGGAGTGCCGCATCCGCGATGCGGCGCCGGTCTGGATGGCAACCGTCGAGGCGACGCTTTCCGCCGCGGACGCCGACGGAAAGTGGCGCGAGGTCTCGCGCGAGACCCTGTATGCGAGCTGCGGCATTCAGGTCGACGACAACGTCCGGTCCTTCGGCTTTGCCGAGACTTCCGCCCGCCGCTGGCGGCTCGTCGTGAAGGCGGTCGACTGCTCCACCGGCGACTTCAAGTTCGAGGCCATGCCGCTCTCCTGCGGCGCGAGGATCTCCAACATAGCCAACAAGGGCTGGTTCGTCTCCACTGCCGCGGCGACTCGTCCCTACGCCGCCGCGCCCGACCAGGTCGTCAGGAGCAAGGACGTCCTCGACCTCACCGCCAGGTTCAACCGCGCGACCGGCGGCCTCGACTGGGACGCTCCCGCCGGCGCCTGGCGGGTGATGCGAATTGGCTACGCCGCGAACGGCATGAAGTGCAATCCCGCGTCGGAGAAGGGCGTCGGCCTCGAGTGCGACAAGCTCGCCAAGGCGGGCGTCCGCGCCGTCTTCGGCAATTACGTCGCCAAGGTCTGCGACCGAGTCGGCCCGTCTCTCGCCGGCAAGGTCGAGTTCGGCCTCAACAGCGTGCTGGTGGACAGCTGGGAGGCGGGCACGCAGAACTGGACGCAGGGATTCGAGCGCGAGTTCGCGCGGCGGCGCGGCTACGACATCACGCCCTGGCTGCCGACGCTCGCGGGCGTGGTCGTGGACGGCGCCGACGAAAGCGAGCGGTTCCTCGCGGACTTCCGGGACGTCATCTCCAACCTGCTGGCGGAGAACTTCGCCGACGAGTTCGCGCGGCTCTGCCACGAGCGCGGACTCAAGCTGTGCATCGAGTCCTACGGCAGCTTCCCGTCCACCCCGGAGCTCTACGGCCGTGCCGAGGACATCACCATGTGCGAGTTCTGGATCAAGCCCGGCAGCTCGGCCAGGGACATGAACGACGGCAATGTGCGCAGCGTCGTCGCCCGTGCGCGGATCCGTCCCGACCGCGGCAACCGCATCATCGCCGCCGAGGCGTTCACGGCGTGGCCAACCAACGACCGCTGGACGATCGACCCCTACACGCTCAAGTCGACCGGCGACCACATGTATGCGCTTGGCGTCAACCGGATTGTCTACCACCGCTATGCCCACCAGCCGTGGACCAAGGGAAATCTCGCGCCCGGCATGACGATGGGGCCGTGGGGGACGCACTTCGAACGCACCAATACCTGGTGGTTCGACCAGAAGGGGTGGATCGACTACCAGACGCGCTGCCAGGCATTGCTGCAGGCGGGAGAGTTCGTCGACGAGAAGACATACGGCGACGAGATATGGATTCACCGCCGCTACGCCGACGGCACCGATGGGTTCTTCGTCACATGCGACAACGCCGAGGCGCGCAACGTGCACGTTGTTCTGCCGGCAACTGTCCGCGCGCCGGAGATATGGGACGCCGAGACCGGCGAGATCTCGCTCGCGCCGGTCTGGACCGCTTCGAACGAGGGAACTTCGCTTTCGATCGAGCTGAGGCCGTCTGGTTCGGCGTTTGTGATGTTCCGTCCCCGGCCGACGCCGGGCGCGGCGGCGAAGCGCGCCGTGCGCGAAACGGCGGCGGACGAGGTGAAGGGGACATGGACGGTGTCCTTCGAGGCATCGTATCCCGATGTCCCCGCGCCGGTGAAGATGAAGTCCCTCGCCTCGCTTTCGAAGCACTCCGATCCCGAGGTGCGCTACTTTGCGGGTTATGCCACCTACCGGATGAAGTTCGCCGACGCGCGGCCGCGGAATCCCGGGGACCGCGTGGTCCTCGACCTCGGCGAGGTGAAGAACCTGGCGGCGGTGACGGTGAACGGGCACGAGTTCCCGGCTCTATGGCGGCCGCCGTTCCGCGTGGACGTGACCGACGCCTGGGCGAAGGAGAACGAGATTGCCGTCCGGGTGACGACGCTCTGGCCCAACCGGCTCGTCGGCGACGAGCTGCTGCCCGAGGACCGTTTGTGGCAGGGGGACTGGCACGGCGGCAGCGTCGCCAAGATCCCGGAGTGGGTGCGCCGTGGCGAGAAGAGCCCGACCGGCCGCCACACCTTCACAACCTGGCGCCACTGGCGCGCCGAGGACAAGGACAAGCTCGTCCCCTCCGGCCTGCTTGGTCCGGTGAAGCGCTTAGTGATGGAATAGCGAGACGGTGTTTTTTCCCCGCTGAACCGGGGAATGTGGTATAATACGCACATCTGACGCGACCGTATTGGCGCGACGGCAAACACACAAGGAGTAAAATACACATGAAAAAGCTGATGATCGGCCTTGGCCTTGCGGCTGGCCTTTCCCTCACCGGCTGCGTCCAGCCCACTGGCGCCGCCATCACCACCGGCGGCTGCGGCGGCCTCGTCATCGACCACGTTGCCCCGGCGGCGTTCGATGTCGACAACGCGGTCAAGTGCGAGAAGAAGGGCACTGCCACCTGCAAGGGCATTGTCATCTTCACTGCTGGCGACAACTCGATCCAGAAGGCGATGGAAAACGGCGGCATCAAGAAGGTCCACCACGTCGACGTTGAGATGTTCAACATCCTCAACATCTACTCGACCGCCACCACGATCGTCTGGGGCGAGTAATCGCGCCTAAGGCGAATCAAGGCCAGAGACGGCGGGGTCCCGTTCGGGTCCTCGCCGTTTTGCATCCGCGGCGCTTTACAAACCTGAGCCAAATCTGCTATACTACCGCTCAACAAAAATCAAGTCAATGTCGACATGGCTAAAACGGCTCTTATCACCGGCATCACCGGGCAGGACGGCAGCTACCTCGCAGAGCTGCTGCTTGCGAAGGGCTATAAGGTGCACGGCATCGTGCGGCGCTCTTCTGTCGGCAACACCACCCGCATCGACCATCTGCTCGGCGACGGCAGCGGACTCGTCCTGCACTATGGTGACCTGACCGACTCCGGACGGCTTGCGCAGCTCTGCGGCGAGGTTCGCCCCGACGAGATCTACAACCTTGCCGCGCAGAGCGACGTTGGCGTGTCGTTTGACATGCCCGAGTACTCCGGCGAAGTCGACGCGCTCGGCACAATCAGGCTTCTCGAGGCGGTCAGGCAGTCCGGCATCGGCCGCGACGTGCGCTTCTACCAGGCGTCGACTTCGGAGCTCTTCGGCATGGCGTCGGAATGCCCGCAGCGCGAAACGACGCTGTTTCATCCCTGCTCTCCCTACGCCGTCGCCAAGCTCTACGCCTACTGGGCGGTGAGGAACTACCGCGAGGCGTATGGGCTCTTCGCCTCGAACGGCATTCTCTTCAACCACGAGTCCCCGCGCCGCGGCGAAATGTTCGTGACCCGTAAGATCACCCGCGCCGCCGCGCGCATCAAGCTCGGGCTTCAGGACAAGCTCTGCCTCGGCAACCTCGACGCCAGGCGCGACTGGGGGTTTGCCGGCGACTTCGTGGAGGGGATGTGGCGCATCCTCCAGCACGACCGGCCGGACGACTTCGTGCTCGCCACCGGCGAGACCCACACCGTGCGCGAGTTTCTCGAAGCGGCGTTCGGACGGCTCGGGCTCGACTGGCGCGAGCACGTCGTCCACGATCCGGCGCTGGAGCGCCCGCTGGACGCCGAGGCTCTCGACGGCGATCCGTCCAAGGCCCGGCGCGAGCTGGGCTGGGAGCCGAAGGTCAAGTTCGCCGACCTCGTCGCGATGATGGTCGACGCCGACCTCGAACTGGCAAGGAGGGGATAGCGCCGTGGCGTGTCCGAACGAGAGCAACCGGTGCACCGTGCTGGTGACGAGCTGCGACCGCTACCGCGACATCGAGGCGCCTTTCCTGGCGCTGTGGCGGCGGCACTGGCCGGACTGCCCGTTTGGGCTCGTGGCGGTAAGGGAGTCGGGCGGCGGCGACGGAGGAACTGCCGCGGACGGCTTCGACCGCGTCGTCGCCACTGGTCCCGGCCTCAGCTGGAGCGAGATGCTCGCCTTTGCGCTGGAGCGGATCTCCACTCCGTACGTCCTTATGCTGATGAACGACTACCTGCTCGACTCGCGGGTGGACACGGCGCGGCAGCTTGAGCTGCTGTCGCGGGCCGAGGCGGCGGACGCGCTCAACCTGCGGATGAACCCCAATCCGCCGCGCGCGGTGAAGAACAGCGCCTACGCCGTGTCCTGCCAGGCCGGTTACTGGAACCGAGAGTTCCTCCTCGGCCTTGCGCGGCGGACGAAGAGCGCGTGGGAGTTCGAGCGCTACGGCAGCTACATGTTTGACGAGTCGGACCCGCGGCCGATAATGGTGACGGAGCGGAAGGAGTTTCCCTTCGTCGACGCGCTCCACAAGGGCTATTGGGAGCCGGAAGGGGTGGCGCTCCTGAAGCGCGAGGGAATCGACTACGACTTCTCGCGCCGCGGGCTGCCGCCGTTCTGGCCGCGGCTGAAGTCCAACCTCAAGAAGGCGGTGTTCGCGGTTTTCCCCTGGGAGTTCGTCGTCAGGGTGCAGAATGTCTTCAACCTGGGGATGAAGTAGACGGATGGAGTTTGCGGCGATAGACTTCGAGACCACCGGCTACGAGAACGGGGAGAAGAACGAGCCCTGGCAGCTCGGGCTTGCGCTCGTGCGCGACGGCGCGGTCGTCGAGACGCGCGAGTGGTTCTTCGGCACCGCGCTCACCCCGGACGCGCAGCCGATCTTCGACCAGTGGGACGACTTCGCGCCCCATCTCATCGGCCGCCGGCTCGTCGCCCACAACATCGCCACCGAGCGCACCATCCTCACCCGGCTCGCGCCGCTGACGAAGTGGGGCCCGTGGGTGGACACGCTCAAGCTCGCGCGCGCCCGCTACCCCAAGCTGCCGTCGTATGCGCTGGGCGACCTCTGCGCCATGTTCGGCTGCGTGCCGGACATTCCCGGCCGCACCTGGCACGACGCGCTCTTCGACGCCGTCGCCTGCGCCAACCTCGCCACTGTCCTTGCCATGGAAGGCGTGCATTTGTAGCATGAATACGGCAGTCAGGCAGACGCCGGTGAGACTGGCGATTATCGGCGGGGGCGCTGCGGGCATGTTCGCCGCGGCCGTTGCCGCGGAGCGCAATATCCCCTGCGTTGTCATCGAGCGCAAGGCGCGGCTGGGGTCGAAGGTGCTGATGACCGCCAACGGTCGCTGCAACTTCACGAAGGACATCTCCGCCGACCAGTTCCTCGCCGACGTCGGCCCGGCCGCGGCGTTCGTCGCGCAGGCAGTGCGCGAGTGTCCGCCGCGCAAGATCATCTCGGGCTTCAAGTCGCTGGGCGTGAGGCTTCGGCGCATGGAGGACGGGCGGATGTTCCCGGCGGACGGCAAGGCCGCGACGATCGTCCATGCATTCGGCGATCTGCTGCGCGAAAGCGGCGTGCCGATTATCTCGAACTGCCCGGTCGTCGGAATCGAGCCCCAGAAGCCAGGTTTTGTCGTGGCGACTAGGAACTTCACCCTCTGCGCCGAGAACGTCCTGCTGGCGACCGGCGGCGTCAGCTACCCCAAGCTTGGCTCGGTTGGTGACGGACAGCGTTTCGCAGCTGGGCTCGGGCATAGCCTCGTTCCGTACCGCCCGGGGCTGATCGGTCTTGAGACGGACGACCCGCGCGTCACGCGCCGCGCCGGACAGCGCTTCGAGGACGCGAGCGCGAGGGTGGTTGCCGGTGACGGCAAAACGCTGTACGAATACAGGGGCGAAGTCGACTGCGAGACGTTCGGCCTCAGCGGCGCGGCAATCTACAACTGCCAGCGGTTCATCGAGCACTACCTGCGCGGGCGGCCGGACCTGAAGGCGGCGGGGCTTTCCGTCGAGGCGGTCTTCGGGCGCGAGTGCGTACGCGTCGACGGTCCGAAACCGCGTCCGCTGAAGGAGGCGATCGTCACGATCGGCGGGGTTGCGCTTGACGAAGTGAATCCCGCCACGATGGAGTCGCGCATAGTCCCCGGGCTATACTTCGCGGGAGAGGTGCTCGACATCGACGGTCCGACCGGCGGCTACAACCTGACGCTCGCCTTTGCCACCGCCCGCCGCGCCGTCGCTTCCATTGCTGGAAGTATATAAGGTGCTTGGGCGAACCATGAACCGCGAACCACGAACCACGAACCACGAACCACGAAATTTGGTATAATACACTCCAATCATGGTGAAGGTGAAGCTGACTAAGACCGAGCTCAAGGCTCAGACGGACGCGCTGAAGCGGTTTCAGCGCTTCCTGCCCATGCTTCAGCTCAAGAAGCAGCAGCTTCAGGCCGAGATCGCCGCCATCGTCGCCAAGGCCGAGGCCGTGGCCGCGCGCGAGCGCGAGCTGCGCGCCGCGATGAACGCCTGGATCGGCGTCGTCGCCACCGAAGACGGCCTGCTCTCCGGCCTCGTCAAGGTCGGCGAGGTGAAGACCGGCCGGGCGAACATCGCCGGCGTCGAGATCCCCACCTTCGAGTCGGCGGAGACCGAAGTCTGCCGCATCGACCGCTGGGCCACGCCGCCGTGGGTCGACGACGCGGTCGAGGCGGCGAAGGAGGTCGTCTCGCTCCGCTCCGAGCGCGCCGTCTTCGAGGAGCAGCGCCGCCTCGTCGCCGAGGAGCTGCAGCAGACCTCGCAGCGCGTGAACCTCTTCGAGAAAGTGAAGATACCCGAGTGCAAAGAGGCGATCCGCGTGATCAAGATCGCCCTCGGCGACGAGCAGACCTCATCGGTCACGCGCGGCAAGATCGCCAAGAGCCGCGCCCCGGCCGGTGAAGGCGAAGGGGAGGAGGCCGCGCCGTGATCGTCCCGATGAAGCACCTCGACCTCGTCTGCCTCGCCTCGGACCGGGACGCCACGCTGGAGCGGCTGCGCCTGCTCGGCGCGGTGCATCTCGAGCTTTCCGCCGCCGGCGGCGAGGCGGTGGCGAAGGCCAAGGGCGACATCGCCGACGCCGAGCGCGCGCTGCTGCTCATCCGCAAGGCGCGCGAGCTCGTCCAGGACGTCGAGCAGCGTCCGCACTCCGTCGCCGAGGTGCTGGCGATCGACGCCGACCGCGAGACGCTCAAGGCCGAGCGCGAGCGCCTTGAGCGCGAGATCAAGGCTTACGAGCCCTACGGCGACTTCGACCCCGCGCTCGCGAAGCGGCTCCTCGAGCGGGTCGACGGCCTGCGCGACGCCGTTCCGCTTCCCGAGAAGCTGCCCGAGATGTCGCTTTCGCGCCTCCGCGAGAAGCTCGCCCGGGTCGAGAACCGCATCCGCATCGACGACGCCCGGCTCGCCGGCTGCGACGACAAGGCGATCGAGGCGTGGTATCCGCATCTCGCCGACCGCATGGCCTTCGAGCAGGCGAGGGAGCTTCTGCACGAGCACGGCGCGGTCGCGGTGGTTTCGGGCTGGATCCCGGAGTCGAAGGTGAAGTCGCTCATGGAGATCGTGCGCGGCGACCAGACCGACCTCTTCACGCGCACGCACACGCCCGGCTGGGGCGTCCTTCTGCGCGACCCCGAACCGGGTGAGACGCCGCCGACGCTGATCGAGCCGCCGCGCCTGTTCCGTCCGGTGAAGGCGCTCTTCGATGGTCTCGGCATCGCCCCGGCCTACACCGAGTCGGACGTGTCGGTGCCGTTCATGTGCTACTTCTCGCTCTTCTTCGCGATGCTCGTGGGCGACGGCGCCTATGGCGCGATCTTCCTTGCCGCCACGTTCGCGCTGAGGAAGAAGCTGTCGCGGAGCTGGTTCACGCTCCTGACCGTTTTCTCCGCCGCGACGATTGCGTGGGGCGTCCTCTCCAACACCTGGTTCGGCGCGGCGATTCCGTGGTGCGCCGACTGGCCGACGGTGAAGTGGCTGGCGGACCCGAGCTACCACAACATGATGCTTCTTTGCTTCACCATCGGCGTCTCTCACCTCATGCTCGCGCGCATCTGGAACGGCGTCTGCCGGCTGCCGGACTCGACGGCGGTCGCGGAGTTCGGCTGGGCCGGCATCCTCCTCTTCATGTATCTTGTCACCAACTCCATCGTCGGCATCTTCGCGGGCGTCCCGTCCTGGGCGTTCTGGGTGCTCGGCGCGGCGCTCGTCTGCGTGTTCGGGTTCTCGGTCAAGCCGTCGGAGCTCAGGACGCGCGGCGCCGAGCTCGGCATGCTGCCGCTCAACGTGATGAGCGCGCTCGGCGACATCATCAGCTACGTCAGGCTCTTCGCGGTCGGCCTCGCGTCCGTCAAGGTGGCGGAGAACTTCAACTCCATGGCGATGTCGCTCGTGGCCGGGGCCGACGCCGTCTGGGCCAAGGCGCTGATGGCCGTCGCGATGGTCGCGATCCTCGTCGTCGGCCACGGCCTCAACCTGGCGATGGCCGGGCTTTCCATTCTCGTCCACGCGGTCCGCCTCAACACGCTCGAGTTCTCCAACCACAAGGGCGTCAGCTGGGCCGGCTACGCGTTCCGTCCGTTTCGCAGAACCACCTAACCACCTAACCACTTAACCACCCAACCACCCAACCATCTAACCAAGGAGGAAAAACAAAATGAGTGATGCAGCAATGATAGTCGCGGGCGCGATCGCCTGCCTGGGGCTCGCCGGAGCGGGCAGCGCGTTCGGCACGGGGTTCGCGGCCTCGGCGGCCGTCGGCGCGTGGAAGAAGTGCTATGCCGCGAACAAGCAGGCGCCGTTCCTTCTCCTCTCGTTCGTCGGCGCGCCGATCACCCAGACGCTCTATGGGATGATTCTCATGTTCATCATGCTCGACAAGGTCGGCAAGGCCGCCGCCGGTTCGGGGCTGCCCTGCCTCGTCGCGGGCATCTTCGCCGGCCTCGCGATCGGCCTCTCTGCGCTCTTCCAGGGCCGCGCCGGCGCGGCAGCATGTGACGCGCAGGCCGAGACCAACCAGGGCTTCACCAACTACCTCGCCGCGCTCGGCATCGTCGAGACCGTCGCGATCTTTGCCATGGTGTTCGCGCTCATAGCGCTCGGCAAGATCGGCTGAAGATGAAGCTCGGCCCGAAGGCTGCGTGGTTCGCGGCGTACGCGGCGCTTTTCGCCGTGTGCGCCGCGTTCGTGTTCTGGGGCACCTGGTCGACCGACGTCTCGCCGGTGATGCCAGACTGTCCGATCTCCCATCCCGAAGGCTGGTGGGCGAACGTCTCGGCGTTCCTGCGCGAGTGGGTCAGGACCGGCCTCTTCTCGCCCGACGACCTCAAGGCGTTCGCCGGCGCGCCGTATTTCCTGCAGGAGCTGCAGTATGCGGTCCCGGCGTTCCTCGCCGGCCTCGCGGTGGCTTATTACTGCCGCGGCCGCGGGCTTTCGCGCCTCGCGTCGTATTCCGCCGGCATCTTCCTCTCGCTCTCCGGGTACTGGTTCACGCTTTTCTCCGCCGGACACCTCGGCTGGTTCCGCTGGATGACCTACGGCGTTTTCGCCTTCGGACTTGCCGACCGCGCCGTCCGTCGCGGACGCCTGCGCCACTGGCTCCTTCTCGGCGCCGTCGTCGGTTGGGCGAGCTTCCGCCAGCAGGACCTCTGGCTCGTCTTCACCCTCTTCACCGGCGCGTACTTCGTCTGGTGCTGCGTCCGCGAGCGCGCGCTGCCGTGGAGGGGCGCGCTTTTTGCCGCGCTCGCCTTTGCGCTCGTCGGCGCGCCCGGCGTGATGGCGTCGCTGCGCGAGGTCGCGGGGCGCGAGAAGCAGATGGAGTCGGCGGGCGTGGACGTCGGTAAGAAGGACGGTGACGCCGCGGCGGCGGAGAAGTCCGAGGCGGAACGGAAGGCCGAGCGCGAGAAGCAGTGGATCTTCGTCACCAACTGGTCGCTGCCGTCCGATGAAATCTGCGAAATCTTCTCTTCGCGCGGCAAGGGCGACACGAGCTGCCCTTACGTCCTTTCGATCGGCGCGCGCACCGGCTCTGGCGTGAAGCCGTACACCGGCGCGCTGGGGCGTCCCTACGGCGCGAAGGAGGGCAACTACCGCCAGCACTCGCTCTACGTCGGCTGGGTTACCTGCCTCCTCGCGCTCGTCGGCGCGGTCGCGGCGTTCCGCCGGCGCGAAGGGGACGCGCTCTTCTTCCTCGCCGCGGCGGTCCTCGCCTTCGGCCTCTCGCTCGGTCGCTACTTCGAGCCGCTCTACCGCTGCGTGTTCGCGCTGCCGGTCGGCGACCTCGTCCGCTGCCCGGTGAAGTGGATCCACCTCGCGGAGCTTTCGCTCGCGGTGCTGGCGGCCTACGGCATCGACTTCGTTGCCTCGCTCGCCGCGAAGAAGGGGGAGGCCGCGCGCAAGGCCGCGCTCTGTGCGCTCGGCGCGATGGCGGTCGTCGGTGCGTTCGACCTCGCGCGGGTCGACCGCCTCTACTGCGCGCCGGTGGACCTGACCGAGGCGCGCCGCACCGACTCCTCGATGCAGCTGTCGTTCCTGCGCACCCAGGACTTCTCGAGCCCGCAGGTGGCGGAAATGATGCGGCTTAGGCGCATCGTCTCGCTCGCGCGGCTGCCGTGGAATCCTGACGTCTATCTTGTTGAGGTCCTCACCCCGCGGCAGAAGGAAGCTCCCGCCGCGCCCTGGAACCCGAATCCGGCGGCGGTGGCGCTGGGCGTTGTCTCGCTGCTCGCCTCGTTCGCCGTCATTGCGCTTTCGCTCTCCCGCCGGGGAGAAAAGGTTTTGGTGTAATAAGGACCATTATGGAGCAAGCTGACGGAAAACAGTTGGACGGGGAAATGTCGTGTTGCGGCGACTGGCGGCTTGACTGCGAGATTGGACATGGTGCCTATGGCGTAGTCTATGCCGCGGTGAACTCCAAAGGCGAACGGGCGGCGGTGAAGGTCTGCCGACGCGAGACCATCGGCGAGGAACGCTACGAGCGTGAGCTGCGCGGGGCGAGGCTGTATAGCGCAATTCCGCCACAGGATGGGCTCGTCAGGATGCTGGAGCTGGCGGAGGAGCAGTGGGGTTTCTACACGGTCATGGAGCTTGCGGATGACGAATTCGGGCAGGGAGTTTCCGGCGGCCGGGATTATCGTCCAAAGACTCTCGCCAGTGTCATCGACGGCGAAAAAGCCCTGCCGCTCGACGTGTCCGTGAAGCTTGGCATTGCGCTCGCCAAAGGACTTGAGACACTTCAGCGCCATCATCTGCTGCACCGAGACATCAAGCCCGGGAATGTGATCTATGTCCGGGGTCGCCCTGTCCTCTCCGATCCGGGACTTGTCGTCGAGGAGTCTCAGGCTGTATCGCTCGTCGGAACGCCAGGCTATGTTCCGCCAGAGAACTTTACGGATGCCGCCGGAGACATCTATAGCCTTGGCCTCACGCTCAAGGCAGCGAGCTTTGGCCGGAAAATCGAGGATCTGGACAAGGGCCCTGCGCTGGAGGCGGATACGGGATCAAGGTTCTTCCCCGCCTGGTGGCGTATCCTCAACAAGGCAACTGATCCAACACCATCCCGACGCTACCAGTCTGCCAAGGCGCTCTTGAAGGACCTCAAGGAGCTCCGTCTTAGGACGGAGATCGTGTCGAAGTTCGGTTCGAGGGCGACCAGGGCAATTGTTTATGCGGCGGCAATAACCGTAGTCGCGTTTATTGGATACCTTGTCGTTAGCAATGACAGAATGAGCGACGAGGTGTCCAAGATATCCAAAGAAATCACTCCGGCAAAAGGCGTCGTGAACCAAGCGCAATTGGCATCGTATCTCGCAGACGCCAGAAACTGGATTGACAATTTGACAACGGAAATATTCTGTTTACATAGAATAGTTGAAAGGCTATATTCTGAGATTGACATTGCAACTGACGACATTAAACTTAAACAAACTAATGAGTTTAGAGTTTCATGGGGGATTCCGGCTATTGATGTTCGTGCCGGGAAGGATGTTTTGCAACAAAGCAAACCACGGCTTCTTGAACTGAAAAAGCAATTGCGAGAACTCGCCGTAAGGATTTGCAAGATACGAATCAGGTTCAACCAAAGAATAGAGAAAATTGATGGGACAGTCAAAAATGACGTGGAAGAGTTAATAGCGCAAGCGCGTAAATTGGACCGCGAGAGGACTGATGTTGAAAAGGAAATTTATGGGATTGCGAGAATGGCGTATGGAAATGAAAAATGGGAGCCTGGCTCTGATTGGAAAGGAGACTTTAACCTTGACAACGGCTTTGGAATAACCCTAAATGAGGTTTATATCTTTGATGCCGCAAGAAGGGAATTGAGAGGAGAGGAGCATGACCTACAGACACTTCAATAACGAATCGACGCGCTCCAGCGTCATCAGGGCGGTCTCAGACACCGGCAACCAGGCCGCCTGGCAGCGGCTCTTCGACCTCTATGCGGGGTTTATCTTCTCCATCGCGCGCTCCAAGGGGCTATCGGAGGATGACGCGGACGACGTCTTGCAGGTCGTCTTCTCCGACCTCGCGCGGAACCTCCCGACGTTCCAGTACGACCGCGCGAAGGGCAAGTTCAGGTCGTACCTGACTGGACTCGTCCACTGGCGCGTTAAGGACAAGTTTCGGGAGAGGAACCGCGACGCCGCGCTGAAGGACGTCTTAGAGACGAAGCCTGGCGACGACAACGGCTTCTCCGAGCGCGAATGGCAGGCCGCCGCGCTGGAGGAGGCGCTGCGCCGCATCAAGCCGGAAGTCCGCCCCGACCACTACGCGGCGTTCGTGGCGAGCGCAGTCGATGGGCAGGACACCGAGACGGTGATGAAGCTCTACGGCATCTCGCGCGACAACCTCTACCAGATCCGCGCCCGCCTCACCGCGAAGCTGCGCGAAACCGCCGCGAAGGTCAGAGAAGAGATGGACGCGCCCGATGCTCCCGGTCTTCGGCCTTGATCGCGTCCGCGACCATTGAGACGAGCCCGTGCTCGTTCTTCTCGTCGAGCCACGCCCACTGTCCGTTTGGGTTCAGCTCCAGGAACCACAGCTCGCCGTCCTTGCGGATGAAGTCGAAGCGCCCGAACCGGTAGCCCGTCTCGTCCATGAAGCCGCGTATCGCGCGCTCCTCCTCCGGCGTCAGCTCGCATCGCGGCCATGCAACCGGATGCTCAAGCAGCGACTTCCGCGAGTCCTCTCCGCCGAACGATTCCCGCGGCGCACTTGCCGCGTATGTCTTGCCGTCGACGTAGACCACCGTCACTTCCTCTTCTCCCTTGATCCGCTCCTGCACAAACCACGGATAAGAGAGGTCCAGCGCGGCAGGGTCGACTTCCTTGACGAAGAAAACCTTGTTTTCCCCGATAGACGTTTGCGTCATCGACTTCACCACCCATCTGCCGCGCTTCAGCTCGTCCGGCAGCTCGCCATGGAAGAAGTGCCACTTGGCGACGCGGAAAAATTTCTGTGCGACGAGAAGCTGCCGCAGTTTGCCGTATTTGTTGTCCTGAGAGCGAACGAGTGTGACGAGTCCACGATGCTGACATTCGCGGAAGAAGTCCCTCATTAGCTCGTCTGTTTCTTCTCGCCGCCAGTTTTCCACGCAGCCGTGTTTCGGCACGTCGATTAGGTCGAAGTACATCGGCTTGCGGAGATAGAATGAAGTAAAGGTTTTTTCGGTGATTTCTTTGCCGCAAGTTTTATCTGCAATGCGAAATCCGCCGTTGTGGAAATCCCATGCAAAATCGTCCGGCTTGTCGATGTTGAATCGCAGGACATCATTTGTGTCCAATTCCTTCATGACAATGTCTGTGGTTTCGTCTTGGCTGAATGTGAATGTGAAAATCATGATTTCTCGTTGTTTAGTCGAAGAGTTGGGGCTGGCAATCCAGCCCCAACTCTTACTAGACTCTCAGTCTGGTTGTTTAGTAGGAGCTTTGATCGTCGGCGACTTGCGTCTGGCCGCCGCTAATGCAGTACGTTGCATAAGTGCGCCAGTTGATGTTGTCGACTTTGACCGTGCTGATGTCGGTCACGATGTCATTAGGTGTCATTTTTGTTGTTTCCTTTTTGTTTTGGTTAACCAATACAGCGGACACTCGCCCGTTGCATAATAGATTACGAAGGCTATTTGTAAATCTGACAGGAAATCTTTTCGTCGCAAAGTTTGATTATGGCAGGATCGTGGCTGACGACGAGGACGATGCGCCCAGGAGCGAGTCGGCGCAGGAGTTTCCCGAAGCCAGCGCGCGCCTCCGCGTCGAGATGGTTCGTGACTTCGTCGAGGACGAGGATGCCTGGCCGGCGGACAAGCGCGCGGGCAATCGCGAGGCGTTGCATCTCCCCGCCAGACAGGGACTGTCCCCCGAGTCCGACGCGCGTGTCGAGTCCGTCCGGGAGCCGTCCGACTACATCCTTTAGCCCGCTCAGCGTCATTGCCTCGTCGATGTCGCTTGCCGTGAAGTCGGGATCCCGCAACGTGATGTTGTCGCGCACCGTGCCGGAGACGAGCAGGCTGTCCTGAAAGACGATCCCGAGCCTTCGCCGGAAGAACCCATCGTTGAGTGCCGCGATGGGCGAGCCGTTGACGAGGATTTCGCCAGCCTGCGGCGCCAGCGCCGCGGTTGCCAGCCTGAACAGGGTCGTTTTCCCGGAGCCGTTGGCGCCGACTAGCGCGACGATTCTCCCGGCTCGGAAGGAGGTGGAGAAGTCCTTGACTACTGGCTTTGCGTCCGCGCCCGGGTAGGCGAACGTGACGCCGCGGAACTCGACGCTCTCCACGGCGTCGATCCGGCGTCCGCCGCGGCGCGGCGGCGCGTGGCCGAGGATTTCGTTCAGCGAGTCGACGCCTTCGCGAAGCGCCGCGGTCTCAGGCAGCAGCGAGACGATGCCCTGCACGGACTGCATCGCCGCGAGGAACAGCATCTGGTAGACCACGACGTCCCCGACCGGAATCGCGCCCCTGGCGGCGAGCGCGCCGGCCACGCCGAGGACGCCGATTTCCCCCACGACCAAAGTTGCGCCGAGCAGTGCGCCGAACGCGACCGTCAGCCTGTCCATCGCGCAGTTGCCGTCCTTGAGCTCCTGCAGCGACTGCCGCGGCGCCTCGGCGAAGCGGCGCTCGGCGTCGAGCGTGCGCAGGAAGGGGAGCGAGCGGAAGAAGTCGAAGAGCGCGGCAAATGCGACGTCGCTCTTCGTGCGCACGGAATGTGAGTCGGCCGCGAAGTGCCGCGCGAAGGGGACGAAAAGGAGGATTGCGAGCGGGATGAACGCCATGAAGGCGATGGAAAGCGCGGGCGAGCGCGAGTGCAGCGCGACGCCGGCCGCGGCCATCGTGACGACGGCGGTCAGCAGCCGCGGGTAGAGTCCGTTCACGAACCCGCCGACGGCGTACGCGTCGCGCGTCAGCTTGGCGACGAGCGATCCGTCGGCGAGCGACGAGAGCTCGGCGGGAGGAAAGTCCATGACAGCGGCGAGGACGCGCTCCTGGAGTCGTATCTCTACCATCCTGGCGCGGGAGATGGCGAACCGCTGGAGGCAGGGCGTCAGGACGGCTCGGGCTGCCAGCAGCGCGGCGAGGACCGCGAACGGAGCAACCGGCGGCTGGCCGCCCACGAGCGCGTCGATGAAGCGCCCCATCGCGAAGGGGACGACGATGCCGACGACGGTCATCCCGGCCAGTAGCGGCGAATAGACGAATGCGACCGCCGGCGAAGACATCACCACCGCCGCGAGAAATCTCGTCCGCGCGAACTTCCTCTTGCTATGCTTGTCAGTTTTCATACCATGCTCATATACGTCCAATCCCCGCCAATCTGACGCCTATTGACAACTTGGCTCGTGCCCCTTGCGCAACTGCGGAGGATTGTGGTATAATACGCAGTTGTTGGCGAGTAATAGGCGTAATCAAGATGTAATTCGCCAGAAAGGTGGAATTGTGAAATTCAATGTCGCAATGACTTTGGACGAGGCTTTACGAGAGGCGGGCAGGCGTTTTGCGCAAATCCGGCTTGCTCGCAACATAACGCAGGCAGAACTATCGCAGCGAGCCGGGGTGTCCAAGCGCTCGCTTGAGCGGCTTGAGTCTGGTGCTGGAGGACTTCGGCTTGATGTCTTCTTCGCCGTTTGCGGCGCATTGTCGCTGACGGATGGCTTTGAGGCCCTGCTCCCGGAGGTGCAGTTGTCGCCGCAGGACATCCTCGCAAGGCGAACATTGCCGAAGCGCGCGCGGCGTCGGCGAGCGGTGGCTAATATGTGGGGGACAGACCAATGAGCGAAGCGGCGGAGGTCTATCTTTGGGGACGGCGCATCGGCGTTGTGTCAAGGACCGAGGGATCGTCCTGTGCGTCGTTTGCATACGACCGGGAGTTTATTGATGCGGGCATCGAGCCATCGCCGCTGATGATGCCCGTAGGCGCCGGAACGTATTCTTTTGCCGCGCTTCCGCAGGTCTCGTTCCACGGGCTTCCGGGAATGCTGTCCGATTCGCTTCCGGACAAGTTCGGCAACGCGGTGATCGGGGCGTGGCTGAAGGCGCAGGGGCGGCTGCCGGAAAGCCTCACGCCGATTGAGCGCCTTTGCTACACCGGCGTTCGCGGGATGGGGGCGCTTGAGTACAGGCCGGCATTGTTCGACGACGAGGACAAGACGGAGGAGCTCCATGTCGACGCCCTTGCCGAACTGGCAGCCGAGGTGCTCAGGGTGCGGACCGAGTCCGTCGCCAGGCTCGTCCCCGACATGAAGCGGTACGCCTCCATCCTCAGGGTCGGATCTTCCGCCGGCGGCGCCAGGGCGAAGGCGCTCATCGGCTGGAACGAGGCGACGGGCGAAGTGCGCTCCGGCCAGATTGCGCTTCCCGGAGGATTCGGCTACTGGCTCGTCAAGTTCGACGGAATCGCGGGCAACGGCGACAGGGAGGGCGACGACAAGTGGGGCTATGGCCGCGTCGAGTATGCATACCATCTCATGGCCCGCGCCGCCGGGATAGAGATGACGGAATGCCGTCTCTGGGACGGGCGGCACTTCATGACGCGGCGGTTCGACCGGCTTCCGGACGGCGGCAAGCTGCATGCGCAGACGCTGGGGGCGATGGCGCACATGGATTTCAACGACCCCGCCGGCTATTCCTACGAACAGGCGTTTCGCGTCACGCGGCAGGTCGTGAACGACGCGCGGGCGGACGAGCAGCTATTCCGCCGCATGGCGTTCAACGTCCTTGCGTGGAACTGCGACGACCACGTGAAGAACATCGCGTACCTGATGGACCGGCGCGGCGAATGGGCGCTTGCGCCGGCATACGACGTCTGCTATGCGCACAATCCGGAAGGGGACTGGACATCGCGGCATCAGATGTCCGTCAACGGCAAGCGCATCGGCATCGAGGACGCGGACATCCTCGCCTTGGCGACGTTCGCCAACATGCGCGAGCGCAGGGCGCGCGCAGTCCTTGACGAAGTGAAGAACGCCGTCCGAGACTGGCCGCGCTTTGCGTCCGAGGCCGGTGTCCGAGGCGAGCTTGCCGAGGCGATCGCGCGCCGGCTGGAAGCATAGCGCTATCCGCCTCCCAACTCAAACCCTCTCAACTCAAACACTTTCCTGTCAGTTCTTCCACTCCCCGCCGTATACTAGTGTGCCATTAGGCAGTATCCGGCTGAGAGAGCCCGGACAGGCCTGCGGCCGGCGGTTTTCGCGAGATCACCGTCCGCAGACCTGAATTTATGGTATAATACGTGCGCTTAGGCGGAAAGGGACTGCCCCAGTCCGCCGAGGCAAGCCAGATTTCCCGCGCAGTGGAGACATTGCGGACATGGGAGGCGTCGGATGGAAGCCTGAGAGGAACAAAAGGGTCCGGCCATTTTGTCCCCGGCAACTGCTGACGCGGCGGATGTGCCGCGAAAATTTTTTTCTCACATTTTGCCGTTTGCCTGACACTAAAATGTTAAGGGCATGGGATTTATCAGAGAAGTGAGGAATGACATCGAGCGTGAGGCGCTGCGTCTCATGCGCGGGTACTATTCCATGCTGCTCGCCGAGGCGAAGCGGCTCTGCGGCGACGACCAGACTGCGGAAGACCTCGCGATGAAGGCCGTCGAGACGTATCTCGCGAAGCCGGAGGACGAACTGCCGTCCGAGGACAAGACCGGCGCCTGGCTCCGTGCCGCCGTCCGCAACCACTATCAAAACTCCATCCGCGGCAAGGCGCGCGCCTGCACGGTCTACGTCGACCAGACCGACGCCGAGCGACTGGCCGAGCTTGGGGCGGTCGACAACTCGACCGACGAGGCGATTCTCGCCCATTCCGACGCGGAACTGGTCCGCAGCGCCATCGCCCGCCTGCCCCCTGACGTGCGCTCGATCATCATGCTTCGCTATTTCGAGTCGCTTCCCATCCGCCAGATCGCGGAAATCATCCGCCGTTCGCCGGATTCGGTGCGGAGCAACCTGTACTATGCCCGCAAGGTGCTGGCCAAGCGGCTCGGCAAGATGATGGGCCGTGCCGCGCTTGCAATTGCCGCGGTACTCTTCGGCGGATCGCTCGTCTACGCCGCGGCGGTCGCCGTCGGGCTTGCGCCCTCGCTGTTTACCGCGGCAGAACCCGCGGCAGAAGCGGCTCCCGCGGAGAGCACGGAGGTCTCAGATGGGTCTTTGACAGGATTATCCGCTAATCAAGAATCGCAAACAACGGGAGCAGATGGGGACAGTCCCCAGGTTGTTGCCGAGGTAACTGATAATTTTAACACTAACAAGGGGGAAAATGCAATGAATGGTTCAATAGTCAAGAAGTATGCGGCGAAATTGGTTGCGGCCGCGGCGGTTCTCTGCGGCGCATCCGCCGCGCTGGCGGCGAGCACCAACGAATTCGCCGTGATCGACATCATGGAGACGGTGCGGCAGAGCGAAGTCGAGTCGCCGTTTACGGTGGCGTACACCGGCGCACATTCGGCCAGCGATAGCCTGAGCGCCGTCATGCAGCTTTTCGACGGCGACCTGACTGCGGACAACAACAAGGCTGACTCCGAAAATGGCCGCGTGCTTTTCGTCTTGTCAAAAGGCGCGACGGTCACGGTGTCCTTCAATCCGGCGGCGTTTGGAAACCGTCCGCTCTTCTTGGGACAATACGGCTTTCGCATGGCCAATGTGACGACGGCCGGCGGGTGGCAAATCCCCAACCGTCTTCCTGCTGCGTGGACGATCAAGGTCAGCGACAAGGAAAACCCGTCCTCGGACGACGATTGGGTGCTGGTTGACAGCCATTCCGGGTTGACGTATTCCTTCTATGGCCCGGTGAACGGCTGCTACACGGCCGATTTCTCGCTTGAGCTGCCAGTGGCGTTTCGGCATGTTCGTTTCGCTTTCACGGGATCGACCGGCAACAACGACTACGTCCAGCTTGGCGAAATCTGCATGTCGGGCCTGATAGGACCCTACGAAGCCGGTCGGCGCGACGTCTGCCTGTACAAGACAAGCCCCGTGTCGCCGAACGCCGATGGCTCGGCGACGGCGAAGGCGTCGATTTTCCCGGCGGGGGCGGAAGTCGATCCATACGATATTTTCGTCACATACCGCACGGGAGACCACGCCGACACGAACTGGCTGGCGCGTGCCACGCAATTCACTGGACTCTACGAAACCACAATCCCCGGTCTTCGGCTTGGAGCCGACTACACGCTCCAGTTTGGCATCGTTGCCGCGAACGGAACGGTGGAGCTGGGTGAAGTAGTTGAGTTTTCAACGCCACTTGACGTCATGCCAGCCGGCGTGTTGCCTGGCGGGTTTGAGGCGGTTGAATACATTGAATCGACGGACACGGGGCACCAGTATATCGACTGCGGCTTTGCGCCGAACAGTGTCAGATTGGGCTTCGCCATTGATTTCATCGGCTACAGTTCGTTCCAGAAGGGGGCGTTCCACGACACAGACGATCGCGATACCGGCTATGGCGTTTACTTGTCGTCTGTCGTCAAGGATCAGAACGCCAAGTTGCTGATCTCGACGAGCACTGGCGGCAGCGGCACATTCCCCACGGGACTGTTCTGGTACAATGCGACGATGCCTGCCTACAATGCCAAGCTGACCAGAAACGAGAGGATGCAGATCACGCTTGATGAGAGTACTGGCAGCAGCAACTATCGCGCGATCTGCGGAGCGACGACCAATATCCAGAACGTGACGCAGGCAACGATTAGCTCCGGGCCAAACGTCTTCGTGTTCGCCGCCGGCAACGGGCCGGGGAACGATCCGGACCAGTTTGGCGTCATGCGCCTTTACTCCCTCAAGTTCTACAACGACTCCGCATCCCCGCGCGAGCTGATACACGACTTCGTGCCGGTTCGCAAAATTTCGGACGGCACCTATGGTCTCTACGATCTTGTCGCCGGCGTCTGGTGCCCGAACGGCAGCGCGACGCCGTTCCTCGCAGGTTCTGCGGTTAACATCGGAGGCATTCTGACCATCGACTCCGTGAGTTTCGTCGGCCGGACGCTGACGGTGACGTTGCGCCGCGATGTGGCCTCGACGGCGGAGACCGATGTCCATGCCGTGTGGGGGGCGGATTACGCCGCGATGGACGCGGCAGAATGGGCGCACACGGAGCGGCTCGGCGCGTTTGCGGAAAACGCCCAGACGGCGAAGTTCGCGACGCCGGACCTTGTGCGCGGCACCGTTTACGTCCGCTTCTACACGGCGGACGGCAAGTGGTCCGAGACCGTCTATCTCCCCGACCAGCCCGTCAGATCCAGCGGCTTCATCTATATCGTGCGCTGACGCAGCCGCTGCGCAGTCTCGGCGGATCGCCGTTATTTCTTGGAAAGAAGTCGGGTTAGTTGGGTGAATGTTACTGGACTCCGCGGCAGTTTGCGCGGCACCTGAGAGGTTGAAAGGTTGAAAGGTTGAAAAGTTGAAAGGTTGGGCGGAGCCGGGTGGGCTACGCCGGTTGAGAAGTTGAAAAGTTGACTAACCAGCAAACCATTACTGCCGCGGAAGCCAACACAGAGAGCGGCAAAAATGGTATAATTCACGCGATGAACAACCGTGACAAGTCCGCGCTTGCGCTCGCCCTCGCCATCGTGGGCGGAATTGCGGCTGGCATGCGCTGTGACGCGTCGGAATGGGTAGAGAATTCGTCGCAGACCAACCCGCGCCCTGCGGCATATACAGTAAAAGCATATACAGACCCTTTTGTCCCGCGCTTCGCCGCGGCAAAGCCGGTGTGGCCGAAATGGATGGCGCTCGAGCGCAACCTGTTCGTCGGCTTCGCGGCGCATTTCGACGCCAAGGAGGGGGAACGTCCGCTCCTCCGGATCACCGGCGCGAGCGACTACCGCATTTCGCTCAACGGAGAGCACGTCGGCTGGGGACCGGCCCGTGCGGCGAAGGGGTATTTCAGGGTGGACGAGATTCCGCTCCAGGTGAAGGCAGGGCAGAACATCCTCGCCGTCGAAGTGGCAGGCTACAACGTCAACAGCTACTGCACCATGGACCAGCCGCCGTTCCTGCAGGCCGAGGTGGTCTTGGGCGACCGGGTGATTGCCGCCACCGGCGTGGACGGCGGCTTCTCGGCGTGGCTGCTGCCGCGGGTACAGAAGGTGGCGCGCTACAGCTACCAGCGCGCGTTCAGCGAACTCTACCGCCTTCGGTCCTGCCCAGACGGCTGGAAGCGTGGCGTTCTTGCCAATATAAGTTCGCCGCTGGAGGAGCGTCCCGAGGTGAAGCTGCTGCCGCGCCGCGCACCTTACGCGGAGTTCAAGGTGCGCGGTCCGTTCCGTCCGGTGTCGCGCGCGAAGACCGTCTTCGACGCCAAGCGCCGCACGCGTCCGGTCAGGTTCGTGGACGGAATCGGCCCCGACGGCGTCGGCGCCGCGTTTGCGAAGAGCGAGCTGGAGGAGAACTGGTGGGACCTTTCCCAGCGCTACGTGGCGACGAACCGCACGCCGTGGAAGGACGACGCGGCGGCGGGGCGCATCGCGCTCGCGGACGGCGACTCGGTGATCTTCGACGCGGGGCTTAACGACAGCGGCTTCCCGATGCTGCGCGTCAAGTGCCTCCGTCCGGGCAAGATCGCCTTCCGCTTCGACGAGGTGCTGGTGAACGGCGAGGTGAGCCCCACCCGCTACGAATGCGCGAACGTGGTCGTCTGGGACCTCCTGGAGCCCGGCGAGTATGCGCTCGAGGCGTTCGAGCCCTACACGCTCAGGTACGCTGACGTCGTCGCCTGCTCGGGCGCGTTCGAGATCGACCCGCCGTCGCTCAGGGAATACAAGAACCCCGAGGCGTTCAGGGCCACGCTGGAGTCGTCCGACAAGGCGCTCGAGAAGATCTTCGCCGCGGCTCAGGAGACTTTTTCCCAGAACTCGGCCGACGTCTTCACCGACTGCCCCGGGCGCGAGCGCGCCGGCTGGCTCTGCGACAGCTTCTTCCTCGGGCGCTCGGCGGAGCTCTTCACCGGCTCGCTCGAGTCGGAGCGGCTCTTCCTCGAGAACTACGTGCTGCCGGACTGCTTCGACTTTCTGCCGCGGGGCATGTTCGCGATGTGCTATCCGGCCGACTTCCCGAACGGCAACTTCATCCCCAACTGGGCGATGTGGCTGGCGCTGGAGGTGGAGGAGTACCGCGACCGCGGCGGCGACCCGGCCCTCGTCGCGGCGTATCGTCCGCGCCTTGAGGCGCTCGTCGCCTACCTGAAGGGCTTCCGCAACTCCGACGGGCTCCTCGAGAAGCTGCCGCGCTGGGTGTTCGTGGAGTGGTCGCGCGCCAATTCGCTGGTGCAGGACGTAAGCTACCCCTCGAACATGCTCTGGGCGCGGATGCTCGAGGCGATGGACCGCCTCTACTCGATGCCGGAGCTCGCCGCCGAGGCCGCGCGGGTGCGCGAGGCGGTCCGCCGCCAGTCCTGGACCGGCGAGTGGTTCTGCGACAACGCGCTGCGCCAGCAGGACGGCTCGCTGAAGCTCTCGGGCGAATGCACCGAGACTTGCCAGTACTACGCGTTTTTCTTCGGCATTGCGACGAAGGAGACCCATCCCGAACTATGGAAGCGGCTGGTGGAGGATTTCGGTCCGAAGCGCGCGAAGACCGGCAAGTTCCCGAAGATCCACCCCTCGAACGCCTTCATCGGCAACTACCTGCGGCTCGAGTGCCTCGCGCGCGAGGGGCTGTCGGCGCAGATCCTCGAGGAGACGCGCGGGTTCTTCCTCTACATGGCCGAGATCACCGGCACGCTCTGGGAGTACATTCGCACCGAGGCGAGCTGCAACCACGGCTTCGCGAGCCACATTGCGGTGACCTGCCGCCGCGACCTGCTGGGGCTGAGGAAGATGGACTACGCCGCGAAGACGCTCGAGTTCTCGCCCCCGCGCGATCTGCCGATCGACTCGCTTTCGATGACGCTGCCGGTCGGAGGCGGCGGTTTCGTCCGCGCCGGCTGGCGCAAGGCCCCGTCCGGCGAGCTCGTCGAGGAGCTCTCGCTCCCACCCGGCTGGCGCCGGCTCGGCGAATAACCAAGAGCCGCGAATTGTGGTATAATACACGCATACAACCAAACCAAGGAGCCGAAACATGAAGACAATAGCCATCTCCGCAGTCGCCGCGCTTGCGCTCGGCGCTTCTTTTGCCGCCGACGAGCCGCCGACTACTCCAGCCGAGAAGACCGCCGCGGTCGAGAAGCGGACAGCAAAAACGCTTAAGGTGTCCGACGTCGCCAAGGACAAGAAGCTCACTCCGGAGGAGCGCGAGGCGAAGATCGCGGAAATGAAGCGCAAGCAGCAGGAGCGTATCGAGGCGCGGAGGAAGGCGATAGAGGCTAGGGTCGCCGCCGCCGAGGAGGCCGCTGCGAAAGAGAAGGGAATTACGGTCGAGGAGCTCCGCCGCCAGCGCGGCGAGAAGATGGCCAAGGCCGCAGGCATGAGCTTCGAGGAATGGTCCAAGCTCGACAAGGAGGCTCAGAACGCCAAGCTGCGCGAGGTCACCAAGGCGAAGATGCTCGAGCGCGACAAGATAGCCGCGGAGAAGGCGGGGATTTCGCTCGAGGAGTACCTTCAGCAGCGCGAGGCGAAGCGCAAGGGCGTGAAGCGCGCCAAGGCTGCGGACAAGCCCATGCCCGGCGCCAAGCGCGTCGAAACGCCCGTGTGCAACGGAACGAGTTGCGAGCTGCCGAGCGCCGAAGCCGGAAAATGAATTCCCTTCCCGAATACCAAATCGGACGCACCGTGATCGGCAGCGAGGCGGCGATCCGCGCCGCCTACGAGGCCTTCCGCGCCCAGCCGATCGACGAAACGCGGCTTGCGCCATCGCGCGATTGCCCGTTCAGCCTAAAGCGCACCACCCTCGCCGGCGAAGCATCTGTCGCCGGCGTCGGCACATTCGAGGGGAGCGAGAAGCAGACGCTCACCTTCGCGCCGTCCGCGAAGCCCGGCTGGTGGATCCGCCGCATGGACCACCCCGAGCAACTCGATACGCAGGTGGACATCGCCAACCTCTGGACGAGCTCGCAGAACCTGGTGCTGCGCTCGGGCTCTTCCCACAACTACCTGCGCATGGTGGAGCACATCATCGCGCTCCGGGCCGGGCTGGGGGTGGACGACGTGCTCATCAAGGTCAATTCCGGCGACCCGCCGCTCTTCAACGACTCTTCGATGCCGCTCGTCAAGGCGATTGACCACGCGAAAGTGGTGGAGACCGGTGCCGACGCCACCTATGTCACCGTGCGCGAGCCGGTGGCGTTCGGCGGCTCGCGCGGCGACTTTCTCCTCTTCCTGCCGGCGGAGGACGGCGAGCGCAATCTGCGCATCGACTGCGCGATCCGCTGGAACACGGTGATCGGCAGCCAGCGGGTGCTCTTCGACGCGACGCCGGAGACCTTCCGCTACGCCGCCTACGCGCGCACCAACGCGACGCGCAAGCAGTACATCCTCGCCAAGACGGTTGGCAAACTCTTTGCCTCCACCCGCAACCTTGGCTACAACGACAAGAACATCCTCATCCACGGCCGCCGCCGGTTCTACACCTCGCCGCGCTATCCGTTGGGGGAGAAGTACCTCGAGCCGGTCTGGCACCGCGCCACCCTTGACCTGATGGCCGCGCTCTCGCTGACCGGGGCGGACCGCTTCGTCGGCACGGTGGTGAGCTACCGCGCCGGGCACACGCTTGACTGCGACGCGGTGCGCGCGCTCTACCGCAACGACCTCCTGACCAGGCTCTGAGACGATTTTTCCCAAAGAAAGGACAACTACAATGGCAACACAGAACGCAAGCAACTGGACGCTCTCGCAGCTCGTCACGGCCGCGGAGAAGTTCACCTTCGCTGACGGACGCGCGGACATCAACGAGACGCGTGCGCTGATCGGGCTCATCCGTCCGTTCGCCGCGCAGGACCCTGACCTCGCGGCCTTCCAGAAGCTGCTGATCGACATCGAGGAGGACGGCGTCGTCACCCCCGAGGAGTCCGCGGCGCTGGCGAAGGCGATCGCCGCCCTGCGCGCGAAGTACCAGGCGTCCGACGGCGTCTACGACGCGCGGACGCTCGGGCTTCCCAAGATGGGCGTCCTCGGCGTACAGCACATGTTCGCCATGTTCGGCGCCACGATCCTCGTGCCGATCCTCACCGGCCTCAGCCCGAGCGCGACGCTGCTCTGGGCGGGCCTCGGCACGCTCCTCTTCCATCTCGTCACCAAGCGCATGGTGCCGGCGTTCCTCGGCTCGTCCTTCGCCTACCTCGCCGGCTACTTTGCGCTGGCTGGCATGGCGGGCACGGTCGGCTACGAGACTGTCTCGAAGTCGACGATGCTCCAGTACGCCTGCCTCGGCGTCGCCTCGTCCTCGCTCGTCTACTTCGTCGTGGCCGGGTTCGTCAAGGCGTGCGGCGTGAAGACGGTGATGAAGTTCTTCCCGCCGGTCGTGACGGGACCTATCATCATCGGCATCGGCCTCGTGCTTGCGCCGGTTGCGATCAACAGCTGCACCTCGAGCTGGCCGGTCGCCGTCATCGCCATCGTCACGGTGATCGCGTTCTCGATCTTCGGGAAGGGGATGTTCAGGATCATCCCGATTCTGATGGGCGTGATCGTCTCCTACCTCGCCGCCGTCGTCTTCGGCAAGTTCGGCTGGTGCGATGCGATCGACTACACTAACGTCGCCAACGCCGCGTGGATCGGCCTGCCGGTCAAGTGGGAGAACACCGTGTTCCCGCTCCTCTCCAGCCCCGACTGGGGACGGATCGTGAGCGCCGTCGCCATCGTCTTCCCGCTCGCTTTCGCGACGATCATGGAGCACGTCGGCGACGTCTCGGCGATTTCCTCCACGGTGAAGCGCAACTTCTTCGAGAACCCGGGCCTGCACCGCACGATGCTCGGCGACGGCCTCGCCACCTGCCTCGCTTCGCTCTTCGGCGCGCCGGCGAACACGACCTACGGCGAGAACACCGGCGTCCTCTCGCTCTCCAAGGTCTACGACCCGCGCGTCATCCGCATCGCCGCCTGCCTCGCGATCCTGGTCTCGTTCTGCCCGAAGTTCTCCGCCTTCATCGGCACCATCCCGGGCGCGACGATCGGCGGCGTCTCGTTCATCCTCTACGGCATGATCTCGGCGGTCGGCGTCCGCAACCTCGTCGAGAGCCAGGTCGACCTTGGCAAGAGCCGCAACATGCTCATCGCGGCGCTCATCCTTGTCCTCACCCTCGGCATCTCCTTCTCCAAGGCCGGCGCAATCGCGTTCACGGTCGGCTCGCTCAAGATCTCGCTCTCCGGCCTCGCCGTCGGCGCGCTCCTCGGCATCGTCCTCAACGCGATCCTCCCGGGCAAGGACTTCGCATTCTCCGAGACCGCGCCGTCGATCAAGGACGCCGAGCGCTTCGGCGGCCCGAAGCCCAAGAAGGACTAAGAGGGAGGTGGCGGAGAGATGAGCTGGTTTCTCGGAGGCATCGCGTTCCTCGTGATCGGGTACTTCACCTACGGCAAGGTGGTTGAGAGGCTGATTCCGCCTGACGACCGCAAGACGCCGTGCATCGCCCATCCCGACGGCGTGGACTACGTTCCGCTGCCGAAGTGGAAGAACATGCTCATCCAGCTCCTAAACATCGCCGGGGTGGGGCCGGTCATCGGCGTCATCCTCGGCATCAAGTTCGGCAAGGTCGCGCTTCTCATCATCCCGGTCGGCTGCGTCTTCATGGGCGCGGTGCACGACTTCTTCGCCGGTATGGTTTCGATGCGCATGAACGGCGCGAATATGCCGCGGATGGTGCGCGAGCACCTCGGAGCTGCCTACGCCCGCGTGTTCACCTGGATCATGATGCTCGCGCTGCTCCTGTGCGTGACCGTGTTCATCAACGTCCCCTCGACGCTCATCGACCGGCAGTGGCTGCCGGGGACGAACGTCTTCTGGTGGGCGGTCGTCGCGATCTTCGTCTACTACATTGCCGCGACGCTCTTCCCGGTGGACAAGATCATCGGCCGCGTCTACCCGGTGTTCGGCGCGCTGCTCATCGTCGGTTCGGCTGCCATCTCCGTCGCGCTCGTCGTCGCTGGCTTCAGGAACCCGGAGATACTCTCCGACTGCGCCGGCTTCGCCGGCTTCCAGTCGAAGAACCCGCTCTTCCCGTGTCTCTTCGTGACCATCGCCTGCGGCATCATTTCCGGCTTCCACGCCACCCAGTCGCCGATCGTCGCCCGCACCTGCCGGTCGGAGCGCGAGGCGCGCGCGACGTTCTTCGGCATGATGATCGCCGAGGGCGTCATCGCGATGATCTGGGCTGCGGCGGCGCTTGCGATCTACAACCTCAACGCAGACTACATCTCGCTCCCGGGGCCGGTCGTGCTCGGCCACATCGCCACCCACTTCCTCGGCACCTGGATGGGCGGGGTGACGGTCGCGGCGATCGTGGTGCTGGCGATCACCTCCGGCGACACCGCGCTTAGGTCGGCGCGGCTTTCGCTCGGCGAGGAGGCGGGGATAGATCAGGTGCAGATCAAGACTCGCGTGCTCACCTGTCTGCCGCTGATCGCCATCGTCGCCGCGCTGCTCTGGTGGTCGAACAAGGATGCGAAAAGCTTCGGCCATCTCTGGAATTACTTCGCCTGGATGAACCAGCTCCTTTCCGCTACCATGCTGATGACGGCCACGGTGTGGCTGCTCCGGCTCGGGCGCGGCGCGAAGTCCCTGGTCACGCTCGTCCCCGGTATCTTCATGTGCATGGTGATCACGACCTTCATCTTCTGGGCGTGGCCGTCGAAGGGACAGGTCTGGGGCGTCATCCCCGGCGGGCTTCCGCTTGGGTTCGCGGCCTGCGCGGGCGCGGTCGTGACGGCCGTCGTGGTCGCCGCGGTGCTGCGCTCTGGCCTGCGCGGCGGCGGAAGGACCAGTGCGGATGCCGCGGCGAAGTAGCCCCGCACCTGCCGGCCGCGATCCGTTCGGCGAGCTCGGCGCGAAGCGCGCTCTGCCGCCGGGACTCCTCCGCCGCTTCCGCGACCGGGTGCTGGTGATGACCACCGACCGGTGCTTCAAGCGCTGCCCCCACTGCACGCGCGCGTTCATCCTCGGGCGCGCGCCGGTCGTGGACACCCCTGAGCGCCTCGCCGCCTGCGTCGACTTCGTGCGCCGGCACCGCGAGGTGCGGGACGTCCTCCTCTCCGGCGGCGACGTGCTGACGCTTTCCGACCGCGAGGCGATGCGGTTCGTTGACGCCTTCGCCGCGCTTGACCAGGTCGAGGTGGTGCGCATCTGCACCCGCGCGCCGGTCGACGCGCCCGAGCGCGTCACCGCCCGCCTGGCGCGCCTGCTCGGGCGCTCGAAGAAGGTGTGGGCCAACATCCACGTCAACACCGCCGCCGAGGCGCGGAAAGCCGCGCCGGCCGCCGCGAGGCTGGTGGAGGCGGGGATCCCCGTATCCTCCCAGACCGTGCTTTTGAAGGGCGTCAACGACACGCCGGCGAAGATGCTCGCGCTTCTCCGGGCGCTCTCCGCGGCGCGGATTCGTCCCTACTATGTCTTCCAGTGCGACCCGGTCGCGGGAGTCTCGGAGCGCTTCGCGGTGCCGCTTGCTCGGGCGCGCGAGATTGAGGAGTGGTGCGCCGCGCGCATCGGCGGGCTCGCGCTGCCGCGGTTCGTGGCCGATGTCCCCGGTGCGTCGCGCAAGGTGCCGATCGAGCGTCTGTAGGCTTATGTCCGCGGAAATGGGAAAGCCGCCGCATGGCGATTTTTGCTATAATACGCGCATGGCACTGCCGGAGTGGCGAAATGGCATACGCGGCGGACTTAAAATCCGCTTCTCGGTAATCGAGAGTACGGGTTCGATCCCCGTCTCCGGCACCAAGTTCGTGAAATGAGGCAAATGAGACAGCTGGGACTGGCGCAGATGCGCAGGATGGCGGCGGTGGTAGGCGTTGCCGTCACGTTGCTGCTGGCAGGGTGCTCGTCGTGGACCTACGGCGCGCTCCACTCTGGCGATACGGCGAAGCCGGAGCTTTCAGGCGTCTACTCGCTCGGTCCGTTCTTCGTGTCGGCCATCGCCATCAATGAGACCAAGTACTGGTACGACGACCGCGACCTCGCCAGCGAGGTGGAGGCGGTCCTCCACGTCCTCGATCCGCGCGCCTTCCCGGCCGACGGCAGCGGGGTCAAGGTTTGGACGAAGGTCTTCGAGGACAAACCCCGCGGCAAGTTCCCGGGTGCGAAGGAGTCCTGCAAGGTCTGCGCCGGCCCCGGTGCCGATCCAATGGACTGGGAATCGGTCAAGGCCGTCATCGGCGCAATCGGCGAAAAGCCGTCGCAGGCGGTCGAGCGCGTCCTCGCCGAGCGCGCAGGCGGCTACGTGGTAAACAGCAAGGCGGTCTGGTGCGAGACTGTTGCCCGCTGCATCCTCATTGACCTCGCGCGCTGCGAGGGGAGGAAGAAATGACTCTGTCCGCGCTGGCGATTGCCGCGGCTGCCGTCTGGCCGGCGCTGGACGCCTCGGACGCGGCCATCTACCGGTCGATCCACGAGCCCCGCGTCGTGGCGGTACAGCCCAACCACACTCACAAGGAGATGGTGCTGATGCCGGACGGCGAGGTCCGCTACTACGGGAAGGACCTTGTGGACGGCCGGCCGCGCGAAGTCTACCTCTCGTCGCGAGACCGCGGGCTCTCGTGGAAGACGAAGCTCTGCCAGCCTGGTGATCTGGGCGAAATGGCCAAGTGCCCCTGGGCCGACTACTACATCACCGTCGTCGAGCCCGCCGAGAAGGGCGGCTTCCTGCGCTGCATCCGCTCCAAGGACGGTCCCGACGGCAAGGTGGAGGTTAGGACCAACGACACCGTCTCCACTTCGCTCAACTTCTTCCGTCCAGTGCAGCCCCTGGAGAAGTCCCGCCGCTGGATCTTCGCCGGCGCGCGACGGATCGACGGCTACGAGCGCCCCGCGCTTGCGATCTCCGCCGACGACGGCGAGACCTGGCACGAGGTGGTGGTCACCAACGCCGTCTCCGCCGACCGCATCCTCTACCACGACAAGTCGCTCCGCTGGAACAACGGCTGCTGCGAGCCGACTATCGTCGAGCTTTCGAACGGCGAGCTCCTGATGGCCGCGCGCGCATCATTCCGCCACCACTACCTCTACCGCTCGAAGGATGCCGGCGAGACCTGGGAGGAACCGGTCCCGGCGCCGATGTTCTACGCCTCCAACACGATGCCGACGTTCCTGAAGCTGAGGGACGGCCGCATCCTCTTCTTCTGGAACAACACCGAGCCGCTGCCTAAGCGTGACCCTTCGGAGTACCCGGAGCTCTGGGATCCTGAGATCGACGGGCGCGCCGAGACCTTCTTCACCAACCGCGACGCACTCCACGCGGCGATCTCCGAGGACGACGGCAAAACCTGGACCGGCTTCCGCGAAGTGGCGCTCGACCCCATCCGCAACCGCGCCGACTTCCGCGAATACGGCAACATGCCGTGGCGCGAGCACGACAAGAGCGTCCACCAGTCCCAGCCGATGGAGATGCCCGACGGCAAGATCCTCCTGCCATACGGCCAGGGCGCCGCTGCCCGCATCTGCATCTTCGACGTCGCGTGGCTCTACGAGACCGACCGCTTCGACGACTTCCGCTACGGCCTCGACGGGCTCTCCAACCACCTGTACGTGAAGTCGCTCAACGGCAACATCCGCGGCTGGAGCGGACACTGCGCGTTCAACCGCGTGCCCGGGGCTCTGATGGTGCGCGAGCCGGACACGAACCCATATTCCAAGCGCGAGGCGCTGCAGATCTGCCGCATCAGCGACGAGCGGCTCGTCTCCGACCGCCAGGGCGTGGCGTGGAACTTCCCGGCCGGACTCAAGGGCAAGGTCGAGCTCGAGTGCCGCGTCGACGGCGAGGGCTTCCAGCTCGCGCTCTGCGACCGCTGGTTCAACCCCTGCGACGAGTTCGTCGGCGAGGAGGCGGCGCTCGCGGTCCCGGTGATGGCGGAGACGCTGGGCGGGAAGGGGAAGTGGCAGGTCGTCCGGCTGAGCTGGGACTGGTCGGCCGGCACGGCGGAGCTCTCGTGCTCCACCAACGGCGTCGCCCGCGCGCTTCCGCTCAGGACCGATGGCAAGTCGCCGTTCGGACCCTCCTACCTGCATCTCCAGACACTTGCGACCGGCCACGATCCGAAGGGCGCCTACTTTCGCTCCTTCCGCAAGGTCCATCTGCCATAGCGCAAATCGGCAAGGGAAGCCAAAACCAGAATTTTAAAATTTTTTAAAATACCCCCTTGCGCGCATCACGTCGATTATGATATACTACACATCCGTTCGCCCCTAAGGGGTGGGCATCGCTCTTTGAAATCTGGGTGTTTGAGAAGACAGTAAATGTTTGTGCAAGGGGCCGATCAACAATAACTCAAGAATCTTTTTCTGAGAGTTTGATTCTGGCTCAGAACGAACGCTGGTAGCGTGGATTAGGCATGCAAGTCGAACGGGATCCGGGAGGTAGCAA
>CACWVU010000016.1 GCA_902764415.1 uncultured bacterium | reverse complement strand
GCGCGCGATGTAGTCCTCGATCTTCTCGGGGTCGATCACGCCGCAGTTGCGGAGCACGATGCGGTACTGCTTCTGGTAGAACGGGATGTTCGCCTCGGCGACGAGCTTCTTCGCCTGCTCGGGGTCGTAGCAGAGGCGCTGGACGACGCGGCCCTTCACCAGGTGCTCCGCGACGATCTCCTTCACGTCCTCGGGCTTGACCTGCACGTAGAAGGTGCCCTGCGGCAGGATCTTGACGATCGGGCCCTGCTCGCAGAAGCCGAGGCAGCCGGTGGTGACCACCTGGACCGTCTCGTCGAGCTTCTGCTCCGCGAGGATGCGCTTGAACTCCGCGACAACCTTGTCGCCGCCGCTGGAGCAGCACGCGGTGCCGCCGCAGACCAGGACGTATGATTGATATGCCATTGCCGTCACTCCTTAAGCGTTCTTCACGATGTCGATCGACGGCTTGTCGAGGATCTTGCCCTCGATGAGCCCGTGGCCGACGATGTGCTTCTCGACGATGTCCTTCGCCGTCGCCGCGTCCACGTGGCCGTAGATCACGGTCGGCATGCCCGGGACGACGACCTCGACCGTCGGCTCCGAGTGGCACAGGCCCATGCAGCCGGTCTGGCGCACGAGCACGTTCGTCATCCCCTTCTCCGAAAGCGTGTCGACGAGCGCGGCGTAGGTGTCCTTCGCGCCCGCGGCGATGCCGCAGGTGCCCATGCCGACGATGACCTGCACGTCCTTGTTGGAGCTGTCGCGCATCTCCATCGCCTTCTGCTTCTCCCCGCGCATCCGGCGCAGGTCGTCCAAAGTGAGCTTAGCCATTTCCTTCCTCCTGTTATCCGAGCTTGCGGTACTTTTCGATGATGCCGGCGACGTCCTTCGCCGCCAGCTTGCCGTGGACCTCGCCGTTGACGACCACCACCGGCGCCAGGCCGCAGCAGCCGAGGCAGCGCACCGCCTCGACCGAGAAGAGGCCGTCGGGGGTGGTGGCGTTCACGCCGACGCCGAGCTGGCGCTCGAACTCCTTCATCAGGTCGTCGCCGCCCCTGAGGTAGCACGCCGTGCCGAGGCAGACCTGGATGATGTACTTGCCGGCCTTCTGCAGCTTGAAGAAGTTGTAGAACGTGACCACGCCGTAGATCTTCGCGAGCGGCACGTCCAGGAGGGACGATATCTCGATCGCGATCTCGCGCGGGATGTAGCCGTAGGTCTGCTGGACCTTGTGCAGGACCATGATCAGGTTGCCCGGCTTTCCTTTCCATTCTTCGATGAACGCCTTCAGCTCCGGCGTCATCTGCTCGGTTTTTTCGCTCATGTTCTTGTGTGTCCTTCCTTGGGTAAGGTCAATTTAAGCCCTACTGGGCCATAGTATACCCCAACGACCCCTTGTTAGGCAAGTGTAACTTTGCCTGCTGCGCCCGAGGGCTACTTGGGAAGGTCGTCGGTGACGTCGAGGATCCAGGCTGTGTCGGCCCAGCAGGGATGCGACTTGTCCTTGAAGATCTCCTGGAGAATCGGCTTCTTCACCTCCTCGTCGCGGTTGAGGACGTCATTGAAGACAAGCTCGACGAGCTCCTGGTCAATCGACTTGTCCATCAATATCCCCGCCAACAGCATCACGTTGTCGTCCGGCACCAGGTTGAGCGCGCGTTGGAGGCACTCCTCGCGCCGCTCCTCGGGCAGCTTCCTGAACGCGGCGACAAATGCGTCCGAATCGGCGAGCGATACCCCAGCGTCCCTGGGCTCCATCCAGCTGTCGATGAGCGCGTCGAACGCGTCGACGAGCTTTTCGTCCGGGTCGTCGTCAGCACTTCCCTCCTCGGCGTCATCTCCCGCCTGCTCTCCGCCGTCGGCATCCTCCTCGCCAGCGCTTTCCCCTTCGTCGGCTTCGCCTTCCGACGAATCCTCCTCCACAATCTCCACTTCTTCCTCGTCGGAGTCGTCGTCCCCCGGCCTCATGACGCCGCCGGGTCCAAGCAGAAGCAGGAGCGCGACGGCAATGGCAACTGCCGCCGCCAGCAGCGCGATTATGGTCTTGGTAGTCGTCTTTCGGTTCATCTGTCGGTTCCTTCCATGAATGATTTTCCTGGTCACGAAAACCCGGCCTTCGCGAGCGCCTCCTCGGTGAGCCCGCCTGGCGCGGCGGCCGGCGCCGCGGCGCCGCGGTCTGCCAGGTACTTGCCCACGATGTCGCCCTCGAGGTTGACCCTGTCGCCCGGACGCTTCGCGCCGAGGATGGTGCCGCGCGCCGTCGTGGGGATGAGGTCGACCATGACGTAGTCATCTCCGATTGCGGTTATGGTAAGCGAGACGCCGTCGACGGTGATCGAGCCCTTAAGGACAGACTGCGCGGCAAGGACGCGCCCGCAGCGGATCTTGAGCCGGAAGTCGCGCCCGGCCTTCTCCCGAGCGATGATCTCGCCGCGTCCGTCGACGTGGCCCTGCACGATGTGGCCGCCCAGCGGGTCGCCGGCGCGGACCGCGCGCTCGAGGTTGACCTTGTCCCCAGGCGCGAGCTCGCAGAGGCCGGTGCGCGCCTCGGTCTCGCGGAGGACGTCCGCCGTGAAGCGCGCACCGCCGCACTTCGCGACCGTCAGGCACACACCGTTGACGGCGATCGACTCGCCCTCCTCAAGCGGCCTCGTCCAAGGCTTGTCCGCCTCGACTTCGAGGACCAGCCCCGCGCCGCGCGAGACGCGCTTCACGGTTCCGATTTTCTGCACTATTCCCGTGAACATAGATTAGCCTCCGAATATTGCGTTCAAGATTACATCGTCGCCGAGGCGTGATGGCGCGTAGCTGGCAAACTCCCCGCACAGCGCGGCATTGACCGGCCGCGAGCCGATCACCTTGGGCGCGACCACCGCTATCCACTGGTCCACAAGACCGTCTTCGGCAAGGGACCGCGCGAGCTTCAGTCCCCCTTCGCAGAGGACATGCGTGATCCCCATCCGCCCGAGCTCCTTGATTGCCTTCCTCGCGTCGTCAAAGACAAGCGTCCTGTTGGGGGCGCCGTCGGTGAACACCTGCGCGCTCTTGGGCAACTTGCCCGAGCGCGAGACGACGACGCGGACGAGGTCTGGATTCGCCTTGCCGTGGCTCAGAAGCGACGGGTTGTCCCGGCGAATCGTCTCGCCGCCGACCATGATCGCGTCCACCCTTTCGCGCAGCCCGCCGGTAAAGCGGCGCGCGTGCGCGGACGAGATCCAGCGCGCGGCGCCGGAATCGTCGCATATCTTTCCGTCCAGCGACATCGCGATCTTCACCGTGACGTACGGGAGCCCCGTCGCCACGTGCTTGGCAAACGGCGCGACGAGCGAACTGGCGACATAGCCGACCTCGGAGTCCATTAGCCGCTCGCACTTCACGCCGGCCTTGGCGAGCGCGCGCTTCGCCTTGCCGCGGTTCTTCGGGTTGGGGTCCGGGATCGCGTAGACGACGCGCTTTATGCCGGCGGCGATGATCGCGTCGGTGCAGGCGCCCACCCGCCCCGGCTTCGAGCAGGGCTCCAATGTAACATATAAAGTCGAACCACCGAGGAACCGGCTGTCCGTCCTACTCGTCCCACTGGTCCTACTCGTCCTACCTACAACCTTCTGCGCACGCCGCGCCGCGTCCTTGATCGCGGCGACTTCGGCGTGGTCTTTCCCGGCCTTCCGGTGCCAGCCCTCGCCGACGATCCTGCCGCCCTTCACGACGACTGCGCCGACGGCCGGATTGGGGCGAGTGTGCCCGAGTCCGCGAGCCGCCAGCTCCAGCGCCCTGATCATGAACTCGGATTCTCGCTTCACCGCTTGAGGCTCTTCGCGTACTTGTCGAGGACGCCGTTGACGAGCGAACGGCTGCGGGGGGACGAGAACCAGTTGACGAGGTCGACCGCCTCGTTGATGACGACTCCGCGGGGGATGTCGGTGCTGCGGAGCTCCCAGGCGCCGAGGCGCAGCACCGCGCGCTCGACCGTGCCGAGGCGGGAGATGTCCCAGTTCTCCATCAGCGGCGCCAGCGCGGCGTCGATCTCGGCGATGCCGCCGAGCACGCCGAGAACGCGCTCGTCGGCGAATTTCCTCAGCCAGGCCGGCACCTTCTCGCCGCCGTCGCCGCCGTCCTCGGCGTCGAGGCTCTCGTGCTGCGCCCAAAAAGCATCCACCACCGACTGCGGGTCCGCCGCCGGGTTGAGGTCCGCCGCCGTGAGCATCTGCACCGCCCACTCCCGCGCCTGTCTTCTCGTCTCTTTCATGGTTCTGCGTATTATACCACAAAGAAGGACGGGACGGCGGGATCAGCCTCGCTCGAGGTCGCGGCGGACGGCCTTCTCCTTCAGCGCCTGGCGCTTGTCGTGGGCCTGCTTGCCGCGGCAGACGCCGAGCTCGAGCTTGATGCGCCCGCGCTTGAGGTAGAACTTGAGCGGGACGAGCGTGAGGCCCTTGGCCTCGCTCTTGAGCCGCAGCGCCTCCACCTCCTTCGCGTGGACGAGCAGCTTGCGCCGGCTCTTGGGGTCGTGGTTGAAGCGGTTGCCGAACTTGTAGGCGGCGATGTCGCAGCCGAGGAGCCAGAGCTCGCCGCCGAGGACGGCGGCGTAGCTGCCGGCGAGCGAGACGCCGCCGGAGCGGACCGACTTCACCTCGGTGCCGGTGAGGACCACGCCGCACTCGACGGTGTCGAGCACGGCGTAGTCGTGGCGGGCCCGGCGGTTTTCGGCGAAGACCGGATTGAAGTCCTTCGCTTTCATCCGCCCGCGGCCCCTGTATGCGTCAGCGAAGACCCTCCGCGCCTCAGTCGGCGTAGAGGGAGTTCACGTTCGCGTGCTTCATGTTCCAGCGGGACTTCGCCTCCTCCGCCTTGGCGATGGCGTCGAAGTCCACCTGGGCGATGAGCTTGCCCTGGGCGATCTCCGCGAGCGCGACGTCGGACTTGTCGACGTCGAGCGCGGTGTAGTGCTTGGCGCGGGCCTCGTCGGTCAGCAGCGTGTCGGGGTTAACCAGCGGCTTGGCGCCGTTGATGAGCTCGCGCTCGCGCTTGCTGACCATGTTGATGAGCACCGGGACGGACTGGATCTTCTCCAGCGCGGCCTTGAGCAGCTTGGAATTCATGTCGTTCGGCTCCTTACTTCGCCTGCGCGTCGAGCTCGGCCATGGCGGCCTTGCGGCTCAGCTTGATGCGGCCGCGCTCGTCGACGTCGAGGCACTTCACCTTGATGACGTCGCCCACCTTGCAGACGCCGTCCATCGAACGGAGGAACTTGTCGGAGAACTCGGAGATGTGGCAGAGGCCGTCCATCCCCGGCAGGATCTCGACGAACGCGCCGAAGTCCTTGATCCCCGTCACCTTGCCCTCGTAGATCTTGCCGGGCTCGGCCACGGCGGTGATCTTGCCGACCTCGCGCTTCGCGGCCTCCATCGACTCGAGGCTGGTCGCGAAGATCGCCACCTTGCCGTCGTCGTCGATGTCGATCTGGGCGCCGGTGGACTCCACGATGCCGCGGATGTTCGCGCCGCCGGGGCCGATGAGAGCGCCGATCTTGTCGACCGGGATCTGCATCTCCTCGATCCGCGGCGCGTACTTGTTGAGCTCGGCGCGCGGGGCGGGGAGGATCGTCTCCATGAAGTCGATGATCTTGAGCCGCGCGTCGTGCGCCGCCTTGACCGCGCCCTCCACGAGGTCCCAGGTGAGGCCGCGGAGCTTCAGGTCGACCTGGAAGCCCGTGATGCCCTTCCTGGTGCCGCCGACCTTGAAGTCCATGTCGCCGCAGTGGTCCTCGGCGCCGAGGATGTCGGTGACGAGCACTTTCTGCGACTGGTCCTCGTTGGTGAAGAGGCCGATCGAGATGCCCGCGACGGTGCGCTTCAAGGGCACGCCCGCGTCCATCAGCGCGAGGCAGCCGTTGCAGATCGACGCCATCGACGAGGAGCCGTTCGAGCCCATGATCTCGCTCACGACGCGGATCGAGTACGGGAACTCGTCCGGCAGCACCTCCGCGATCGAGCGCTCGGCGAGCGCGCCGTGGCCGATCTCGCGGCGGCCGGTGGAGCCGAGGCGGCCCACCTCGCCGGTGCAGTAGGGCGGGAAGTTGTAGTGGAGCATGAACCGCTTCGAGGGCTCGCCGCCGGTCACCGAGTCGAGCTCCTGCGCGTCCTTCTTGGTGCCGAGAGTGACCGTCGCCAGCGACTGCGTCTCGCCGCGCGAAAAGATCGCCGAGCCGTGCACGCGGGGAAGCACCCCGACCTGCGCGGAGAGCGGGCGGATCTCGTGCTGGGCGCGGCCGTCGATGCGGAGGCCCTTCTCGAGCACGTTCTTCCTGACGGTCTCGATCTCGAGCGCGTCGAAGAGGTGCACGAAGCCGACGGCGTCGACCTCGGGCCACTTCTCGGAGACCTTCTTGAGGAGGTCCTCCTTGATCGCCGAGACCTTGCCCTGGCGCTCGAGCTTGCCCTTGATGAGCAGCGCGGCGGCGAGGGCCTCTCCGCCCTCCTTGCGCATGAAGTCCATCTTGTCCGCGGGCTGCGTGACGTCCTTGATGTCCTTGTCGGGCTTGCCGAGGGCGCGGCGCATCTCGATCTGGAGGTCGATGATCTTCTCGACTTCCTCATGGGCGCGCTTGAGGGCGGCGATGAAGTCCTCGTCGCTGATCTCGCTCGCGGAGCCCTCCATCATCAGGAACTTGCCGCGGATGCCGGCGTAGAGGAGGTCGATGTCGCTCTTCGCCTTCTGCTCGTGGGTGGGGTTGATCACCCACTGACCGTCGATGCGGCCGATGCGGACGCAGCCGATCGGGCCCATGAACGGGATCTCCGAGATGTGGAGCGCCGCGGACGCCGCGTTGACGGCGAGGAAGTCCGCCTCGCGCGTGCCGTCAGACTGGATCAGCGTCGAGTTCACCTGGACGTCGTTGTAGTAGCCGTCGGGGAAGAGCGGACGGATCGGGCGGTCGCACATGCGCGCGGTGAGGATCTCCTTCGAGGTCGGGCGCGCCTCGCGCTTGAAGAACCCGCCAGGGAACTTGCCGGCGGCGTAGAACTTCTCGCGGTACTCGCACTGGAGCGGGAAGAAGTCGATGCCCTCCCGCGGCGTGTCGGTGTTGGTGACCGCCGTGAAGACGGTCGTGTCGCCGTACGAGACGGTGACGGCCCCGGCGGCCTGCTGCGCCAGGAGGCCGGTCTCGATCACGAGGTCCTTCCCCGCGATGTCGACCTTGAACTGCTTTGTGCCTTGCATTGCTTTTTTCTTTCTCTTCTTTGTTTCCGTTTGTCAATCCACGTGAAGCCGAACAGTCGAACAGAACAGCTGAACCTTTCAACCTTTCAACTTTTCAACCTTTCAACTTTTCAACCTTTCAACTTTTCAACCCTTACCTACGGATGCCGAGCTGCTTGATGAGCTCCTGGTACTTCGCCGCGTCCTTGCGCTTGAGGTAGTCGAGGAGCTTGCGGCGGTTCTGCACCTTGCGGAGCAGCCCGTAGCGGCTGGAGCGGTCCTTCTTGTTCGCCTTCAGGTGCTCGGTGAGCGCGGCGATCTCCTTGGTGAGGATGGCGATCTGCACTTCGCTGGAGCCGGTGTCGCGCTCGTGGCGCTGGAACTCGTTCTTGATGGCGGCCTTGTCGATGTTCATCTTTTTCTCTTGCTTTCTTGTTTTGCTACCGCGAGCCGGGAGGTCAAAATGCGCCCATTTCCTATGGGCACGCTCCGAGAATCGAAGCCCCCGCGACAGGGAAAAACCTCCTTAGACAGCCGCAGATTGGCGCGTATTATAGCAAAACGGCGCTCCGCGTGTCAAACCGCCGCGCCGATTATTATGGTATAATACGCGCCCGTTATGAAGGACCCGATCCTAGAAAGCTACGGCTCCGACGTCTTCTCCGAGAAGGCGATCCGCCGCCATCTGCCCAAGCCGGTCGCGGCGAAGCTCCTCGCCACGATGCGCAAGTCCACCCCGCTCGACCCCACCATCGCCGACGCCGTCGCCGAGGGCATGAAGAACTGGGCGCTCGAAAAGGGCGCGACCCACTTCACCCACTGGTTCCAGCCGCTCACCGGCGGCACCGCCGAGAAGCACGACGCCTTCCTCGAGCCGTGCGGGCCCGCCCAGGCCGTCCAGCGCTTCTCCGGCAAGAACCTCATCGGCGGCGAGACCGACGCCTCGTCGTTCCCTTCCGGCGGACTTAGGTCCACCTTCGAGGCTCGCGGCTACACCGCCTGGGACCCCACCTCGCCCGCCTTCATCAAGCGCCACGAGAACGGCGCCACCCTGTGCATCCCCACCGCCTTCTGCTCCTTCACCGGCGAGACGCTGGACATGAAGACCCCGCTCCTGAGGTCCATCCAGGCCGTCTCCCGCGCCACCGAGCGGCTGATGCGCATGTTCGGCCAGAAGCGCGCCCACGTCGAGGTGACGCTCGGCGCCGAGCAGGAGTACTTCCTCGTCGACCGCCGCCACTACCTCTCGCGCCCCGACCTGCTCCAGACCGGCCGCACCGTCTTCGGCGCCGCGCCCGCCAAGCACCAGCAGCTCGAGGACCACTACTTCGGCGCCATCAAGCCGCGCGTCCTCAAGTTCATGACCGAGGTCGAGCGGAGGCTCTGGCAGCTCGGCATCCCGGCCAAGACCCGCCACAACGAGGTTGCGCCCGCCCAGTTCGAGCTCGCGCCGATGTTCGAGGACCTCAACCTCGCCGTCGACCACAACATGATGATCATGGAGGTGCTCAGGCAGACCGCCGAGGCGAACGACCTCGTCTGCCTCCTCCACGAAAAGCCGTTCGAGGGCGTCAACGGCTCGGGCAAGCACTGCAACTGGTCCATCGCCTACGGCGGGCGCAACCTCCTCACCCCCGGCGCCGACCCGCGCGAGAACGCGATCTTCCTCACCGTCCTCATGGCGATCATCCGCGCCATCGAGATGCACGCCGACATCCTGCGCATGACCACCGCCGGCGCCGGCAACGACCACCGCCTCGGCGCCAACGAGGCGCCGCCCGCGATCATCTCCGTCTTCCTCGGCGACGAGCTCAACGACGTACTGCGCCAGATCGAGTCCGGCCGCCGCGGCAGCGACTCCTCGCGCCGCGGCCAGAAGCTGCGCGTCGGCGTCGACACCCTGCCGCCGCTCCCCAAGGACACCACCGACCGCAACCGCACCTCGCCCTTCGCCTTCACCGGCAACAAGTTCGAGTTCCGCGCCCCCGGCTCCTCCCAGAACTGCGCCCAGAGCCAGATGGTGCTCAACACCATCGTCGCCGAGTCGATCGACGCCATCTGCGACCGCCTCGACACCATGAAGGGCCCCTTCAACGAAAAGCTCCAGCGCCTGCTGCAGTACGAGGTCAAGGCCCACAAGCGCGTCATATTCTCCGGCGACGGCTACTCCGAAGAGTGGAGGAAGGAGGCCGCGAAGCTGGGACTCCCCAACCTCCGCGACACCCCCGCCGCGCTCGCGCCGCTCAAGGAGCGCCGCAACGTCGAGCTCTTCGAACGCTACGGCGTCCTCTCCCGAAGCGAAATGCTCAGCCGCTGGGAGATCGGCATGGACGACTACCGCCGGCGCATCCGCATCGAGGCCGGCATCGCGCTCGAGATCGCGCGCTCGATGGTGCGGCCGGTGGTGGCGGACGAGTTCTCGCGCCTCGCCAACGCGCTCGGACAGGCGAAGTCCGACGGACTCAAGGTCGGCATCCGCGGCCTCACCGCGCTCTCGTCCAAGCTCGGCGCCGGACTCGACGACCTGCACGTAAAGTGCGACCGTCTCGAGCGCACCATCACCCGAGACGAACGCCCCGAAAAGCAGCTCGCGGCGATGGACGACCTCCGGAAGACCGTCGACCGCCTCGAAGGCCTGGTCGACGACTCGCGCTGGCCGCTGCCCAAGTACCGCGAGATGCTTTTCGTCTACTGAGCTGGAAGACTACCAGCGGGTCTCGCGGCGCGGGCCGCGGTCGCCGTAGCCGCCGCGCCCGCCGTAGCCGCCGCGGCCGCCGCCGAAACCGCCGCGCTCTTCGCGGGGCTTGGGCTGCGACTCGTTGACGCGCACGGTGCGCCCGTCGAGCTCGTGTCCGTTCAGCGCGTCAATCGCAGCCTGCGCCTGAGCGGCGTCGGGCATCGTGACGAAGCCGAATCCCTTGCTGCGACCGGTCATGCGATCGGTGACAACGCGAACGGCGGTAACTTCGCCAAACTGCGCGAACGCCGCCTTCAGACCATCGTCGGTCGTCGCGTACGCGAGGTTACCAACATAGATTTCCATCTGATCTTTTTCCTTCTTTGTTTTGTTCGTCCGCCGCGAAGGCACCCGCCTTCTCCGGCGAACACGCAGATTGTATCAATTTTCCATGCCATCCGTCAATAGGGGGAGTGGAGATTATTTGCGGCTCGCAGCTCCCGCTACACCTTCAGGAAGGTGTTCTTGCGGTAGAGGAAGTAGAGGAACAGCCAGCAGACGACGGTGTAGCCGAGGTTCATGAGCACCCGCTTCAGGTCGCCGCAGGACTCGGGCAGGTGCCGCCACGCCCAGCTGAAGAGGAAGTCGTTCGCCTTCCACCCGCCGATCACCACCTGCGCCATGTAGATGGCGATCGAGTTCATGCCGATCACCTTGAACGGGAACGACCACTTCACGAAACCAAGGACGTCGATGACGGCGTAGAACGCGAGGAAGATGAACGTCGAGTAGGCGCCGACCACCAGCACAAAGCTCGGCGACCACAGCGCCTTGTTCAGCGGCGAGAACGGCACGACCGCCAGACCCAGCGCGAGCAGCGCCGCGCCAAGCGCCGCGAGGTCGAGGCACCGGCGCTTCGGCGAGACGCCGCCGCGGCGGACGATCTCGCCCGCGAACATGCCGAGCATCGCCGTCACCACCGCCGGCAGCATGCCGGCGAAGCCCTCTGGATCGAAGAGCGGCTTGAAGGTGTGGCCGGCAGTGAGCGCGCGGTCGAGCCAGCAGCCGAAGTTGCCCTCGGGCGAGAACGGGCTCGCGCCGGGCGGCGCATCTGGCGCGACCACCAGACGCGTGAAGGCCACGACTCCGGCCAGGACCGCCGCGGCGATTCCGGCGCGCGCCTTCGTCCCGAACCAGAGGTAGAGGAGCGCCGCGGCGAACCAGGCGATGCCGATGCGCCCGAGGACGCTCCACACGCGCAGGTGCGCGAAGTCGAAGTGGAGGAGCGGGCCATCGTGCACAAGCCCCAGCAGGACCAGCAGCGCGCAGCGGCGCAGCGCCTTGAGCGCGATCTGGCGGTCGGTTGCACCGCGCTCGCGGCTCTTCGCCGCCGAGAACGGAAACGTGACGCCGGCGAGGAAGAGGAAGGTGGGGAAGATGGTGTCCATGAACTGAAGGCCGTCCCACGGAACATGGTCGAACGACTTGCCGAAGTCCGGAAAGCCGAAGAGCGCCGCGAGCGCCACGACCAGTCCCTCGCCGCCCATGATGAAGAACATGTCGAAGCCGCGGACGGCGTCAAGCGACGCCAGGCGTCCAGCGCCCTTCGTCTCCACCGCGGCAGTTTCAGTTCCCGATTTCATTTTCCGGCCCCTTTCCCTGTCGTTGGCAACGCAAGCGGCTTGCCGAAGAACCAGTGGTCGGCAAAGGCGCGGATGGACTCCGGCGCCGCCCCCGCCTCCTGGCTGTGGACCATCGTCTTGCGCAAGTCCCAGGACACCGGCCCCTTGACGAGCCCGGCGGACTTCTTCAGCATCTCCAGCCTGAAGAACGGATCGTCCTCGCCCGACACGAAGAGGAACGGACACTTCGCGTCAGGAAGGTAGACGCTGGCGTCCCACCTGCGCAGCCATTCCTCGCCCTTCGCGCCCATCTCGGCAAGTCGCTTGGCCCACCAGGAGCCGTCGGCGGAAACAACCGACAGCGCGAGCGCAAACCGCCGCGCAAGGTGCCGCGAAATAAATCTGCCGCGAAATCTGCCGCGGAGTCCAGCCACATTCCTCCAAGCATATACAGTAAAACATATACAGAAGGGTCTGACCCTTTTGTTTCTCTTAGTGCACGAAGAAGAAGAACCCGCTCGACTTCTTGACGCAGATCCACGAGCCGGCCGGCAGCCCATCGGAAGCGGCCGCCATCATGCCGTAAGGCCTAAACGTGTCGGCGTTGCTCTTCGGGAAATTCGTCCAGTAGGACGCCTGCTGCTCCGAGGTCAGCGAATCCCACGGCGTCACCTTGGCTGTGTCGGTCAGGAACGCCGCCCACGCTGGGTATTTGCTACCGCCATTCCATGGAACGAGGAAGCGAACCTTGGCGGGAGTCGTAGCCGAAAATGCCGAGGCCTCAAGCGTCGGTTTGTCCCCCTCGAACACGACGCTCGCATTGGCGCTTTTGCCGAGCTGCTCGAAGGCATTCGCCTTGAGGGAGGACAAGTTGGCGCCGAGAGAAAGGTTGGTCACGATGGAGCAGTTGCGGAAGGTGTAAGACGGAATCGCCGTTACGCCTGGACCAAGCAAGATGTCTGGCCCAAGTGCCGGTCCCTGGAACTGGAGACCCCGCTGAACGCCGGCAGAGGTGGTGTCATGAATCCCGAACGTAATCGGAAGCGGCGCTCCGCCCGAGTCGGTTCCAAAGCCGAGGCGGACATTCCCCCGAATGTTGCTGGAGTCGGCGAAGCATCCGCCGCCGAAGGTGGTAAGCGAATCGGGAAACATAGGAGATACGCTTGTTAGCGGGGTGTTGACGAATGCGCGATGTGCGAGAGTTTTTATGGTCTCGGGAAGCAGAAGTGTTTTCGCGCCGGATCCCGTGCATCCACCGATTGAGACGATCGAATATCCGCCCTTCACCGGCAGCGAAGCGTCCATGACGCTATTGCTGCCCACGGAAGAGCATCCGGTGATGCTAATCTCGCTGCCGGAACGAGTCATGCTATATTTCTGCAATCCATCTGTGATGTATGAGCCATCTACTACGAAATATGGCGCCTTCAAGACTAACGAGACCTTTCTGGAACGATCTATTGTAAGGGCAAGTGGCGTAGTGGCAATGTCGGCTTCGGGAACATCGCCAGTCCACTTGATGAATTCGACGTCATTCGTCTTGTCGAGGGTAAGCGTGACCACTGTGCCAGGTGCGTAGTAGCCGTCCGGTGAAGACGGCGAAATCGCCACAGAACCAAGCAGCGAAGCCGGTTGAGTCACAGAGAGACTCCACCCAGCGTCAGTATAGCCAACAAGTTCTATTTCACCATACCAGGATCCATCGTTGTCTTGGTGGGGGCCAAAAGTGAGGCGGAAGGCGACGACATCCGTTGCCAGAGGGACATCGGCCGAATCCTTGTAGATCGCGTAGAACGACCCCCTATGGCCATCATGGGCGATGTTACCGCCGTCGAGATATTTGGTGGCATACGCAACTTCCTGAGCGCCAAGATCAATCCAGTCGTTTGAACCCGATTTCTTCACCTCGAGTTTTGCAATGTCAAAGCCGTCTCGCCCCGCGTCCGAGAACTTCGTGAACACATTAACGGCGTAGACGGTGCCCGCGCGAGGGAGCGTCCACGAGAGGACTGAATTGTTTCCTGTTTGGGCGAATGCCTCAAGCTTGCCGTCGGACAACCTGGCGAACGACGACGAGCTAATTGTCGCGGTGTACAGGAGATTGCTCGGGTTGGCGGCCCAGTCCGTCACCGGGCCGACTGTCCAATCTGCCGCGGCATTAGCGGCCGACGCGCAGCAGAGAAGTAAGACGGCGACCAGAAGGCCGAGATGATTTCGTGAAGTTGCCATGAAATGTTCCTTTGTTAGAACCTAAGTATAGTATATCACATCTCCCTTTATGCAGTCAAATGCAAGGTGGCGCGGACGAAATTCAATCCGCCGCGCAAACCGCCGCGCAAACTGCACCCCTGCCAGGGCATCCGCTTCGCGGACTCGCTCCGCTCGGGGGATATGCGCAAGGTGCCGCGATGGTTTCGCCCATTCAACACTATGCTTATACAGTTAATCATATACGGAAGGCCATTTTGTTCCTCTTCGGTGCATTTCCGCTCCGCAGAATGGACAGCGCTTCGCACATAACATTCGCTCAACACGGCCATGGTGACCATGGTTATTTATCTGCGGCTTCGCCGCAGGGGTATGGGGAAAGTTCGCAATTCGGGGGTCTGGGGGCGCAGCCCCCAGATATTAAACCTGGCTACAAAGGAATCGTAAGTTGGGTTGTCATGGGCGAAGCTGCGAAGCGGGACAGCCGAGCGAAGCGAGACAGCCGAAGGCCGCGAGAGCCCCAACCATCGGAGTTTCTAAACTACCACAAAAGGCTATTTAAGACTGCCCTTCGGCTCGAAGGCGGGGCTCTGCGCGTAGGCGATCATGCCGTCGAGGAGCGAGACCGCCTCCGGAGTGAGCGACAGAAGGTCGAGCCCGCTCGACATGAGCACCTTCCCCTGCCCGCTTTTCGCCTGGCCAAGGTAGAGGAACATGTCGCGCCCGCCTTCGCCGAGCATGAAGATGTCGTCGTCGACGAGCCCCGGCAGCGGCAGCTTCTCCCCGGTCTTGAGGATGCGGAAGAAGAGCTTGGTGAGATACGGGTCCTTCGGCAGGTCGCCGAACACGGGGCTGTCGGCAAGCGCGGTGCCGACCTGCTTGCCCATGAACCACCAGCCGAGGCTGACGTTCGGCTTGCCTTCCGCCGGACCGATCGCGACCACCCGCTGCCCGCGCTCGAGCGCCGCCGCCGCGAGCGCGCTCTTCGCCGGGGCCACCACAACCGCAGCGCCGGCGGCGTCGCCTTCGCGCATCAGCCCGGAGTAGACTTCGGAGAGGCGGTCGTAGAGCGCGTCCGCGACCGCGACGCCGGCAAGCGCCTTCTTTTCGCGCTTCGGGAACAGCCAGAAATCCCAGGCGTTCCCGACGCCGGAGATCGTCACGCCGAGCGTCGCCTTGACCGGTTTCTCGAGCTCGGGGACCACGACCGAGAACCCCTCAATCCCGTCCTCACGCCCTTCCGCGAGGACCTTGCCGCCGGCGGAAAGCGTCCAGGTCAGCCCGTCGACCGGCAGCGGCTTCTCGCGGTAGTCGGCGAACTTGACCTTCGCCGAAAGGGTCTGGCCGGAGACGAGGATGTTGCCGTCCGGCGCGAAGTCGGCAAGCACGCAGGCCGGGGAGTTGAACACGGCGAACTGCTCGGGGCTGAGCCCGCCGTCCTTCACCTCCCAGAACGGGTCGAACAGCCCCTGCGCGGTATACGACGCGTGCTGCGCGACGACCACGTCGACGATGGTCCAGAAGACGTACCCGTCGCAGTAGGGGTCGGCGCGGGCGGCCTCGATCCCGCGCTTCTGGTAGAACGCCTGCAGCCGGTGCTGGGCGTGCTGCAGCCGGTCGCCCCACTCCATGCCGACCCCGAAGCCGGCGAGCCACTTCGCGCGGGCTTCCCGCGTGACCGGCGGCATCCAAGCGCCGGTGTAGCGCGGCTCCCCGCGGCTGTCGAGCTTCACGCAGAGGTTGAGGTATTCGTGGTTGACGAACGGCCGCTCGGGGTTGAACGAGCCGCGCTCCCAGACGTCGATCGGCCCGCCGACGAAGTCCGCCGACTCGGGCGGGTTGTAGAACGGGATGTGGCTGTCCTGGTTGATCTTCAGCCGGTCGGGGTCCATCGCCTTGATGTACCGGTGCAGGTAGGCGTCGAGGTCCTGCCCGAACGTGCCCTCGTTGCCCATCGAGTAGACGGCGAACGACGGGTGGCGGCGGAAGTTCGCCCAGAGCTCGGTCGCCTCTCGTACGGGGTCGAACTCGAACCCCTCGCAGGTCTGGTCGTTGTAGTACGGCAGCTCCGCCTCGACCATGATCCCAAGCTCGTCCGCCGCCTCGAAGTACTCCGGCACCTCGCAGTGGGTGTGCAGGCGCACGAAGTTGAAGCCCGCCGCCCGCGCCTTGGCGAGATGGGCGCGGTGGACGCCGACGTCCGGCACCGTCGCGCCGGAAAGCGGATAGACGTGGTCATCGCCGAAGCCGCGGACGAAGAACGGGCGGTTGTTGAGGTAGAGCTCCTTGCCGCGCACCTCGAGCTTCCGAACGCCGAAGCGCTCGCGCCGGGTCTGCACCACCTCGCCGCCGACGACCAGCTCGACCTTCGCCGTGTAGAGGTTGGGGCTTTCGGGCGACCAGGGGCGGAAGTCGGCGAGCGGGACTCGCAGAACGGTTTCACCGCCCGTGCGAGATTCAAAGCAAGACGTGGTTGCGGTGAACTGCGCCCCTTCCGATCCTTCAATCGTCACGCGAGCGACGGGGATATTGCTCGAGATTACCGGCGTGCACACTTTCACGCGCACCTCAGCCTCCTTCTTGTCGAAGTCGCCGCGCACCCAGGCGTCATCGATAAATGTCTGCGGCGTCGCCTCGATCTCGACGTCGCGGTAGATCCCGCCCCACTTGTGCATCGCGCTCATCAGCCCCTTGCGCGACGGCTGCGCGTTCGAGACCTGGGCGACGACGACGTTCTCCGCGCCGAACTCGACGAGGTCGGTTATCTCGTACTTCTCCGTCCCGCAGTAGTTGTAGACGCACGCGACCGGCCGCCGGTTGAAGTAGAACCACCCCGCCGCCTTGACGCCGCCGACCTTCAGCCAGATGCGCTTGCCGCGCCATTCCTCGGGGATCACGACTGTCCTGCGGTAGCGGCCCCAGCCCATGAACTTGTGGCGGACCGGCTTGTGGTTCTCGTCGCTCAGCACGTCCCAGCACTCGCCCATCCCCTCCTCGCCGACGCCCTCTGCCTCCCACATCGACGGCACGCGGATCTTCCGCTGCCAGCCGGTGGTAACGGCCGAGACGTGTGGCTGGAAGTGATTCGTCTTCGAGAACTCGTTGGCGGTAGCGAAATCCCATTCGCCGCGGAGCGAGATCGTGTTCTCCTCGCCGAGGACCGGGTTCACCACCGCCGGATGCCGCGCGCGGAATCCGTAGGTGACCGACTGCGCCGGCATAACAGCCATCATCGCCGCGGCGCAGGCGCAAACCCGCACGGGCACTTTAACTGCGTTCATCATGGCGTGTATTATACCAAAACAGCACCCCAGATAGCGCATCCGCTTTTACGATATGTAGAGTTCGTAAAGTCGCAGGGTCTGTCCCCATACAGTTATGTCGCAGTAAGCATCAAAAGGGTCAGACCCTTTTGTTTCTATAGGGACAGGGCTGGGGACGGGCGCGGCTAAGGGCGCAGGTCGCGGGCGGGGGAGGCGGAAATGCCGCGGGCGCGGAGGCGGGCGGCGACGGCGGCGGCTTCGTCCGGCGAGCGGACGAGCGCAAAAACAGTGGAACCGGAGCCAGTCATCGCGGCGGCGAGCGGATTTTCCGCGCGCAGGGTCGCAAGCGCCGCGGCGATTTCGGGATGGAGCGCGGCCGCGGCGGGTTCGAGGTCGTTGGCGAGCGCGGCGGCTAGTGCGGCGAGGTCGCCGCGGCGGATGGCGTCGGCCGCAAGCATGGTCGGGGCACGGTCGCGCGGCGGCGAGGGCCGCCAGCGGGAAAACACCTCGCGGGTGGAGGAATGGACGCCGGGGAACGCAAGCACCAGGTCGAGCGGCATCGCGGGAAGCGGGGAGACTCGCTCGCCCCGCCCTTCCATCAGCACCGGCGCGCGGCGGATGTGTCCGAGGACGAGCGCAGGGACGTCCGAGCCGACTTCGGCGCCGATTTCGGCCAGGTGCGCTGGCGAATGGCCGAGTCCGTAGAGGGAGTTGAGCGCCACCAGCACCGCCGCCGCGTCCGCGCTGCCGCCGCCGAGTCCGCCGCCGGCCGGTATGCGCTTGACCACGCGGATGCGCGCGCCGACGCCCAGGGCCTCGGCCGCCTTGACGCAGAGGTCGCCGGGGATGCCGGAGTCGGAGGAGACGGCGTCCGCCCGCTCGACCTCGATGGTGTCGGCAAGCGTAGTCGGCAGCACCACGGACCGGAGGTCATGGTAGCCGTCCGACCGCAGGCCGAGCACCTCCAGCGTCAGGTTGACCTTGGCGTAGGCCTCGACCGTCAACGCGCCATTCCCCTCAGGTCGCGGATCGCGGAGTCGACCGCAGCGAAGAGCCTGGCGAGGCGCGCGGTCGGCACGGTGGAGAAGGCGATGCGGATGAGCCCGGAGAGGACGATGGTGCCGACGGAGTACTTCTCGATCAGCCGGCGGCGGACGGACTCGGCGTCCACGCCGATCGGCTTCACGCACATAAAGTAGCCGGAGTTGAACGGCATCGCCTCGAAGGTCTCGGCGTAGGCCTTGTTCGCCCTGAGGATGCGGCGGATCTCGCGGTAGCGGGCGCGCAGTACGGCGTACTTGGCCTTCTTCTGCGCGGCGTAGTCCGCGTCGGCGTAGGCGGCGACGGCGAGGTGCTGTCCGATCGAGGAGACGTTGGAGACGCCGCTCCTAACGTCGCCAGCGGCCTTGGCCTCCAGCGCCTTGAGCTGGGCCTCGCTGGCACCCTTGAAGGCGAAGGTGATGAAGCCGACGCGCAGTCCCCAGACGTAGTCCTCCTTGGTGGTGCCGTCGAGCTTGACGGCGAGGACGTTGCGGTCGAGGCCGGCGAACTCGGCGAAGAGCGACTCGCCGTGGATGCCCTTCTCGTAGACGAGGCCGAAGTAGGCGTCGTCGAGGATCACCACCACGCGCTTGCCGGCGCGGGCGGCGGACTTGACCGCGGCGACGATCCGCTTCGCGTCCTCGACCGTGGCGGTGTAGCCGGTGGGGTTGTTGGGGAAGTTGAGGACGAGGAGCTTGCGCGCGCCGGGCGCGAGCAGCGCGGCCTTCATCGCGTCGGCGTCGAAGGCGCCGCGGCGGAAGGTGTTGAACCGGCGCATCCGGCAGCCGACCGTCTCGGTGAAGATGAGCTCGTAGTTGTCCCAGAAGAGGTCGGGGACGACCAGTTCGTCGGAAGGGTCGGCGAAGAGCTCGGCGGCGATCCGGAGGCCGTGGGTGAGCGCGCCGGTGACGACGGGCAGGGAGAACCTGACGCCCTTCAGCGAAGGGTTCTTCTTCAGCTCCATCTTCCGCCAGGCCTCGCGCAGGGCCGGGAGACCGAAGGAGCCGGCGTAGAGGAACGCCCTGGGGTCGAGCCCGATGCGGCGGCGGAAGGAGTCCAGGAGCAGCGGGGAGCCATCCTCCTCGAACGCCATGCCGATGGTGGCGTTGACTTCGCACTTCTTCGCCTCGGCGCTCTGGCCGAGGATTCCGCCGTAGGGGAAGTACATCCTCAGTCCTCGCCGCGAAAGAAACTTCGCGGCGTCGCCGAGGGTGCGGTTGAGTTCTGTCGCCTGTCTGTTCATCGTTGCCTTTCCAAGTCTAAAAGATCCCGCGTTGCCGTAGCACCGAACCTCCGGAACCCGTCGTTCCAAGTAGGGGTTGCCCCCTTTTTCTCGCGTCGGTCGAAGAAATGTCGGCTGAATCCGCGTGCAACCCAGGACCTACGTCGTTTCCCCGCATCACCCCTCGCGCACCTCCACCCCTTCCAGGGCCTTGAGCGCCGCGACCACCCGGGCGAACGCGGCGCCCACCTCGTCGTCGGTGAGGGTGCGCGCGTCGGAGCGGAACTCGAGCGAGTAGGCGCGGGAATTCTTGAAGACGTCGAAGAGGTCGACCTTGACGAGCTCGCGGCCGCCGTTGCGGCGGATCGCCGCGACGATCGCCTCGTCGGTCACGCCCGGGGCCACGGCGACGGCGATGTCGCGCCGGACGGCCGGGAACTGCGGCACGGGCGAGACGCGGCCGGCGGCGTCGACGCGCTTCAGGAGCGGGCCGAGCTCGACTTCGCAGAGGGCCATCTGGGTGGTGAGGCGGAAGGGATGGCGCATCTTCGCCGAGACGGCGCCGAGGACGCCGACGGCGCGGCCGTTGACCTTCACCTCGAGCGCGGCGGAAAAGGCCGGGTGCGAGGCGGGGGCGAACTCGAGCTTGCCGGCGTGGAGGCGGGAGACGAGCTCCTCGACCGCGCCCTTCATCCAGAGCGCGGCCTCCTCCTCGCCGAGCGGCGCGCGGCGGCGGAGCGCCTCGCGTCCGGCTGGTCCGCAGAACCCGAGCGCAAGCATCGCCTTCTCGGCGGGCTTGCCGTCCACGGAATGGAAGACCTTGCCGGTCTCGAAGAGCATCGCCGTCTCCTCGTGGGAGGCGTTGCGGCCGAGCGCGGCGTAGAGCTGGGGCAGTAGCGAGTCGCGCATGACGCCGTACTCGGCGGAGACCGGGTCGGGGATGGCGAGGCGGCGCGCCCTGGCCTCGGGGCGCGGGTCGAAGTCGTCGAGCTCGCGCGCGGAGAGGAAGGAGTAGTGGAGGGCCTCGGAGAAGCCCAGCGCCTCGCAGACCTCGTGGACGCGGCAGACGGCGCGGAAAGGCGCGTCGGAGAGCGGCGAGACCGAGGGGGCGGAGGGCATGGTGTCCGGGATGTTGTCGAGCCCGTAGACGCGGGCGATCTCCTCCACGAGGTCGGCCTCGGCGGAGATGTCCCAGCGCCAGGACGGGACGCCGAACGAGACGGCCTTGTCGGCCGCGAAGCGGTCCTCCTTGGCGCGCGGAACGAACCCGAGGCGCCTGAGGATGAAGACCATCGCGTCGTTGCCGACGGGGATGCCGATGAGGCGGCGCGCGCGCTCGAAGTCGAGCGAGACGTCGGGGTTGAGCGGCTGCTGGCGGCTGTCGACGTCGACGAGGCCCTTGGCGACCTTCGCGCCGCCGTGCTGCTGCAGGAGGTGCGCGGCGCGGCGCGAGGCGAAGTCCGCGAGGTCCTTGTCGACGCCGCGGATGTAGCGGTAGCTGGACTCGCTCGCGAGGCCGAGCTTCGAGGCGGTGAACTTGGTGGAGGCGGGCTCGAAGAGCGCGCTTTCGAGGAGGACGGAGGTGGTGCCGGGCGCGATGCCGGAGTCCTCGCCGCCCATGATGCCGGCGACGGCGTTGGGACGCTCCGCGTCGCAGATCATCAGCATCGAGGGGTCGAGCTTCCGCTCGACGCCGTCGAGGGTCTTGATCGTCTCGCCCTCGCGCGCGTCGCGCACGACAATGGTGCGGTCCTTGAGCCGGCGGTGGTCGAAGGCGTGCATCGGCTGGCCGAGCTCGAGCATCACGTAGTTGGTGACGTCGACGGCGAGCCCGAGCGAGCGGACGCCGCAGAGCTCGAGCCGCTTCGCCATCCACGCCGGGCTCGGCGCGTCAGGGGTCATCTCGACGACGACGCGCGCGGTGTAGCGGAGGCACTTCTCGGGGTCCTCGACGACCACCTTGACCTCGTCGTTGACGTCCACGCCGCATTCCTCGAAGTCGACCGGCGGAAGCGTCAAGGGGCGGCCGAGGATGGCGCTGAACTCGCGCGCGATGCCGACCACGGAGAGCGCGTCGGGGCGGTTCCAGGTGACCTCGATGTCGAAGACGACCTCGGGCTTCTCGAGCTTGGCGACGTCGCGCACCAGGGCGCCGGTGGGCGTCTCGCCCGGGTACTCGATGATGCCGGCGTTGCCCTCGCCGATGTGGAGCTCCTTCTCGGAGCAGCACATGCCGAAGCTCTCGACGCCGCGGAGCTTGCCCTTCTTGATCTTCTCGGGCTTGCCGTTCTTGTCGAGGAACTCGGGGATCGGGGCGCCGATCTTGGCGAAGGCGGTCTTGATGCCCTGGCGCATGTTCGGCGCGCCGCAGACGACCTGGAAGGTCTCCTTGCCGTCCGTCACCTTGCAGACGTGCAGGTGGTCGGAGTTCGGATGCGGCTCGCACTCGAGCACCTCGGCGACGACGATGAGGTCGGAGAGCGGATCGCCGCCGACGGTCTCGACGGTCTCGACCTGGAGGCCGGCGCGGGTGAGCTTCTCGGCAAGTTCGTTCGGGTCGAGGTCGTCGACCTTGACGTAGTCGTTAAGCCAGCTGAGCGGGATTTTCATCTTGAGTAGGGTCCTTTTCTGGGACGGCTGGGACTTCGGGGACAACGGGGGCTTCCGGGGCCGGCGCGGGTTTCTTACGCTTCTTCCACTGCGGGCCGTACTTCGGGAACTTCTCGACCGCGGAGTAGACGCCGTTGGTGAACGCGACGACGTGGCCGGTGGAGGCGAGCCACTGGACGTGCTTCTCGAAGTCGGGGACGGACGGGAACTCCGACTTGTCGCAGCAGGGGTTCTCGACCACGAACTTCCAGGCCGCCGCGAGCTCGGGGATGGCGTGAGTGGCGTCGAACTCCTTGTGCTCGATGCCGGTCACGAACTCCTGTCCGCGCGCGTCGTTCACCCGGAAGAAGTTCATCTTGCGGTGGTGGAAGGCGCCGCGGAGCGCGAAGCACATCGCGTAGGGCGAACGGCGCTCGGCCTCCACCGCGTCCCTGGCCGCCCGCTGGAGCGGCTTCGCGGGCGACGAAAGCGCCGCGGCGAGGGTGATCATGAGGTTCTTCGGGCGCGACAGGAGCGAGGGCAGCACCGAAGTCCGGAACTCGAGCTCGGCGGCCTCGCGCGAGAGCGGCTCCGCGCCTTCGCCGTGCCCCTTCGGGAAGAACACGGTGCGCTTGACCGCGCCCTTGCGCCACTCCTCGATCGCCTCGGGGTCGCGCACCATCTCGATGTGGGCGCGGTACTGCTCCTCGCTCATCTCGGGGTAGCGGGTGCGCACCATCTCGCGTACGACGGCGTTGAACTCGTGGATGTTCGGCGGCCCGAGGAGGACGCCGGAGAGCCCGCACTTGGCGACGCAGCTGAAGTTGCCGGTCGGCGGCTCGACCTCGATCTCCTTCGCGTCGTAGTAGTCGGCGAGGTGCGCGCGGACGGCGTGCTCGACCACGTCCTCCTCGCGCAGCGAGGCGAACGAGCAGGCCTTGCACTGGCAGAACGCCGCGGACTCGGCGCGCGGGGTGATCTTGAGCTGCACCGACTCGGGGTTGTCCAGGAGGAAGTTGGCGAGGTCCTTGAGCTTGTAGGCGTGGTAGTCCTGCTGCAGCTTGCGGAAGATGGTGCCGAGCGCCTTGGGCTCGGGCAGCACCTTGACCTCGGCGTCGAGGGGCTGCGGGCGCTCCTCGCGCGGCGGGCGGCGGTCGAACTGCCTGCCGCCGCCGTCCTGGCGGCGCGGGCCGGGGCCGCGGTCGCCGCGGCGCTCGAATGGCTTGCGCTCAAACGGCTTGCCGCGGTCGGAGGGCTTGCGGTCGGCGGGCTTGGCGTCGAACGACCTGCCGCCGCCCCTGGCGTCGACGGTCACCTTCTTCTCGCCCTTCGCCCAGTCGGGGGTGAAGTCGAAGCTGCCGAGTGCGCTCAGGTCCACCGGGTTCTGGGGTTCGTCGCTCATTGTCCGTGCTCCTCGATGTACTTCTCGCCAAGCTCCACCGCCTTGAGGTTGAGGCCGAGGAGGTCCGCCTTGCGCGCGGAGATGACCTCCTTGAGGGCCTGGGTCACCGTCTCGGACTTGACGCAGCCGGTCCGGCGCACGATCGCGCCGAGGAGGATCATGTTGGCGAGGCCGGCCGCGCCCATGTCCTTGGCCATCTCGGTGGCGGGGATGTAGACGGCCTCGACGTCGTCGCGCGCGACCTTGCGCGAGATGAGCGAGGAGTCGACGAAAACCGTGCCGCCGGCGGCCACGGCCGGCTCGAACTTGTCGATCGACGGCTCGTTCATGACCATAAGGACGTTCGGGTGGGCGATGATCGGCGAGCCGACCGGCTCGTCGGAGACGATCACCGAGCAGTTGCAGGTGCCGCCGCGCATCTCGGGGCCGTAGGACGGCAGCCACGAGAGCTCCCTGCCCTCGATGAGCGCCGCGTGCGCCAGCACCTTGCCGGAGAAGAGCAGCCCCTGTCCGCCGAAGCCCGCCATTATCGTTTCGTATGTCATCTTGAAATCCCCTTTCTAGGCATCTAGAGAATCTAAGGCCTCTAGATCATCCCCGGTCCTTGAAGTTCCCCAGCGGATAGAACGGTATCATCTTCTCCTCGACGAACTGGCACGCCTTCTCGGGCGTGAGGCCCCAGTTGGTCGGGCAGGTGGAGAGCACCTCGACGAGCGAGAAGCCCTTGCCCTCGACCTGGTTCCGGAACGCCTTGAGGATCGCCTTCTTCGCCTGGCGGACGTGCGCGACCGAGTTCACGGCGACGCGCTCGAGGTAGGCCGGCGCGTCGAGCGAGGCGAGGAGCTCGCAGATGCGGATGGGCATGCCCTGGGTCTTCGGGTCGCGGCCGTAGGGCGAGGTCTGGGTGACCTGGCCGATCAGCGAGGTCGGCGCCATCTGGCCGCCGGTCATGCCGTAGATCGCGTTGTTGATGAAGATGATGGTCACGTTCTCGCCGCGGCAGGCGGTGGAGACCGTCTCGCAGAGCCCGATCGACGCGAGGTCGCCGTCGCCCTGGTAGGTGAAGACGACGCTGTCGGGCATCGAGCGCTTGACGCCGGTCGCGACCGCGGGGGCGCGGCCGTGCGACGCCTCGATCATGTCGCAGCGGAAGTAGTCGTACGCCATCACGGAGCAGCCGACCGGCGCGATGCCGATGGTGCGGCCCTCGATGCCGAGCTCGTCGATCGCCTCCGCGACGAGGCGGTGGACGATGCCGTGGGTGCAGCCCGGGCAGTAGTGGAGAACGGCGTCGGTGAGCGCCTTCGGCTTCTGGAAAACCATTGCCATCTTACTTCGCCTCCTTCCGAATCGCCTCGAGCACCTCGTCGGCGCTCGGGATCATGCCGCCGACGCGGTTGCACATCGCGACCTTCCGCGAGCATTCGACCGCGAGCCGGACGTCCTCGTTCATCTGGCCCATGTTGAGCTCGACGGTGAGGAACGCCTTCACCTTCTTCGCGGCGGCGGCGAGCGCCGCCTTCGGGAACGGGTAGAGGGTGATCGGGCGGATCATGCCGACCTTGATGCCCTCCTTGCGCGCCGCGACGATCGCGTTCTTGGCGACGCGCGCGGTGATGCCGACCGAGACGACGCAGACCTCCGCGTCGTCCATGAGGTACTCCTCCCAGCGGCACTCCTCCTTCTCCAGCCTCGCGTAGCGCTCGAAGCGCTCGAAGTTCGTCTTCTCGAGCTCGTCGGGCTTGAGGTAGAGGGAGTTGACGATGTTGTGCGGGCGCTTCATCTGGGTGCCGGTGGTGGCCCAGGGCTTGGTCGCCGGGATCGTCTCGGGGTCGACGGTGTCGCCGGGCAGGACGACCGGCTCCATCATCTGGCCCATCGTGCCGTCCGCGAGCAGCATCGCGGGCATGCGGTACTTCTCGCCGAGCTCGAACGCGAGGCGGGTCATGTCGGCCATCTCCTGCACCGTCGCCGGCGCGAGGACGATGATGTGGAAGTCGCCGTGGCCGGGGCCGCGGGTCATGAAGAAGTAGTCGGACTGCGACGGCTGGATGCCGCCGAGGCCGGGGCCGCCGCGCTGGACGTTCACGATCAGCGCGGGGAGGTCCGCCCCCGCGAGATAGCTCATGCCCTCGGCCTTGAGCGAGATGCCCGGGCTCGAGCTCGAGGTCATCGCGCGCCGGCCGGTGGCGGCACAGCCGTAGACCATGTTGATCGCGGCGATCTCGCTCTCCGCCTGGAGGAACGTGCCGCCGATCTTCGGCATGCGCTTCGACATGTACGCCGCGATCTCGGTCTGCGGCGTGATGGGATAGCCGAAGTAGTGGCGGCAGCCGCAGCGGATCGCCGCCTCGGCTATCGCCTCGTTGCCCTTCATCAGTACCTTCTCGCTCATCTTACCTCTCCACGGTTATCACGCAGTCGGGGCACATCAGCGCGCAGCTCGCGCAGCCGACGCACTCCTCCGGCTTCGTCAGCTCGACCGGGGCGTGGCCCTTGTGGTTGAGCTTGGTCTTGGATATGGACAGGATCTTCTTCGGGCACGCGGTCACGCAGAGCCCGCATCCCTTGCAGAGGTCCTCCCTGAATGTCAGTTTTGCCACTTTTCCTCCTCCTTCAGATGTCAGTCCTGCCTCACCGGCGCCTCCGCGGTCGCGCGGTCGAACTCGGCGAGCATCTCGGCGGACGGACGCGCGGTCAGGAGCGACACGACGACCGTCGCCGCGAACGAAAGGACGAAGCCGGGCGCGAGCTCGTAGAGCCCGAAGATCGGGTAGTCGGCGGCGTAGCCGGAGAGGACGAACTTCCACACGAAGCAGGTCACGGTTCCGACGACCATGCCCGAGACCGCGCCGGCGAGGTTGACGCGCCGCCAGAAGAGCGCCAAGAGGATCAGCGGGCCGAACGCCGCGCCGAAGCCGCCCCACGCGAACGACACCATCTTCATCACCACCTTGAAGAACTCCGCCTGGGTGTTCATCGCCAGGGCGACGGCGACGAGCGCGACGACGCCGACGGCGATGCGCGAGACCACCAGCAGCTCGCGGTCGGCGGCCTTCTTGCGGAGCACGATCTTGTAGAAGTCGTTCGAGAAGCTCGAGGCGGAGACGAGCAGCTGCGAGTCGGCGGTGGACATGATCGCGGCCATGATCGCCGAGAGCAGGATGCCCGCGAACACGCGCACGACGAACCCGCCGGAGAAGATGCCGTTGATCATCACCATGAAGCACTTCTCGGGGTCGCCGCCAACGTCAGCGAGCGTGAGGCCCCGCTGCTTGAGGTAGAGGTGGAAGACGAGCCCGATCACGCCCGCCGCGGCGAGCGAGACCGTCACCCACGACATCGCGATGCGGCGCGAGCCCTTGACCTCGGCCGGGCTGTCGATGGACATGAACCGGACGAGGATGTGGGGCATGCCGAAGTAGCCGAGGCCCCAGGCCATGCAGGAGGCGAGGCCGATGAAGCCGGCGGCCTTGCCGGTGGAGGCGTTGGTGAAGAGCGACTGCAGGTACGGGTTGATCTCGTTGAGCGCGTCGACGGTCGCGGCGAAGCCGCCGGCGTCGCAGATCACGATGGCCGGGACGAGCACGATGGCGACGAACATGAGCGAGCCCTGGATGAAGTCCGTCCAGCACACCGCCATGTAGCCGCCGAGGAGCGTGTACGAGACGACGACCGCCGCGCCGATCCAGAGCGCGGTCGAGTAGCTGATCGGGAATATCGTGGAGAAGAGCTTGGCCGCGCCCACGAAGCCGGAGGCGGTGTAGAAGGTGAAGAAGACGAGGATGATCACCGCCGCGATGACGCGCGACGCGCCGGTCTTGTCGCGGAAGCGATTGCAGATGAAGTCCGGGATGGTGATCGAGTCGCCGCAGACCTGGGAGTAGCGGCGCAGGCGCTGGGCCACGATCTTCCAGTTGAGGTAGGTGCCGATCAGCAGCCCGATGCCGATCCACGCCTCGGAGAACCCGCCGAGGTAGATTGCGCCCGGGAGGCCCATGAGGAGCCACCCCGACATGTCGGAGGCCTGCGCCGAGAGCGCGACGACCCACTTGTTCATCTTTCTGCCGCCGAGGTAGTAATCGCCGAGGTTGGACTGCTTCTTCGAGAAGAAGAAGCCGATCCAGAGCATGACGAATAGATAGCCGACGAACGACCCGAGAACTGTCCAGTCAAACATGGTTGTTTCCTTGTTTTTGGTTTAGTTTGCGTATTATACCAAAAATCCCGGCCCGCGGTACACGGGTTCGTCAGAATCCGGGCGCCCGCAGGGGCGCAGGAGACAGGGTCATTCCAGCGGACGGAAGTCCGACGCCGGGTGCTTGCAGATCGGGCAGACGAAGTCCGGCGGCAGCTCGTCCCCTTCGTAGACGTAGCCGCAGATTTCGCAGACGAACCCCTTCTTCCTCCCCGCCGCGGGCTTCGGCTTGACGTTCGCGTGGTAGTACGCGTAGGTCATCGTCGGGGCATCGGAAAGCGTCTTCGCCTCGACGACGCGGCAGACGAACATGCCGTGGGTGTCGAGGTCGACGTAGCTCTCGACCTCCAGCGAGAAGAACGAGTTGCAGTCGTGGGCGATCACCGCAAGCCCGTTCTCCGAACGCGTCACCTCCACCCCGGCGAGCTTGTCCGCGTCGCGCCCGCTGCGGAAGCCGTAAAGCTCGAAGAGCGGAAACGCGGCAGTCTCGGCGATGGTGCAGACGTTCATCTTGCCGGTCCTGCGGACGGTGTCGTGGGTGTAGTTGGACTTGGAGATCGTCACCGCCAGGCGCGCCGGCGAGCCGGTGACCTGGACGACGGTGTTGCAGATCATGCCGTTGTCCCGCCGCCCGTCGTGCGTGGTGACGACGTAGAGCCCGTAGCCGATCTTGAAGAAAGCCGATCCGTCGACCTGTGCCATGATGTCCCTCCCTGGAGCGCAGTTGACAAAACAACGGCCCCGGCCTTTTCGAGGCCCGGGGCCGGATCGCGGCCTCGCGGCCGCCATACTACTTGAAGTAGCGGTTGTAGAGACCCTGGAAGGCCTTGCCGTGACGCGCCTCGTCCTTCGCCATCTCGTGGACGGTGTCGTGGATGGCGTCGTAGCCGAGCTGCTTCGCGCGGGTGGCGATCGCCATCTTGCCGGCGGTCGCGCCGCACTCCGCCTCCATGCGGCGGCGGAGGTTCTCCTTGGTCGAGTCGGTCACGATGTCGATCGTCTTGCCCAGGAGCTCCGCGAACTTGGCGGCGTGCTCGGCCTCCTCGAACGCGATGCGCTTGTAGGCCTCGGCGACCTCGGGATAGCCCTCGCGGTCGGCCTGGCGGGACATAGCGAGGTACATGCCGACCTCGCAGCACTCGCCGGTGAAGTGGTCCTTGAGGCCCTGCGTCACCTCGGCGTCCTCGACGATGCCGTCGCCGACGTGGTGCTCAGCCACGAAGTTGAGGCCCTCGCCCTGCTTGATGAACTTCGACCCGTCAGCCTTGCACTGGGGGCACTTCTCGGGGGGCGTGTCGCCCTCGTACACAAACCCGCAGACCGGGCATACCCATTTAGCCATTGTCTTTTCTCCTTGCTTTTATGGTTTTACGGAAATCAAATCACATTTCCTCGAACTGGTCCTTGCCGACCCCGCACACGGGGCAGGTCCAGTCGTCGGGAAGGTCCTCGAAGGCGACGTTGTTGTTGTTCGCCGGGTCGTACACGTGGCCGCACACCTTGCAGATGTATTTCTTCATTTGGCTTTTCTCCCTATGTTTTGTGACGGGGGTTGGCTGCAACGGCGACACCGCCGCCGCAGATGTCCGTATTATACCAAAACCGCGCCGCCCAGCGCAACCGGCCTCCGGCCGCGTTTAGAACTCGCAGCTGAGCGTGAAGAGGAAGCTGCGGCCGCAGGCGGGGTAGTAGTAGCCGACGCCGGCGTAGTCGCAGTAGTCGCGGTCGAGGAGGTTGTCCACCGTGAACGCCGCCTTCCAACCCTCCGCCCACGACGGCGAATAGTAGACGCCGACGTCGAAGAGCGTGTACGAGGCCAGCTTGTCGCAGTCGTTGGCGAAGTCGCCGGACACGTACTGCCGCCCCGTGAACGTGCAGCCGCCCTTGACCTCCAGGTCGGCGAAGAGCCAGACCCCCGCCTCAGCGCGCGCCCGGTGCGCGGGGACGAACGGCACCTCGCACCCGCCGTACTCGCCGCCGGAGAACTCGGCGTCGACGAAACCGTAGCGCAGCGACGCCTCCGCCACCTTGTCGCGCCGCCAGGAGATCCCCGCGTCCACGCCGAGGCGCCGCGTCTTCGCCGGGCTGTTGCAGTTGTAGCCGTACGGCGCCAGCGCCGGGTCGAAGAAGATCTCGTCCTCCATCAGCATGCCGTAGCCGTTCACGTCGAGGCGGAACTCCTCCGCGAACTCCCACTCGGCGCCGACGTCGAGCGACCAGCCGGTCTCGGGACGCAGGAAGTCGCCGTCCTTGGTGTAGCTCAGCTCGTCGCAGAACGCCGATCGGTGGAAGCGGGTGCCCTTCACGTAGGTCTTGAGCCCCTCGACTGGACGGAAGACGACCCCGAGCTCGTAGTCGCCCATCACGTCGCGGCTGTGGTCCTCCGCGAGGCCCGAATAGCCCTTCCAGCGGTTGCCGATGCGCTCCAGCCGCCCGCCCGCCGTCAGCGACAGCGTCTCCGTGACGGCGAACTCGTCATGCAGGAAGAACGCGTAGCGGTCGCGGCGGAAGCGGCGGCTGTCTCCGTCCTTCGGCTTCTCCCGGTAGCCGTCGAAGCGGAAGTCGAACCCGGCGGTGAACTTGTTGCCGAAGCCCAGCACCTCGTTCTCGTTCACGTAGCGCGGCGAAAGCGCGTAGCTGTAGTAGTCGTACTCGGTGTCGGTTCCCCAGGCGGTCATCTTCGCCCGGCGGCGCTGGTGCGAGAAGCTGCCGTCGAGGTAGAGCCACTGGCCGTCGGCGAGGCGCAGCTTCGAGTCCAGGGCGAAGCCGTAGCTCCACTGGCGCGTCCAGTCGTGGTCGTTGTTCGCCCACCTGCGCGTGCATGCCCACTGCTCGCGCGTCAGCGAGCCGGGCAGCTCGTAGAACGCGTTCTGGTAGTTGGCCCGGAAGCCCACGGTGGAGCCGTTTTCGAAGACCTTGCGCAGCCCCGCGTTGGCGGTGTGCAGCTCGTAGGCGCTGCGGTCGCGATAGCCGCCAGACCGCAGGTAGTCGTAGGAGGCGTTGTAGAGCCACCCCTCGTCCTCGAATCCGCCGCGGGTCTGCGCGCCGGCGCCGTAGGTGTCCTGCGAGCCGGCCTTCGCGTAGAGCTTCGTCCGGCGAGAGTAGTCGCGCGAGTCGGTGGATACGTTCACCACCCCGGCGACCGCGCCGTCGCCGTAGAGGACCGGGCTCGGGCCGTGGATCACCTCGACGCGCTCGACGGCTCCGAGCGGGATGCGCGTCAGGTTGGGCGCGTTCATGTCCACGTTGTTCAGCTCCTCGCCGTCCAGCACCACCTTCGTGCGACCGAAGGCGTTGTCGCCGAAGCCGCGCATGGCGATCGAGGTCAGGACCGGGTTGCCGTTCATCGAGTGGACGTCCACGCCGGCCTTCCGCTGCAGCAGCTCCGCGAGGTCGCGCGCGCCGCTCGCGGCGATGTAGTCCGCGTCGAAGACCTGCACCGCGGATGGCATCGACTCCACCGTCGACTCCACGCGCGAGGCGTAGACGACCACCGGCGGCAGCACCGCCACTTCGTTTGTCCCCGGGACAGCCTCGGCGCACGCCGCCAGCCCCGTCCCCGCCAGCACGGCGGCCAACGCTGTTTTTCTCATCTTCTCCTCTTTCCCCCTCATGCGAGGGTACTCGGGTTCATGTCGTGGGGCGGCGGCCGCATTCCGGCTTTGACGGCTGCGCGACAGTGCCTGGTTTCCACAGGGCTTTCCGGCCGTCGCCTTTGTTGGCGCAAATTATACCATAATTTTTGGTATAATACGGCCATGAAGATCAAAGAGATTCTCGCCGCCGGCCGGCCGTCGGTCTCGTTCGAGGTGTTCCCGCCCAAGAAGGACGCGCCGTTCGCGCCAGTCAAGGAGGCGATCGAGCGCCTTGCCAAACAGCGGCCGGCGTTCATGTCCGTCACCTACGGGGCGTCCGGCAACGCGCAGGCCAACACCACCGCGATCGCCTCGCACGTGCAGTCTTGCGGCGTCACCGCCCTCGCCCACCTCACCTGCATCTCGGCGACGCGCGAGGGCATCGCGAAGGAGGCCGCGGCGCTCCGGGACGCCGGGATCGAGAACGTCCTCTGCCTGCGCGGCGACGCGCCGAAGGACGCCGCGCCGTCCGGCGACTTCCTCCACGCCGTCGACCTGGTGCGCGCGCTCGCGGGCTCCGGCTTCTGCCTCGGCGGCGCCTGCTACCCCGAATGCCATCCCGAGTGCGAGCACATCGAGGACGACATCCGCCGCCTGCGCGAGAAGGTCGAGGCCGGGCTCGACTTCGTGACCACCCAGATGTTCTTCGACAACAACATCTTCTACCGCTACCTCTCGAAGCTCCGCGACCGCGGCGTCACCGTGCCGGTCATCGCCGGCATCATGCCGGTCGCCAACGGCCGGCAGATCGCCCGCATCTGCCGGCTCTCCGGCACCTACCTCCCCAGCCGCTTCAAGGCGATCGTCGACCGGTTCGGCGACAGCCCCCGCGCCATGCTCGACGCCGGCGTCGCCTACGCCACCGAGCAGATCGTCGACCTCTTCGCGAACGGCGTCAACGCCGTCCACGTCTACACCATGAACCGGCCCGAGGTCGCCGAGCGGATAATGGCCAACCTGCGGGGAATCGTCGGCGGCGGCGAGGCGCAATGACCGTCGCGCCAGCAGACGTCCTGCCCTACCTGCGCATGGGCGGCGGCCGCGAGCCCGGCGCCGCCCTCGCCGCGCGCATCGCCGCGCTAACGGAGGAGGCGCTCGCGGCGGCGCGTCCGACGCGGACCTGGCGGCGCATCGCGGTCCCGGGCGGCTGGCTGGAGACGTCGAAGGCGCTCTCCCTCCGCCTCGCCGGCTGCCGCGACGCCTACCTCGCCTGCGGCACCCTCGGCGCGCCCTTCGACGCCTGGCACCGCCAGGTCACGGTCAAGTCCGCCGCGGACGCGCTCGTCGTCCAGGCCATCGGCGCCGCGGCGATCGAGAAGGTGATGGACTCCATCGAGGACGACATCCGCGCCGAGCTCGCCCCCGGCGAGTCGCTCGTCGCGCGCTACTCGCCCGGCTACGCCGACTTCCCGCTCGCCGCCCAGCGCGAGCTGCTCGCGCTTCTCGACGCCCCGCGCAAGGTCGGCGTCTCGCTCACCGACTCGCTCCTAATGGTCCCCTCCAAGTCCGTCAGCGCCGTCATCGGCGTAAAGCCCGCAACCGCGCCCTGACGTCAAATTTCATCATTTCTCTTAAAGGTATCTTGCGTTTTATACCAACTTTCAGAGCATTCCTTCTAAAGTCAAATATTTCTTTACTGTGGCAAAACCAAGATCTCCCTGGGCTGTGCGCCAATCTGCGGTCCGATGACATCTTCTTCGCTCGGGCCGTCTGTGTCGGGTTGCGGCTCTGGTGCCGCATGGAACACGACATCGGGAAGCAACGCCAGAAACTTGGGACTACCGTGCCGCTTTTCGACTGCCTCAATAATCCGCGCCTCTTCTTCCCCGGAGAGATACGCGCATTGAGCGCGGGCAAGCGTCCCGTCCTTCTGTCGCACGAGCATATCGCCGGGAGCGCACAGAACATCGGCGTCTGGGGCGTCGATGATTAGCTTCGATTCCGATTCACTGTAGGTCTTGAACGCAATCCGTCCTGGAAGATTGCAGCGGAGGGTTGCAGACAGCACTTTGTGGTCGGCAACTTGCGTTGCAACCACGAGATGGATTCCGGCGGCACGGGCGAGTGCGGTAAGCCGTGCAATAAGCGGCTCGACCTCCTTGCCGAAATTCTGCATCAAGTCCACGATCTCGTCTATGATGACAACAAGGTACGGCATCTGGTTTCCGGCCTTGCGGATGTCCTCGATGTTTCGGCAAGAGGCTCTGGCAAACTCCTTCAGACGCTTATCCATTTCGCAAACGAGCCAGCGGAGAACATACACGAACTTGGCACCATCGGTTATCACGGGGAATGCCAGATGCGGCAATGCCGAGTATTGTAAGAATTCCACGCACTTCGGATCAAAGAGTACGAAACGGAGCTGTTCAGGCGGTAGAAGTCGGGCAAGACCGCTGATGATGCAGTTGAGCAGATTCGACTTGCCCTGCCCGCTTGCACCGCTGACGAGCAGATGTGGCAGTCGCGCAAGATCGACAATCAGTTTCTCGTCTTGCGATGTCATGCCGAGATAGAGCGGCAACAGCATCCTCTGCGCCTCTTTCGGATCAAGGGATTCAGGCCACGTCTCGGCGAAATCCACCCCCTCGTGCCGTCCGATGGAATCCGCAAGCGATGTGATTTCGCGGGCGAGTTCGTGCAGACGCCGAACGCTCTGCGCATCCGCCGAAAACGGCGCGGCAAGCGCATCTGCAATCTCATGAAGCCGACGAATTGTATCGGTGTCAACGGTGATATTGGTTCTCATGGTTTCTCCTTTCAGATTTTAAGGCAAATGACGAATAGTTCAAGGGCGATGACAACAAGCGATCCGGCCATGACGCTGCCAATGATTGTAAGCATGCGCCCCCAATCCTTGAACGCCGCCGCAGACGCTTTCAGGCCATCCACCCACTTCATCGCGCCTGTCCTTTCTTCTTTGCTCTGATGTAGTCAAACATACACTAGCACATTAGCAACATCCATGCCAAGACCGAAATCGGCATGAAATCAAGATGACCAACGCATCGTGTGGCTACAAATCAACCACCGATGGACAAAATATCATCAGCATAAGCAATGACCGCGAGACTGGTGGGGCGTGCGGGACTGGCAGCTGGATGACCGGCGGGGCCGGAGCAACGAGCGTGACGGGCGAAAGTCGCTTCCGTCCCCAGCGTCCCCACGCCAGTCTCGCCAGTCCAGCCAGTCATCCCAGCCCTCAATGCACCGCCATCAAGCCGCCGCGCAATTCCCGCGCACACGCCCGCAATCACCTTTTCATCGCTGCTTCTGTAGAAGTTTGGCATTTCACTTCCCCTTGGGTTTTAGTTTTCTCGCAAGCATCCCCATCAGCCGCCGCAAGAACATATCCTCGCGCTTCTTCAGCCGCTTCTTGACGTCGTCGCCTTCCAAATCTTCTCAATTCCTTGTCATGTGTGTGCCAAGTAACTCTGACCCATCGAAGGTGGCGCGGCAGATCATCCTTTAAAAATATCGGTGACAAAATGCCAAACACCTTTTACATCATGACACACATCGTCAGCAATTTTTTTGGCTGTACTGTTGTCTTCACTTGTGTCATCTATTGAATCAAGCATATATCGGACTTCAATGCTTCTTGGGTAGCGAATCACTTCATAGTCAGGGTTCATTGTGCAAAGTCGGTGCGCCACAAACACAGCCGCGCCCCAAACATTGCATGCCGCAAGGAATGTCCCTTGAGTATAAACACGTACTTTATAGTTCATGCGCTCAAGTTCTTCTTCTAGTCTCCATGAAGCGGGTACAACATCTTTCATACTCTCAAGAAGAACACGGAAGCTACGTTTGTCTCGCATCAACTTTTCACCAATGGATGGATCAGATTGATATTCTGCCCATTTCAATTCCTTGACATTTTCAACAGAAACCTCAGACGTGAAAAAGTCTTCCGATTCAATGCGTCCGCCCTCACCAGCAGAAACACCAAGCTTTCTCATAATTATGGCCAGTTCCCTCTCTACCGCCGATATGCCATCACTGACAGACATAATGTCATCCATTCGTTTCAAATCAAATGTCAAGTCGGCTGCTCTTACAAGGCCTTCAACAAAAGCTTCCTCTGCATGATTAACAAGCCTGTTCAATCCTCTTTGTTGCTGAACAGTGCGGCCTTTCTGAGATACCCATTCGCTCACATTACCACTATACTCATTGATTTCCTTTACGACATTTGCATTAAGGGCACAGGCTACTTCTTTCACATGCTCTCTGTTCACGCCAATCTTCTCTACTACAAGCCTCATTTGAGCATTCAATGCCTGCTTTATGTCAACCCATAGCAACGTCAACATATCTTTGACAGAAGCATCCAACCTTAGACTCTTTGAAGCAATGTACTTTTCTATCTTGGCATCAACTGTAGCAGCATCGCCGACAAACAATCCACCATTTGACACTCGTTTCGCCAAATCAAATTGACGAGAAAGCACCCGCCTTAGCCCCTCCTTCACATCAGATGAATCTGCTTCTACCAAAATCTGTGCAGCATTATCACCGTTCTTTATAACACCTGCATGACCAAATCTGGCAAGTAAATTGGCATAATCACATTCCCGATCATCACCGCCCAAAAGGTACATCTTGCTCAAAAGGCGCGATGACGTTGGCTGGTCATACCCCTGTGCGACAACCATCTCCATGAGTCCAATTGCCGCGTCCAAATGTCTTTTCGACTTTCCAGACTCATATGCAGACGCATAAAATATTGCCGCCTGCATCAGAAGGTCTGGTGCGCTACAGGCAAGCGACTTAAGATCGTGCAAAAATCCGAACTGACCGTCGACAGACTCCTCCCAAGTCTTCCCCCGCAACACGGCAATTTGAACGCGCCGCAAACGGGCTGCGGCAGCAATCATGTCCTCGCGCAAAAGTCGTGCGTCCTTGGACACAAACGCTTCAAATGCAGCTTCGGCTTTGGCGAGAAAATCGTTTCGTATTGCTTCATCTATTCCATCCTTGTTTGCCGCAATGAAGGCACTTTCCCCCAACTCATTCCAATAATACGGATATGCCTCAAAGTTTTCCTTGTATTGAGCCAGACGGAAGTATCGCCAAGCCGCATCTGGTTCGTCAAGAATTTGATTATACTGTTCGATTTGCGGAATCGTCAGGCGCCAAGCGTCCGCGAAATCATATTTACTGGACAAACGCCATGCAGTTTCAAACAGCGAATAACGAAGCGCGTGGAGCTGTTCGATCAGCGAACGTTCCAGTTTCCAAAGTTCATCCTCATAGGCTACTCTTGCGTCCGACTTGGTCTTTTTATAATTGCAGAACGCCCCTACAGCCATTATCGCCCCTGAAATCGCAGCCCACGCATTTGTTGGCGCAAAGAGAATGCAGGTGCCCTGCTGCCCTACACTCCATATCGCGCTGTTCAGTTTCTGCTGGTACCGAACCTCCGCTCTCTTTCTGTCGCCAGCCTGCAACCGATAGAACGTTATCGTGTCGAGAATGGACTTGAACGTAGAGAGCAACGACTCATCCTTGATCATATTCTGAAGATTCAGGTTGTTCAGAATGGCGTTGTACTCGACATCAAGTACCTCCATGTCGTTTGACGCAATTATGCGCGAGATTGAAGTGGCGCAAAGATTGAGCACCATCGCTGCCTTACGCTTCTCATCATCCGTCGGACGATCCCCGAACAGCAACTTAAGGTTCATTTGATTTCCTCCGTTGTTTTTCCAAGCATGACATGCTCTAGATTTGATGATCCTACGTTAAATTGCATTGCGACCGGCACATGGTCGGACATCTTTTGTCCGTACTTCTTGAAGTCTCCACCATAATACCTTGTCGGCGCATCAATCCGTTCCACACCATGAATGTATTGATGCTCTCGATCAGAATGCGAGAAATGGTCGTAGTCATGGTCGGTATAGTGACCGGGGCTGCTGTCATCGCCTTGCGTTATCGTCGAGGCGAGAATCTGTCGCGTTTTCATGAAAGCAACCTCTTCCTTGGGAAGTCCATCAATCACAGAACATTCCCCCTGCAAAAGGTTGTAATCCCCCGCAATGAATGTATATGGCGTTCGGAAATTGCCGTCGGAACGGTCTTTGCAGACGCGCGGAAACAGCCTTTCGGACAACGCCCGATATTCGGCAAGCCGCATTTCCTTGTCAGACAGATCATTGCCCCTATCACGCGAGTATTTGTCCTCGCCAAAGATAATGTGCGTCGAGATAACGCGCAGTTCGATGAAGGGAACACACCACCCAACAGGGATAAAGCGGGCTACACACGGCGGGCGCACAAGCGAACGACTCCATTCCGTGCGAATCTCCGGCTCGTGTACGCCGACAACTACGCGATTGCCGCCAATGACCTTTTCATTTGGGGAAAGATCGACACGCCGAGCATTCCACAAGAACGCATACCCCTCGCCACGTATGTTGCGGCAAGTCTGGCGAGAGACACAGCGATACCGCCAGTCGCAGAGAAATCCGGCATTTAGGCGCTGACACAGTTGCAGTTTTAGGGGGGTCTCGCTGAACACCTCCTGAACTGCCACGATGTCCGCCCGCGTGTCACGCATGATGTCCGCCACCGTATTCCAGTCACGGTTCATCAGCGCTCCCCCGCCGACGTTTCTCATGTTGAATGACAGTATCGTATAGGACATATCAACAAAGTTGTCCGTGATCGATTTCTAAGAACTTTTCAACTGTTTCATGCTAAGGCTAATATGGCCTTTGGCTGCGTCTATACCAATTATCTTAACCTCAACGCTCTGGCCAATTTTTAAGAATGCATTTATGTCCTTGATGAAGACGTTACTGATTTCACTTATGTGCAGCAACCCACTTGTACCAGCGAAGTCAATGAAAGCACCATATTCTTTGATATTGCGAACGACACCATTGACAATGTCCCCTACACGAAGTTGCGGCATGTTTGCCGTCTTGTCAAACACTCTCCATTTTTCATAATAGCGGGGTGTTTTCAATTCCGGGAACAAGTCGCCGTAACAATACAAAACCGCGTTTCGTGATTTTGCCAACTCATTCAATCTCTCTTGCACTCTGGCAACAGCATCGCAAAGCATCTTCTCAACTTCTGAACTATGCGCTAAAGAAAATTCAGAGATAACTCCATCAGTTCGTTTTAACTCTACCGATTGACATGTTATCTGTTCACCAACCATATCACGTAGCGCTTTGTCGCACAGAACTTCTGCTGCGTCTTTGAATCGCAAAAACTGCCTAATCGCTCCTTCTGCCGGAAGTGGATGACTTTTGCGATTCCACACATTGCGGAAACTACTCAACATTTTGTCAATCCGCGAATCAGAAATGGGCATGTCATTCCAGTCAGGTATAAGGTCGTGTAATTCGCGACGGAGATCATCATTTGTGTGTACGCCAAAATTATCTCCTTCAAAATATATCGCCAAATTCGGAATCACAAGGCGGACACATATGTCATCACTAAAACGAACGTACGGAGAATTGTCAACAAAGTCTATAGTCCCCGATAGCGACTGATTCTTTGTTATAGCATTTAAGACAGATTGATTTCGCGTCAGCCTTTCTTTATCTGCGACAGAAAGCATGGAGAGGAATGCCGATGTCGCATCCCGAACTTCTCTACACTTTTGCCTAATATAATTATCTAGCCATTCGCTTGTAACGACTCCATGTTCATAGTCCAACTCATTTGATCCTCCCGATGCAGAGACGGAATCCCATGAGAATTTACTGCTAAATTTTACCTTGTTACAAAGGACATACTGACCTTCCAGCTCGCGTAAGGCATTTTTGCATATGCATTCATAGTCATACTTCTCCTTTGCCTGCTTGTCCGAATGTACCCCATTTCGAAAATCAAGCCCAGCAACGGTGTCTCGCAATTGCCTTCCTTCGCGAAGGTCAAAACGCCATCCAGGAATAAGTTCTTTTACTCTCGCTAACAACTTTGGAGAAGATAACAACATGCCGTCAGGCGGCAGGATTACTTCTTCAAAAGGAGGATACTCATATATTCCCCTAATAGCATCAGAGAAAGAAATGCGGAATTCGTAACAATCATAGACATGCTCTTTTTCCTCCACGTTCCTCTTGTGAGTGACCATACCTTTCCCAGCACCACCGTTAATTACATTGAATGCCTCTTGTTCCGCATTAATTGCGGCATCAATTATTTCTGAGAAGCCATCAATCTTACCTCCCCAGAGGTCATTAACGAGTTTATTATATAACTCATCATTTATGAGCCGACGGTCTTTAAGAAGGTTGTACAACTCGCCAACCATCGCTCGCGAACCATCGCGCTCTTGCTCTATTTGCACCTTGAACTCTTTGAGCCTTCTAATTTGCTCTTGTAGTTCTTCGTACTTCTCCTTGAGTCCTTTGAATTTCTCTTCTGCGAGACTAAAACCTTCCGCAAGGCCATCTGTATGTCCAGACGCATGCCCTTGCTTGTATGCGACAAACGTTGCAATAGCTCCGAGGAGAGCAACAACACCTCCTGCAACTAGGCCACCTTTAGTTGTGTCTTCCATTTCAGTTCTCCTTTAGCGGCCAGAGCCGCTTTTCGTAATCTCCTACTACGATCTCCTTGAACTTATTAGATACATAGTCCTCGCGAACTTTGTACATGAAATCTACATCCTTAATGATCCGCCAAAGCAATACGAGCAGCCCTCCAAAATCAAGATGTTTCCATGCTTTTACATCACCAAGCAGACTGCGAATTGCAACCGAAATCACATTTGACGACTCAGCAATGATATTTGAATAAAGAAGTATTTTGCGCGTTTTAACCTCAAACACTTCCCTAGATGGGTACTTGTTCTCGTCAAAGAAATATCCATGCAACTGTGCTATTACAATATTGATCAAGATAGCCGTCTTAGCTTGCAATGCAACAATCCCAATGTCTTTTGCAAGACAAAGAGCGTCATAATTTTCTTTATAAAGCGATGATGACAGGTCTGGAAGTATAGCGGTAATGACTGGGATTGGTAATCCTGCTTTGGAAAAGAAATCTGACTTCAGATGTATGGCTTCCATGGCAATAGCAGCCGACAACCTTTTCTTGTCAATTCTGCAACTAGCATATGCAGACCTCAGCGCTTCTGTAAAGGTGGTTTTTCTTGAAAAGCGAAGTCGGGGCTGACGTGTCATTATAAATGTTTTTACATTCTTAAGGGTTGTCGTATCTGTCAGAATATTGATTGTGCCAAAAAACCACCCAAGGATAGGATCGTGTCCCAATGTCATTTCACGATGATTCCTACCGCTCATTCCAAGATCAAAGTCTGCCGAACCATCGATTACGTCAAACGGAACAGGCTCCGACAATATCTCAGTCCATGTTCTGCCGCGGATAACATCGCTTCTATAACGCATGTCCTGCGGGTCCTTCAACCGGTCAACCGTTGAATCTATAGATTCGCCCTCCGCATCCTTGATTGATTTATCGTTGTGGTCAATTCGCTCGTCTCTTTCAGCACCAGACCCAAAATCTGTCATACAGTCGATAATGATCCATCGGGCAGTTTGAAAGGCCGTAGCAATCGCTAGAAAAACAAAATCAGTTTTGTTCAGACCTGTTATACGACAAAACTCATCGTCTATTTCTTTTATCGTGCGCTGCGGGTTGGAACTCAACTCGCACATGCGCGTCGTTTCGGAGGTTAGCACATCTACATTGTGCGAAACGACGGAAAGGCTATTCGCAGCATTGCCCATCAGACGGTCTTGCACACGAAAGGCGTCACCCACCTTCTGGGATGCGGAAAGTAATTCAGACTCAAGATCCATCATTTATCCAACCCTTTCCCCAAAGGACAAGAAACACAAGATGCAGCGGCACGAATCCGTTGCGGTACGCTTTTTCGAGCCTGCCTTGGAGAACTTCGTTTCATCGCTTACTCTTCTTCAAGCGCCTCTTCAAGAGCATCCAATTGCGTTTCCATTTCGGCGTGGATGTCCTCCAATGCGCTGCTGGCCGTTTCGGGATCGTCATCTATCTCGCTTATCTGGTCGCCAAGTTCATGGTGGAGCCGCCTCAGCTCCTCAAATATCGCCTTGATGTTGCGAGAATCTTCATCGGCATATTCACTGTTGCGATAGTTGGTGCGGATTGTGAATTCGCCTATCTTCAAATCAGTTTGCAGACTTGTTGTTTTGTCGTAATCCACTTCAAACGGCGAGGAGAGAGAGGACTGAGTTGAATAATGGCAATCAATTGCAACCTTGTCTATCCTGTCGCCTATGGCATCATGGATGCGCGGCAACTCGTCGGCTATCGTCCGCATGATAGCTGGTCCATCCTTGCCGGGATCTGTTACGCCGTAGGTGATAGTCCGCGACACCTTGCCCTTGCAATCCTTTCGCTTGCCGTTTTTGACGCTTCTCTGCTTTTGCTTTGCCGTCGCAAGCGGCTTGCACAACGCCAGTTTGTCTTTCTCGGTCATTTGTGCGTTCCTTTCTGCGCCAGCATCTGGCATTTGCGACTCCACCCGCGACTCCACCCATGGGTGGAGTCAGGCCTCTTTGAACCAAAAGCTAACTTGTCCCCCCGACTTGTCCCTGACTGGGCCACGACTGGGCCATTTGACTGGGCCACTTGATAAGCCACTTGATAAGCCATTTGTACAACTCCTCATTTCACTGCGTAGTAGCCACCAGTCTTGTCACTTCCACGATACTCTATTTCAGAAAGCTTTTTGAGCAAATCTACCGCTCTCTCTATCGTCGCATGGCTCTTTCCTGTAATTTTCTGAAGTTCAGGCTTCTTAATGCCCGGTTTGGTTTTTATAGCTTCAAGAACTGTTTTTGCTACCTCATTTTCTACCTCACGATGCCCACTTACAACCTCATTTACAACCTCATTTGAGCCGTTTACTACCTCATCATGCCGGTTCATCGTGCCATTTATCGTACCATCCGCGCTTTTTATCGTGTCAGGGCGTCCATTTATCGGCTCATTTAGAGGCTCATCCTTCTTCAGTCTGGAGTCGTAGACCGTAATGAAGCTGCCATACTGCTGCGACCATCTCGGAAGTTTATTCCCATTCTTAAGGCATTCGTCCTTGATTCGCCGGGTTCCGCTGCCATAATGCTCTATAAGGTGCATGTCGTAGAACACCTGCGCAACAAGCTTATTGCGTGGACGCGAACCATGTTCTGGATTCTCCAGCATTTCAAGTCCCATGTCAAACGGCAAAAGCCCAGGGCTAATCACGACAAGCCGATCCTCCAGTATTTTGATTTGTATGTCATGCGGCGAGCAATAATCCCTGTGACATATCGCGTTCGTGATTGTCTCTCTCAACGCCTCAATTGGATATTCCCATACGCGATCATGCTCTGCCTTGCCGGACACGACAATGCTGCGCCTGATGTTGCGCTTGATGAATTCTATCGTCTTATCGACTTGGTTCTGAATATTCCCGCCGACATCGCAACTATCAAGTATCAACGCGCCTTCATCCCTAAACGCACCTGCGTGGATAATGGCCTGCGAAAACATTATCTGCGGCTCTTTGGCGAAGAGAAGACAGGCGGCTCTGGTTATTTCTGCTTCGGACTTGACCAGCTGAAGCTTATTCAGAACAAGCCAAGGATCATCATTCTGCGAGAAATTCCGCCGTCCCTCCGCGATGGCTTTTGCCATGTACTTGCGCACTTCGTCCATATCGAGATCGGCGCGCGTCACGCCCGACATAATCACAGCGTCCATACTCGCGCCTGTCGATTTCAAATGACATTCGGCAATTTCGACCGGAGTCATCTGATGGTTGACGCTACCCTTGCGCATGAATGAACGTCCCTTGTACGCAACGGGTTTAAGTGGATTCTCCGGCACCTTCAAAACCACGACAGTAGCATCGCGAAAAGCGACTTTCTCGGCATCGACGGAAACGGACGGTTCGGTTGCTGTGGCGATACGGTTCTCATAGTCGCGAAGTGCCTCAAAGCGCAACTGCGCCTTTGCGGGGTTGCCATTGTTGTCCACACCAAGCACAATATAGCCGCCGGAGGCGTTAGCGAATGCGCAAGCAGCCTCAATGCACTCGACGTTGAACGATTCCTTCAGTTCAAGCCGCTGCATTTCATGTTCTCTTATCGCGATTTCAAGCTCTTGCGCTGTCATGGCTTCAAGTCCGCCTTTTGGTGCTTTGTTTCATGGCGTATATTATACCATATCTGCGATTATGACAGTTAGTCTAAACTTGAAAGGATCCTTTTACCGATGTCTTTCAGCAAAAGCAGTAGCGCCTTTAATTCCAGTTTCAGCATTCCGCTCATTTCCCGATCCCCTTCTGCGCCGATTCGAGGACGTTCATGATGTTGTTCAGGTAGTCGCCCAGTTTCTCGAATGCGGCGATGGCATGGTCGCCCCAGTCCTCGTTCTCCAACCTGTCGTCGCCATCAATGATGATATCGGCGAGCGTGCTTTTATACTCAATCTTTGCCGCCCAAGAAGCGACACTCTCACCCTCGCGCGGCGCGGCACCCGCGAGCATCCTGTTCACTTGCTCGATCAACTCCATGACCGTTGTCTCGTAGGCGGAGATGCGCGTCTTGTAGTCCTTGAACTTGCCAATGTATGACTTGCGCTGAATGTAGATGAAAGCCCGCTGGACAAAGTTCTCGTTGCCGAAAACGGTTGTACACAGCGAACCGGTCAAATCGACGGAATCCTTCATCAGCGATCCCATCATGATCTTCATGCCGTTCTTCCACTCCGCCCACAGGCGCGAGTTCAGTTCTTTTGCGTCAATGCCCATGCCCGCAATATAGCAACATCCATGCCAAAGCATAAGGCCCCGCAGAAACAGGGTCTCGTAGCCATGATGTGATTATTTTCTAATCAGGAATGGCTATTTTCTTGCAGCCACTTGCGGAGGGTAGTGCGGGTGATGTTGAGCGCAGTGGCAGCCTTCGACGCGTTGCGGGCGTACTTCTCGAAGACACGACGGACATGCCGCCGGACAGCTTCATCGAGGTCGTCGGGAATGTTGTCGTCGGGGCGCGGCATTTCACCGCTTAACTCCTGGTGCTCGGCGACGAGCTTTGCGAAGTCGTCCTCCTTGAACACGATGGCGCGTTCAAGGATGTTCAGCAGCTCGCGCACGTTGCCGGGATAGGAGTACGCCTCAAGAGCGGCCTTCTGCTCGTCCGAGAGGTGCTTGCGGAAGTGATTAAACCACCAGTTGTCGGCGATTGTGCCAATGTCCTCCGGACGCTCGCGGAGCGGCGGGATGCGGATCGGCACTACGTTGAGACGCATGAAGAGGTCTTCGCGGAACTTCCCCTCGCGGACAAGCGCCGGCAGGTTTCTGTTAGTCGCCGTAATGAGCCGCACGTCAGTTTCGATCTCCTCCGTACCGCCCACTCGCATGAAGCGTCCCTCCTCCAGAACGCGAAGGAGAACTCCCTGTGCTGCCAGCGGCAGTTCGCCGATCTCATCGAGGAAAAGCGTACCGCCATTCGCCAGCTCGAAAAGCCCAATCTTCTGCTTATCCGCGCCGGTGAAAGATCCCTTCTCGTGTCCGAAGAAGCAGCTCTCGAGAAGCTGCGGCGCGACACTCGCGCAGTTGAAGGCATAGAACGGATCCGTCCGGCGGGAAGAGCGGTTGTGGATCTGCAAAGCGACCGTCTCCTTGCCCGTCCCGCTCTCGCCGAGGATGAGGACGCGGGCATCCGGGTTTGCCGCCACGAAGTTGATGCGTTCGCGCAGATTCTTCATCTGTTGGCTGTTCCCTATCAGCTCGCGGTTGCCGTACCTCCGGTAGTGCGCGACAAGCTTTCGCGCCTTGTCGCTCCAGGCCTCCTCCCGGACGCCATTCGCAAGATACCGAATCGCCTGCGCATACGGCTCCTCCTCGCGGTAGTTTCGATAGGCGTACATGGCGGCGCAGATCAGCTCATGGTACTGCGGTACCGACTTCGGGACCTTGCCTCCCTCTACAGCATACGGCAGAACATCGGCGACATCGACACCGAACACACTGCCTACAGCCTTCACAAGCGAGCCGTTGAACAGCTCGCCGTCCACCTTGCGCACGTCGAGGAGCGGCGCAATCAGACGCTCTTGTTCGTCGCTCATCGGGAGCGCGCTCACCCACGTCACCTTGGTTCCACGCAAGGACTTCAACGCCGCCGCGAGCCGCTCCTCGTCCCCGCCGAGCGAGAGACCGATGAGATAGATGTGCTTCCATCCGCGTCCTTCGAGTTCAAGAAACTCCGGGAGCCGCCGCTTGCTCATGCCCATCACATCCGCCTGTCCGCTCAACGCCCGCAGCGTCACGGCGGCGGAGACGGCATACTCCTTCCAGCCCCAGCCGGTCAAGATGAGATTGTCCATGTTCTTGCCTTCCTTTTTCATATTGCTTGGTAGTATATCATAAATTAGCCACCAGTGGGCAAATCTTGTACACTTGCGATATCCAGACATGACTTGGCTCCTTGGCAAACCTGACGCCGGAAGTTATGGTATAATACGTTGCAAATGACATTGGCGAGAAACGGCAACGGAAGAGACACTGGGATGATCAACTTACGACAGAACGGCATACTGTTCCTCGACGGGGCGATGGGAACGCAGCTCCAGGCGAGGGGACTGAAGCCGGGCGAGGTGCCCGAGCTCTGGAACCTCACGCGGCCGGACGACGTGCGCGCCGTGCACGAAGCCTACTTCGCCGCCGGGGCGGACATCGTCTACGCCAACTCCTTCGGCGCCAACTCCGCCAAGTACCACGGCGACGCGCCGCTCGCCGACGTGGTATCCGCCGCGGTCGCCGTCGCCAAGGAGGCCGCCGCGCGCGCCGGCGGACGGCGATTTGTCGCGCTCGACGTCGGTCCCACCGGACGGCTCCTCAAGCCCGCCGGCGACTTCGAGTTCGACGCCGCCTACGACGCCTTCGCGGAGCAGGTGCGCCTCGGCGCGGCGGCTGGCGCGGACCTCGTGGCCGTCGAAACGATGGGCGACCTCTACGAGCTCAAGGCCGCTGTCCTCGCCGCCAAGGAGAACTCAAATCTCCCCGTCCTCGCCACCGTCGCGCTCGGCGAGGACGGCAAGCTCCTCACCGGCGCGGACGTCGACTGCGTCGCCGCGCTCCTCGAAGGCCTCCACGCCGACGCGATCGGCCTCAACTGCGGCTTCGGTCCCGACCGCATGCTCGCGTTCGTGAAGCGCTTCGCCGCCCGCACCTCGCTCCCGATCGTCGTCAAGCCCAACGCCGGGCTCCCCAAGGTCGTCGACGGACGCACCGTCTTCACCGTCGGGCCGGAGGAGTTCGCGCGCGACGTCGCCGCGCTCGTCGAGGCCGGCGCCTCGGTGGTCGGCGGCTGCTGCGGCACCACGCCGGCGCACATTGCGGCAGTTCACGCGCTTTTGCGGGATAATACCTGCTCCCGGCCGCCAGTGCCGCCGTTCACCGTCGTCTGCTCCGGCTCGCGCGCCGTCGAGATCCCCTTCGACAACACCATCGTCATCGGCGAGCGCATCAACCCCACCGGCAAGAAGAAGCTCAGGGCCGCGCTGACCGAGGGCGATGTCGCCTACGTCCTCCGCGAGGCGGTGTCGCAGGCCGAGGCCGGCGCGCACGTCCTCGACGTCAACGTCGGCGTCCCCGGGCTGGACGAGCCGGCCGTGCTCGACGCGACGGTCCAGGCCGTGCAGAGCGTCACCGACCTGCCGCTCCAGATCGACACCTCCGACCCCGCGGCGCTCGAGAGCGCGCTCCGCCACTACAACGGCAAGGCGCTGGTGAACTCCGTGAACGGCAAGGAAGAGTCGATGGCGGCGGTGCTGCCGCTCGTCGCGAAGTACGGCGGCGCAGTGGTGGCGCTGACGCTCGACGAGGACGGCATCCCGTCCACGGCGGACGGCCGCGTCGCCATCGCGAAGAAGATCGTCGCCCGCGGCGCGGAATACGGGCTGAAGCCCTCCGACTTCGTCGTCGACGTCCTCTGCCTCGCCGTCAGCGCCGACTCCTCGAGCGCCAACGTGATCCTCGAGGCGATGCGCCGCGTGAGGTCGGAGCTCGGCTGCCGCACATGCCTCGGCGTCTCCAACATCTCCTTCGGCCTTCCCGCGAGGCCGCTCCTCAACGCGGCATTCTACACCATGGCGCTCGCGAACGGACTCTCCGCCGGCATCGTCAACCCGCTCGCCGCCGACATGATGACCGCCTACCGCGCCTACCGCGCCCTCGCGGGCAAGGACCCGGCCTGCGGCGAGTGGGTGGAGAAGTACCGGGACTGGACGCCTGGCACTGCCGCCGAAAGCGCGTCGACGAAAACCGCCGCCGCCGGACAGGACGCCGCCGAGAGCACCGGCGGAATCGCCGCCGCCATTCGGCGCGGGCTCAAGTCCGACGCTGCCGCGGCGGCAAAGGCGGCGCTGGCGTCAGGCCGTGCGCCGCTCGACGTGATCGGCGACGGCATCGTGCCGGCGCTGGAGGAGGTTGGCAGGGGATTCGAGTCCGGCAAGGTGTTCCTGCCGCAACTACTGATGGCGGCAGAGGCGGCGGGCGCGGCGTTCGAGGTCGTGCGCGCCGCGATGCCGGCGGACGCCGCCGCAGCCAAGGGTCCGATCGTGGTCGCCACCGTCAAGGGCGACATCCACGACATCGGCAAGAACATCTGCCGCGCTCTCCTCGAGAACTACGGCTTCAAGGTGATCGACCTCGGGCGCGACGTTGCTCCCGAGGCCGTGGTCGCCGCGGCAAAGCGCGAGGGCGCGCGGCTCGTCGGGCTCTCGGCGCTGATGACGACGACTGTCGGCGCGATGGAGGAGACGGTGAAACTCGTCCATGCGGAGCTGCCGGACTGCCGCGTCGCGGTCGGAGGCGCGGTGCTCACCGCAGACTACGCCGCCAAGATCGGCGCCGACAGCTACTCGAAGGACGCGATGGGGCTGGTGCGCTACGCCGAATCGGTCTTCGCCGAATAGGCGTCTGGTGCGCCCGGTGGGACTTGAACCCACACGCCGTGAGGCACGGGAACCTAAATCCCGCGTGTCTGCCATTCCACCACGGGCGCAATCACTTCCGCTTCATCTTCTCGCGGTGGGCGCTGAAGATAGCCGCCTTCGACGCGAAGCGCTGCGACTCCGGGAAGTTCGAGGCCCCGAGCTTGAGCGACTCCAGCGCCTCGCGCTGGCGGCGGTCGAGGTTGCCCGGCGTCTCCAGCACGATCCGCGCATCGAGGTCGCCCGGCATTCCGCCGCGGAGCGACGGAACTCCCTTGCCGCGGAGGCGGAAAACCTTGCCGTTGGGGGTGCCCGGCGGAATCTTGAGCTGCGCGTCGCCCTCCGGCGTCGGCACCGTCACCACCCCGCCCAGCGCCGCCGTCACCGGCGAGACCGGGATCTCGACATAGAGGTTCTGCCCGTCGCGGTCGAAGATCTCGCTCGGCTTGACCGAAAGCTGCACGTAGAGGTCGCCGTTCGGACCGCCGCGCAGCCCGCCGCCGCCCTGTCCGGAGCAGCGGATCCGCGAGCCGTGGGACACGCCAGCGGGAATCGACACCTCGATCTTGCGCCGCTGAGGCGCCTGGCCCGAGCCGCCGCAGCGGCGGCACGGCTTCTCGACCACCATCCCCTCGCCGCCGCAGTGGGGACAGGTCTGGCGTACCTGGAAGAACCCGCCGCCGGCGATCACCACCCCGCGTCCGCCGCAGGCGCGGCAGGTAACGCGCTTGGAGCCCGCCGCCGCGCCGGTGCCGCCGCAGTCGGGACAGGCCGCGGGCAGCGTCAGGTCGATTTCGCGCCGGCTGCCGAACACCGCCTCGTCGAACTCGATGTCGAGCCGGTAGGTGAGGTCGTCGCCGCGCTGCGGCGCGTTGGGGTCGGGACGCCGCTGCTGGCGTCCGCCGCCGAAGAAATCCTCGAAGCCGCCGAAGCCGCCGCCGCGTCCGCCGAAGAGGTCGCCGAAGGCCGAGAAGATGTCGTCCATGCTCATCCCGCCGGCGCCGTAGCCGCCTTGGCCGTTGGCGAACGCCTGGTGGCCGAACTGGTCGTAGCGCTGGCGCTTGTCGGGGTCATGCAGGACGTCGTACGCCTCCGCCGCCTCCTTGAACTTCTCCTCCGCCGCCTTGTCGCCGGGGTTGCGGTCGGGATGGTACTTCATCGCGAGCTTGCGGTAGGCGGACTTGATCTCGTCCGCCGTCGCCGTCTTCGCGACGCCAAGCACCTCGTAATAGTCACGCTTCTCTGCCATAGCCAACCTCTACCTCTGGCCGGATTCCCTATTCAGGCTTGCCGGAGCTCACCACCACCTGCGCCGCGCGGAGGACCTTGTCCTTCAGCATCCAGCCCTTCTTCGACTCGATCGAGACCTTGCCCTCGGGCACGTCTGGCGAGGGAAGCGTCGCAATCGCCTCCATCCTCGCCGTGTCGAGGTCCTTGCCCACCGACTCGAACGGCTCCGCGCCGTGGTCCTTGAGCGACTTCAGGAGCGTGTCGTATACGAGCTGCACGCCCTTCACGAACGGATCCTCCGCCTTCTCCTTCGCGTTCGAGAGCGCGAGCTCGAGGTTGTCCACGGCGGGAAGGACGTCCTTCAGGATGTCCATCTCGGCGAAGCGGAAGGTATCCTCGCGGTCGCGCGCCGCGCGCTTCTTGTAGTTGTCGAAGTCGGCGAGAGTCAGTGCATAGAGAGCCTTCCAGTCGGGCTCGGCAGGCTTGTCCTCTGCGGCCGGCTGCTCTGGCTCCGCCGGGGCTTCAGCTTCCGATTGGGCATCGGCTTCGTCCGGCGGGACTGGCGGGACCGGCGGGACTGACGTCTCGCCTGCCTCGCCTGTCTCTTCCGATTCTTTCTTTTCTTCTTCTGCCATCTCTAACTCCAAATCGCGAATCACAAATCACGAACCACGAGCCACGAACCACGAGCCACGAATCACCGAACCACGATCTGCCCGGCCTTGGCGAGCATCTTCGCCTCGACCGACTGGATCTCCGCGAAGCCCTGCGAGCTGTGCGGGTTGAGTCCGTTCGACGCCTCCATCGAGCTGTCGGCCTCGTTGTAGATGGTGGCCTTGAGCCCCTTCAGCGCCTCGAAGAAGATGTTGCCCTTGTAGAGCCCGAGCGTGACCTCGGCCGTCGCCTTGTCGGCCCAGACCTGGATCGCCGCGCGCGCCGCCCTGGTCGCGGGGTCGAACCAGCGGCCGTCGTAGATCTGGTCGGCGACGAACTTCGAGAGCTCCTGGAACATCTTGGTGGAGCGGCGGTCCATGATGCCCTCGTAGATGTACTTGAGGCCCCACGACAGAACCTCCATTCCCGGCGCCTCGTAGACGCCGCGCGACTTCGTGCCGATGATGCGGTTCTCGAGCGCGTGCTTCATGCCGATGCCGTTGCGGCCGCCGATCTTGTTGGCGGCGAGCATCACCTGGTAGGGCGACATCTTCTTGCCGTTCACCGCCACGCAGCGGCCCTTCTCGAACTTGAGGACGATCTTTTCGACCTTGTTCGGCGCCTCGGTGGGCCACACGCCCATCGTGGGCTTCACGATGCGCATCGAGGTCTCCATCGACTCGAGGTCCTCCGCCTCGTGCGAGAGGCCGGCGAGGTTCGCGTCGGTCGAGTACTTCTTCTTCGTGCCGACGAACGCCACGATGCCGCGCTTGGCGAGGAACTCGACCATCTGGGTGCGGCCGGGGAACTTCGCGAGCAGGTCCGCGTCGCGCCACGGAGCGTAGACGCCGAACTTCGGGTCCATGACGTTGGTGTAGCGCTCGAAGCGCATCTGGTCGTTGCCGCGGCCCGTCGCGCCGTGGACGAGGGCGACGCAGCCGGCCTTCTTCATCGCAGGGAGGAGCTTCTGCACGGTCACCGCGCGCGCGATGCCGGTCGAGTTCCAGTAGCCGCCGTCGTACATCGCCTGGCACTTCACGGTCTCGAAGCAGATGTCGGCCATTTCCTTCGTCACGTCGACGATCGTAGTCTGCACGCCGGTCGGCGCCATCTTCTTCTTGATGTCGTTGATGTCCTTCTCGTCCGGCTGGCCGACGTTCGCCGAGAACGCCTTCACCTTGACGCCGGCGTCCTTGAGGACGCAGCAGATGGTCTTCGAGTCGAGTCCGCCGGAGACGCACACGCCCACGGTCTTGCCCTTGAGGTCAGCAAGTTTCATTTCTTCCTTCCTTTCTTGTAAATTTCCGGTCGTTCCGGAAGCCGCCTTCCGGAATTGAACGTGTATTATACCAAATTTCGGGGCTCTTGGTTCACTTAGACCAACGCATTTCACGCGTTGGAAGTGCTTCTGTTATGTCCAGAAGCAAATGCAAGTTTCTCTTGCGTTTAGTCCTTGAGAATACGGGGTGGGATTGAAAGGCAGGATATTTCCCATCATTCCTTCCTA
>CACWVU010000015.1 GCA_902764415.1 uncultured bacterium | reverse complement strand
TGCGGCGCCTCCCTCGGACTCCATCTCGACGATCGAGGGAATCGAGCCCCAGATGTTCGTCTTGCACATGGAGGCGAGCTCGTCGCACGTCTCGGCCATCGGCGAGGACGGGGTGATGGGATAGATCGCCGCGACTTCGCTGCACGCGAAGGCGATCTGGGCGGCCGCGGTGTTTCCGTCGACCATGATCTTCTTTGCCATGTCTCTGTTTTCCTTCTTTCTGGTTGGTTTACGTTGAGAGATTGAGATTATTTTGCGTATTATACGCTTTTCGGCGGCGGAATTCAACGCCCCCCTTAAGTTCAGACGTCAAGCCCGAAGTAGCGCTTCGCGTTGCCGAACGAAACGTCGCGCACCACCTTGCCGAGCCACTTGAGGTCGGCCGGGATCTCGCCGCGCTCCACCTCCTCGCCGATCTTCGCGCAGAGGATGCGGCGGAAGTACTCGTGGCGGGTGTAGGAGAGGAACGAGCGCGAGTCGGTGAGCATGCCGACGAAGTTCCCGAGGCAGCCGAGCGCCTCCAGCGCGGCGATCTGGTCGCGCATGCCGTCCATGTGGTCGTTGAACCACCAGGCGCTGCCGAGCTGGAGCTTGCCGACGACCGGCCCCTTCTGGAAGGATCCGATGATCGAGCCGAGCGCGGCGAAGTCGGAGGGGTTGAGCGAATAGACGATCGTCTTGGGGAGCAGGTCCTCGCGCTCCAGCCGGTCGAAGAGCTCCGCCAGGTTGGCGAGCCCGCCCGCCTCGCCGATGAAGTCGAAGCCGGTGTCGGGTCCGAGCTTCCTGAACATCTGCGAGTTGGGGTTGCGGATGCAGTTGAAGTGGAGCTGGGAAGCCCATCCGGCCTTCGCGTCGAGCTTCATGCACTCGACGAGGTAGTCCTGGAGCCGGCCCTTCGGCGGAATCGCGGTGATGCCGTAGTCGGAGAGGACGCACCCGTGCTTCGCGAAGTAGTCGTGGCGCTCGGCAAGGTGCTTCATCGGATCCTTCTTCTTGATGAGCGCCTCCTTGAGGATGCGGTCAGGCCGCCAGGTGGGCAGCACCTTGACGCCCTTGAACGAGCGGGCGATCTTCTGGTGCCAGGCGAGGTCGTCGTCGGGGTCGTCGGTGGTGCAGACCGCCTTCACGTTCGACTTGACCATCAGCGAGCGCGCGGAGAAGTCCTTCTTCGCCACCACAGCGTTGCACTTCCGCCAGATCCGCTCCGCCGAAGCGGCGCAGAGCCGCTCGGAGACGCCGAAGTAGCGCTTCAGCTCGAGGTGCGACCAGTCGAAGAGCGGGTTCTTGACCAGCTTCTCCATCGTCTCGGCGTACTTGACGAACTTGTCGTGCCCGCTCGCCGAGCCGGTGCAGAACTCCTCGTCGACGCCGTTCGAGCGCATCTGGCGCCACTTGTAGTGGTCGCCGCCGAGCCAGACCTCGGAGATGTCCTTCCACCGGCGGTCCTCGGCGATCTCGCGCGGAGGCAGATGGCAGTGGTAGTCGATGATCGGCTCGTTCTCGGCGAAGCGGTGGTAGAGCTCGCGCGCGAAGTCGGTCGTCAGCAGGTAGTCTTTGTGGATGAAGTTCTTCATGGCGATGGCCTGTTGAATGTCCTTACGCGATGTCCCTCATGGTGACCGGCTTCGGGTCGATCTTCGGGTCGACCATCTGCTTCAGGGCGGACTTGTCGAACTCGTAGCCGTTGGGTCCGAGCGGCCACACCACCGGGGCGGTGTTGAGGATGGTCGCCCTGAAGCCCTGCATCGTCGCGCCCATGTTGCCGGTGTGCGAGCTGTTGCAGCCCTCGTTCTCGATCACGAACGGACGCGAATACCCCTTGGCCATCAGGGTCTCGAGGAACTTGGTCCAGTCGCAGCTGTCGCTGCCGCCGAAGCCCGGCAGGCGCGGCTCGTAGTTCATGCGGTCCCAGTTGCCGCCCTGGGCGTCTGGGGGAAACGCGGGGAGGCCGGCCTTCGCGGCAAGGGCGTCGTCGACGCGCTGGCGCGGGAAGAGACGCCCCCAGTTCACCGCCTCTTCGTCGTTCGGGAAGTTCCGGGTCCCCTTGATGTGGATGCGCCGGAGCTTCGAGAAGTCCATCGCGTTGATGACGTCGGACGGGTCGATGTGCTGCCAGATGTCGTGCGACGGATCGTAGGTCTCCTGGAGGTTGGAGCTGTCGTCGAGGATTGCGTACATGAGCTTGCGCGCCGCGAGGCAGCCGGGCAGGTTGCAGTAGCAGACGGGCGAAGACGCGGGGACCCAGCCCTCCATCGGGCAGTTCTCGACGCAGAGCGTGACGCCGAGCCCCTTGGCGTACTTGAGGATCGGCGTGAAGACCTGCTTGAACTTCTCCAGGTTCTTTTCGAACCCGCGGTCTTCCGCGCCGAGCTTCTGGTCGTAGCCGACGAAAGTGCCGCAGACGACGTCATTCGCGTCGCCGCCGAGCATTGCCGCGATGCGCACGAGGCCGAGAATGTGGTTCTGGTTCGCCTCCTGGAAGTCGCCGCCGATGAGATTGTCGTAGGAGCCGACGGAAATGCGCAGCCCGGTGCGGTTGCACGTGTCGATGACGTACTTCGCCTTCTCGGGCGTGAAGTTCTTGTAGTCCAGGTGCGTGGCGACATGGTCGGTGCGGTCGGAGTCGCGGCGGAAGACGCAGAGCTCGAGACCCTGCGCGCCGACCTCGAGGGCACGCTTGACGACGCCGTCGAAGTCATCGCCCGGGAAGGCCGAGGTCATCAGCCAGATCGGGTTGTTTCCCGGCTTCGGCTTCGGGGCGTGGGCGAGGGCGTCGCGCGAGGCGAGCGCGCCGACGGCGGCAGCGGCGCCGGCGACCTTGAAGAAATCCCTTCTGGTGCTGTTCATCTTTTCATCTCCTTCTTGGTTGTTGTTGTCGAAATCCGTGGACATGCGCGCTAACGTTCGCTGAGGGCGCGGACGGGGTCCTTGAGCGAGGCGATGAGCGCCGGCACGAAGGAGGCGAGTGTCCCGAAGACGAGGACGAGCGCGACCACCCAGAATACGTCCATGGGGACGAGGTGGTGCGGTATCTCGGCAAGTCCGTACACCGAGGCCGGAAAGACCTCGAGCCCCAGGCGCGAAAGCCATTCGACGATGCGCTGGAGGTTGGAGAGGATCGCCCAGGACGCGGAGAGCCCGAGCGAGATGCCGAGCACGCACTGGATGAGGCCGTGGACCATGAAGACCGACATGATCTCGCGCCGCCTGAAGCCGATCGACTTCAAGAGCCCGATCGCGGAGGTCTTCTGCACCGTGAGGACGAGGAGCGTGTTCATCACGCAGAAGACGGCGACGAGCGAGATGAGCGAGAGGAGTAGCGCGGTCATGTTCTTCTCCACCGCAAGCGCGTTGAATATCTCGCGGTCGGCCTCGCGCCAGGTGACCTGGCGGAGATTGGGGGCGATTTCGGCGATCGCCGCGGAAACCGCGCCGAAGCGCCGCGGGTCGGTGGGGCAGTCGGTCTTGACGTGGATGGCGAAGACTCCGCTCTCGAGGCCCATCAGGTCGCGCACGTTGGGGAGCGACGCGACCACGTAGCCGGAGTCGTACTCGTGCTGCCCGCAGGAGAATATCCCGCCGACGCGCCACTTGACCGGGAGGAATATCTCGTCCTTGTCGATGAGCGTCTTCGGCGAGTAGACCGTCACCTCGTCGCCCACCCACACCCCGAGCGAGCGGGCGGCGGTGGCGCCGATGACGAGCGTATCGCCCTCGAGGTCGAATGATCCTGCGCGCGGCTCGCCGACGCGGTAGGCGGAGGCGAAGTCGTCGCCGTCGACGCCGATGATCACCGGCGCGAGCACCCTTCCGCGGCAGGAGACAAGGACGCGGGTGTCGATCTCGGGGGTGACGCAGACGACGCCGGGGACGCGGCGGAGGCGCGCGGCGATGGCGTCCTCGCCGCCAATCACGTTGCCGTGCGTCGGCAGGAGCGTGACGTGCGGCTTGAAGTCGAGGATCTTCTCCTCCCAGATCTCGCCGAAGCCGGTCATCACGCTGCGGACGACCAGCACCGCCGCGACGCCGAGCATCACGCCGAGCACCGAGACGACTGTAATCGCCGAGGCGACGGAGCGCTTCGGCTTGAGGTACTTAAGCGCGAGGAAGAGCGGAAGCCGCATCAGATGTCGACCTCCACGTCCACCGTCTCTTTCTTGGACGGCTTGGCCTTGCCGCCGCCGCCGGCCTGCTTGTCGGTCTTCTCGATCTTGGAGGTGGGGAGGTACCGGTAGTAGACCATCAGCTGGAGCGCGCAGAGGCAGGTTCCCATAGTGTCCCCGTTATAGCCGCCCTTCCAGTATCCCATCTGCTTGGGTTTGCCGTCGACGCCGGGGATGGTCTGGTCGAGAGTGATGAGCGTCGAGCAGTAGAGCTTCTTCATCTCGACGTTCCAGTCCTGCCAGAGCTTGATGTTCTTGGGGTCGGCATTCTCGCACATGCCGGCCTGGTACTTGCACTGCGCCGCGTAATAGCAGTAGTACTGCGGATTGGCTCCAGGGAGATTGCCACCGGGGACCGCGTTCCCCTTGGCCTCGAACGACGGCAGCCATCCGCGCATGAAGTCGAGCGCGCTTTTCACCTCCGGCTCGCTGCCGTAGCCGAGGAGCTGCATCGCGAGGCAGCCGGTGGCGGTGAGACCGGTGGGGCCGCCGCCGGCGGTGTAGTTGAAGCCGCCGTTCCGGAAGTTCCTCGTCTTGAGACAGCGCATCGCCTTCTTGATGCAGTCGTCGAGGCCGTCGGGATGGAGACCGGCGAGCTTGCCTGCCTTGAGCGCCTGGAGCGCCCAGCCCTCGAAGGACATGTCGTCGCGGGTGGAGCCTTTGTTGATCTTGTAGTCCCAGCCGCCGGTCTCGGACTGGTTGTTCACGATTCTCGTCAGGGACTTCATCGCCGCGTCGCGCACCATCGGGTTCTTGGTCATGCCGTAAGCCTCGCAGAGCGCGTAGGTGGCGATGAGGGTGGCGTACTCGTTGCCGTCGGCGCCCTTGAAGGTGACCACGCCGTTTCTTTCGTACTGGCGGTCGACAAGGCTCTGGATGGCGCGGCGGACCGTTTCGCCGAACTCCTTGGAGCTGGACGGCGTCTCGCCATGGGCGAGGTAGACGAGCACTGCGAGCGCCGTGTTCGGGAGGCCGCCGATGTCGCCGGGGGTGCCGTTGGTGACCGTGTCCGGAACCTGCTTGTACTTAAGCCAGCGGAGTACTTTATAGACCGCCGCCTCAGTGGCGGCATCGCCGTAGCCGGCGCCGCCGCGGGTCATCGCGCCGATGGAACCGGGGCTGCGAGAGCCGGTCATCGAGCGCATGGTGACGGGCGACTTGATGATCGCCACGGAGTCCTGCGGGGCGGGCTTCACCGAAAGCGGCTCGGAGGTCGGGGTCGGGGCGTTCATCTCGCTCACCGTAACCGACGGCGTGTCGACCTGGACGTCGACGTACTCGTCCGGCGGCTCCGGCGGCGGCTCGGGCTCCTCCTCGGGCTGCTCCTCCTCGAGCTGTTCCTCCTCCTTGGTCTCGGCGATTTCGACTTCGATGGTCTCCTGCGGCTGCGAGGTCACCTGGGTGACCACGATGAGCACGATCACCGCAATGGTGGGCAGGACGACGGCGAGGATGGGCGCAGCGAGGCGGTTGAGCTCGACGCGGGCGAGCTTGTACTCGGGGGAGCTCTTCGGCTTCGACAGGCCCTTGAGCATGTCGGAAAAGCGCCGGAAGAACCCCTTCTCCTCGAAGGCGGCGTTGATCTCCTCCTTGTGCAGCTCAAAGAGCTCCTCCGCGCTGAGCGGAGCCTCTTCGTCGACTACTTCCTCGTCCTCGTATTCGGCCATTGGTCGGTTTCTCCCTGAAAGGTCAGAGCGTGAAGATGCTCACGCTGTAGAGCTTGTACTTGTAGCAGACGTCCAGGACGTCGATGAGCGCCTTGTGGGGCGAGTCCTCTGCGCACTTGATGATGACCGGGGTCTTCGTCGAGGTGCGGGCGATCTCCTTGAGGTTCTTGTCCAGCTCGTCGATCTTCACCTCGTGCTTGTTGTAGAGGATGACGCCGTTAAGCGTCCTCCCAGCGCCGACCTCGATAGTGATGCTGGTGTCGTCGGAGCCCTGCGATGGACCGGACGACGGCGCGGGCCGGTTGGCGTTCAGCTTGGAGAAGATGTCCTCCTGCTTGATCGTCACCACGAAGAAGATAATGAGCTCGAAGACGACGTCGATCATCGGCGTCATGTCGAGCGCTGGGTTCTCCTGAGGTTTGCGGGCCATCAGCGGCTCCTCCCCTTAAGCCTCGAGAGGCGTTTGCGGCCGGGATGGCCGGGCTTGGAGGTCTTGTCCTCCTGCACCGCCATGAAGGAGATCTTCCAGATCCCGTTCTCGGTGCAGGCGTTCATGACCTGGGCGACGGCCTTGTGCGGCACGGCGTAGTCGGCGCGGATGAGCACCGGGAACTCGCCGTAGCGCTTGTAGCGGTCCTTGATGCGCTTGCCGATCTCGGCGGGGGTGATGTCGCGGTCGCCCATCGAGATGCGCGCCTTGCCGTTCCTGACGCCGATGTCCACCTGCATGTGCTTAGGCGGCAGCTCCTCGGGCGTCAGCACCACGCCGTGGCGTCCGTCCTCGAGCTCGATCGTATCGTCCTTCTTCTGCGCCTCGGTAAGGGTGACGACGAAGAAGATGATGAGCTCAAAGACGACGTCGATCATCGGCGTCATGTCAAGCGCGGGGTTTTCCTGTGACTTGCGGGCCATGGCTTATGGCAGGTCCTTTATCCCTGGATCTCCTCCGCGCCCTCGGCGCCTGGGTCGACCGAGACGTTCCTGAGTCCGTTGAGGATCTCCATCGTCAGCGCGGTCATCTTGAGGATGAGGCGGTTGGCCTTGTTGCGCAGCGAGTAGAACACGGTAATGGACGGAATCGACACGATGAGGCCGCCTGCGGTCGTCCAGAGCGCCTGTCCGATCGACGAGGCGAGCGCCGAGGCGTCGCCTGCGCCGCCCGAGGCCAGCGCCTGGAAGGTCAGGATCATGCCCTGCACCGTACCGAGCAGGCCGAGCGACGGACCGAGGTTGCCGCACACCGAGATCCAGTTCAGCCGCTGCTGGATCTTCTCCTGCTCGAGGTCGGATGCCGCGGTCACCGCCTCCTGAATCGCCTCGAAGCCCTCCTCGATGTGCTGAAAGGCCGCCATGACGATGGACGCCATCGCCGACGGGTTCTGCTGGCAGATCTCCATCGCCTTGACGACGTCGCCCTCGGCCATCGCGCCCTGCACGCCGTCCATCAGCCGCTTCGGCATCAGGCGGTCGGGCTTGATCAGCACCGAGGAGTCGATCGAGAAGTAGATGGCAAGCGCGCCGTCGCCGAAGAGCGCGAACCAGAGGATCGTGCCGACGATGCCCGATCCGAAGACGATGTCGAAGAACCCGCCGCCGGACTTCTTCTGGCTCTTGGCGTTGGCCTCCACCGCGCCGCCGCCTTCGGTGGCGGTGAGCTCCTGGCCGAGCGACTGGTACGCAGCCATCGGCGCAATGCAGGTTCCAAAGAGAACCGCGAGGGCGAGAATTGTCTTCCTGGTCTTTTTCATTTGTCTTTTCTTTCTGGGTTTGTGGGTTTAAGTTGTTGGACTAGGCTATATCGACTTCGCCTCGCGGCGGAGCGTCTCGGCGCGCGAGGCCTGGCCGATCTCGTTGAAGACCTCGGCGGCCTTGAGGAGCGCCTCGTGGCGCTCGCGGCGGCAGGGCGGGTCGCGGTACATCATCGCCACCCGGAGGTAGCCGTCGCGCAGCGCGAGGCGGAGCTTGGCGTGGTCGCCGTTGGCGGTAGAGCGGATGATGTCGCCGCGCATCACCAGCGCCGCGGCGGAGGCTGGCCGGTCGGCAGAGGAGGTCGCCTTCTTGAGGAGTCCCTCCAGCTGGTCGTTCTTGCCGAGCTTGAGGAGCGCCTGCCAGTAGGCGGGCGCCACCTCGCCGGAGTAGGCGGCCGTCTTGTCCTCGGCGATGATCTTCTGGCAGACGTCGAGCGCCTTCTGCGCGTTCCCGGCCGCGAGGTGCGCAAGCGCGAGGTAGCGGCCGGCCGGCCGGTCCCAGTTGAGCATGCGGTAGTCGTCGACGATCTTGGAGAGCGCCGCCACCGCCGCCGCGCCATTGCCGGACTCGACCTGCGCGACCGCCTTGTCGAAGTTGGGCGGCGTCGGGATGTCGAGGCCGACCACGTCGGCGAGCTTGCGCTCCATCGCGATCGGGCGCTTGTCGCGGATGATGGTGATCTCGTACTGGCGCTGGCGAGGCTGCCACTTGATCTCGCCGGTGAGGGTCTCGGTCTCGGTCCTGAGCGTGCCCTTGATCGCCCAGGCCTGAACTGCGGCGGAAGCGACCGCCACCGCCAGCAATGCCTTCTTCATCGCGTTTCCTTTCATTGTGTTCAAGCCTCCGTTCCGGACTGCGCCGCGGCGCCGCCGGCGCCCGCCGGCAGGTCCGCCTTCGCCTTGTTCATCATGTTCTCCACCTCGGCACGCGAAGCGCCGCGCGGGAAGAGCTCCAGGTACTTCGCGCCGAACTCGAGCACGCGGTCGGCCTGCTCGGCGCCGAGCTGCGAGAAGAGCCTCACCGCGTTCACGTAGGCGCGCTCGAGGTTGTCGCGCTCGCCCTTCTCCATCGCGTCGAGCGGGCGCTCGTCCGTCGGCAAATGCGCCTGGATGAAGCCCTGGAAGCCGGCTGCCGCGCGGGCTCGCGTGGTCTCCGCCGCGTCCTTGTCGCCCATCCCCTCCTCGACGCCGGCCTGCTCGGCGGTGAGCTCGATGTTCCTGAGCGCGATCGAGTCGATCTCCCACTGCGGGCACTTCTGGGCGTTCTTGGCCGCGCGCACCTTGCCGAGCGCCGCCCTCGCCGCCGCGAAGTGACGGCCGCGGGCCGTCGGGTCCTTCTCCGTCCGCCCCTGCTGGCGCGCAATCTCGAAGAGCATCTCGTTGGCGTCGGTCTGCAGCGCCGAGCGCGAGAGCTTCGGGTCGGCCACGAACTGGTCGAGCGCCTCGCGCGCCTCGGCGATCGAACCCTGCTTCCAGGCGCTCCTGGCGATGCCGATCCGCGCCTTGCCGACGAGCGTGGTCGAGTTGGTGGGGGCGATCTTGATCGCCTTTTCGAAGGCACGGTTTGCGAGCGACCAGTCCGCGGCGTCGACCAGCGCATCGCCGGCCGAGAGGTACTGCCAGGCCGTGTACTTGCCGTCGGTGTCGAGCATCTCGGCGTAGATGTCGGTGCCCTCGCGCTTCATGCCGATCTCGATGAGGCTCTTCGCGAGCCGCGGCTTCGCGTCCTTCGCCTCCTCGGAGTCGGGGAAGCGGCGGTTGAGGCTGTCGAGCGCGCCCTTGGCCTTCGCCATGTCGCCGAGCGCGGTGTAGATCATGCCGAGCTTCACGTAGCCGACCTTCGCGTACTGGCCGTCTGGATACTCCTTGATGTACTCTTCGTAGGCCTTCGCGGCGTTGGCTCGGAAGCCAGCCACACGGTCGACCGGGCGCTTCATGCGGCTCCAGCACTCGCCGATCAGGAAGAGCGCCGCCTCCTTGAGCGAGACGTACTTCTCCTTGTCCTCCTTGGTGGTCGCGGGGTCGTCCATCGCCTCGCCGATCTCCTTGACGAGCGCCGTGAAGTTCTTGATCGCCCGGATGATCTGCGCGGTGCCGCGGCGCTCGAGCTCAACTACCTCGGCCTCGTTGGTCAGGTTGGCGCAGCTGTCGAGCATTGCGACTCCGTCCTTCTGGTACATCTGCGCGAGCTTCACCTGGGCCTGGAGCTTGCGCAGGCGGATCTTCTCCACCTTGAGGTAGCGCTCGAGGTACGCAATCTCGTTCGTCGAGTCGCCGAGCTTGCCGTAGCAGCTGGAGACCTGCGAAAGCGCGGTCACGTAGCTGGGCGAGTCGGGGTAGTTGTTCAGCACGATGCTCCAGAACATGATCGCCCCATCCCAGTCCTCGTTGCGCTGCTTCTCAGCCGCGCATGCCGCCGCGCGCGTCGGCGCCGTCGCGTGCCGGACGAAGTTGCTGCAGAACCAGGCGTAGACGTTGTCGGACTGGGCGAGGTTTTTGAACTCCTGCTCCTTGGCCGCGAGCCGGACGAGCGCATCGCCCGCCGAGGTCATGATCAGCCGGTCCTTGGCGCCGCAGAAGCGCTCGGCAAGGTAGGCCTCGACGGTGTCGCAGTCGAGCCGCGCGGCCGCCTTCTCCTCGTCGCTTTCGCCCTCGTGAGCAAGCTCAATCAGCGCACCGGCGGTGTTCTCGATCGCCGCGATCGACTCCACCGACTCCGGGTAGCTGGCGAGGTAGTCTTCGTATGCCTTGGCCGCGTCGCGCGGCGTCGCCGACGAGAACACCTCGTTCGCGGCACGGAACTGCGCCATGCGGACGCGCTCGAGCTGCTCGGCGTTGACGTTCGTCTTCACCTTCGCGCCGTACTTCTCCTCGGCGAATGCCTTGATCTCCTGCGCCAAATTGCCGGCCGGCGGCGCCCACGGCGAAGTCTCGTAGTTGAGGAACACGCCCTGCGCCATCGCGAACGCGCCCTTAGACACCTCGCGCTTGCCGCCCTTCTTCGGGCCGAAGAGGTAGGACTTCACCTTTTCGTCGTCGCGCTTGGCCTGGGAGTACTCCTTCTTCGCCGCGTCCCACAGGATCTTCGCCTGCAGGTAGAGGCACTGCGGCAGCGGCGAGAGGCGCACGAAGCCCTGCTTGCCGTCTGGGTCCGCCTCTACGATCTGCTGGTGGAGGTCCTCGAGCTGGGCGCGGTACTCGTCGATCGTCGCGGCCGCCTTGTCGGCGTCGCCGCGCGAGAGCTCGAGGTGGGCGAGCATCGAGATCGCCCGGCCAAAGTAAACGGGCTTGTCGTTCATGTAGAGGAGGCGCTCCACGAGCTTGCGCGCCGACTTGTAGTATTCGTCGCGCTTCTTCTTGTCCTGCGTCTCGTCCACGAGCTTCAGGTAGAGGTCGGCCGTGTCGCAGGCGAGGTCGCACCACTCGTCGTCCTCGAGACCGGTCAGCAGCACCTCGTAGCGCTCGGCCGCCTTCTCGAACTGGCGGTCGCCCACGAGCAGCGCGGCGTAGGTGCGGCTCGCGTCGTTGTAGAACGCGCGGATGTCCTTCGGCGGCTTCGGATACGCCTTGAAGAAGCCGTCGTAGATCTTCATGCACTCCTCGCGCTGACCACGGGCGTAGAGGTTGTTGGCCATTTCGAGCCGCGCGGCCCAGTACTTGGTGCCGGAGCGGTCTGGGAGCGCGGCGATCTTCTTCTCCGCCTCGGCGAACTTGCCGTAGGAGAGGAGCGCCCTTACGTCGATCGCGAAGAGCCTCGCCTCGGCCTCGGGCCAGCGCTTCTTGGCCGCCTCGCTCAGCGGCTCGGCGAAGTCGGCGTAGCCGTTGTTGACCAGCTCCTCGATGTACTTGAGCTCGTTCTCGAGCTCGGGATTCTCCGGCGCCGCGGCGCCCTCGCCCTCCGCGAAGAGGGACGCCGCCATGACCGCCAGCGCGGATAGTATCGACAACTTGGCTCTCATATAGTTTGAATTATACTATACTCGGCGGCGAAAAACAAGGGGGTACCCCGCCCATGCTACTTGCCGGGGTACTTGACGAGCGAGGCGACGTCATAGTCCTTCAGCAGGCCCTTGCGGGCGCCGAAGCCCTCGAGCTCGATGGGGAAGACCATCTTCACCACCGTGCCGCCGAGCCGCTCGACGAGCCTCGCCGCTGCGAGCGCCGTGCCGCCGGTCGCCAGCAGGTCGTCCACGACCACCGCCTTCTCGCCGCGGATGACGGCGTCAGCGTGCATGTGGAGCGTCGCCTTGCCGTACTCGAGGTCGTAGTCCTCTGAGATCGTCCGCCGCGGCAGCTTGCCGGGCTTGCGGATCGGCACGAACGCCTTCCCGAAGCGCGCGGCGATGGCCGCGCCGAAGATGAACCCGCGCGACTCCGGCGCGGCGACGAGGTCGAAGCTCACTCCCTCAAGCGCCTCGGCGATCTCCGAGAGCGCCAGGTTGAAGCCCTCGCCGGACTCCAGGATGCCGGTCACGTCGCGGAAGAGCACGCCGGGCTTGGGGAAGTCGCGGATCTCGCGGACGTAGTCGGCGAGGCGCGGGCGCCCGGAGAGGAGGTTGTCCATCAGCTGGGCGATCTGGTTCGACTCCTCGTCCGTGACCATCCCGTCGCTGCGGACGCGCTGCAGCAGCGCGTCGAGCTCGCAGGCGCCCGGCTCGCCCTTCAGCACGAACGGGCGGATCGTCCGCAGGATCACCGAGGTCTCGCCGAGCGTGACCCTCCCGTCGTCCATGACGGCGGTCCTGAGCGAGTCGAGTATCTTCAGCAGCTTGTAGTCGCCGACCATGCGTCACCTCACATCAGCGCGTACTTGGCGACGAAGAGCGCCGTGAGGATGTACATGATCCAGTGGATGCGCCTGAAGTTGCCCGCAAACGCGTTTATGACGGTGTACGAGATGACGCCGAACATGATGCCGTCGGAGATCGAGTAGGTGAACGGCATCGCCGCGATCGCGAGGAACGCCGGAACCGCCTCGCCCGCGTCGCGCCAGTCGATGTCGGCGCACGAGGAGAGCATCATGTAGCCGACGATGATGAGCGCGGGCGCGGTCGCGAACGCCGGAATCGCGAGGAAGATCGGCGCGAAGAGGATCGCAAGCGCGAAGAGCGCGGCGGAGGTGACGGCGGTGAGGCCCGTCTTGCCGCCGGCCATGACGCCCGAGGCGGACTCGACGTAGGTCGTGGTCGTCGAGGTGCCGAGCACCGCGCCGACGGAGGTCGCGATCGCGTCCGCGCAGAGCGCGCCGGAGATGCGCGGCAGCTTGCCCTCCTTGGTGAGGAAGCCGCCCTTCATCGAGACGCCGATGAGGGTGCCGAGGGTGTCGAAGAGGTCCACGAAGAAGAACGCGAACATCACGACGAAGAAGTCGAGCGACTTCACGAGCGTCCAGCCCGTGCGCGCCGCCTCGCCCTTGCCGTGCGTCCAGCCGTCGGGGTTGAAGAGCGCGCCGACCGTCGCGCCGAACTCCTTGAAGGTGTTGGACATGTCGCCCATTGTGAAGCTCGGGTAGGTCGAGAAGAAGCCCGCGTCGGCGTTGGGCACGTAGATGCCGGTCGCCTGCGCAAGCATGCCGAGAGCCCACGTCGCGATGATGCCGAGGAGAATGGCGCCCTTCCAGCCCTTTACCAGCATGAAGCCCGTGAGGACGGTGCCGGCGAGCGCGATGAGCGCAGTCACGCCCTGCGTGTGGAAGTCGACGTTCTTGAAGCTCACGAGCCCGACGAGCGTCGCGTCGTTGTTGACGATGACCTTCGCCGTCTGCAGCGCGATGAAGCAGATGAAGAGGCCGATGCCGGCCGCGACCGCGCGCTTGAGCGTGAGCGGTATGGAGTTGAATATGCCCTCCCGCACCGGAGTAAGCGACAGCGCGAGGAAGACGATGCCCTCGACGAACACGGCGAGGAGCGCGAACTGCCAGCTGTAGCCCATGCCCAGGACGACGCCGAAGGTCAGGAACGCGTTGAGGCCCATGCCCGGCGCGAGCACGAACGGATAGTTGGACATGAACGCCATGAGGAGCGTGCCTACGACGGCGGCGACGGCGGTCGCCATGAAGACCCCTCCGCGCGGGATGCCGGCGACCGACAGGATGTTGGGGTTCACGGCGAGGATGTACGCCATCGTCATGAACGTCGTGACGCCGGCGACTATCTCGGTCTTGACGGAGGTCCTGTTCCTTTTCAGCTTGAACAGCCGCCCGAGGAACGTGGTCTCGGGCTCCTCGCTCTCCGCCTCCCGCGCCAGCCACTTGAGGTGGGCGCCGATGCGGATCGACTCCTCCGGCGTCACCACGCCGTCTTCGAGGACGTCCTGCAGCGCCTTGACGAACTCCGCCATCTCGGCGCTTTCGCCGGCGCGTGCCGACGCGTAGGAGAGCAGTATCGCCGCCTCCGCGCGGTCGACCTTGCCGTCCTCCAGGACGGCCTTCTCAAGCTTCTTGATGCTTTCCTTGATGTCGCTCATGGCTTCTTCCCTTCTCCTTGCCGCCGACCGCCGTCAGACGATGTTGAGGATGTCGGAGAATCCCGTGATCTCGAGCACCTCCCGGACCGCGCTCTGCACGTTCACGATCTCGAGCCTGCCGCCCTTCGCCGCCATCGCCTTGTGCGAGGTGAGGAGCAGCCTCAGGCCGGCCGAGCTCATGTACGGCACCTCCTTGAGGTCGATCACGACGAGCTTGGCGTCGCCGAACTTGAGGTTCGCCTCGAGCTCCGGGGCGGTCACGGTGTCCACGCGTCCGCTGACCGCGATGGTCAGCTTGTCTCCTTCGCTTATGGTCTTAGTCTCCATAGTCTTTCCCCATTTTTAGTATGTTGAGGCCGCTCCGCCGCTTGTAGGTGACGGGCGACATTGTCTTCTTGACGATGAATATGCCGAGCCCCCCGACCGCTCGGTCCTCGGCGGCGAGTGTGGTGTCGGGGTCGCGCTGCGCGAGCGGGTCGAACGGCTTGCCGTCGTCGGTGATGACGAGGCGCACGCCGTCGGGGTGGTGGTCGAGCTCGACCGAGAGCGACCAGCGGGTGGCGCCGGAGTAGCGCACGATGTTGGCGAAGATCTCGTCGGCCGCCACGAGCAGCTGGGTGCGCACCTTGACCGGCACCGTCTCCAGCGCCGCAGTGAGGTCGTCGACGGCCTTGGCGACGCCTTCCAGCGTCGGCGCGTACTCGTGCTCCACCACGTCGGGCTCGCCGCGGTAGCGGAGCACGAGCTGGGTGCAGTCGTCGGCCTGCTCGGCGCCGGCGGCGTGGCGGTGGACGTCGGCGAGGACAGTCTTGAGTATCTCGCCGCGCTGGCGGACGTTCCGGGACAGGAGACCGAGGAGCCGGCCCTCGCCGTAGAGCTCGCCGGCCGGGTCGGGCTGCTCGACGATGCCGTCGGTGTAGAGGTAGATGGCGTCCCCGGGCTCGAGGGTGATGTCGTCGACCCGGTACGTGACGCCCTCCATGGCGCCGAGGGCGGGCGAGGGGCGCGTCTTCAGGTACTCGCAGCGCCCGCCGCGGTGCACCACCGGCGGGTTGTGGCCGGCGTTCACGAAGGTCAGGTGGCCGGTGTTGACGTTGAGCTCGCCGGCCCAGGCGGTGACGAAGGTGCAGGACGAATTGCCCTCGCAGAGCGCCTCGTTCGCCTCCGTGAACACCTGCGCGAGCGGCTTGCCGGTCTGCGCGGCGCTCTTGATGAGCGTCTTCGCGTGCATCATGAACATCGCGGCGGGGACGCCCTTGCCGCTGACGTCGGCGACTATCACGAGCACGCGGCCCTGCGCGGTGAAGTAGAAGTCGTAGAAGTCGCCGCCGACCTCCTTGGCCGTCGCCATCGACGCCATGATGTCGAAGCGCGTCTCGTCCGGGAACGGCGGGAACACGTTCGGAAGCGCCGAGAGCTGGATGTCCTTCGCCATCGCGAGCTCCTTCGCCTCCTGCTCGCGGATCTGCCGGCGCACGAAGGCCGCGATCACGAACCCCACCAGGAGCGCCACGAACACCAGCGCCGCGCCGTTCAGCAGCGCGGTGGCGCCGACGAGCACGTCGCGCTGGACTGCCGCGGACATCTTCGGGATCATCACGTACACCGGGAACGTCTCGATGTCGCCGCGCTTCCAGTAGAACGAGCCGCCGGGCTCGTGGAACTGCGTGCCCTCGCGGTTCGGCTCCTCGTAGTCGGAGAGCACGAGCCCGGTCGGCGTGGTGACCACGATGCCGCCGCTGCCGCCGACGCGCCAGTTGCGGAAGAGATCCACGCAGGTGGAGCGCGCAAGGGACTGCAGGGCCTTGCCGTCCAGCCCGATCTCGAAGAACCCGCCTTCGCGCCGCCACACGCCGACGAACTTGCGCCAGTTGCCGTTTGCCGCATTGCTGCGGTACGGCTGGCAATACTCGGTGTAGCGTCCGTCAATGAGGCCCATCATTTTGTTGGCGTCTTTGTCGTCGGCCTCGGCGAAGTTGAACGCCTTCCTCCCGGGCCCGGCCAGGTAGTCCGGCACCGACGAGCGGACGATGTCGCCCTTGTCGTCCACGATGCTGACCTCGGACACGCGCAACTCGCGCGCCAGCGCCTGCAGGGAGGCCGTGTCGTCGGGATGGCCGTCCTCGATCCGCTCGCGCGCCTCCATGCACTGGACGACGAGCCGCTCGTTGATGCAGTCGGTGAGCTCGGCGCGCGCGTTGGCGAAGGCGCGGTCGATCAGCGCGTAGGCGTCGCGCTCGGAAAGGCTGTTGTGGAGAAACCACGAGAAGGCCATCGACACGGCGAAGGCGACCAGCACCGAAACGGCGACCTTGACGTTGAGGCTGCGGCGGGCGGTCACTTCGCACCTCCTTCCGCGATTGCCGCGTTGGCGGCGGCGAGCACGTCCGGGCGCCGCTTGTCGACGGCGACGCCGTAGCCGTCGCGGGTGGCAAGCGGCGAGACGGCGTAGCGTCCGCCGGACTTCTCGGCCAGCGCCTTCAGCGGCATGTCGTCGAAGAACACGGCGTCGACGACCTTACGGTCCAGCGCGTCGACCGCCTCCTCGAGGTGGACGAACCGCAGCGGGTCGCAGCCGTGGCGGCAAAGGAAGATGTCCTGCACGGTGTCGGACTCGACCCCGATGTTGAGCATGGCGATATGCGACAGCCGCGGCCTCGGGTCGGCGCTCCGGTACAGGAAGCACGCGCCGCCGAACGCATACGGGATGGAGAAGTCCACGTCGCGCTTCCTCGCCTCGGTGATGGTGATGGTGGAGATGCCGATGTCCGCCGTGCCGGCCTTGAGCCGCGGCAGGATGTCGGAGAACTCGACCGCCTCCACGACGAGCTCGCGCCCGGCCTTCGCCGCGATCCTGCGCGCAAGGTCGACGTCGGAGCCGATGATCTCGCCGGATTCGCTCCTGTAGGAGCACGGCGGCTCGGTCGGATGGGTGAGCATGACGATCGGACGCGACTTGTCCGCAATGCGCGGATCCACACGGCCCTCGGAGCCCGAGCAGCCCGCCAAGGCGACTATCGCCAGTGCCCATAGAGTCCTCATAACTTGAAAACGTTCCTGTTGAAGCCGGTGGTGGTGAGGTTGCGGCGGTTGGGCAGCGCCGTCATCAGGTTGGAGACGAGGTAGCTGCGCAGCGAGGAGATGCTGGCGTCCGCATCGGTGATGTCGAAGATCTCGCCGTCGTCGCGGAGGACGATCGTAAGCCCGTCGTTGAGGTCGACCGTCACCTCCGCCAGGGTGCGGCGGCCGCCGTTGCGGTCGCGCACGACCATCAGCGCCTCCTCCACCAGCAGCGCCGCCTTCGATGCGCGCGCGGCGTCGATCCCCTTCTGCAGCAGGTGCTTCTCGACGCCAGCCGAGGCCAGGCAGATCGAGGCCGGGTCGAGCTCGAGGTCGAAGACCCGGAGCGCCGCGTCGCGCCCGCCCTGGAGCAGGAACGGAAAGATCCTGAAGCCCCAGCGCACCATCTCGTAGACGGCGAAGACCGCGAGCGAAACGAGCGGCGCGAGGCCGAGCGCGGCCCAGACGCCGCGGGCGCCCCAGGCCGAGCCCATCGCGGGGAAAAGCGCCGCGGGCACGACGAGGACAGCCGCGAGCGTAAGCAGCGTGGCGAGAGTCTCCCGCCCGATGAAGACATAGTAGGAGTTGAAGAGCAGCACCAGCGCGAGCCCAGGCAGGGCGATGGACGCGATCCGCACCGCAAACAGCGCCGCCGGCACCACCGCCGGGTCAGACACGCCGGCCATCATCAGGATGAGGTTCGGGTACGCGAGCAGGACGAGCATCGCCGCCGCGCCCTCCCCCAGCGCCATCCTCAGCGCCGCGCGCATGACGCGCTTGGTGAGGAACGAGTTGCGCTCGCCGATGTAGACGCTCGCCAGCGGCTGCGCGGCGTTGGCGACGCCGTCGAACACCTCGGAGATGCCGATCGTCATCACCACCACCGCGAGGACCGGCAGCATCTCCGAGCCGAAGTGCGCGATCACGTAGGCGTTGAGCGCAAATATGAGCGCAGCCTTGCCGACGTTCTTGCTCGCGTCGCCGAGCGAAGTGCGGAAGACCAGCATCAGGTCGGAGAAAACGCTGAAGTGCCGCGAAAAGCCGAGCATGCAGCCGCGGCGGCGGAAGTGAAGCAGCAGCACCACGATGGCCAGGAACGACCCGATGCCGGTGCCGACCGCGCACCCGGCCGCGCCGAAGCAGATCGTCAGCGGCACCGACACCAGGCAGTTGCCGACCAGCTGCACGCAGTAGGAGAAGAGCGACAGCCGCGCGTCGCCGTCGGCGTAGGCGAGGGTGCCGAGGAAGAACGCCAGCGGCTGGAGCGCCGCCGCAGGCAGGAACCACACCCAGTAGGCGCTGGCGAGCTCGGTCACCTCCCTGGACGCTCCGAAGGCAGATAGCACCGGATGGCGCAGGACCGCAAGCGCCGCGGCAAACGCCAGCCCGAAGGCAATCGACGCGAAAAAGCCGAGCGTGAAGAAGCCGCGCGCGCGCCTGAGATGCATGGCGCCGAGCTCGGTCGAGAAGTGGACGCACGAGCCGACCGTCACCATCATCCCGACGAAGGTGACGATCTCGAAGACGCCCTGCATCAGGTTGACGGCCGAGAGGCCCGTCTCCCCGATGACATGTCCGCAGATGACCGAGTCCGACAGCCCCATCAGGAACTCCGCCGCCATAGCGAAGGTCGCGGCCGGCAGGAATGCCCTGAATTTGGAGGTCGCAAAAGTCATCGCAGCTGTCTCATAGCGTTCCGAAGATGCGGTCGCCGGCGTCGCCGAGGCCGGGCACGATGTAGAAGTGGGAGTTGAGGCGCTCGTCGAGCGCGGCGATGAAGACCGGTACCTCGGGATGTTCCTTCTCGAACTTCGCCACCCCTTCCGGCGCGGCGATCAGGTGGAGGCACTTTATGCGCCGGTAGCCGAGCTTCTTGAGCTGGGCCACCGCGTCGCAGGCGCTGCCGCCGGTGGCGAGCATCGGGTCGATCACGATCGCCAGCTCCTCGCCCTTCGCCGGCGGCACCTTGGCGTAGTAGGGGATCGGCTCGGCCGTATCCTCGTTGCGCTGCATACCGAGGACGCCGACCTTGGCGTAGGGCAGCACGCCGAGCATCGCGTCGAGCATGCCCATGCCGGCGCGGAGGATCGGCACCAGCACGATGTGCTCGTCGACGAGCGCGCCGCGGGCCTTCGCCACAGGGGTGACGACGTCGACGGCCTTCATCCTCACGTCCTTGAGCGCCTCGAATGCGAGAAACTCGGTGATCTCGTTCACCAGCTCGCGGAAGAGCTTCGGCGGGGTCGCCTGGTCGCGCATCAGGGTCACGCGGTGGTTCACGAGCGGGTGCTGAAGAACGGTATGCATCTTGGGTCTCTCCTTGGTTTGCGATATTATACCATAAATCGCGTCTATGCGTAAATCGACCTGGCGAAGCGCAAACTACGCATCGTCATTTCCCCTGGGAGAACGTCTTCGGCGACGGCGCCGAGCGGTCGGAAAGCGCCCAGTCGAGATATGGCTTCACCGCCGCCGCCCACTTCTCGTAGCCCGTGGCGCTCGGGTGCAGGAGGTCCGGGAAGAGCTCCTTCGGCAGGTTCCCGTCCTTGTCCACAAACTCGCTTGAGATGTCGCACCAGAGGATGTCCTTGCCGTCCGCGAGCTGGCGGATCTCGCGGTTGACGACGTCGTTGCGGAGTCGGAACGGATCCTTGCTGTCAGCGCCGCGAGGGAAGATCGCATGGAGGATGATCGTCGCCTGCGGCTGCTTCTCGCGGATGAGGGCGACAACACGCCGGATGCCGCGAATCGTATCCTCCGGCTTCTCCTTCTCGATCGGGAAGTGGCCGGTGTTGTTGGTGCCGATCATCAGCACCACCGCCTTGGCCTGGTAGCCGTCCAGCTCGCCGTGGTTGATGCGCCAGATGACGTGCTCGGTGCGGTCGCCGCTGAAGCCGAGCGAAATGGCGCGGTATGGCGCGTTGGTGAAGTTGGCCTCGAAGGCCGGCCGGCCGGTCGAGTCCCAGAAATGGGTGATCGAGTCGCCGAGGAAGACCACCGCCGGCGGATTCGCCTTGAGCGCCTCCATCTTCTCGTAGTGGCGCTTCATCCACCACGCCACCGTCCACGACGCCTGTGGCACCGCCGGCGTGAGCGCGCGCACTTCGCACTGCACCTCGCGGACCGACTTGAGGCCAGTGGTGTCCGGCGGCGAGTAGCCGTGCTCCGCGCCCTGGATCCAGACGATGCGCCGCCTGCACGAAAGCGCGTTCCAGAGCTTGGCGATTCCTGTCGGCGGGCAGACGTAGTCGCCGAGGCCGGCGCGGCAGACGTCGGCGTAGCAGCCGACGGGGATTCGCCGGCCGAAGTTGACGGCGTCGTAGTAGCCGAGAGCGTCGGTCCACTTGATGTACCAGCCGTGGGAGGCGAGCTTCTTCGCGGGATCGGACCTGACGCCGCCGTTGGTGAAGATGTCGCAGTTCCACGGTACTCCGATCTCGGCGTAGGTCACGCCCTCGCCGCACGCAGCGGCCCAGATGGCCTGGAGGCCGCCCTGGCTGCCGCCGGTAACCTGCACGTCGCGGCCGTTCCACCCCTTCTGCGTCTTCATGTACTGGAGCGCGCGCTTGACCCTGAGCACCATGCCGTTGAAGTAGGCAGTCTCGGGATCCTTGTTCTGCTCCGGGTCAAAGGCGTAGGTGTGGCCGTTGGAGCGCGCCTCCCACCTGAGCGCCTTGCGGTCGGCCTCGGTGCCGCCAAGCTCCGGCAGCCTCAGCCCGTGGGCGTTCATGTCGAGGAGGATGCAGTCCGTCGGCACGGTCTTCTGCCGCTTGTGCCCGAACTCGTCGCCGCTGTAGCCGTGGAACATGACCTTCACCGGGAAGGTCACGCCCTTCTCGACGTCCACCGGCACCGAGAGGTAGCCGGTGACCGGCCGCAGGCCGGCGCACGGAACGGACACCGCGTAGCACTTCACCGCGTTGGTGGGCGACTCGACCTCCACGAGCTCGGGGTTGATCTTGATCTTGTCGAGACGCGCGAACTGGCGACCCCAGAACTCGTCGAAGTCCTTCGGCTCCGGATGGCCCTCGAGAGCGTCGATGTCCGCGCCGGCGCCGCCGTCGAAGAAGGCGTTCTTGCTCGCCTGCTTGCCCTTGGCGTCGACGAGCTTCGCCTCGAGGCGCACGAAGCCAGGGAAGTCGATTCTGGTCTTGTAGACGAACGGCGCGCCAGCATAGGACACCTTGCCGGTCTCGACGATGCCATCGTCGCCGGAGCGCTTCCAGTCGAGCGAGAACTCGCCGTTCTTGAGCTCGCCGTCGAGACGCTCGACCGTCAGGGTGAAGGACATCTCCTCGCCTGCCTTGTAGGTTATCGGGTCCTTGTCGGTTACGCCGCGGATCCAGGTGGAGTCGGTCGCAGAGGCGCCGAATAGGTTGGCGGCGAACAGCAGCCCCGCCGCCGCAACTGTCGTTCTGATTGTCATCGCATTTCCTTTCTTGTTGTTTAAATCCCGACCTTGCGGCGGACGGCGTCGAAGAGCGAGCGCCCGTGCGCGTCCATCGCCACTACACCGCGGAAGCCCTCGACGTCGAAGTGCCACACCGCCTCCGCCGCGCCGAACTCATTGAGGAGCGAGACGCCCGCGACGCGCTTCACGCACTCTGCGTACAGCGCTCCCGCGCCACCGACCGCCTGAACATAGACGCAGCCGCAGCGCTTCATCGCCGCCAGCGTCGCCGCGTCCATGCCGCCCTTGCCGATTATCACCCTGACGCCGGTGCGGGAGATGAAGTCCGGCTCGTAAGGGTTCTCCCGGACGCTTGTCGTGGGCCCGGCGGCGACCACGCGCCAGCCGCCCGCGCCGTCCGGCACGCAGACCGGGCCGCAGTGGTAGAGCGCGCCGCCGCGGAAATCGACCGGCAGCGTGCCGCCGTCCGCGAAGTACTTGTGCAGCTTGTCGCGCCCGGTATAGACGCGGCCGGATATCTCCACGACATCGCCGGCGGCGAGCGCGCGGACGGCGCGCTCCGAGAGCGGAGTGGCAATCGCCTTCACTTCTGCGCCTCCGCTGGCGGCGGCGGCGGCAGTCGGCCTTTCAGCGCGTCGGCGGCCACCATGCGCGCGTCGGCGGAGAAGTCGCCCTTCACCATCCACTTCAGGAAGTTCGGCTCGTCGAGCATGATGCGCTTGAGGCTCTCGCCCTTCTTCTTGCCGAAGTTGACCGTCCACTCGCCGTTCTTCCAGCGGAAGAGTCCGTCGCGGTCGGCGTTGAGCGGGTCGGTCGGGGCAATCCACTGGTCGATCTCGTCCACGGTCCGCGGCACTTCTGTGTGGCGGACGAGCTCGGCCTTCAGCACCTCAAGCGTGGCGCGGGCATCGGCTTCGGCGCCGTGCGCGCCTTCGTGCGAGCGGCCCAGGTACTCGCGCACCGCGGCGGAAAGGTCGCGCGGGAACATGCGGTGGTAGATGCGCTGCACGTCGACACGGCGGCGGCTCTGCACGGCGAGGTTGAGCCCCACGCGCGCGAACTCCTCCTCGAGGCACGGGATGTCGAAGCGGTCGGAGTTGAAGCCGGAGAGGTCGGCGCCATCGAAGAAAGCGAGGATCTCCTTCGCGCGCTCGGCGAAGGTGGGGCAGTCCTTGACGATCTCGTCGGAGATGCCGTGGATGGCGGTGGTCTCCTTCGGAATCGGGATGGTGGGGTTGAGGAGCCAGCAACGAGACTCCTCGGTGCCGTCGGGGTTGACCTTGACCGCGGCAAGCTCGACGATGCGGTCCTTGCGCGGCGAGATGCCGGTGGACTCGATGTCGAATACCACCAGCGGACGGTTAAGCTGTATCGGAAAACTCATGACAGGCGTATTATATCATATTCGTGGCTCGTGATTCGTGGCTCGTGATTCGTGGCTCGTGGTTCGGGATTAGCGGAGGGTGGCTACGAGACCTTCGGACGGACCCTCGACCGCGGCGACGAGGTAGCCGTGGAAAGTGCGCATCGAAGTGCCGCGGAAATCCTCGCGGCTCGTCGCGTCGCCGTTGCAGAGCGAAACGAGCCTCGTGCCAGGGCGGGTGCTGAAGACGAGAGTGCGGTCGGCGTTGGGGCAGAGCGTTCCGTCCTTGTCCACCAGCGCGAAAGTGACGAAGACAAGGCGGCCGAAGCGGCGCTCGAAGCGCTCCGCCCGAACCGGCTCGCCAGCCGTCTTGACGATGTCCTCCGCCCAGGGCTTGCCGTCCTTCCACGTCTTCACCCATACTACGCCGGGCTCGTAACGAACGTCGTCCCAGCGGAACCGGTACTCGTACTTTCCGCGGCGCCTGCGTCCCTGCGAGACGCCGTTGACGAAGAGCTCCGCCTCGTCGCCGCTCGAATAGACGTGGACCGGCGTCGTTTCGCCCTCGCGCCCGGGCCAGGTCCACTGCGGCAGGATGTGCGCCGTCGGCTCGTCGGGCCGCCAATGCGACTTGTAGAGCCAGTAGCGGTCCTTCGGGACGCCCGCGAGGTCGAAGATGCCGAAGTAGGAGCTGCGTCCGCCGATCTCGGCGCAGGGATCGGGCTCGCCGAGGTAGTCGAAGCCGGTCCAGACGAACTCGCCGTAGACCTGCGGATTGCGGTCCTGGTGCTCGAACTCGATGTCCGGCGGATAGTCGTTCTGGTGCGGCCCCCAGAGGTCGTAGCCGCTCATCTGTCCGCCGCGCACCATGTGCTCGCGTCCTTCGTCGCGCCGCCGCCTCAGGTCGCCCTCGCCCTCGATCGGCGTGGCGACGACGGGGAAGAAGTACTCGCCGCGGCTGGAGACGCATGAACTCGTCTCGGTGGCGACGAGGCCGACCTTCGGGTTGAGCCGGAGGAACTCGGCGTACTTGAACGGCAGGTAGTTGGCACCGAAGGCGTCCACGGTGTTCTGGCAGCCGTTGGTCATCGGCGCCGAGGCCCAGCTGCCGAAGGTCACGGGACGCGTCGGGTCGTTCGCCTTGACGATCGCGGTAAGCTCGGTCGCGATGCGGATCGGACGCTCGGGCGTCTTGTCGCTGTGCTCGGTGAGCTCGTTGCCGATCGACCACATGACGACGCAGGGGTGGCTGCGGTCGCGGCGGACAAACTCCGCGAGGTCGCGCGCGTGCCAGTCCTTCCAGAAGTTGGCGTAGTCGCCCTTCCACTCCTCCCACATGTCGAACGCCTCGTCCATCACCATCAGCCCCATCTCGTCGCAGAGGTCGAGCAGCGCCGCGGCCGGCGGGTTGTGCGAGGTGCGGATGGCGTCGCAGCCCATTTCCTTGAGGAGCTCCAGCTGACGGCGCGCGAAGTCGCGGTCGAAGGCGGCGCCGATGGGCCCGAGGTCGTGGTGCAGGCAGACACCGCGCAGCTGGCGGTGGACGCCGTTCAGGAAGAAGCCGCGCTGCGGATCGAACTCGGCGGTGCGGATGCCGTAGCGGAACTTCTCGCCGAAGAGCTCGAGCTCGTAGAGGCTGGGGCTTTCGGGCGACCAGAGTCGGGGGTTCTCGACCGTGAACTCGAAGTTGGAGACACCGCTACTCCACTCGAACGAGACGGCGACGCGCGCAGACCTCTCCGTCGCCTCGAGCGTACGCACGAAAAGCGAGTTGGGCTTGACGTGGTCGGGCGGACACACCCTGACCGTGACGTCGCGGAAGATGCCGGAACCGGGATACCAGCGCGATGAGGCTGGGACGTTCTCCGCCAGCACTTCGAGGACGTTGCCCTCGGGCCTGAGCGCGTCGGTGACGTCGATCGTCTCGCTCGCGTAGCCGAAGGGACGCCCGCCGACGACCCTGCCGTTGAGCTTGATGACGCTCCGGCACTGGACTCCGTCAAGCGTGAGGTAGGTGCGGCCGCCCTCGGGCGGCACGAAGCCGTCGAACTTCCGGCGGTAGAGGCCCTTGCCGACGAACGGCAGGTCGCCCTGCGCCGGCCACGCGCCCGGCGGCAGGAACCCCTTCTCGACGCCCCAGTCGTGCGGCACACACACGGGGCGCATCTCCGACTCGTCCTCCAGCCGGAACGTCCAGCCATCGGCAAGGGTTGTCGTGCCCGCGCCAGTGAGCATGGGCAACATGCCGACGAGCGCGGACCAGAACCATGTTTTTCTCGCTATGTTCATATCGTCATTTGTCAGGTCAACCATGGCACGTATGTTACCAGCGGTCGCGGCGGCGGCCGTAGCCGCCGCGACCGTAGGCGGGCAGCGGGGCGCTATAGCGGCGGTATTCGACGAGGTCGCGGGGAATCTCCTTGAGGAACACCGACTCGTCCACCGGGAACATGCCGCCGTCGGCGGTGTGGCGGATCGTCGGGGAGAAGAGGTGGAGCTCGTCCTTCGCCCGGGTGACGACCACGTAGAAGAGCCGCCGCTCCTCGTCGGCGCGGGACTCCTCCTCGGCCTTGGCGGACGGGAACAGCCCCGCCGAGAGCCACGGCACGATCACCACCGGCCACTCCATCCCCTTCGCCTGGTGGATGGTGGAAAGCGTCATCTTGTCGGCGTCGGAGTCGTTGCGCCGGTCGTCGAGGTTGGTGAGGAGCGCGACGTCCTGCAGAAAGCCCTCGAGCCGCGCGCGTCCGCCGTCGCCGTCGCCGCCGGCGATCTGGCCGGCGAGCTCGGCGAGGTCCTCGAGCCGGTCGTCGGCCTCGCGGTCCTCGTACTCGCGGTGCAGATGGTCCTCGTAGAAGAGGTCGCAGAAGTCCTCGACGATCTCGCCGACCTGGTCCTCCGCGAGGTGGTCGTAGGCGGCCTCGAAGCACTTGGAAAGCACCGGCCAGAGCGGCTTCGCCTTGGCGCCGAGGAGCGCGCCGAGCGCATCGCGGTCCTCGCGGCGCGAGCCGTCGAACCGCCGCGAGAGCCGCTCCCACATCTTGGCGGCGCCCTTCTCGCCGACGCCGGGGAGGAGCGTCACGAAGCGCAGGAAGGAGAGCTCGTCGCCGGGGTCGACGACAAGCCTGAGGTAGGCGAGGACGTCCTTGACGTGGATCTGCTCGAAGACGCCGACGCCGGAGGTGATGCGGAACGGCAGTCCGGCGCGGGCGAGCGACATCTGGATGTCGATGGAGTGGAAATGGCTGCGGTAGAGGACGGCGATGTCGCCGTAGCGGTAGCCAAGGCCGCGCAGCCTGACGGCGAGCTGCACGATCTCCAGTGCCTGGGCGTGAGAGTCGTAGACGCGGCAGACCTGGGGAATGGAGCCGCCGCCGCGCCGCGCCCGGAGGCGCTTCTCGAACTGCCGCGGCGCGTCCTTCATTACCACGTTGGCGACGTCGAGGATGCTCGGCACCGAGCGGTAGTTCTCCTCGAGCTTGACGATGCGGCAGCCTTCCCAGCGCCGCGGGAAGTCGAGGATGTTCTCGATGCGCGCGCCGCGCCAGGTGTAGATGCACTGGAAGTCGTCGCCGACGGCGAGGATGTTGCGGTGCTTCGCGGCGAGGATGTCGGTGAACTCGGCCTGGAGGCCGTTGGTGTCCTGGTATTCGTCGACGAGGACGTGGAGGAAGTGCTCCTGCAGCATCTCCCGCACGCTGTCGCACTTCTTGAGCAGCTTAAGCCCGTTCACCATGAGGTCGTCGAAGTCCATCGACCCGAGCTCCTGCTTGCGCGCGGTGTACCTCTCGGCCAGCGCCTCGATCGCCTCGGGGTCGACGCCGGTCGTCTTGGTGAGCCAGCGCGAGGCGGCCATTGCGACGGGAATCCCCTCGTTCGCCGCCTCGGAGATGATCTTCGCCACCACCTCCTTCTTCGCGAAGTCCTTGGGGTTGGGGACATCGGCCTTGATGATGTCGCCAATGAGCTTCTTCTGGTCGTCCTCGTCGAGGATCTTGAAGTCCGGCCGCCAGCCGAGCGGACCGCCGTAGCGTCTCAGGAGCCGGGCGCAGACGGAGTGGAAGGTTCCGCTCCAGATCGAGCGCACGGCGTCGCCGACCAGCGCCTCGGCGCGCTCGCGCATCTCGCGCGCGGCACGGTTGGTGAAGGTGAGGAGGAGGATCCGCGACGGGTCGACGCCGCGCTCTATGAGGTAGGCGACGCGGTGGACGAGGGTGCGGGTCTTGCCGGTGCCGGCGGCGGCGAGCACCAGCAGGGGCCCGTCCCCCGCCGTCGCCGCCTCCAGCTGCTCGGGATTGAGGAGCCTGGAGAAGTCAGTCATCAGACCGACAGCTGCGAGGAGTCGCTCTTGATCTCGCTGTCGGACTTGAAGCCCATCCGCGCGAGGCCGACCGGCGTGATCTCCACCGGGCGCGCGTCCTTCCAGGCGCCGCGGGTGAAGTCGGGGACGTCCTGCGAGGACGAGCGGCTGCGCACGGACTTCTCGGAGAGCTCGCAGACGGCGCACCAGGTGGCGAGGTCGTAGACGTTCATGTCCGGCGGCAGGCCGTTCTGCAGGCAGTACGCCAGGCGCAGGATCATCAGGAAGTCCATGCCGCCGTGGCCGCCGACGATCTTGGCGAAGTCGCCGGCCTCCTTCCAGAGCGGGTGCATGTGCTCCTTGCGGAGCGCCTCTGCCTCGGCGTCGGTGAACCACTCGTGGGCGCCGGCGCCGGGCTTCTTGGAGAACGCGACCTGGTAGGGGTAGTCCTTGAGGATGCCGCGCGTCCCGGAGACGAGGTTGATGCGCGAGTAAGGCCGCGGCGACGAGACGTCGTGCTGGATCATGATCGACCTGCCCTTCACGGTCTTGACGAGGGTCGTGTTCATGTCGCCCATCTGCGGCTTGAGGCCGGCCTTCCAGGTGCCGGGGAACATGATGCCGGCATAGTCGCGGAAGCCGACGGCCTGGCTCTCGAGCGAGACGAGGTAGTCGAGCCGGTCGCCGCGGTTGACGTCGAAGTACCAGCACACCGGGCCGAGGCCGTGGGTGGGGTACTGGTTGCCCTTGTGGACGTTGTTCCACTTGAGCCGCCAGTAGTCCATGTAGCCGCTCACGCCGTAGCCGACCTTGGTGACGTTCGGATCCTGGTAGCAGCACTCGCGCAGGTCGTGGATGTAGGCGCACTCGGCGTGCTTGAGCTCGCCGAAGAGCCCCTTGCGCGCCATGTTGAGCGTGAGCATCTCGATCTCGCCGTAGCAGCAGTTCTCGAGCTGGATGCAGTGGCGGCGGGTGCGCTCGCTCGTCTCCACGAGCTGCCAGCACTCCTCAATGGTGAAGGCGCTCGGCACCTCGGTCGCGACGTGCTTGCCGTGCTCCATCGCGTAGAGCGCGATCGGCACGTGCAGCTGCCATGGCGTGGCGCTGTAGACGAGGTCGATCTCGTCGTCCTCGCAGAGGCGCTTGTAGCCGTCCTCGCCGCTGAAGGTCTTGGGCGCGGGGCGGTGGCCGTTGTCGCGGAGCCACTGCTGCTGCTGCTCGACGCGCTCGGGGTGCTTGTCGCAGAGCGCAGTCACCTCGACGCCGGGGATCATCGCGAGGATGTGCACCGCGCCGGGACCGCGCATGCCGAGGCCGATTACGCCGACCCTGAGCTTCTCGATCGGCTTGTCGGCCCAGCCCATCATCGACCCGCCCGGCGTAAGCCGGAAGCCGTTGCTCATGCAGCCCGCCGCCGCGGCGGTGATGCCCATCCAGGCCGTTCCCTTGAGGAAGTCCCTGCGCGTCTTGTCCATGTCAGTCGTCTCCTTTCGATTGATGGTGATAGTATAACACTTTTGGATTGGGTTTGTAAAGCGTGTGCTTTGCCAGAGTGAACGCAATTTTAGATTTTGTTTAGTTGGTCAAAGGTAGAGGTTGGATAATGTGTCGCGGGGACAGTCCCCAACGACATTAAACGCCGAGCTTGGCAGACTCCCCGTCGACGAGGACGGCGAGGGCGGTGATGTCGTCGTACTGCTCCGCGCCGGACGTGAAGGCGTCCAGGTCCCGCTCCAGTCCGTCGACAAAGACGGACGGCGCATCCTTCGCGTGCGCAGACGCATACGCCAGCAGCCGCCCTTCGCCGTACTGCTCGTGGTCGGCCCGCTCCGCCTCGGTGACGCCGTCGGTGTAGGCCAGCAGCATCGTGCCGGGCGCGAACACCGCCTCCTGCTGCGCATACGAGTATTCGTCCAGCACCCCGACGGCAATGTTCTTTTTCGCGGCGAGGAACTCCGCGCCCTTCCCCGGCGGCACGACGACGAGCGGCGTGTGCCCGGCGTTGCAGTATTCCATCCGCCCGGACGAGAGGTCGATGCGGCCAACGAAAAGCGTCACGAACATGCACGCGCCGTTGTCCTTGCAGAGAAGCGCGTTGATGCGGGAGACGATCTCGTCCGGCGGCAGCCCCATGTCCGTCGCCATGCGGAAGCCGGCCCCCGCCAGAAAGGCGAACAGCGCCGCCGGAATGCCCTTGCCCGACGCGTCGCCAACCGCGAAATAGAGCACCCCGTCCTTCTCCCGGAAGTCGTAGAGGTCCCCGCCTACCTCCCGCGCCGGACGGAGAACGGTCCCGATGCACTGCGGCGCCCTGCGCTTCAGCACGCTCGACTGGATCGTCCGCGCGATGCCCAGCTCGCTGCTGAGCCGCTCGCTGGTGGCCGTCGCGCGCTGGAGCCGCGTCGAGAACGACCACGACACGAAGAAGATGAGCCCCAGGCCGACGACCGAGAACAGCGCAATCCGCCGCACCAGGCTGCGCGCGCCCTGCAGGATGTTGGACAGCGGACAGACGAGCTCCACCGTCCAGCCGTTGCCGGCCTGGCCGGAAATCACCACCGTGTCGCTCGCCTTCGCGGCGTCAGCGGGGGCGGGGACGAGCGGTCTGCCCTGCTGGGAGGAAAGGACGGCGTAGGAGTTGGGATACGGCTTGATCGCCGCCACATGGTGCGTCAGGTCGTCGAGCGATATGTCCGCCGTGAGCACCGCGAAGACCTTCCCGTCGCGGTTTGCCAGCGGGACGGAATACGTGCACATCATTACCTCCGCGCCGCCTTTGTCGAAGTACGGCTCGCACCACGACGGCTTCCCCGACTCCTTCGGAATGCGGTACCAGTCCATCTCGTGGTACCTGAACGTCTCGCCGCCCTGCTCGATGCGCTTGACGCCGCCCTTCCCGTCCTTGCAGGAGAAGGCGGAGTAGTAGTAGCCCTTCGACGGGAAGAAGTTCGGCTCGAAGGCGACTGTGCTGCCGACGATGAACGGGTTGTTCTGCACGAGCTCGCCCGTGATCCTGAACATGTAGTCCGGTTCCGAGATCCGCTCCTCGACGATCCAGGCAGAGTTCTCGACAGCGCTTTCGACCGACGCCATCTGGCGGTCGATGCGCCCGACCGTCGCCTTCACGACGTTCTCGACGGTGCTGCGCGCCTCGTTCTCCATCATCTTCGACGTGCTGAACGCGACGAAGACCGCGATGGCGAGGAAGAGCGTCGCCGTGACTGCGACGACCGCAAAGTTGATTCTCTCGACTGAGCGCGCCTTCAACCGCGCCGGATTCGCTTTCGTAAACATTGTCTACACCTCGTGTTCCATGTTGACTATACCTTGTCCGCCGCGGCTTCATCGCCCGCAGGTGAGCCGCGCGCCGTCCGCGCGCTCAGGTGAGCGAGCACGGGCCGTTCAGGCAACCGCCGGGGCAGGCCATCACCTCCAGGAAGTTCACGGGGAGCTTCCCGGCGGCGTAGAGCTTGACCATGGCGCAGGTCTTGCGGTCGATGCCGTTTATCTGCTTCGCGTCCAGCTTGAAGCCGGGTATCTTCGCCGTCGCCTCGGCGAGGACCGCGTCCGTCACGCCGCAGCTCCTCGCGTAGTTGCGGGCGGTCGGGTTCGCGGGGCGCTCCACCGGCCATGGCTCGCAGGCGATGACGTCGATCTTGCGTCCGGCGAGGATGGCGCCGAGCTCCTCGAAGGAGAGGACGTAGTCCACATCCTTGCGCCTCGCCTCGCTGCGCTTCGCGACGCAGGGGCCGATGAACACCGTCTTGGCGGACGGGTCCTTCTTCTTCGCGATTTCGTGCGCGTATACCATGGGGCTGGGAGTCAGCGAAACGTGGTTCACGAGGTCGGGCATGTGCTTTCCGACCAGGTTCACCCAGGCCGGGCAGCACGACGTGGTCATGAACGTCTTCTGGTCCTTCTCCATGCGCTCGATGAACTCTGCGGTCTCGTGCTCGGTTGTCTTCTCCGCGCCGAGCGCGACCTCCATGACGTCGGCGAAACCGGCCTTCGCGCAGGCCGAGAGGAGCTGTTCGATCTTTCCGGGGAACTGCTTCTCCGCCGCGGGCGCGATCATCGCGACGAGCTTTTCGCCGCGCTTCATCGCCGCAAGCACGTCCACGAGCTGCGAACGCTCCATGACCGCCGCGAACGGACACGCGGCGAAGCATTTGCCGCAGAAGATGCACTTCTCGAAGTCGATCTCGGCGACGCCCTGGTCGTTCTTGCGGATTGCCCCGACCGGGCAGGCGTCCTCGCAGGGCACGGAAGTCTTGACGATCGCGTGGTATGGGCAGGCGGTGATGCACTTGCCGCACTTGATGCAGAGGGACTGGTCGATCACCGACTGCCCGCCGACGATGGAGATCGCCTTCTTCGGGCAGTTGTACACGCACGGGCGCGCGATGCAGCCGCGGCAGTTGGGCGTGGAGACGACCTTCGCGTCCGGGCAGCCGCTGCACGCGGGCCCGCACACGCTGAGCGGCGTTTTCGGCCTGGTGTCGTTCGCCCCTCCGCCCCACGCCTTCTCGGCGTAATAGGCGGCGAGGGACTTGGCCTCGTCCGTCTCGTCCTCCACGGACACTCCCAGAAGCGCCATCAGCCGGTACTTGAAGATCGCGCGGTCGTGGTAGACGCAGCAGCCCGACGCGACCGAGTTCTTCGGCCTGAGCTTGATCGGGATCTGGTCGAGCTCCTTCTCGAGCGTGCCGTCGTCGAACGCGCGCACGATGCGGATCATCAGCTCGCGGCGGATGAAAGTGGATCCGTTGAGCATTTTACTCGGCCTCCGTCAGCAGCTCACCGATGCGCGCGGTCAGCTTCTCCGGCGTGGCCTGCGCCATGATCTCGGTGTCGTTTATGCGCACGTACGGGGCTCCGCCGAGATTCTCCTTCTCGCAGAGCTCGAGGCAGGTCCTCGCCTCGACCTCGACCCTGCCGCGCCATTCGGCGGGCAGCTGGTCTTCGAGGTCCATCATGTTCGCCGCGCCCAGCAGGTAGCACGCCGTGCCGCAGCATATCTCGACTTTGACTTTTTCCATATCCGTCTCCTTTCCTGTCAGTAGTAGTCTACGGTGACCTTCTTGCGGTAGTTTTTCTCCAGCGCCGCGGCGATGCGCTTGACGACGCTTCGCCTGAGCTCCAGGTCCTGCGGGACGTTCGGATCCTGGTGGGACTCGTTCACCTTCGTGCCGATCACGAACTCGATGCGGTCGTGGCGCATCATGCGCTCGAGGATCGCGCGCGCGGCGGCGGGCTCGCGCTCCGGCGGACGCATCTGCTCGAGCGCCGAAAGGACGCGCCCGAGCGTGAGGATGCCCTCGGTTGCGATGCCGACGCCCTCCATCGTGCCGATCGGCGGCAGGCCGCCGGACGTCCGCATGTCCGAGAGCTTCACCTTCACCTTGACGCCGAGCTCGCGCTCCATGATGTTCGCGGTCGTCCCACCGCAGATGACGACGTGGTCGAAGCCGAGCGTCGCCTTGCGCGCGTAGTCCGCGTCGTGCTCCTTGTAGAATGGCGGCCCGGTGAGGACGCGCATGACGCGCGGATGTCGGAGGTAGCAGACGACGCAGCTGATGTCGTCCTTGCAGCCGCCGGGCGCGAGGTAGAGCGCCTCGTGCGCGATCGCGGCGCTCAGGTCACGCGCCGAGATGTCCGGATCGGCGGCGATCCTCTCCTGGGCGAACTTGAGTACGCCCGAGCGGCGCCAGCCGAACTTCATGTCCTTCCTCACGCCGAGCCCGGACTGCGTGACGCCGTCCGAGCACAAGATGATGCGGTCGCCGGAACGGAAGTCGGCCTCGCACTTCCGCACCTCGCGGTCCGGCCAGTGCGACGAGACGATCTGCTCGTCCCTGAGCGGAGAGATCTCGTCCGTACCCCTGAGGTGGATGTAGCCGGGGTTGCCCATCTCGCTGATGCGCGCCTTTCCGCCGAGGCGGAAGTCGAAGAGCGAGAAGGTGGCGTAGCCGATCTTGCGGACCTCGCAGACGGGGAGCGAGTCCATGATGATTTCGACCGCCTCGAGCATGGGGACGTTCGATTCGAGGAACTTGATCGCCATCGAGGTCGTCATCGTCGCGAGCACGTTCGCCTTGACGCCGCTGCCGAGTCCGTCGGAGAGCGCCACGAGGTGCCGGTTCTCCTTCTCGACGGTCATGAACCTGACGTCGTCGCCGCACGCGGCCTGGCCGGTCTTCGTGTACTGGGCTGCCTCCATCTCGATGAAGAGGTCGCTCGCGGCGCTGTAGCCGCGCTGAAGCGCGTCAGCCATTCAGGTACTCCTCGCTTCCGCCTTCGCGGAGCCGCTTGCCGACGGTCTGCGACTCGTACGCGCCGGCGATCTCGTTGAGCATGATCTCCGTCTCGGCGATGTGCTCGCCGAAGAGCCGCGCCACCTGCTGGACGGTGTAGACGTTCTTCCGGATCACGTCGCGCGCCTTCGCGGCGATCTCCTCGCGCCGGCCCTCGTTCTTGGTGACGTCCTGCACCACCGCGCCCGCGAACTTGCCGACGCTGATCGGGAAGACGCTGATCGTGACGATGCGTCCGCTCCACTGCTGCCGGTACTTGACGATCTCGCTGCCGTGCTCCACCGCACCCGTGAAGAGCTCCGCGAACTCGGGCATGAAGCCGTCCACGCCGAGCCCGTCGAGGTTGCCGAGCGCGTCGTACTCGCCGAGCGCGCCCGCCATTTCCGCGAAGAGCCGGTTGCACTCGACGATGAGCCCCTTCGCGTCGACGATGACGACGCCGGCCGGTATGTACTTGATGAGCGCGTTGGAAGTGCGCTGGAAGTTCTTCTTGAGGTAGATGTGGCACATCGCCTCCTCGGCCTTGCCGGCGAGGAGCGCCTTCGCGAACTCGCGGCACGAGTTGTAGCCGCACGCGCCGCAGTTGATCTCGTCGGCCTTGGCCGTCTTCCCGACGCGCGCGAGCGCGCCCGCGATCGCCGCCTCGTCCGGCTCGTCCTCCACGACCGCCGCGGCCGGATAGGCCGAGGTTCCGCAGTGCGCGAAGCAGCGCGAGGAGGAGGCGCGAATCGGCGCGGTTGCGTCGGTCGCGAAGAGCGTCGCGAGCCCCGAGGCGCCGCGCGGCATGGCGGGGCCGTTGACGCAGCCGCCAGGGCACGCCAGCACCTCGACGAACAGCTTGCGCTGGAAGTTCTCCGGATGCAGCCCGAACTCCGCGGGATCGAAGTCCTCGAGCATCCTGCGGAAGTCCTCGAGCCCCGAGACGGAGACGTACCTGACGTCCGTCCTGCCGTCGCGCAGCGTGTCGTTCATCCCGCCTTCGACGGAGTAGAAGCGTCCTTCCTCGGCCGGCCCAAGCGCGAGCTCGGCCTCCTTGCCGAAGGTGATGCCGCGCTCCGCGAGGAACTGCTCGAGCGCGGGGAAGATGACGGCGAGCGCGAGCTCGTCCGGATGCGCGTCGGACTCGTTCTTCTTCGCCGCGCACGGCCCGAAGAAGACGACCTTCGCGTCCTGGCCGTACTTCTCCCTGATGAGTCGGCAGTGCGCGCGCACGGGCGAGGGTAGGGGGGAGATGAACTTGGCGTAGGCAGGCAGGTACTTGCGCACCATGTCGACCGCGGCGGGACAGGCGGACGAGATGACGAGCGGGGAGTCCGTCTCGTCGAGGAGCTTCGAGACGTGCGCGCTCACCGCCTCAGCGCCGTGCGCGGTCTCGCTCGCGCCCGCGAAGCCGGCGGCCTTCAGCGCCGCGGCGATCTGCCCGATCGTCACGCCCTTGAAGTAGCCGGCGAAGCTCGGCGCGACGGACGCGTACAGCTTCGCGCCGGACGCGACGAGCTCCTTGAGGCGCGCGAGGTCGCTCCTGATCTTCTTCGCGTGCGCGGGGCACACCTTCACGCACTCGCCGCAGGCGACGCACGCCTCCGGGATCACGCTCGCCTTGCCGTTGACGATCCTGATCGCCTTCACCGGACAGTGCCGCACGCACTTGTAGCAGTCCTGGCACTCGTTCTCAGTCGTGTAAACCGGGCTTGTGACCGTCATCATATCAGCCTTTCTGCGGGAACGTCGCCTCGAGGATGTCGCGCATCACGAGCGGGTCCACGTGCTTGTAGACCTTCCCGTCCACTACCACGACCGGTCCGTCCGCGCAGTTGCCGGTGCACAGGCTCGCGCCGAGGTCGACGTCGACCTCGTCCTTCAGCCCGCGCTCGGCGAGAAAGCTTTCGCACGCCTCGACGGTCTTCTCGTTCCCGCGCGCGAAGCACGAACTGCCCATGCAGATGGTTATCTGCGGTCTACGTGGAGTCGCTGCCTCTGTTTCCATGTCCTGCTTTGTTCCTTGTCGGATGAGTTTTCCGCCGAAATCCTAATCCGACGGGATAACGGCGCATAGTATAGCACTTTTCGCGCGCGCACACAAGTAGAGCGCCGCGGTCGTAGCGGAAATGATTGTCGATTGAAAAACTAAACGGGGACAAGACCCTTCTGTATATGCGACTCCCCGCCCTCCGCCGCGCCGCCGTCACCGGACAATGTAGATGAACCCTGTATATGTCTGAAACCACTCGTAACAACCAATGTCCGGAGCGTTGCCAAACACGCGCGCATTGCCCGCGAGGTCGAGTGAAGACGGAGTCATCCACGAGAGAAGCGCACCCGCGTCGCGGCAAGGGCTTTTCTTCTCCAGCGTAAAGTCGCCGTTCGCCGCATCCGTAAACTTCGGGTCGTAGTCGCCGACAAGACAGCCGTTCACGCCGTTGATGATGTGCGTTGTCGGAGTCGCCCCGGTGTCAATGGACGAGAAGTCGTAGGTCGTGCCGCCATATTCAAAGTTGGATTCCAGGCAGCTGCCGTGAACACGCAATTGCGGAAGGCAAAAGGACGATCACTCTGGGTCGAGAGCACCACGTTGCTGAACGTGATGTTCGCGAAGGTGTTCGTGTAGTTCTGGAACGAAAGGCCGTTCTGCGTTCCCTCGGCGGGGATGAAGACAACCTTTTCAGGATCGGCGGGAGAGCCGTCAGCCTTCACGCCAACGAACGAGAGGTCGTGCTTCCCCCAGCCAGAATTGAAGCCTATGCCGCTTGTGAGGACATACGGTTCGTCGCTTTCCTCAAACTCGAAGATGTCGCCCGTCTGGTAGCCATTGACCATCGACCAGTAAAGGGTGTCAAGGAAGTTTTCCTTGAAGTTGTCCGGCGAAAATCGGAAATGCCGATGCCCTTGTTCGTCCGTCGAGTGGACGGTTGGAAATGTGGCGGCGTGTGCACCGCCAGCGGCGAAGGCCGCAAAACATAAAAGACCACACGCGAGTTTTCTCACCCCGTTCATATTGCTTCTCCTGTTAGAATTTGAGTGTGCAAATGAAGAGGCGAGAAAACTGTTAAGTCTACCACCCCCTAGCAGAATATTGCTACTTTCGCAAAACATGTGTTAATGATAGCAAATCCTCGGCCGCTTTGTCAAGCGCGACACCGCGCGGCAAGAGTGTCGCGGAGGTGGTTAACACACGGATTTGTTCGCGACTAACGTCGCTCACGCTTTCAGAAATGCGAAGGTCGTTAGAGATGAGCAAATCCGCGTGTTAACAATCTGACGCGGAACTTGCCGCCAAAACTGCTGCGGGACTCAGAACTTGCCCCAATGGTCAAGGGCAAAGGCAACCGATGGGGCAAACGACGACATTGTCCGGTCGCCGATAGGCAAAGTCGCCAACCGCAGTCAACACCATCTTGAACACAGGCGCTCCGCTCTTGCCCGTATCTACCAGGCTCTCCAACGTGTTCAACGTGCGCGCACCCTCCTCCACAAGCGCGCCGCCGCCAAGTTTCACCTCGACAAGCGCGTATCTGCCGCCGCGAATCTTGACAACGGCGTCGCACTCGCGCCCTTGCTTGTCGCGGAAATGGCAGACATCGCCGAAGAGAGGTTCCGCATAGACGCGAAGATCGCGCATTGCCAATGTCTCGAACATAAGCCCAAACGTGGACAGGTCTTTCATCAGGTCGTCGGGGCCGACTTCAAGCGCGGCGGCGGCGATTGACGGATCAACGAAATAACGTGTGTCCGTTGTGCGGATCGGCGTCTTGCACCTGAGATTTGCGCACCATGCCTTAGCGTCCTCCACCGCGAACAGTTTCCTGAGCGCCGACAGATACGAGTAGATTGTGTCTTCCCTTATGTTGTCCCCGTCCGCATTCGCGGCGAGGTCGGCGCGAAGCACGGACGCCGTCGCCTGCGTCCCCTGTAGCCGTGCGTAGGACCGCAGCAGCCGTCGCGCCCGGACTGGATCGCGCAATTTGCCGTCGACCCGCGAAATGTCCCTTTCGACAAGCGCGTCGACATAGTTGTAGGACTGCTGCAGCGCGGCACGTCTCGATAGGCCGATCGACTTCGGCCACCCGCCTCGGCATACCGCAAAAGCCACATCGGCCAAAGTCATTCCGTTTGAAGGTGCGACGGGAAAATCTCCCCCCTCGAACAGCTTCGCGAGCGAAACGCTCCCAGAAGACTCTCCGGACTCCCATAACGACATTGGACGCATCTTCAGCCAGGCAAAACGGCCAGCGCCGCTATGGAAAATCTCCGACTGGTCAGCGGGAACAGACGATCCAGTCAGAATGAAACTGCCGAGTCCATTCGCATGATCAACACGATGTCGCACTGAATCCCAAATAAAAGGTGCGAGTTGCCATTCGTCAATCAAATGCGGGACTGCACCATCCAAGACTATCGCAGGATTCACCTTCAGCACATCAAGGTTGCCGAACTGCTCCCGAAGATCATCAATATACACCTTGCTTCGGGCAATTTGCTCTGAAGTGGTAGTCTTTCCACACCACTTGACTCCCTCGACCAGAACCGCTCCTGCGCCTTCAAGTTTAAAGGCGAGAACCTGGTCAATAACTCTCTTCCTATATGTGTTCATAAGTGTGCGTATTATCTCATATTTTTGATATCATGTCAACACGACCCGACACTTGGCGCATTTTCGACCCGACACTTGGCGCATTTTCGACCCGACACTTGGCGCAAAGCATAGTAACGGCCCCGGGGTCTGTCCCCAGCCACTGTTACCCATTCCCGCTATTCCATAATTCCACAATTCCACAATTCTCCAGCTGGTTCGTGGGCTTGGTGGCGGCGTAATGGGTCAGGAGCACTACGGCAGAAAGAGCGACGACGAAGTCTGCAACCCTCCGCGCCTTGAATCTCTGCCGCGATGATTTCACGGCCCAATTGCTCCCTGCTTTCCCATGCGGCGAATTATACCATTTTTGCCGCGGTCTGTGTTGGCTTTCGCGGCAGATTTCCGCCGCGCCTCATCCTGCTTCGCCTGAAGGCCGCGATTGCGGCGCCGGTCTTCTGCGCGAACAATATCGCGGAAGGCCTTGAAACTGCCGCGTGAACTGCCGTGTCTCAGTCATAGGAGATTACGGTGCGGACGAAATCCAATCTGCCGCGGAGTCCAGTAACGTTCATCCAAGCATATACAGTAAAACATATATAGAAGGGCTGACCCCTTTGTTCCTCTTCACCTGTTTCCTTTCGCGCGGTTGCAACCGGCGCAAAGCATTTGACAGTTTTCGGCTACGGTTCTGCCGCCCTTCGACCACGGCTTAATGTGGTCGGCCTGCATCTCCTCAATTGCAAAATGCTTGTGGCACCCGGGGCACTCCCCCTTCTGCCGCTCGTATGCCGTCCTTGCCATCTTGTCGGAGAACTTGCGGATGCTCAAATGACGCTCGTCGCCGGAAAGAAGATACTCGTAGATGCCTCGCTGGTTGGTGATGTCGTTGATGTCCTCGTCGTCACGCAGGAGCCGCGCGATTGTCGCCTCGAGTTCGTCGGCATCGCGCTTCGACTTGCCATATTTATTGAAATAGACGCCCCACGGCAAGCCCTTCATCAGCTTTGCCCGGACGACAGGGAACGTCTCCTTGGCCCACTTAACAACGCTTTGGAAATATTTCCACAGATCTGCGCAGTCGCCGTCGTTCTGGTGCGCAGACATATAGTCCTCTATCTCTCCGCCGTCGCGGTCGGCAATCCACCCAAGCACCGTCTCCAGTATCTGCTGGCGGATTGCGGAGCCGCTCAGGTAGTTCTCGCCCTGTTGCGCGGCAGGACAACCAGTCTTGGAGAAATACTTCTTGGCCTCGTTGAGCCACGGCCCAGCGTAGATTGCGTTGCGCCGCTCCTGAGTAGTCAGCTTCTCGCCAGCCGTGTTCACCACATCGAACCAGTCCAGCTTCTCGCGCTCCGTCCCTTCACAAACATAGATGACAAGCTCGTAGTTGAGAATGTCGTCGCGCTCCTCGGCAGTAAGATTGTCGACGGTCTGGTGGTTGATGGAAAATTCGCCGTTCAGATATCGGCAGATCGATATCGTGCGCTGCTGCCCGTCCAGCATCTCGTATCCACCATCGCCGTTCCGCACCCAGTACATGACATTGAGCGGAAATCCGTGCCGCACAGTGTTGATTACCGCATCGCGCTGCTGCGGGTTGTAAACAAACTCGCGCTGATACGCGGGCCGCACGTTCAGCCGTCCACCATACGCCTTGACGCCCAACTCCGCGGAATCGACATACCCGTCGAATATCTCCATGACGGGAATCTTGCGTTCTTCGATTTTCATGCTTTCACCTCCTTACGGCGAATGATTATACGAGCGTAGATTTTATGCCCGTTGATAAACGGATAACCGAAATTGAATTCATCAACAAGTGTTGATGCCATGTGTCCCAGCAATTCAAACTGTTCAGGGTTATAGTACTGCATAAATGTTATAGGCACACCAATGGCATCGTACCAATCCATTGGTATATCCGCCGTCTTGCCTACTTCGATTGCATCGTAGTTGTCATACTTTGGATATTCCTCGGGCGTATACTTCTTCCACAAGAGCATTTTCTCGTGCCGCTTCTCAAAGTCAAGATTCGTGAACCAGCAGATGTTCCCCATGCGTCGCCACTTCTGCCCGTTTTCGTCAATCTTGAAGTCTGTCGCCTTTTCTTCGTAATGCGAAGGAACCTTGAACCAGAAATGCCCTGCCTTGTTGCCCAACCACACCTTGTTGTCCTTGATGAGCGGAAATATCTCGCGATAGGTCACGGCGTTCATGTTGCCGATCACGAGGAACTGCTTTTTGTGCTCCATCAGCTGCGCGATGTATTCGCGAAAGAGCGAGAACGGCGGATTGGTGACGACAAGGTCGGCATCATCGAGAAGTTTCTCACATTCTGCCGAGCGGAAGTCTCCGTCGCCTTTCAACTTCGTCAACACGTTTTTCCTGTTCTTGATAAGCCATTCAACATCGGCAAGGTCGATTCGTCCGTCGCCGTTCTCGTCCTTCACTTCGGTTATGACGATCTTGTACGGCTGCTTTCCTTTTTGCGTTCCTCTGCGTTCTTTGCGGCTGACAACCTCGTCTACGCCAAACAACCCGAGCTGGGTGTAGACGATAGGGCTTGTCGCATAACATGTCGCGGTAAGGCTCCTCAGTCCCAGCGCGTTGAAGTTCATCGCGAAATACTTGAAGAAGTTGCTCTCGTATGGATCGTCGCAGTTGCAGAGGACGCGCTTGCCCTTGAAGTGTGCACGGTAGTGCTTCAGCTCGTCTTCTATCAGCTGAAGGTTCGTGTAGAACTCGTCCTGCTTGTTCCGCGAAGAATCGTGCAGATTGCTGTTACCCGCCATATTCCGCGTTGGGTTGGCCCTGCGCAAAACCGCCGCGGAGACCGCCTCGCATGCATGAAAAAGAGCGCATGTTCCATTCATGCACTCACTCGAAGCCCGTCCAAGGCCCAACACGAATGCAGAAAGAAACAATGCGCCCAGCTGGACGCATCATCACTTACATGCCGTTCGTGTTTGAAATGTTTGGACGTATTTCGAGTGAACGACGTGTAGCGTTGATGCTACATTGATGGACGTCTGGCGGGGCGTTCGCGGCGGCCGCGCATGGCGCGGGGAGGCCTGACTACTTGCCCGTTTTCCGGACTATCACCCCGCGCCGCGTCTTCCGCCTCGCGGGATGCGTGAATTATACCAAAAATCCCCACCGCGCGGGGCGATGATTTCGGCCTATCTTCGTCGGCGGCGCAGTGAAAAGCACACCAGTCCGACGAGAAGAAGATGCAATGACGACGGCTCAGGGGTAGGCATTAGACCGCCGCCGACCTGCAGCCCATAGTCATAACTTAAAGCCGATCCGTTTAAAATGAAGTCACCATCATTCATGGCAATAGATATCCATGCCGTGTAAGGCTGGTAGATGAATTCGTCTTGGCCAGTGCCATCGTTGAAGATTTTCTTGTAAAAATTTCCTGTCAGAGCAAGAAAGGCATCATCACCATCTGACATATCAATTGACACGCCTGTCTTAAATTCGTAACTGTCACTATACCCTGCATCTAAAACAACAGGAGCGCTGCTGAAGTACTGCTGCGTCAATATATCATCTGCGGCTGCAACTACCCAGAGAGCCCTCGAGTTGCCGAGATTAATAGGACCATCTGCAACCAAGGTCCAAATGCCTGACGCTGATTCTTCAATTGAAAAAACAATTTCCGGGGTGATTTGCGCTCCATAATATCGAATACTGTCGTATTGGCGGTCTGTAAAAAATCGTTCATGTTCAAAAACATCCCATTCGACTGTTGATGCATTTGCCGAGTCAAATGCCAACACCGCAAACAGCGCAACTACAATCGCCGTCCTCATTCACCACCTCCTTCATTACTTGACAGATCATTTGTTATTAACTGATATCCAGGGCACAGAAAGTCCATATCTACTTGAATCCCTGCACAAGATTGTGCCATAGAGGAATCATCACTTGAGTGCCAATGAAGACCAATCAAAACTAATCTGTTGTTAATAAGGAAAAATGATGGACAACTAGAATCCTGACTCCTTAACCCACGGAAAAACTGCGCACGAAGAGATGTTGAAGGCGATGTATGAGAAAGGCGCGCAACAAAATCATCCGGGTATGGGATTCTTTCAACCTCATGGATCAACAACATTTTATCTTGGTTTACGCAAATGAACGGCAAATACTTTCCTGTTAGGATCCTTTGATATGCATTAGACGACAAAACCGACACACATGACACACTTGGCGGCAGTTCTTCATTTAGCAACCCTAACACAATATCATTCTCCACATGCTTAACATTAGCAATTGTTCTTGTATAAACAACCTCATTAGTGCCGAGGAATTTAATCTGACTCCCAATTCCAAGACCCCAATGATACGCAAACAACACATGTCTCCGACTTATTGCCACTCCAGTATGGCTGTGCGGCTCGGACGAGTCATTCCAAACCGACATGCAGGAGAAGTCCAAATCCCCAGCCCAACAATATTCGTTTTTCAAGAACACTCCGTTGGTTCCGTTGACATAGTAGTTGTCGTAAAGCGGCAGGGAAAGAACGGCATTGGTCGCCTCAGCGAGGCGAGAGTCAATAGCCATCGATAGAATTGACGGGGCCTCGTTGGTGCCGTCGCACAAATTAGGATTCTTACTTAGCAGATACTCGTATAAGTTTATAAGACCATCACCATCTGGATCCTGCCTAGAGTCAACCACATTGTACGGCGAGAGCCCGGCTGCGGCGTGGGCGAGTTCCCACCAGTCAGGCATGCCGTCCCGGTCGCGGTCCATGAGCTCGGACTGGAAGTCGTTGGTGACGGAGTTCTCGTGGCCGGATATCGCCACAGTACGCGAGATGGAGAACTCGCCGTCGTCGCGCATGCCGTTGGAGTTGGCGTCGTCCCAGAAATAGACGGCAACGGCTTTCCGGTTCGTCGCCACGAGGTGGCCGACGTCGGCCTCGAAGACGCCGTTGGAGACGACGACCGGGCCGTGGACGACCTCCTCGCCGAACACCACCACGGCAGTCATGTCGTTGGTCGTCCCCACGACGCCGCGCTCGACCAGGGCGAGGTTGAAGCAGTAGCTCCTCGCGTCGTTGGGGTCGGTGCCTTCCGCAAGCTCAAGCGAGTCGGCGAATCCATCGCCGTCAAGGTCGCCAAAACGGATAGATACGTCAGTATTCGTCTCCCTTGCGGGAAGAAGCCTCGACACGAGCAGGTCCGTTCCAGGGTCGAACACCCCGTTGCGGTTGACGTCACGGAAGGACTTCACGTATATTGAACCGCTCTGAGACGCAATCGTGAACTCAAAAGTCGAAACCTGTCCCTGCGCAACCACCATGTCGTTGGTCTCCCAGCCCGAGGCCAAAATCCCCCAGGCGACGTAGTTCGTCACCCCGGCCATGGGGTCGTCCTCCACGACTGTCACCGCGACATGGCGGAGGAACGACGACAGGTCCTGCGGGCTGGTGCCGTCGGCAACCTCGACGCCGTCGGGGATGCCGTCGCCGTCGGAGTCCGCGAGCCATGGATCGGTGTCGTGGACGAATATCTCGGCATAGTCCGACAACCCGTCTCCGTCGGAGTCCGCGGTCGCCGAGTACTCGCCGTCCAGCGGATATCCGGCCCACGACAGGCCAGGAGCCGGGGCGATGCACTCCGCCACAATGTTAGTCCCGTCCCTGAAGCAGGTGGTGCTGCAGCCATTGGTGCCCGGCAGGTTGACGAAGTTGAAGTTGTCCATCACAACCTCCGGACCTCCAAATGAATAGACGCCAATGACAAGGTTGGCACCGGCGGCGTTGACGACGCAGTCGCTGATCTCGGAAACGCAGCCGTCGTCGCAGTAATAATGCCATCCGTAGTAGATGACGTTCGGATACAGGGCTCGAACACGAACATTGCGGAATGTAGGAGAAGCCCCGAGTCCGCTCATAGGCAGGTTTCCACCTACCCAGAACCCCGCCTGGAAACTGCCCTGCGCCGCCATGACCACTATCAAGTTGCGGAACAGCGTCTCGCAGTCCTGCCCCCGGTCGAGGATCACCGCGGCCACGTCGTGGTCGCTGCGCAAGACCGCATACCCGCCCTGCGGGCCGGTGAGCATCACCGGGTGCGCCGGCATCGCGAACATGCTCGGCAGGCTGTATTCGCCGGGCGCGAGCGCGACGATCGAGTAGTTGGTGCTCGCCGCGAGCGCGGCGGGGACGGTGGCGTAGTCTCCGTCCGGGCCGACGGTCAGCTTGGGCGCGAGCTCGTAGTCGGGGACATACGGGTTGGTGCCGTGGAAGAGCTCGTAGACGTCGGGGATGCCGTCGCCGTCGGCGTCGTCCATCGTCGGCGCCAGCGCGGAGCGGTCGGCGACGCGGAAGAACGCGGCCGCCGGCGCGTTGGTGGATCCGTGGAGGTCCCCGTAGCCAACGATGACGTCGAGGTTGGTCTCGCCGGCGGACACCGCCTCGCAGCCGATCCACTGCCAGGCGTTGGTCAGCGAATCGACCTTGGCGAAGAAGTCGAGGCACGCGCCATCCGCGAAGAGGTTGGTCGGCCAGGCGAGCGAGAGCTCAACGCCGTTGGTTGCCGCCGAGATGGCGGTGAAGGTGAAGTTGGTGACCTGATGCCCGCCGCCGCCCGAGCGCGACGGCGGAAAATCCTGGCGCGATGGGAGGCTGGACTGGACTCCGTCGGGCGGGCTGTTCGTCGTGCCCTGCTTCTGGGCGCAGAGGGTGGCGACGGCGGCGAAGAAAAGGAAGGCCGCAAGTCTGGGGCGCGACATCCTCGAGAACGCATCGGACAACAGGGCAAAGAAACGCCTGCCAAGTAGAGCCAGCAGAAAGGCAAACGCCAGCGCTGCGCAGGCAAATGCGCATACGACCAGGCTATTTGCTCCGATAATCATGCAACTCCGACTACTTGCCCGTTTCCCGGACTATCACCCTGCGTCGCGTCTTCCGCCTCGCAGGATGAGTGAATTATACCAAAAATCCCCACCGCGCGATGCGATGATTTGGGTGGCCTTTCAACTTTTCAACCTTTCAACTTTTCAACCTTAACCATCGGACACGAACTGTCTGCCGGGATTTTTGGTATAATACTCAGAAATGAGAACCGCATCCCACATCTTGAGACTCGAGCCGTACACGCCCGGCGAGCAGCCGGCGTCGCGCCGCGTCGTCAAGCTGAACACCAACGAGAGCCCGTATCCGCCGTCGCCAAAGTGCGCGGCCGTGCTTTCGTCGTTCAACCTCGACGACCTGCGGCGCTATCCTGACCCCAACTTCACGGCACTCACGAAGGCGATAGCCGACAAAAACGGCACGACGCCTGACCGCGTATTCGTCGGCAATGGCTCAGCCGAGATACTCGCCCTCGCATCGCGCGTCTTTGTGGAGAACGACGAATCGATCGGCTCGCTCGACCCGAGCTACACGCTCTACAAGGCGCTCGCGGCGATACACGACGTAAAGTGGGTTGGCGTCGGCCGCGCGGCAGACGATGCGCAACTCGCAAGATCTGCCCTCGCAGAATGCCGCAGATCCAACATCTCGCTTTTCCTCTGGACGAATCCCAACGCGCCGACAGGCGAATTCGTCGAGCCAGAGACCATCGCCGCGTTCGCGGGGAAGTTCAAGGGCGTGGTGCTCGTAGACGAGGCGTATGCAGACTTCGCACGCGGCAACTGCATGTCGCTTGCCACTGCCAAGCGCAACAGAAACGTAATCGTAATGCGCACGTTCTCGAAGAGCTATTCGCTCGCCGGACTTCGCATAGGCTACTGCATCGGCCCTAAGGACCTTATCGAAGCGCTGTACAAGACGAAGCCATCGTACAACGTCGACGCCGTGGCCCAGGCAGTCGCGCTCACGGCGCTCAAGGACGGTGCGTACCACAGGAAGACGGTTGCCAAGGTCATAAAGACCCGCGCGGCATTCGAGAAGGCACTCGCGAAGCGCGGATGGGATGTAATCAAGAGCGAAGCCAACTTCGTCTTCACGAAGCCGCCGACGGGAGATGCGGCAAATGACATCTTCTCGTATCTCAGGGACAGGAACATCCTCGTGCGCTACTTCCCGGGGCCTATCACCGGCGACTGGCTGCGCATCACGATCGGGACCGACGGGCAGATGAAAACGCTGCTCGCCGCCCTCGACGACCGCTTTAAAAAGCTGAAAGGTTGAAAGGTCAAAGGACTTACTTGACCGCGGCGCGGATCTCGTCGTGCGCCTTCTTCATCGCCGCGGGGTCGAACTTGAGCACCTTGCGGTCGTAGGTCATGATGCCGTTGATCTCGCCCTCGACGTCGGTCGTCTGGGTGTAGACCGCGCCGCCGAGCCCCTTCTTCGCGAGCTCGGCCACGTGGGCGGAGAGGTCGATGTACTTCTGCTGGACCTCGACGCGGTTGGTGTCGCCGCCGGTGCCGCCGTAGCCCCAGGCGTTGTCGGTCCAGAGGTGGCCGGCCACGCGGCAGCCGATGCCGCCGTACTCGCCGAGGAAGCTGACGCGGCCAGGGTTCGTCGCGTGCATCGTGGGGCGGAAGTTGTAGTCGTGGCGGTCGACCGAGTCGCACGAGACCGGCTCTCCCTCGGCCGGGAACTTCGTCCACGCCCTGTCCTTCGCGTCGTGGCTCTTGTCGCCGCCCTCGAAGTCGCGCCAGCCGCTCGGACCGTTCACGAGCCGGTGCGAGGGGTCGTATTCGCGCGTCCACCTGAGCGTGTCGGCGGTGAGCACGTCGCACGGCTGCGTCCACTGCTCGTTATAGGGGATCCACATCACGATCGAGGGAACGGCCATCAGTTCGTCCATGATCCCCTTCCACTCGCGCCGCACCGACCCGTACGCTACGTTCGCGTGGGCGAAGTCGAAGAGCTTGGTGCCGTCGCCGGACGGCATGTCCTGCAGGACGAGGAGGCCCAGCTTGTCGCAGAGCGCGTAGTAGCGGAGCGGCTCGACCTTGATGTGCTTGCGCATCATGTTGTAGCCGCAGCGCTTGAGGGTCGCGATGTCGTACTCCATCGCCTCCTCGGACGGCGGGGTGAGCAGTCCGTCCGGCCACCAGCCCTGGTCAAGCGTGCCGATGATGAAGTACGGCTGGTTGTTGAGGAAGAACCTGAGCACGCCGTCCTTGTCCTTCGCCTTGGAGAACTTGCGCATCGCGAAATAGCCATCGACGCGGTCCTCGCCGCACTGCGCGGCAAAGCGGTAGAGGTTGGGCTCCTCCGGGCTCCAGAGCCTGAAGCCCTTGGGCATTGCAATCTCGAAGCGGCGTCCTCCGCGCCCCTTGCCGCGGGCGACGACCTTGCCGTCCAAGTCCTTCACCTCGACCTCGACCTCCGCGCGCGGCTCCTCGCCGTTCACCTCGAAGGTGAAAGTCACCTTGCCGGCGTCGATGTCGGGGATGGCGTTGAAGCGCTCGATCCAGGTCTCGGGCACGGACTCCAGCCACACCGTCTTCCAGATGCCGGAAACGCGGGTGTAGAAGCAGCCCTGCGGCTTCAGCGACTGCTTGCCGAGCGAATTGACGAAGCCCTCGGTCGGGTCCCAGACCCTGACGAGCAGGTCGTTCGACCCCTTCCGCACCAGGTCGGTGACGTCGTAGGAGAATCCGGTCTGCGCGCCTTCGTGCGGCACGCCGGCCTCGACGCCGTTCACGAACACCTGCGCGCGGAAGTCAACGCCGTCAAAGCGGAGGATCATCCGGCGGCCGGCGACGGGATCGGCGTCGAAGGCGCGGCGGTACTCGATCATCTCGCCGGCGGCGGTGAGCCGCCCGACCCCGGAAAGCGCGGACTCGATCGGGAACGGGACGAGGATCTTGCCCGCGGCGACGTTGCGCACGATGCCGTCGACGTCGTTCGAGACGATGGCGTAGTCCCACGTACCGTTGAGGCATGTCCAGCCATCGCGCACCATCTGCGGACGCGGATACTCGCGCCACGCGTTGTCAGCCGTCACCTTCTCGCCAAAGGCGGTCATCATCGCAGCCGCCAATACCGCACTCAGCATGTTGTTTCCTTTCCGTTGGGTATGTTGTTGTGTATTATACCATATTCGCGGTTCAGGGGGCATAGCCGGGAATGTTGGCGCCCGGCTGCGACACGAAGCGGATGCGCTCGACGTCAAGGCACTTCACTTCGCCGTCGTTCCTGAGGAAGGTCATCGGCATGTCGGTGCGGTTGACCTGGGTTGAATCGCGGACGACGAGGCTCTCCACCTTCGCGCCGCGGCAGATGCCGATGGTCGGCACCTCGGGAACCGCGCTCTCGTCACGCACCAGTCCCGAAATCCTCACGCTGCCGACGTCGAGGCGGCCCTCGATCCTCACCACCTCCATCGGCGGGAGCTTCGCCACGCAGTTGGAGGGCTGGAGGCACTTCGCGACGGCGCAGTCCTCGATGACGATGTTGTCGAATCTGCCGCGCGGACGGTCGGTCCAGGCGAAGAAGTGGGTCAGGCCAATCGCGTAGCGGTAGAAGGTGCCGTGGATGTTCCTCAGGGTGATGTTCCGCACGTCGCCGCCGGTCGAGAGCAGCCGCACGGCCGAGTGGCAGCCGACGGAGAAGACGCCGTCCACCACGATGTCGGAGATCGGCTCGCCCTCGGCGTCGGTATGGTCGGTGTCGTTGGAGTTGAAGGCGAGTAGGTCGTCCCAGCACGCGCCGCGGAGGTTGGTGATGCGGCCGTGGTGGCTCCCGCCGTCGAAATGGATGCCGTCCATGCACGCCCGCACCGGATTGAAGGTCTCGTAGTCGAAGGTGACGTCGTCGACTACGAAGTTGGACAGCCTTTCGCCGCGGAAACCGAAGGTGGTCGGGTTGCGCAGGGTGACGCCGCGGAGCGTAAAGCCGTCCACGCGGCGGAAGTCCATCAGGAAGCCGTCGTAGCCATTGGGACGCTCGGCCGCCGGAGGCAGCTCCTTGACCGCGGAATACGGCTGGCCGACGTGCTTCTCGAGCCACAGCGCCGGATACTGGCGCAGGTTGTCGTTGTCCCACACGCCGCCGGACACCGCCACGTCATGGTCGCCGCGGACAGGATCGCGGTTGGCAAGCATGGTGCAGCTGGACTTCGGCGCGAGGCGGATGCGGGTGAAGCGGTCGAGCCGCAGCTCCTGGCCGGAACCGACGCGGAGCGTGCTGGAGATGAGGTACTCATTCGGCGGCGGCGGCAGGTAGACGCAGGCCGCGCCGGAGTCGAGACGACGCTGGATTGCCGCGGTGTCGTCGTGCACGCCGTCGCCGACGAGGTCGCCGTCCGCCGCCAGGACGGCGGCCGAAAGCGCTGACGCCGCGAAGACGGCGAGCATTCCCGGCACAAGCGCGGACCGGGAGGAGCGATGGGCGGACGTGTTCATGGACGCACCGCCGGTGAAAGGTAGATCGGGCGAGGCTCGGGCGAGAGCGCGCCGGGATGCGCCTCGGCATAGGCGCGAAGCCCTTCCGCCGTCGGCTTCCGCTCGCCGAGATAGCGTTCGCCGAACGCCGCGGCGAGCAACTCGCCGATGCGCGCATGGTCGGGCGAGACCACTTTTGCCGCGGACGGCACCGCGTCCTTCAGCTCCGCTTCGGAAAGGAGTCGCACCTCCGGCGCGCCGCTCTCGCCGCCGTCGAAGAGCGCAAGCCACCGCATCCCCTTCCGCGCGTCGCCGACCACCGCGAGCGGAAACGCGTCCGCGGCGCCGGCAATGGCGCACGGCGACGGCAGACCCAGCACCTCGCAGCCGCTCCCGACCGAGTAGCCGGTCGCGAAGGCGATTGCCGCGCGCACTCCGGCGAAGCTGCCGGGACCGGTGCCGACGACGATGCGCTCCGTGCCAGCAAGGTCAAGTTCCGCCGTCCAGGCGCCGTCACGCGCCGGACCGCACGACTTCTCGATGTATATCGTCTTCATTTCGCCTTTTTGAGCCTGTAATACTGCTCCACGCCGTAGGGGAAGTCGGTCTGGACGAAGTTCCCGACCCTTGGCCCGACGAGCGTGAACGACTTGTTGTAGCCAGTGAAAATCCACGGGCACTCCTCGCGCACGATCTCCTGGCAGCGGCGCCAGTCGTCGCGCTCGTACGCCGCGTCGAACTCGGCGTTCGCGAAGTTGGAGTGGTTCACTCCGGGCGAGGCGTTGGGTCCGTAGAAGAGCTGCAGGAAGTTCTGCGCGTCGGGATAGTCGCCCACCCACGCCATCCGGTAGAGCTGCACCCGCCCTTCGTTGACCGCGCTCAGGAACGCATCCCAGGTCATGAAGTCCAGCTCCAGCCTGATGCCGATGCGCTCGTAGAACGCCGCCATCAGCTCGCCGGCGGAGCGGCTCTCCTGGGAAGGACGCCCGATGGCGAGCGTCAGCGTGAGGCGGCGGCCGGTTGCGGGGTCGATTCCGTTCGCGTAGCCGGCCTCCGCCATCAGCCGCCGCGCGCGATCGAGGTCGAAGGAGTAGGCGAACGGCTCGTCCAGGCGGTCGGCGACGCCTGGCGGCACCGGGCCGTCGGACGGCGCTACCCTGCCGTTGCAGAACTTCGCCCACTCCGGAAAGTCGAAGGCGCAGTTGAGCGCCTGCCTCAGGGAACGGTTCTGGCCGAGCACCCGGTCGCGCATGTTGACGCCTACGTATGCGACCTCCAGCATCGGCATGGAGTAGAGCCTCACCCCTTTCCGCTCGAGCTCGGGCGAGAGCGTGCCGTCCTTCCCCACCACCGCGTCGAAGTTGTCGCGCGAGACGTCGCCGAGGAAGTCGAGTTCGCCGCGGAGAAACATGAGCCACTGGGTAGAGAGGTCGTCCACCACCAGGTACCTGACGGTCGAGAAGCCGTCGCCGGAGTAAGGCGCTCCGTCCGGTCCCGGGCGGCGCTCGAAGACCATCTCGTGGTTCTTGCGCCACTTGACGAGCTCGTAGGGTCCGGTGCCGGAGCCGTCCGCGGCCTTCACCGCGGCGGGCGCGAGCGCCATCAGCCACGGGAAGTGGCGCACGCGCCGCTTCAGGCGTATCTCCACCGTCATCTCGTCGAGCGCGCGCACAGTGTCCACGTCCGCCATCATCCAGCCGTTCGGCGAGACCTCCTCCTTTGACCTGAGCCGCTCAAGCGCGCGCACCATGTCGCCGGCGAAGACGCGGCGCGGCGCGGGACGGGGGACGAGGCGGAAGACATACCTGAGCCCGCCCTCGGACACCTCCGGCATTTCGCAGAGCCCGGGCGCGAGCCGGTAGGGACGCGCCGCGTAGTCGATCGAAAGCGGGGCCTCGTAGACGAGCTGGACCGCGCGCGCGTCGTAGGCGCTCTGCGCCATCGCCGGATCCATGGTGGAGACGCGCTCGAGCGGACGCGTGAACGCCGCCGCGACGAGGACTGCCGCGGCCGTCGTCATCGCGAGTGGATCTCCAGCCGCAGGTCCACGCGCTTCGGCGCGCCCGGGAGCGCGGCGAGGCGGCGCGCCATCGCGCGCAGCTTCGGCCGCAGCGAAAAAAGGATCGGCGCGCTGCGGACGTAGAGGAAGATGATGCCGCCTTCATAGCGGCCGGGAACGGCGGGGACGCCGGGGAAGAGCTCGGCCCAGCGGTCGGCAAGAGAGTCGAAGAAGTCGTTGCGCTCGGTCACCAGGTCCTTAAACGCGGCGTCGACCGCCGAGCCGAAGGACCTGTGCCTTCCGCGCTGGTCCAGGCCGACTGCCTTGCCGTATAGGTTCCTGTCTTCCATACTCCCTTCACGAACCACGAACCACGAGCCGCTAACCACGAATCACTTCGACGCCTTCATCTGGAGCCAGGCCTCGATGAACGGCTGCAGGTTGCCGTCCATCACCCCGTCCACGTCGCTCGTCTCGTACTCGGTGCGAAGGTCCTTGACCATGGTGTAGGGGCAGAATACGTAGGAGCGGATCTGCGACCCCCAGCCGTTCTCGCTCTTCGCGCCGTAGAAGCGGTCCATCTCGGCCTTCTTCTGGTCCTCGTAGTACTCGTAGAGCTGGGCCTTGAGCATCGCCATGGCCTTCTCCTTGTTCATGTGCTGCGAGCGCTCCTTCTGGCAGGCGACGACGATGCCGGTCGGGAGGTGCGTAAGTCGCACGGCGGAGTCGGTCTTGTTGACGTGCTGGCCGCCGGCGCCGCCGGAGCGGTAGGTGTCGACCCTGAGGTCCTCGTCCTTGATCTCGACCTCGATGTCGTCGTTGATCTCGGCGACGGTCTCCATCGACGCGAAGCTCGTCTGGCGGCGCTTGTTCGCGTCGAACGGCGAGATGCGCACAAGGCGGTGGATGCCGCGCTCGGCCTTGAGCATGCCGAAGGCGTACGGACCTTCGACGCGGAAGTAGACGTCCTTGTAGCCGGCCTCCTCGCCGGGCTGGATGTCGTACTCCTCGACCTTCCAGCCCTGGCCCTCGGCGTAGCGCTGGTACATGCGGTAGAGCATCGCCACCCAGTCGCACGCCTCGGTGCCGCCCTGGCCGGCGTGGAGCTTCACGAACACGTTGCACTGGTCGAACTTGCCGCCGAGCAGCGACTGTAGGCGGAGCTTCGCGAAGAAGCCCTCGGCCTTGGCGCACTCGGCGAGCACGTCGCGGAGCGCGGCCTCGCGGGCCTCGCCCTCCTCGGCCTCGGCGAGCTCGAACATCACCTCGGCGTCCTCGACCGTCTTCGAGAGGCTGTCGAACGGCACCACGTAGGCGCGCTCCGCGTTGGTCGCGGCGATCGTCTCGCGCGCCTTGGCCTGGTTGCTCCAGAAGTCTGCCGACGCCTGCTCGGCCTCGAGCGCGGCGAGCTTGGAGCGACGCTCTTCCACCTTGATGTAGCCGGCCATCTCGCCGACGCGCGACTTGAGGTCCGCGACCTTCTGCCGGACCTCCTCTGCCTCAAGCAGCTTTTCCTTCTTCTCCTCCGCCATAGTGCGCGTATTATACCATTTTTCGTGGTTCGTGGTTTGTGGCTCGTGGTGGTGCGGACGACCTTCGGTCGGGTGATATTCGGAAACTGCCGCGGAAACTGCCGCGGAAGCCGGGTTGTCTTTTAGCCGCAAAGAACGCAAAGGTCGCAAACTGCCGCGGTTATTGGACGGCAGCGGAGCGCGCGGTGGCAGAGCTCGTGGAACATCATCATTTGGCGGCGAACTTCGCCCGGCGGCAGAACTCCGCCCAGAGCGCCTCGCGCTCCGCCTGGTCCTTCGCCTTGAACTCCTCAAACACAAAGCGCCGCATCCTTGCCTCGGCCTTGCTGCGGAACTTGGGAAGCCTCTCGTTGTACCTCCGCCTAAACTGCTGTGCTTTCAATTCTCTAATCAAATACGGACTCCAGCAATAAGGGCTATGCAACGGACCGCCCATATAACTAGTCGAAACAGCGCCCCTCCACGGACGGAATTTCTCGCCATATAACATTTTCCTATCCTTTTCGGCCTGTTCGATCACCCTTTGCCTTTCGGCCTCTTCGTCAACGACGATTGACTGCGCTCCTCCAAGCCAATCCGCTATCATCATCACCGCGTTCGTGTCAGACCTGACGTATTCTAATTGACATTCAAGATCAAGACAGGCAAGC
>CACWVU010000014.1 GCA_902764415.1 uncultured bacterium | reverse complement strand
AGGAAGGAATGATGGGAAATATCCTGCCTTTCAATCCCACCCCGTATTCTCAAGGACTAAACGCAAGAGAAACTTGCATTTGCTTCTGGACATAACAGTACGAAGATACGAGTAAGGGTCGCGGGGGCGGCCATGCCACAACGACAGCTAATTATGGTATAATACGCGGCATAAGTGCGAAGCTCATGCTCGCATGAGGGCAACATCCAATGAATGACATCACTATAGACGGTACGGCTTACTTGACGAACGGGGGGAACTATTCTTTCTTCTCGTTCGGCGGGGATGTCATTCGCTTTGCCACGCCTGCGTCACTTAGACGATATGCACGCGTCAGGAAATGGGAAGACGGCTACCTTGAGGTCGATGCCGACTACGGAAATGGCGAGGTAGAGGACTACATAGACATACGTCAGATTCTCGAAAACCTCTACTATGACGCAGATTTGTTTTTGAAGCCGATAAGGAAAGTGGAGGTGGGCAATGCCTGAAGAAAAGGCCGTCGCAATCGCGGAAAACGCCGACATGGTCCTGAATGGGTACGCCGTGACCCGTGACGGCGGAAATTTTCGCGTAGTCAACCTTCGTTCTGGCAAGGCGGCATATGTCATGGGCGACGGGAAGTTGAGCGAAACCAATATGGATGATACGGAGGCCGACATCGCCTGCCGCATAGTAGTTGACAACCTCCGCTATATCGGGGCTGCCTGATATGCCAAAGTATTTTGCCGAAAAGGTGTTTGGGCACTGGCTCTACTTCACCTCTCACTGCATCCTTGAGGCGATGCATGTCCATGCCAGCAGGGACAGCAGATTGCGCGAGAAGGGTGCGGCGAAGTTCTTTGTGTATGCAGACGGATCGACCAGGCTCATGGCGCAAGGCACGTTGAACGACCGGGAGGTGCCGCTTGTTCAGGAATTCATCAAGCAACACTATCTTGAAATGTTCGCCAAGTGGTCTGAGCTTGCGGACACCGGGTTTTATGGATCCGGGCAGTCGTCAACCCAAGACTGATTTCATATACAGAAGGGGCTGAATCTGAAGTTGAACGAATCAGAGACCGAATTGAGCAAGACGGAACTTCATATTGCCGAATGCCATCCTTTTTATTAACCCGTACGCTATGAGACCGAGCAACACAATGCGCTCTACTGCGCCGTTCGCCGTTTCCGCCGCGCCGGCGGAGCTGGGCATGGCATGAACGCTGAGGCATCGGATACAGTAAGAACATATATAGAAGGGGCGGTCCCCTCTGACCTAAAGTCAGGCAGTGTTATGCGGAAGTTGTTGATACTGTGGGCGATGCTTGTCGCCGGTCATGCTGCCGGCATGTTGCTATATTGCGGATTGCCGACCACATTTGAGGATGCTTGGCTCGTGGCCGTGCTACCTGTTAGCGCCATCGTTTTTGCTGCTATTGGGCCGTTGTCGATTGTCATGTACTTTATGGCGTTGTTTCGTGTGCAAGGAGGCACTGCGACGGCAATATTGTCTTTGTTGTGCGGTACGCCATTGCTTTTTGGGGCGTTGTTCCTGCTCGTCCGTAAGATGATGAAGACAGAACATCGATTTTCGCAATGGCTTTTACGCGTTGCGCTTGCAAGCTATTCTGCATTGTCCACCTTTGCGCTGCTATACGGATGTTATATTACCTAGGTTGTCTGAGCCCCAAACCCCCAAATTTGGTATAATACGCGGCATGGGAAAGCAAGGACACTCTAGTGCGGAGTTGGCAGACGGAATGAAGAAGAGTGAATCGAGTTCGGACCGCATTGAGCGCGACTTTAGGTTGATGCTGCGCTACATCTATCGTGGCGGCAAAGGCGACTATGGAAGATACTCGCGCCTGTCGCGGCGTCTAGAGAAGCCGTTGCTGATGATGTGGAACGAGCAGAGGGACGGTGTAAAGTCTCGGCGCAGGCATGCGGGTAGGATGTACGCAGACTTCCTTTTTGAGAAGGCACAGGGGCTATATCTAAACGAGAGGGACGCGGAGGCGTTGGCGGCATATCAAAAGTGTCTTGATTTCGTCATTCGAAACGGAATTCCATTTCCTGATAGACGGGACGTGTCCCACAAAATCGCTTCGCTGCAATATGTGCTTTCGCCGAATGGTCTGCGGAAGGCGGAGGCCCTGCTGTCGGTCGGCAGAGTGGTCAATGCCTGGTCTAGTATGAGGAAACCGATTTCGGCGATTGGCCTGAACTACCTCGACCATCGTGTCATGACACTTGCGGCCGTGCTGTGCTGGCTGAATTCAAGATACGGACAGTCCCGCAGATTCATTGACGCGGATATGAATACCGGCGGCGACAGATGCGTGGAAACGCTATTCGTATATGCAATAATCCATCTTGTCGATCAGCGTGCCGCGGCAATGCGCATTTTGAGGCGCATATCTGATCCTGGATTCATCGGCAAATGTCGTATTGGGCATGAGACGCGCAGCCGGATCATTGATGTCGCATTATCAATTTTGAGCTTGCGTATGCAGAGAAGAACCGGCCGGGCGGTATTCGACCTTGGCGGCGAGGTTGTGATGGTTGGCTTAGATGTTGTCCAGCGCGCTGCATTGAAATATGTTGAATGCGCCAAGTCGGCGAAATGGTGTCGCAAGGCGGGTGAGCATGGGCATGATGACTCAATCGCCGCCCTAAAGGCATTGGAGTCCGGCGAGGTCAACGAAATGGGAGGTGGCACTTGCATTCCAAGGCCAGAATGATGTATAATACGCATCATATTTGAAGCAAGGAGTGATGCAAATGCCGAAGACATTGACAATACATGAGTTGGAGCCGGCGACGGCCAAGCTTCTTATGGTCTATGCGAGGCGCCAGTCGAAAAGCCTCAACCAGTCCGTAAAGGATTTGCTTGCCGTTGCCCTTGGCGTGGTGCCTAAGCCTCGCATTAGGGTTGACAATGGATTGAGCAGATTTCGGGGGTGCGTTGACAGCAAGGCCGCCTCCGATCTGCTTGCCTATGTAGAGGACGCCGACTTTTCCAAGGTTGACAAGGAGGACCTTTGACATGGCGAGCATGCTTGTCGACACAAATGTCCTTATTCGCTATTTTAGGGGCGATGAGCCTTTTGCCGAACTTATCGAGACTTCGGAGTCGGTTGTTGTGCATCCTGTTGTGTATGCCGAGTATATGAATGGACTCGACGAGGGCAGAAAAAGCGGAAAGTTGCTCCGCAGACGCCTGGAAGAGTTCCTTGACGCACCGCCGGTAGTTCTTGCAAATGTTTCCACTACCACGTCTTTGTACTATTCCAAGATATACAAGGCACTAAAGGATGCTGGGCGGATGATTCCTCAGAACGACATTTGGATCGCGGCGAGCGCGATTGAGAAGGGATATGTTCTTGCGACACACGATGAACATTTCTCTCAGATTCCGATGCTGCGGCTTGCTGAGTAAGGGTGAAAAAGGGGCTGACCCTAATGAATGGCTCGTTTGAGGTAGCGTCGGTGGAGGAGACCTGGGAGGTTGCGCGGCGGCTTGCCGCGGAGCTTGGGCCGGGCGACGTCGTCTGCCTTGAAGGCGACCTCGGCGCGGGCAAGACCACCTTCGTGCAGGGCATGGCCGCTGCGATGGGCGTGGGCGGCAGGGTGATCTCGCCCACGTTCTGCCTCGTCTCGGAGCACCGCGGCGGCGGGCGGTTGCTCGTCCACATGGATCTCTACCGACTGCGCGGCGAGGACGACGTCCTTTCCGTCGGCTGGGAGGACTACCTCGCCGAGGGCGCGGTCCTCGCCGTCGAGTGGCCCGACCGCGCCGGCTCGCTCATTCCCGCCAACGCCCGCCGCGTCCGCATCTCCGCGCCGTCCGGCGCCGGCGAGCGCCGCACGATCGAAATTGCATAGCTGGTCGCAGTTGACTAGCTCAAGCGCAATATGCTATACTACGCACTGTCTTAACCAAGGTGGGATGGCCGAGCGGTTAGGCGGCGGACTGCAAATCCGCTTACAGCGGTTCAACTCCGCTTTCCACCTCCAGAGGAGTCGGGCGACCGGCTCCTTCGCTTTTTATCCAGCCTGGCGTATTGCGTTTGGAGGGCTGATTTTGGTATAATTCTCACATGAAAACAAAAACTCTCTCGATTGCGGCGGCGGCGCTTGCGCTCGCCGGTTGTGTTTGCGACGGTCCCAAGTTCGGCAAGGGAGCTTGTGACGTCAATCCCAGTGACCCTGTCGTCGGCAACTGGTCGCTCGACCTCGGCTACGACTTCATGCCGGCCGGCAGCATGATCGCCACCCGCGACGCTGACGGCAACGCACAGGCGCTGGTGCTCTGGCGCTGGGCGTCGCCCACCAAGATGGAGAACGTCAAGTTCGTTGGCAACCGCTTCTCCTTCGACCATCCCTGGGGCTTCAAGGTCGATGGCTTTGTGCAGGGCTGCTGCCTGACGGCCACGGCGATCAGGAAGGACGGTCTCGGCGAGACCGCGATCACCGGCCGGCGCAATCCGCCGATCTGCCCCAATGCCAGCACCAAGGACGCCAAGCTCGGTGAGCCGATCGACCTCCTGAAGGACGGCCTCGGCGGCTGGGAGACGATGGGCACCAATGGCAAGAACGGCTGGATCGTCTCCGAGGAGAAGGGCGAGAAGGTGCTCTCCAACAAGCTCGGCCTCAACAAGGACGGCAAGTGGGCCGGCGGTGGCCTCAACCTGAAGACGAAGCGCACCGACTTCTACGACTTCAACCTCGAGTACGACGTGCGCGTGCCCGCCGGGTCCAACTCCGGCGTCTACCTGCGCGGCCGCTACGAGATCCAGGTGCTGGACAGCTACGGCAAGCCGGTCGACTGCCACAACATGGCCGCCTACTACGGCCGCGTCACCCCGAGCGTCTCCGCCGAGAAGAAGCCCGGCGAGTGGCAGCACGTGTCGGTCACGCTCTACAAGCGCCACCTGACCGTCGTCCTCAACGGCACTACCATCATCGACGACGTCCCAGTGGTCGGCGTGACCGGCGGCGCGATCGACGCGAACGAGTTCAAGCCCGGCCCGATCTACCTGCAGGGCGACCACTCCGACGCGGACTTCAAGAACATGGTGCTGCGTCCCGCAGTCAACTGAGCCGAACTTCCATGATGCCGCCCGAGATACAGTCGGCCTTTCCGCCCCGCCCCGTCGACGCCAACAAGCGCTCCGTCGGGGTGGTGACGGTCGTCGGCGGCTCGGCGCGCTTCAACCACGCGCCGGTCATCGCCGCGCTCGGCGCCCGCGCCGCCGGCGCCGGGCTCGTGCAGCTGGTGGTGCCCGACGCCGCGCGCATCGCCGCCGGGGCGCTGGTTCCGGAGGCGGTGTTCACCAAGCTTACTGCGACCTGCGTGCCGCCCAAGGCGGACGTGGAGGTGGTAGGCATGGGGCTCGGGGTGACCTCGAACTCCGAGGCCATCGTCTCGCGCCTCCTCTCCGGCGCCGGCGGCCGGTTCGTGCTCGACGCGGACGCGCTCACCGTGCTCTCCGGCTGGTATGGGCGCACCGACGGCTACGATCCGGCGAGCGGACAGGAGCTGGTGCTCACGCCCCACGAAGGCGAGGCGGAGCGTCTCCTCGGCTGGTCCCGCGGCAAAGTGGCGGCGGACCGCGCGCTCGCGGCGCGCGAGATCGCGCTCCGCTACGGCGCCACCGTCGCGCTCAAGGGGCCGCGCACGCTTGTCGTTTCCGCCGACGGCAAGCGGGTGTTCGAGAACCCGGCCGGCAATCCTTACATGGCGGTCGGCGGCATGGGCGACCTCCTGGCCGGCGTCATCGGCGCGCGCTGGGCGTATCTGAAGGGCGACCCGTTCCTCGCCGTCGCCTCGGCGGTGTGGCTCCACTCCGCCGCCTCGGACGCGCTCGTCGCCGCCGCGCGCGACCCGTCGATCGCTAACACCGCGGCGGAAATCGGCTCGATGCGCATCAGGCTGGAGGCCGCCGCCGCGTCGTGATTGAATCTTAACCCCCAAGGAGACCGCGTGATGACAGCTCTAACAGCATTACTGTTTTCCGCCGCCGCGGTTGCGGCTCCTGCTCCCGCCCCTGCACCGGCTCCGGCGCCGGCCCAGGACACGGGTCCATACGACATTGGCGCAGCGTCGGACGAGGATTCGTTCTGGACGAGCGATCCGGTGCTGTTCGTGAAGAGGAACGAGAAGCGGTACTTTGAGTTCACGAGCGACACCCGCGAGAGCGCCGACACCAGGATCTACGGCCAGGTCAACTACCGCGGCATCAAGGCGTACGAGACCAAGGTCTACTTCGTCGAGGGTGGAATCTCCCACTTCGACGTGGTGCTCTTTTCTTCCGGCGGATCAGAGCTGGTAGAGATGGCGGCCAACAAGAAGAGCTGGCGATTCGTCCACCTCGACAAGCCGGTCACCCGCAACGAGTTCTTTGAGATCATCGACAACGCGCAAAAGGCGATTACGCCGGAGAACGGCCGCCAGCCGCCCGTCGCCACCGAGAAACTCAAGGGCGGCGCCGGCTTCGTGAAGACGCAGACGTGGCCCAAGAGTCGCAATGGCGCGCAGTCTACCCTCGTCTGGAGCTACAAGGAGGAGGGGAACAAGACCGAGACGTTCTCGGCGGGCTTCATCCGCATCACCGTGAAGGGGCCGAGGTACAGCGCCTACGCCTCCGCCCATCGCGGCGGCAAGTCGGTGAAGAGCGCCAAGAAGATCGCCGCGAACGTGGTCAAGTCGCCGGAGGGCGACGTCTGCATCTCCGGCGTGCCGATGGTCGACCAGGGGCAGAAGGGCTACTGCGCCGCCGCCACCGCCGAGCGCGTCTTGAAGTACTTCGGCGTCGACGTCGACGAGCACACGGTCGCCCAGGCGGCCGGAACCACCGCCGGCGGCGGCACCAGCGCCCTCAGGATGCGCGACGCGATCCGGGAGATCGGCAAGACCTTCCACCTCTCGACCAAGGTCATCTACGGCGACTTTGACCAGAGCACCAGCAAACGCATCGAGTCCGTCGAGGACGAGGTCAAGGCATACAACCGGATGGCGCGGCGGATGAACAAGAAGCCGATCGAAGAGAAGGTGTACATCATCCACCAGGGCAACAACATCGCCTACAACCGCTACGCCGCCGAGGCGGCGATGGACCCCGAGGTGCGCAAGGAGGCGAAGGTCAACGGATCCCAACGCGGACAGTACCAGCGCTTTCTCAACCAGGTCCGCGAAAACGTCAACAAGGGCATTCCGATCTTCTGGGGCCTGGAGCTCGGAGTCTATCCCGAGCCGAAGCTGCAGCAGGCCCAAGGCGGGCACATGCGGCTCATCATCGGCTACAACGACAAGAAGAAGGAAATCATCTACACCGACTCCTGGGGGGCGGGGCACGAGAAGAAGCGGATGCCGTCCGACTGGGCGTTCGTCGCCACCCACTGCCTTATCGCGCTCACGCCGGCGGGAAGATGATCTGTCGACGCCGACAACACGATTTAACCATGAATACCGAGAAACTGATGGCAATCAGCCCGATCGACGGGCGCTACGGCGACAAGTGCGCCGAACTTCGTGAAATCTTCTCCGAATACGGGCTCATCCACCGGCGCGTAGTCGTCGAGTGCGCGTGGCTCAAGGCGCTCGCCGCCGAGAAGGGCATCCCCGAGTGCCGCCTCACCGCCGCGCAGGCGAAGGCGGTGGACCGACTGGCGTCGGAGTTCTCGCCCGCCGACGCGCAGCGCGTCAAGGACATCGAGCGGACCACCAACCACGACGTGAAGGCGGTCGAGTACTTCCTCAAGGAGAAGCTCGCCCCGGCCTTCGGCAAGTCCGGCGCGAAGACGCTGGAGTTCGTCCACTTCGGCTGCACTTCCGAAGACATCAACAACATGTCGCACGCGCTGATGCTCCGCGACGGACAGAAGGCGCTCCGCGCGGCGATGGACGAGCTGACGGGCGGAATCGCCTCGCGCGCGAAGCTGTGGGCGAAGGTGCCCATGCTCGCCCACACCCACGGCCAGCCCGCCTCGCCGACCACGGTCGGCAAGGAGCTCGCCGTCGTCTCGCGCCGGCTCAAACGCCAGGCGGCTGAGATCGACCGGCTGGTGATGCCCGCGAAGATGAACGGCGCCGTCGGCAACTTCAACGCCCACTTCGCTGCGTATCCGAAGGTGGACTGGGAGCGCCTCTCGCGCCGCGTGATCGAGGGGATGGGCCTCCGCCAGAACCAGCTCACCACCCAGATCGAGAGCCACGACGGCATTGCCGAGCTCTTCGACGCGATCTGCCGCTGGAACTCGGTGCTCCTCGACTTCGACCGCGACGTCTGGATGTACGTCTCGATGGGCTACTTCAAGCAGCGCACCGTCAAGGGCGAGATCGGCTCGTCGACGATGCCGCACAAGGTGAACCCGATCGACTTCGAGAACTCCGAGGGCAACCTCGGCCTCGCCAACGCGGTCATGGGCTTCATGGCGCGCAAGCTCGCGGTCTCGCGCATGCAGCGCGACCTCACCGACTCGACGACGCTCCGCAACATGGGTGTCGGCTTCGGCTATACGCTCATCGCCATCCGCTCGACGCTGAAGGGCCTCGGCAAGCTCGAGCTCAACGAGGAGCGCCTCGCCGCCGACCTCGACGCGAACTGGGAGGTCCTCGCCGAGCCGATCCAGACCGTGATGCGCAAGGTCGGCATGGACCGCCCCTACGAGCGGCTCAAGGAGCTGACCCGCGGGCGCCGCGTGACCGCCGAGATCATGCGCGACTTCGTCCGTTCGCTGCCGCTGCCCAAGGCCGACCGCGAGCGGCTGCTCAAGATGACGCCGGCTAACTACATCGGCATCGCGGCGAAACTGGCCAAACGGGCCTGAGGGACGGGCCGATGCGCCGGCTCGACCTCGCGATCCTCGAGACGCATCCCGACTTCTCGCGCTCGCGCGTGGAGGGGCTGGTCAAGGCCGGCTTCGTCACCGTCAACGGCGCGGTCGCTTCGAAAGCCGGGATGAAGGTCGCCGAAACCGACGAGATAGTCGTCGAGATTCCGCCGCCGGTGCCGGCGGTGCCGGAGCCGGAGGACATACCGCTCGCGATCGTCTACGAGGACGACGACCTCGTCGTCGTCGACAAGCCGCCGGGGATGGTGGTGCATCCGGCGCCTGGACACTTCACGGGGACGCTCGTCAACGCGCTCCTACACCACTGCCCGTCGCTCTCCGGCATCGGCGGCGTGGCGCGGCCGGGGATCGTCCACCGCCTTGACCAGGACACGTCTGGGCTGATCGTGGTCGCGAAGACCCAGCGGGCGATGGATTCGCTCGCGCGGGCGTTCGCGAGCCACGACAAGGTGGAGAAGACGTATCTCGCCGTCTGCCACGGCCGTCCGCGCCTCGACTCCGGGCGCATCGAGAGCATGATCGGTCGCCATCCGGTCGACCGCAAGCGGATGGCGGTGGTCGAGAAGGGCGGGAAACTCGCGGTCACCAACTGGCGGGTCGCGAAGTTCATGCCTGAGACGAAGCTGTCGCTCGTCGAGTGCCGCATCGAGACGGGCCGCACCCACCAGATCCGGGTGCACATGGCCTCGCTCGGCTGCCCCGTCGTCGGCGACGCCGTCTACGGCCGCCGCGCGCTCGACAAGCGGCTCGACCCCGTCCCGGCGCGGCAGCTCCTCCATGCCTGGAGGCTCTCGCTTGTTCATCCTGCAGATGGCCGTCGCCTCGACTTCGAGTCGCCGATCCCCGCCGACCTGCTCGAATATGTGCCTACTCCTGGTTGCGTGTGAAGCATGGATATGCTATACTACATTTCACAAAGCCGGGGTGACGGCTTGGCTACAAAACCAGCAAAGGAGGCTGAATGAAAATAATGATGATGTGCGGCGCGCTTCTCGGGGCGTTGCTTTTCGCTGGATGCAAGGCTACCAACGTTCCGCCGCCGGACCGGCGCGTGACGATTGCGCCTGACCTCGGCACCAGTATCTACGTGACCGACGTCCGCTGCACGAAAGGCAGTTCCGACTGCTACACCTTCCAGGCGAACGTGGTCAACAACACCTCCTCCGAGCGCGCGGTGGAGTGGAAAGTGGTCTGGTTGGACTCCGACGGAATGGAAATCGATTCCACTGTCTCGACCTGGGCCGCCCGCATGATCCAGCCGTATGAGGTCTGCGCGCTCAAGGGTACGGCGCCTACCCAGGCTGCCGTCGACATGATGTTCTACGTTCGCAGGGCGAAGTAACCGAAAGGAGCCGAAAATGAACTTGCGCAACTTGATTCTGGCGCTCGCGGCGCTGACCACGACAGCAGTCTATTCAGCTGGCTTCGAGGCCGGCAAGGGCGTCGCCAACGACCTCGCCACCGGCGCGAACCAGCGCGACGTCACCTTCGTCGAGCGCGGCGGCAACAACTCCTACGGCTGGCAGTCCTACGACATCGTGCTCGGGGTGACGGTACTGCCGTGGTCGATTCCCAACGAGGAGAGCAGCGTCTACGGCCTCAGGCTCAACTTCGGCTGGGGCGCATACGTCGACACCTACGGGCTCGACGCCGGGCTCTTCTCCAACTGCTCGCGCGACTTCGGCGGCATCGCCGCGAACTTCTGCGGCAACCTCGTCGGCGAGACGATGGGCGGCATCCAGGTCGGTGCGGTGAACGCGGTCTACGGCTCCGCCTACGGGCTCCAGGTTGCGTTCGTCAACTTCGCCGAGGACCTGCACGGCGTGCAGATCGGCGTGCTCAACTTCAACAACTCGGGGCTCAATTGCTTCCCGATCATCAACATCGGATTCTAAGAAAGGAATATCAGGAAATGAACAGACTCGCAATTGGTTTCATGGCCGTCGCCGCGCTCGCCGCTGCCGGCTGCGCAACGGAGCAGACCCGCCGCATCGCCCGCGGAGAGGACACCGAGGTAACGTCGGGCTTCGCCGAGGCCGACCTTAACATCGTGGTCAACGAGGCCGTGCAGGGAATCAACAAGGCATCCATGCGCTATGCTAAGCCCGGCAAGCGCCGCGTGGTCAATGTAAAGCCGTTCACCGTCGACACCACCGCCCGCGGCTCCCAGGCCGGATATCTCGCAGACTCGCTCAAGACGATGTTCGAGGAGGCACTGATGGGCTGGGACGGCGAAGGCGGCAACTTCATCGTCTACAACGAGGATTTTGCCACGCAGACTGGCTCCGCCCCTGTCAAGCCGGAGTTCATCATGACCGGCAAGCTCCGCGAGCAGAACGTGCGCCGCGACAACGGCAACTTCTACAAGGAGAACTCGCTCATGATCCGGCTCACCGACGTCGCGACCGGGCTCGACTTCTGGCAGAAGCGCGTGCCGCTCCAGAAGGCGGTGGACAAGAAGAATGTTCTGAACTGAGCTGGAGGTAGGATATGAGGTCTTTTGGTTTGCTCGCAGCCGCCGCGTCGCTTGCCTTCGCGGCTGGCGCTCAGGAGAATTCTGCCGACAACGGCCAGGCCGCCGGCGGCGAGCGCGAGGTGCGCCTCGCGATCTGCGCATTCGGCACCGCCGAGACGATGGCGCCGGTCGAGGAGTGGCTGGGCAAGACGATTCATCCCGGCCAGTATGCTGCCGGGCTCCCGTCGCTGCCGCAGCTCGGCGAGAACAAGGAGCACAACGCCAGCTCGGTCAAGGTCGAGTGGTCCACCTGGAAGGGTGAAATCACCCATGAGACGGACATGATCCAGGCCGAGAACCAGCGCAACCGCAAGCTCCTCAACGAAATCCGGCTCAAGGTGCTCAACGATCCGTCGCGTCGCTACGTGCCGCTTGCCGGCGACTACCTCGAGGCGGCGCTTTTCGCCGCGGCAGACGGCAAGATCCGACTCGTATCCCTCGAAAAGGCGGACGCCGGAACGCGCCTCGTCACGGTCTCGCTTGGCGACCGCGAGGAGGAGACGAAGGTCGTCAACGTCAACGACTCCGGCGCAAAGGCAGGCGTCAGGACGTTCAGGCAGCCGTATGTCGGCAAGGTGCGCGACCTCAACGGAAACATCCTGTTGGCGTTCAGCGGCACTGGCGAGTGCTCCGAGACCGCCAACAGCGTCGTCTCCACCACCACTGCCGACCCTCAGCGCAAGCTGATTGAGGACGTCTGCCGCCAGATCGCCGCGAAGATCTGCGCAGCCTGCGGATCGGAAATCGGGCTCGCGCCTGCCGCCGCCGCCCAGGACAACGGCGGCCGCAAGGCCAAGTGGCTTGTCCTGGACAAGATGACCTATCAGGCAGGAGTCGACCGTACGGCCTTCGATGGCGTCGACAAGCTCCTGCTCACGAAGCTCGTGCAGGCCAAGAAGTACAAGTGCCTTGACCGCGACATGTACGAAACCGCCGCGCGCGAGGAGGGCTTTGGCGGCAAGGCCGACCTTATCCCCGCCGGCTACGCCATGAGCGGCGAGGTCGTGCAGCTGCTCCGGAGCGGCAAGTCTCGTACCATTGGCGGAACGGCCAAGTCAGAGTACGTCGCGACGGTGTCCATCCGGGCGAACGACCTTCGCACGCAGCAGCCCTACGAGGCCGAGACGCTGCGCGTGGCCGCGTACTGCCAGACGCCGAAGGACATGCTCGTCTTTGTGGTCAAGCGGGTGGCGCTCGCGATTCTCATGCGCGACTATCCGATGTACATCATGGACTACGACGACGATGATGGCGACCTTACGCTCAGCTACGGCGCCGACTTCCTCGAGGTCGGAGAGCAGTACGAAGTGCGCCGCCGCAAGGCCATCGTCGACGACGACACCGACGAGACCGTCTACAAGGAGAAGACGGTAGGTGTCTGCGAAGTCACCGACGTCGGCAAGAACACTTCTTCGGCGAAGCTCGTCTCGGGCAAGGCAAAGGTCAAGGACGTCCTTCGCTTCTACGAGAGCGACGAGGGCGCAGCCCCGCCAGTCCCCGCGGCGTCCGAGCAGGAAGTGTCGGCGAGGCCATTTCCCCCGGCCAAGAAGCCGCGCATAGCGGTCGCGCCGTTCATCACCAAGTCTAAGACCGTCACCGTCTGGGGAAACTCCCTCGAGGCCCGCAGCTGGCTTGACGCGCTCGTCGACCACCTGAGCATCCAGCTTACCAACACCGGAAGCTTCCGCACCCTCGACCGCTCTTTCGGCCCCGAGATTGACCGTGAGCTAGACCGCATCGTCAACGACCCCAACGCGAACCCCAACGATGTCTGCCGGCTCTCGAAGAAGCTGGCGACCGACTATCTCGTCGTTGCCGAGGTGATGTTCTCCGACGTCGCCTCGCCCGGCAAGGACTATGTAACCGGGCTTCCGCTGCCGCCGCCGTCGGCGCAGTTCGCCGAGGTGCGGTTCCGTTGCGTCCACGCCCCCACGACCGAGATCGTGCTATCCGACATTGTACGCGTGGACTCCCAGAGCTTCTACGGCACGCCGGAGGTGTTCATCTCCGGTTCGTCCGAGTGGGCGGCAGCGAATGTTGCGGCGATCATCCAGTCAAGGCTCGACCCCCAGGGCTTCGCCCGTCGCCAGGCGGAGCTGAAGGCCGCAGCCGAGGCCGCTCCCGTTGCTCCGGCATCCGCTCCCGCGCAATCGCAGGGCGTCAATCTCGGGTTCTGAGATGAGTGACTATCCCACTGCGCCGTGCGCCAGAACCGCCGCCGTGCTTGCCGCGGCGGCGGTGTTTTCGTTTGCAGGCTGCCGCACGGTGAACGACGTCATCGTCGACTACCGCGCGAACATCTCCGCCGGACGCTACGCCGAAGCCGCCAGAGAGCCGGCAGAACTTGCCGCGGAGGGCGGCGGCGACGCGCTGATGTGGCGGCTGATGTCCGCGTCGGCCAAGTACCTCGCCGGCGATACCGACGCCGCTATCGTCGGGTTCGACGCCGCCGAGGACAGGATGATCCAAAACGACCACCAGTCCGTCTTCTCTCAGACCGCCGACGCCGCTTACGCCATGATGCTCAACGACCGGTTCTTCCAGTACGACGGCGGCGGACAGGACCGCATCTTCACCTGCCTCTACAAGGCGGTCGGCTACGGCTCCAAGAACGACTTCGCCGCAGCCCGCACCGAGCTCAACCGCGCCGCGCAGCACCAGGAGAACTGGCTCTGGGAACGCCGCAAGGACCTGGCTGCCGCCGAGGATCGGCTGGAAAAGGAGTCCGCCAAGTATGTCCGCGACAAGGGAGATGGTCAGAAAGTCGACGTCGGCCAGGGCAAGGTGGCGGTGCAGAACGCAATGAGGGACGGATCGTTCCGCACGACCGTCAGGGAGGCGTTCGGATTCGACATCTTCACCTCTGGCGTGCTCGACCGGCTGAAGCCGGCGGACTACCAGAACCCATACGTCGCCCATGTGTGCGGTGTCTTCCGCTGGCTGAACGGAGACAACGGACGGGAATTCCTCAGGGACGCAGCCCTGCTTCGTCCAGCCAACGGCTTCGCCCGCGGCGACCTCAAGGCGTGCGGTGCCGGCGTGAAGCCACATGACTCGGTGTGGGTCTATGTCGAGGACGGACTCTGCCCCGAGCGCGAGCAGTGGCGCATCGACCTGCCGCTCGCGCTCATCCCCTATGCCGGCGAATACGTGATGTACGCCGGCCTCTGCCTTCCGCGACTCATGGAGCGTCCGCACGCTGCGTCGTCCTGGTCGATTGGCGGCGTGCCGATGGAGGTGATCGCCGACGTAGACGCGCTTACCAAGATCGAGTACGACGTCTACATGCGCGGGGCGATCGCCCGCGAGATCACCCGCACGGTCGTCGACGTCGGTCTCCAGGTCGCCCTCGGAGTCGCGGCCGAGGTGGCCTTGAGACGGCACCGCGGAGACAGCGGATTGCCGGTGGAGTATTACGCGCTGAAGGCATCGCAAATAGCCGTTGCTGGTTATAGCGCCGCTCGCCGCGGCGCCGACACGCGCTGCTGGCCGACTTTGCCAAAGAGCGTCTACCTCCTGCGGACGCGGCGTCCGGCCGACGGCATCCTCAGCGTCAACGCCGACGGCGTGGACGTCGTCCACGTTGAGCTGCCGCCCGGCAACTCGATGGTATTCGTCCGCAAGCCGACCGCCGCGGCGGTTCCGTCGGTCAAAGTCATAACCTGGCCGTAGCCTTGGCGCATCGTCCAAGCGAACCCCGGGCCGTGGATCACGAACCCGGGGGGCGGTTGATTTACTGCGTCAAATAGTGTATAATCCACTCCTAAAAAGGGCGCGGAGCGCCCGGAGGAGTGGTATGAACAGATACATGGACGCTTTCATGAAGACGTTTCCCCACGAGGGGCTGACGTACGACGACGTTACACTCGTTACGCAGTACGCGGATTTCCTGCCCGACGAGACCTCGCTGGAGACCAAACTTACTTCGCGCACGAAGATGAAGACGCCGTTCATCTCCGCCGCGATGGACACCGTCACCGAGGCGCCGATGGCGATCGCGATGGCGCTTTCCGGCGGCATCGGCTGCATCCACAAGAACCTTGAGGAGGACGACCAGGCCGCGCAGGTGGCGAAGGTGAAGAACCACCTCAACGGGCTCATCGCCAAGCCGATCTGCTTCCATGCCGACGACGACATCTCATTCCTCCGCGCCGAAAAGCGCCGCATGGGGCTGAAGTTCAACGGCTTCCCGGTGCTGGACTCGGACGACAAGCTCGTCGGCATGATCACCTCGTCCGACATGCGCTTCGCGCCGATGAACGCGATGACGCTCAAGGACGTGATGCAGCCGTGCCCGATCACCGGCACCCGCTCCACCACGCTGAAGAAGGCGTATGAGCTCATGCGCAAGGCGAAGATCGGCAAGCTGCCGCTCGTCGACCGCAACGGCCGCGTCATCGGCCTCTACAGCTTCACCGACGTCGCGCGCATCATCGAGAACTCCAACGCCGGCTACAACTGCGACGAGCGCTTCCGCCTGCGCGTCGCGGCGTCCGTCTCCGGCGGCCGCGGCGACCTGCAGCGGATGGAGAAGCTTGCCGCCGCCGGCGTCGACTGCGTCGTCGTCGACTCCGCCCACGGCCACTCCAAGGGCATCATGGAGATGACCAAGTACATCGCCAAGACCTATCCGCAGATCGACGTCATCGCCGGCAACATCGCTACCGGCGAGGCCGCCGCGGCGCTCGCGAAGTGCGGCGCCCATGCGGTCAAGGTCGGCATCGGCCCCGGCTCGATCTGCACTACCCGCGTCGTCTGCGGCGTCGGCATTCCCCAGCTCACCGCGGTCTACAACGCGGCGAAGGCGCTGCGCGGGACGGATGTCGCGGTGATCGCCGACGGCGGCATCAAGCTCTCTGGCGACGTCCCGAAGGCGATCGCCGCCGGCGCCGACTCGGTGATGCTCGGCTCGGTGCTCGCCGGCACCGAGGAAAGCCCGGGCGAGAAGATCTACGCGAACGGCCGCCAGTACGTGGTCTACCGCGGCATGGGCTCGATGGCTGCGCTCAAGAACGGCAAGGGCTCGCGGGCGCGCTACTTCCAGGACTCGGAGGCGGAGGAGGACCTGGTGCCGCAGGGCATCGAGGGAATGGTGCCTTACTCCGGCAAGGTGAAGTCGATCATGACCCAGTTCTGCGGCGGTCTCAGGGCGTCGCTCGGCTACTGCGGCGCAAGGACGATCGCAGAGCTGAAGGAGAAGGGCAAGTTCTACCGCGTCACCGCCGCCGGGCAGCGCGAGGCGCGTCCGCACGACATCACGATCACCAAGGAAGCCCCGAACTACCGGGCTTGAAAGGTTGAAAAGTTGAAAGGTTGAAAAGTTGAAAGGTTTGAGATTGGAAAGTGTAAGGTGAAGAAGACGTTTCAAGACTACGGGAAGGAATGGCTCGACACGTTCGTCGTCGCGATCTCCGTGGCGATGGCGTTCCGCGCCTACTTCTACGAGCCGTTCAAGATCCCTACCGGCTCGATGCAGGAGACGCTCTGGGGCTACCACACCGAGGCCGGTGCGGAGAAGGGAGCGTGGGACAGGTTCCCGCTCTCGGTGCTCAAGTGGGTCGTGACCGGCGAGCGGGTGGTGGACTGGAAGTCTCCGGCCACCGGCACCATCCGCTGCCAGCCGCGAGGCGACGGCTTTGCCACCGTGAAGGTCGGCACCTGCGACCAGAGCTGGTCGCTGCCGACCGACGCCTGCCGCGAGCTGAACGGCAAGTTCGTGACCAGGGGCGACACGCTCTGGAAGGGGTCGATTACCACCGGCGACTTCATCTTCGTCAACCGCTGGAAGTGGAACTTCTTCCAGCCGAAGGACGGGGACGTGATGATCTTCTCCACCACCGGCATCAAGCAGCTTCCGCAGGGCACCCACTACATCAAGCGCATGAAGGCGAGACCGGGAGAGACATACGTCCTCGAGCACCCCGTGGAGGGGCGGCCCGACGCGGTGACTATGGGCCCCGACGAGTACTTCGCCTGCGGCGACAACTTCAACAACTCCTTCGACAGCCGGTACTGGGGCACGGTGCCGCGCGCGAACCTGCGCGGCGAAGGGGCATTCGTATTCTGGCCGCTTACCGGCTGGAGGATCATCCGGTAGCGGACATGCGGAGGTAGAAGAGACATGAGCGAGCAACTGATCAGCACCCCCGGCGTCTTCGGCGACAACGGCAACTTCCTCCTCGAGCGCGAGCTCGGCGCGGGCGGGATGGGCGGCGTGTACATGGGCCGCGACAAGATGCTCGACCGTCCCGTAGCGGTGAAGGTGATGCTAAAGGAGCTCGGAGCGGACGCGGAGTTCGTCGAGAAGTTCAAGAAGGAGGCTCAGTCCGCCGCGAAGCTGATCCACCCCAACATCGCCCAGATATACTCCTACGGCATCAGCGACGGCATGCCTTACATTGCGATGGAGCTGGCCAGCGGCGGTTCCCTCTACTCGCTCATGAACGCCGCGCCGGGCAAGACCGACGTCCAGCGCGTCCTCAAGATCTGCCAACAGGTCGCGCAGGCGCTCCAGTGCGCGAGTGACCAGGGCTTCGTGCACGGCGACGTCAAGCCCGAGAATATCCTTCTTGACGCGAACGGCAATGCCAAGCTAGTGGATTTCGGCCTCGCCGGCATGCAGAAGGACACCAATGAGATCTGGGGTACTCCCTACTACATCGCGCCGGAGAAGGTCCGCAAGGAGCAGGTTGACTTCCGCGCCGACATGTACTCGCTTGGCGGCACGCTCTACCACGCGCTCACCGGCGTCGCCCCGTTCGAGGGCTCGGATCCGATGGCGGTAGTCAAGAAGCGCTTCGAGGGCACCCCGAAGAAGCCAAGCGAGATCCGGCCCGAGATCTCACCTGCCATCGACGCGATGGTGATGAAGATGCTGGCGCTGGACAAGAACAACCGCTATCCCAGCTTCGAGGCGCTCCTCGAGGCGTTCAAGGAGGTGCTTGCGTCCGGCCTTACCCAGAAGATGACCCCCGTCTCCGGCGCTGCGAAGCCGCGTCCAGGCGCGAAGCGGTCGCTGGTTGGAACGCGCAGGATGATGCTCCGCAAGCGACCAGGCTCCACCTCGTCTACGGACTCCGGCGACGACGAGAACGACAAGGACGAGGCAGAAGGCAATCAAGACGAGGAGAAGAACCTCAGTCCGCGGGCGAAGATGCGCCGCCGTCTGCACCGTCCGCAGACGGAGGAGGAGGAAGAAGAGGAGGAGGGCGGCAGCCTCGGGGTAAAGGTGACGCTCTTCGTCGTCATCGGCCTTCTGCTCCTCGGCGGCATCGGCGGCGGACTCGTCTGGTTCGTCCACCACAACGAGGTGGTGAAGGAGGAGACCGCTCGCGCACAGCGCGCCGACGGCATCGCCAGGGCGCGCGCGGCAATCAAGAACACTCGGGAGAAGACCGAGAATTTCAACGCCGATTTCCAGAGCTTCACCGCCAAGGCGACCGTAGAGTGCGAGAAGTTTACCGCCGAGCTCGCGAAAAGCCTGCCCGCCTACGCCGACCAGTTCCGCCCGCCGCCGACGAAGAAGCTGCTGGACGCCATCGCCTCCACCAACGTGGTGCCGAAGGTCGCGGCCACCAATGCCGTCGCCGCCGCTACGGCGACGAACGCGGCACCAGCCGCCGCCGCCGGCGATGCCGCAGCTCCTGACGCGAAGCAGCCGGCACCCAACTCGCTTGCGGCACGGGCCAAGAAATACGGGCTCAAGATGCCCGACACCGACGACCCTGCCGACCCCGACTACCAGGACTTCCTTGCGGCGCTGAAGCAAGCCGAGTCTGGCGGAGTCCCCGTCGCCAAGGAGGAGGAGGCTCCTGAGGAAGCCGAAGCTACCGAGGCCGAACCGCCGCCGCCGCCGCCGGAGAAGACCATCGTCGAGAAGGAGAAGGACAGGCTCTTCGAGGAGTCGCTTCCGGACATCCACGAGGTATGGAACCGCACCTACGACTGCCAGGCCGGCGCCATTCGCATTGGATCGATGACCAAGCAGGTCCTCGAGGCCTGCGACGAGGCAGGGAAGATCGAGGGCGCCGACGACCAGCCGTCGCTTGACGCCTTAGCCGAGCTTTCGCGCAAGGTAACCGACCTCCACAACGACCTCGTCGGCTCCAAGGAGGTGGAGGAGGTCCGCAAGGGCATTGCCTTCATCAAGTCCAAGGGCAAGAAGACCATTGACAAGGTCACCAAGCGGCTCCGCTCGATCAAGCTCAACGAGGAGCGCCGCCTTGCCAAGATCGAGGCCGAGATCGCCGAGAGCAACCGCCTCGCCAAGGTGGCTGCAGAACGCAAGGCGCTTGCCGACGGCGAGTGCAACGCGATCCACGAGCGGTTCGAGGCCATCACCGCGCAGGGCTGCCTGCGCCAGCTCGACTGGGACAGCGCCTACCGCATGCTGAAGGAAGTGTACTCCAACTTCAAGACCCCCGAAGGCGAGATCGCCGCCAAGTTCGAGGTCAGGAAGGTGGACATGATGAAGTCCGTCCAGGACATCTTCCTCAAGCACATGGTCGGCCACAAGTTCAAGGGGAGGCTGAATGGCGCCAAGGTCGTAGAGGCCACTCCCAAGGACATCCTCATCGTCAAGGCCGACGGCAAGTCGAAGCAGCGCATCCAATGGCAGAAGTTCTACAAGGAGTTCCCGGGCAACTTCAACGAACTCATCAACGAGTTCATCGTCAAGGGGCGCCGAAACTCCGGACTCAACCTGCGCGAATGGTCCGACGCCATGCTCGGCGCGGCGCTCACGATGAAGCTCGTCTGCGCCGAGGTGAACAACGCCACCACCCGCGCGCAGCAGATCGCCCAGGAGGTCATCAAGCAGTACCCAGACTACGAGAAGATCGTCAAGGACATGTTCCCTGACTTCACCTTCGACGAGTCCAGCGAGGAGTAGAAGATGATGCAGACGACGACGGACGAAATCCGCGATTCGATGGCGTCGAGCTCATGGATCCGCAGGATGTTCGAGAAGGGGCTGGAGCTCAAGCGCCAGTTCGGCGAGGACGCCGTGTGCGACTTCTCGCTCGGCAACCCCGACGTGCCGCCGCCCGCAGCCGCCCGCGGCGCGCTGGCAGGAATTGCCGACGCTGCGGTAAAGCCGCTCGGGCTCGGCTATTGCCCCAACGCCGGCGTCCCCGCCGTCCGGGAGGCGATGGCAAAGTACCTCTCGCGCCAGCAGCAGACCGAAGTGAAGGCGTCGAACGTCGTGATGTCGGTCGGCGCCGCCGGTGCCATGGTGAGCTTCTTCCGCGCGGTCATCGAGCCAGGCGACGAAGTGGTTGTGCCCGCGCCGTACTTTGTCGAGTACGGCGCCTACTGCGGACACTTCGGCGGCAAGCTGAAGCCGGTTCCGTCGCTGCCTCCTTCCTTCGCGCCTGACATCGCCGCCCTCCGCGCCGCCGTTGGTCCCAGGACGCGCGCGATCATCGTCAACTCGCCCAACAACCCGACCGGATGCATCTACTCCGAGGACGACCTCCGCTCCATCGCCGCGGTCGTAGACGCCGAGAACGAGCGCCGCGCCCGCGAAGGCGGAAGGGCGATGTTCCTCCTTTCCGACGAGCCCTACCGTGCCTTCGCCTTCGACGGCGCCGTGGTGCCGCCGGTCCTGCCGCTCTCCCGCTGGTGCTGCGTGCTGGGCAGCTTCTCCAAGACCCTCTCGCTCGCCGGCGAGCGCGTCGGCTACATTGCCGTCAATCCGCCCATGCCCGGCGGCGACGATCTCGTCTCCGCGCTTGCGCTCACCACCCGCACGCTAGGATACGTCAATGCGCCGGTGATTGGCCAGCGTCTCGCCGCCGCGCTGCTCGACGAGACGGTCGACCTCGAAGTCTATAACCGCCGCCGTCTGAAGATGGCAGAGGTGCTGAATGGGGCCGGCATCGAGTTCGAGCTCCCGAAGGGGGCTTTCTACTTCTTCGCCAAGTCGCCGGTGGATGACGACCTCAAGCTCGTCGACGCGCTGCTGGAGGAGAAGATCCTCGTCGTCACCGGCAAGGGCTTCGGCTTCCCCGGCTATGTCCGCCTCAGCTGCTGCGTCGACGAGAAGATCATCGCTCGCAGCGCCGTAGGATTCAAGCGGGCTATGGAGAAGTTCAGATGATCTCCGCGCTGATCGCCGCTGCCTGCACCTGCACCTTCTCCGCCACCGCAACCGGCTTGGAGAAGGGGGCGCCGGTGGAGTTTTTCTTTGCCGCCCAGGACTCCGACAACGCCTACGAGACGATGTTCCTCGTCGACGATTCTATCGAGGAATTCTGCCGCAAGATCGAGTCCGCCGGCATCCCGCGCGGCAAGGCAGAGTCGGTCAACGACTGCATCCTCTGGCCCGTAGGGTGTCCGGTGAAGATTGAACCCGCGATTTCTAATTTCATTGCCACCACCATGCCGCCCGGGCTTTCGCTTGGCGACATCATCTACACCGGTGGCTCGCGCGACGTGAAGGGGAGTCCAGTTGCCGCCACCAACCAGCCGTGCGCGGCATTTGCATTCTATTCGCTGGGACAGTCTCCGCTTGTCTTCGACGGCGTCTATCCCCAGGGCGACGTGTACAACGCCCATGTCGCTGCCAAGACGCTGAAGAAGGGCGACAAGGTCAAGTTCACTATTTCCTGGGACGGCTCCGCCCGCCCCAAGCCGGTTTCCATCTCCCTCGCACCAGGAACCATTGCCTCCGAACTTAAGCGGCTCAAGGAAGAATCGGCCGACGGCAGGACCCTCGACGTAAAAGTTGACTTTTTCCCCGAGCTCACGGTCGGCGAGTCCATTGCCGCCGCCCAGGCGCTCGCAATAGTCGATTCCAACAAGGTGAAGATCAACGGACGTGATCCCCACAAGCTCTTCTACCGCGCCTTTCTGCCGCTCGAAAAATGGTCCGACCGCACCGAACGTCTCGTGCAGCCTTTTGAGCTGACGGTCACCAACGACGTCGACCGGCTCGTCTACATCGAACAGGACTGGTCAGGCGAAGAACTTGACCCGCGGCTTACACCACGCGAGATCGACTTTGCCAAGGCAGAATATTTCTCAGCTGTTCATACCTGCTTTATCTACGCATCTCGTTCTCAGAAGCTTAAGCGACTGTATGAGGCTATGAATAAGCTTAAAAACCTTCGTATCGACAGCTGGTACGTATTTCCCACCAATTAACCATAGTTTACATAATCTATCTTATGCGCAAATACGACATGAACGACATTGAGAACGACATTCCGCAGAATGCCGTCAGCGTCTATGGTTCGGATTCGACGATGGACGAGTTTCCGATCCTCAAGGCATTCCAGGAATACATCAACGCCGAACAGGCCAAGGCGCGCAAGCGCATCACCGCGCTGGCGGTGTTCTTCGGCGTGCTGCTGGTTGCAATCCTCGCCATCTTCATGACGCTGCTCGTGAAGTCCTACGACGACAATCAGCACCTCAACGACCGACTTGTCGATTTTATGCAGAAGGAACGCGAGCGATCCGACAAAGAGCACGCTGAGCGCGAGCGTGCCGCCGCCGAGGCCGCCGCAAGGCCATCGCGCGACAGCGCGGCGGTTATAGAGCTGACCAAGAAGATCGAGACTCTCCAGGAGAAAATCTACAACGCCCAGCGTAAGGCAGACGACGCGGAGCGTACTCTGGTCGAAAAGGAAAAGCTGATTGCCGAGAAGGACAAGCAGGCCGCCGAGGCGCTGAAAAAGGCAATTGAGGACGCGAAACCAAAGGGTCCATCCCAAGAGGAGCAGGAAATCGCCCGCCTTAAGGCCCTTCTCGCTGCTGAAAAGCAGAAGCAGGCTGCCGCGGTCGAGAAGGAACGCCGCCGTCATGAAGATCTTGAAGCCTACCGCCGCAAGTACTACCCGGAACATTACCGCCCCAAGTCTCCCCCTTCCCGGCCGCTCACCATCGGCAAGATAGACACATCCAAGCTGCCACAGTACGACGACGAGGAGGACCTCAACGACCTACCCGACGAAGACACCGCCATCAGCTACTATGACGACGAACCTAAGGGGACAGTCCCCAAGACCCCAAAGGGGACAGTCCCCAAGACCCCAAAGGGGACAGTCCCCAAGGCCCCAAAATCTGTGTCTGTTCCCCTTCCCAAGCCACCGCCGGTGGCGAAGGAAACCGAGGAAAAGTTCACAATCCCCGTCGAAGTGCGCAAATCCAACGACATTTCCATCTGGGACATCCCAGAGGAATAGAACCTAATATTGCCGTATAATCGGGCTTAGCGAACCATAGCCGTCTTCTTGGCGTCGGGGTCGAAGAGCCGCTCCTGTCCGGTGGCGTCCATCACGCAGCGCCAGAGGTCGCCTGCCAGGTTCAGCTTCTGGCGGTTGATGGTGGCGAGCGCAATGGGGACGAGCGTGTAGAGCTCCGGGGCGACGCTGCCGACGACGCAGTCGGTGCGACCGGCCATTGCCGCGTGCACCGCGTTCCGGGCGAGCATGTAGCAGCGGATGGCGTCGGTGCCGCGCGCCGGGACCGACCGGATGGTGTAGCTCGGGTCGAAGTACTTGACCGTGTGGTCGAAGTTCTTCTGGCGGAAATGCTCGGTGATCCGCCGCTTGAGGTAGTCGCCGATGTCCTTCTTGAGCACGTTGCCGGAGGCGTCGCGCTCCTCGGCGCCGCTGAAGAAGCGCTGCCCGGCCCCTTCCGCGACTACGATCACAGCGTGGTCCTTGCCGTAGGAAAAACGCCGTTCGAGCGCGGCGAGAAGTCCGCCCGGACCGTCGATCTCGAAGTCGATTTCGGGGATGAGGCAGAAGTTGACGACGGGATTGGCCATCGAGGCATAGGCGGCGATGAAGCCGGAGTCGCGTCCCATCAGCTTGACGAGGCCTATCCCGTGGTGGGCGCCGCGCGCCTCGATGTGGGCGTTGCGGATGACCGGAGTCGCCTCGGCGACGGCGGTCTCGAAGCCGAAGGAGCGTCCCACGAAGTGGAGGTCGTTGTCGATGGTCTTGGGGATGCCGACGACGGATATCGAGAGCTTCCGCCGCAGCGCCTCGAGGGCGATGTCGTGGGCGCAGCGGAGCGAGCCGTCGCCGCCGATGCAGAAGAGGATGTTGATGTTCATCCGCTCGAGCGTGTCGACCACCAACTCGGTGGGCTGGCGTCCGCGCGAGGACCCGAGTATGGTGCCGCCGAGCTCGTGGATGGTGTCGACGGAGTCGACGTCGAGCGGCATCGGCGCATAGCCGCATTCGGGCGAGAGACCGGCGTAGCCGTAGCGGATGCCGTAGATGGTGCGGATGCCGTAGTCGGCGGAGAGGATCTCGACCAGTCCCTTGATGACGTTGTTGAGGCCGGGACAGAGCCCGCCGGCGGTGACGATCCCGACGCGCGTCCAGGCGGGGTCGTGGAAGATCCGCTCGTGGGGGCCGGCGCGCTCGAAGCTCGGCTTGTGACCGAGTCTGCTCTCCCACGCCTCGAGGAGCTCCATGTCCCCCGTTAGCAGCACGCGGCGCCCTTCCTCGACGAAGTCGTGCCGTCTGATCGGAGAGGGAATCTTCGCCTCGCCGAGGGTCTTTACCTCGCAACTGTAGGTAACGCGGTCGGAGGCGATCTTCTCGAGCAGCGGCGCCGCGATGTGGTTGGGATTCTCTTTCATAGAACTGTAGTATAGCATTTTGCGGCCACGCGCGCAATGTGAACCGCTACTCGTAGCGCAGGCAGTCGATCGGGTTGAGCTTGGAGGCGCGGTAGGCCGGGTAGAAGCCGAAGAACATGCCGACGAAGGACGAGAACAGGAACGAGTACACCGCGCTCGAGAACTCGATCACGATCGGCCAGTGGTTGACCTCGCCGATCACCTTCGCCGCGCCCACGCCGAGCGCGACGCCTATCGCCCCGCCTACCGTCGACAGCACCACCGCCTCGAGGATGAACTGCCAGAGGATGCAGGCCGGGGTGGCGCCGATCGCCATCCTCAGTCCGATCTCCTTGATGCGCTCGGTCACCGAGACGAGCATGATGTTCATGATGCCGATGCCGCCGACGAGCAGCGAAATCGCCGCGACCGCGGTGAGGAGCACGGTCATGAGGCCGGTCACCGACCCCATCGTGTTCATGATCTCGGTGGTGTCGCGCGTCTCGAAGTCGTCGTCCTGGTAGTCGGCGAGGTTGTGCCGCTGCCTCAAGAGCGCCGTCACCTCCCGCTTCGCCTCGTCGTTGTCGTCCAGCGACCAGAGCGAGATGTTCATCATGTTGATCGAGCGGAACTTGGAGCGCTGGAGCACCCGTCCGACCGTAGTGTACGGGGCCATCACCGTGTCGTCCTGGTCCTGCCCCCAGCTGTTCGCGCCCTTCGCCGCGAGCACGCCGATCACCTTGAACGGCATCGCGCCCATGCGGATGGTGGCGCCGACCGCCTCCTCGCCTTCGTCGAAGAGATTGGCCTTGACCGTCGTGCCGATCACGCAGACGCGGGCGCAGGCGCGCTGCTCCGACTCCTCGAAGAACCTGCCCTCGGCGATGTTCCAGTTGCGGATCTCAGGCATGTCGTAGCTCACCCCGCTCACGCGGCAGTTCCAGTTGCGGTTGTCGCGGATGAGCTGGCAGGAGACGTTCACCGCCGGCGAGACGCCGCTGACGAGGTGGCCGAGCTCGCGCTTGACCGCCTCCGCGTCGCCGGCGGTCATAGTCTCGCCCGCGCCCATGCCGCTCCTCACCGCGCCCTTCCGGTTGCGGTCGGGGAAGACCATCATCAGGTTGTTCCCCATCGACGAGATCTCCTTCACCATCATCGTCGAGGCGCCCTTGCCGATCGCCAGCACCGAGATAACCGCGGCGATGCCGACGATGATGCCGATGCAGGTGAGGAGCGAGCGCGTCTTGTTGCGCATGATGGCGAGGATCGCCACCTTGAAGACCATGCCGAAGTTCATTGCGTGTATTATACCAAAAACGGCGGGTGCTCGGCGAGTCGCACCCGTCTTCCTCACTCACCCGCTTCGCCGCTTGGAAATCTCCGGAGAAATCATGCAGAGCCACAGACAAAACTGCCGCGGAATCTGCCGCGGTTATTTGAGGTGGACGCTGAAGCCGGTCGGGGCGAAGCCGACTGACAACCGCTCCATCGGGTTGCGGAAGCCGCGAGCGGTAACGCGGACAAGGTTCCAGTCTGGGTCGAACAGCGAACTGGGCATAGACCTGGTGTCGTAGGCAAACACAACGCCGCCATCCCGAGCGATGAGTCCGCGCGGCCGCAGCTCCGAGTCGATCATTACGCGAAAGTCGAGCCGGCGCTGGCCGTCAGCGCGCGGAACGGACGTCCTCTCGCCGGTGGCGTCGTCCCGCATAAACCAGCTGCCGGAATCCCAGCCGACGGTCAGGGACTGCTCCTCGGCCGAGAGCTCGCCGTCGCTGTCGGCGTCGCAGCCGAACGCGACCTCGAGGTTGTTGCTTGTGCTTGCCTGGAGCGAGATCGCGATCTCAAATGAGCTGCGCCCTCCCGTCCGCAGCGAGAAGGCAAGATTGGTCGACGCCTCGGTGTCAGCGTATTCGCTCGGCGGAGGCGCCGGCAGCGCCACCTCCGCGGCAAAGCACGGAGCGACAGCAAACACGGCGGCGAGAATTGCCAATAGACCCTTCATTGCACGATCCAGGGTATGTTGTTGAGCGTGTTGGTTGGCCAAGATAAATGACATGCCATACATATTATTCTCCGTTAAAATATCCATCTGCATCCAAAGCTTTTAGCTCCTCAATAAAATGTGGCCACCTTCCAGGTCGATTCTGCTTGGCCAAATCCGCAGTTCTTTGGGCAACCGTCTCGTTCGCGACTGCGTTCAAAACGCACACAACATCAAGCCTTGTAATTCGAAATACATTGGTAAAACATGAGGTCTGAACAGTCTCTCCGGCGTTAAGAACACGATTTAGGCTATTCGAAAGCACGACCGCATCCGAAAAGGCGAAATCCCAGGACGCCTTCATCAGTATTCCGGCAATGTCGTTGGTGTTCCGCGCGAGCCTTGCCTCCGCCATCTGCAGCACATTTGTCTGATGCCCGGTATACCAGAGGTTGGTGATGGTGTTGAAGTATGATGAGCCTTGCAACGCCAAGTCGCCCATCACAAACAGTATGCAGACAATTCTTTTCATTGCGCTATCCATGGTATGTTGTTGAGCGTGTTGGTCGGCGCGGCGGTAAGCGCCTGCACCGCCCTTTGCGCATACGCACGGTGATATACATTTGTTGCGGTCGCCGCAACATAGCGCATCAAGGAAAGCCGCTGGAGGCTGTTGGAATAGGAGGGAACGAGCTTGATTAGTGTACGATCCTGCACCCCCTGCCTTGCGGGAGTGTGGCCTATCGAATAATAAAAATATTGTGCAACACGATTAGTGGCAGTAGGCTGCAATTCCGGTGGCATCGTGGAAAGAGTTTCAAGCATATCTAACATTACGCTAAAAGCAAGATCTTCATAAAGATTGGTCCTTACGCACTGCGTGCGCATGTAATCCAACACTTCTGGCTCAAGATTGGTATAGATGAACGGAGTTGAAAAATCTACATATCTAAAATGCCGCTTACCGTCAGCGTTGACTATCCTCACGAAATTCGTTACATCCGGTCGGTTCATCTCGCTTAAGGCTGTGAGTGCCCTCGCTGCAATCGTGTCTTTTTGGTCTTCCGTCCATTCAAGGCTGTACGCGCCGTTCGTCGCCGCCAGCATCAATGCCTGAACAAATTCGTTGGTAGTGCAACCTTGCTCACGGATGAAATACCCATACTTTTTAAGCGAGTCACGATATCTTAATGGAACATCCACAGGCTCCTCCTCATTAACGAAATCGTCCTGGATGATTTTCCCCTCAAGGAATCTTTCCACTTCCGCCGGCGGTGGCATAGCCGCGTATGACAAGCTTGCCACGATTATAAACAATGCACTTGATGCTATTTTTGCTTTCATGATTTTCTCCTTCACCGTGTTATTGGCATCCTTAACGGTGGGACACCTCCAACGTATACATTGTCCATTTGATATGTCTCATTGACAATCTCTCCATCAGGACTCAATGACCTGTGAATAATTAGACCATAAACATTGCCTGCCGATATGTCTGCCTTCGAAGCACTCCCCTCTCCATACATCAGCAATTTCCTGATTGCCTCGCTCTGGCTAAGGAACATCGGATAAAACCTGCCGCCGGTGCCGTTGTTCCAGTCGTTGGGGAGCCACTGCTGAGAAACCTCCAGGTCTAATTCTTCTGGGACGGATTTCCTTCCCCGCGCGTATATGTCTTTCCAATGGCAAAGATGCCCGATTTCATGCGCAAGTGTAATTGCCGATATGGAATTCTTGACAATGATTCCATATATATTCGCGCTACCATTTGGCTGGTCTCGCAACAATTTGTGATTCCCCTTTAGTCCATCTACAAAATACACTTCAACACCACCTGTATTGTTCAAAATATTTCTGATATTCTTTTGACACGTTGCATTCATCAATCCCTTCTCTGCCCACTCTTCATTCACAACATTCGTCACCGACGCACCAAGGTAAAATGACAGCCCGACCTGACGGAAAATGATGTTGACTTCGCTGAGCAACGAAGCAAGATGCGATTCGATGATAGGGGATGGAAGGTCGCCGTCCGTTATCGTGCAGGGATAGACGGGTATCTGGAGCATCCCGCATGTCGTCAGATCGAACTGCGGTCTGCGGCCGGGGCAGCCGTCGCAGTCGACTTCGAGGACTATCGGGCTGTTGACCGCGCCGGTCGCCCTGAACGCGATCTCTCGTCCGGTGTTGCCGCCGACGAAGGACGCGCTCCCCTCCACTACATTCCAGACGATCTTGTCGTTGGGGAAGCTGGTCGGGTAGACCTCCACCTTCATCCGCGTCACGGCGTTCGTGATCGCCCCGCACGGATTCACGATCACTCCCTCGCTGCGCTCGTTCGTTATCGGCTGCGCGATGCGCTCGACAAACGTCATCAGGTGCTCGGCGGCGGCGACCGACCCTCCGCAGGACGCGACGACCTCGAGCCTGTCGGTACGATAGCCAAATGACGGATAACGGCTCTCAATATAGTATGTCTCGTCAACCTCGCCTGAATCGGGGATGGCCGGGTAGGCTCTAAAATCAATCTCCTCGGTTCTGTCGCGGTCTCGCCAGAGCGTGACGTCGGGCGAAGTATGCACCTCGAGCCTGACGCGTCCGCCGACGTTCGGCGGCATCTGCGCCATAACCCGCACCGGCACAACGTCGTCGTCTCCCGCGAGCGCCACGACCTCCTCCCAGTCGTTGGTGCAGTTGGCATTGTCGTCGTCGTTGTTGACCCCCACCACATTGGGCGCGACTATGCGCGGCGGGTTGCAGACATAAGTGTCGGCAGAGTCCTCCTTGCTGCCGGCGTACCCGGCGTAGGCCAGCCGGAAGACGGTCTTCTCGATGTTGGTCGAGTCCGACAGCCCCTCGATGTAGCAGGTGAAGCCGTTGAACTCCGCGACCGGCCAGGAGCGCGGGAGCGACACCTCCGTGCCGCCCGCCTCCGCGCTCCAGAGGCGCACGTGATCCGAGCCAGACGCGAACGAGAGCGTCAGCGTTCCGTTCGTCGGCAGCGGCGCGTAGTCCGGGTCGTCGGTGTGGGAATACGCCACCAGCGGCCGGCGGGCGCCGCCGCGGAACACGACCGGAGCGGTGCCGACGTAGTAGCCAGACCTGACCATGCCGTTGGTGACCAGGTGGTCGCTGCCTCCGACGTACGACCGAAACTCGAGGCCGCCGACGGTGGCGGTAACCGAGATGACGGAGTTCGACAGCGCCTCGGGCGGAGCCAGCAACTCGGTGGTCTTCGCATTCGGCGAGACGATCGGTATCGGCCAGAAGTAGCACTGCCATTCGTACTGCGCCGGGACGTCGACGCAGCAGTCGGTGAAGATCCCGGTGAAGACACAGTTCTCGCCCGAAGGCAAGTCGACGGGATCGGGACTCCCCTTGAACCCAGGCCACCATGCCACGTATACCGACGGGCAGAGGTCGAGATAGCCCGGCGACAACGACCACACGCTGCTGTCGTCGTGCCATTGGCCTCCGCCAGGTCCCGGCGTCCACCACTCGATCGACCTGAGCAGCGGCGCGGCCGGGTTATGCGCGTCGAGTACGTCGTCGTATGCCTCGTACACGATGTCGTCCCGCCAAGGCTCGACGTGGATGTCGTGCACAATCCCCTTTTCGAGCAGGAAGAGGTACTCGCCGGACTCGACGACGACCATGCGGTTGGTGCCGACCGAGACGAGCGTCGGCCGGACCGGTTTCTCGGGGAATGTCGCGGAGAGGAAGTACCAGCCGTTCTCGAGCCAGACGCCGACTTGGCCGAGCACGGACTCGCGCGCCGCGGCGGTCTGGCCGTGGCAGTCGCCGTTGTAGACGCACGGTTCGGGGTCGACGTCGTTGGCGAGACCGTCGCCGTCGAGGTCGAACGGGACGATGCGAGCATACGCGCGCTCGACCGAGTTCGAGCGCACAGCGAAGTCTCCGCTCGGCGAAAGCTCGATCTGGGCGCTCACCTGCTCGCCTTCGCCGCGTCCGAAGAAGAAGTCGCGCCAGGTGAGGAGCTGCGATCCGCCGGAGCCGGTAGCGGACCAGAACTCCGACACGCCCGGCACCGCCGACGCAGGCGAGCCAAGCGCGGCGATCTCGTCCTCGGCGGCGCGTAGGCTCGGGCGAATCCTCGCGTCGACGAACACCGTAACCCGGTCAAGCTCGTTCGAGTCGAGCGGGAACGTCCAGTCGGCGGGAAACGCAAGCGTAAACCAGTCGCGGAACGCGCCGCGGCGCGTCCAGCTCGCCCATGCCGCGCCGTTCGTAGGGCATGAGTAGGAGACTGCGACATTCGTGGACACCGACGCGAGCCTGTAGCCCCGCGCGATGTCCTCGGCGGTGACGACCGCGCCCGAGCCGCCGCCGGACCGCAACAACACGATTCCGCTGTTCTGCAGCTGGTTCGTGGGCTTGGTGGCAGCGTAGCGGGTCATGACAAGCACCGCCAGCAGCGAAACGACGACGTCCGGAAGCCTGTGCCTCCAGAACCGCCACCTCTGCCGCCATGTCTGCATGGCTGTATTATACCATATCTGCCACCCAAAGTGCCGCGGTCAGGGACGTGGGGAAGCTGCCGTCATCTCCGCGTAGAGCTTGCAGAGCTGGGTGACGTCGAGGTGGAGCGACGGGGCGTCGTCCCGACGACGTGATTCGAGACCTAAGCGCGTTAGGAACGGAAGCGCGTTGCGGTCAGTGTCGAGAATCCCGAGCTCGGCACGTTAGGAGGCCGAGCGTTCGGCGGGGCGAGCGCCCCAGCCCGAAGCCGCGATTCCCGCTATCATCCAATATTACGCCGGTCGTCGCGGACCAGCTTGCCGTCCTTCATCACCAGGTGGCGCTTCGCGTAGGCGGCGATGTCGTCCTCGTGGGTGACCATCACGATGGTGATCCCCTCGGCGGAAAGCTCGGTGAAGAGCTTCATGATTTCGACCGACGCCTTGGTGTCGAGGTTGCCGGTGGGTTCGTCGGCGAAGAGCACCGGCGGCTCGTTCATGAGCGCGCGAGCGATGGCTACGCGCTGCTGCTGGCCGCCGGAGAGCTCCGACGGCTTGTGGGTGGCGCGGCCGCCGAGCCCCACGCGGTCGAGGAGCTCCAGCGCGCGGCGGCGGCGGGCGGAGCGGGAGAGCCTGCCCATATAGAGGTCGGGCAGCTCCACCTGCTCCACCGCGCTGGTGCGCGGCAGCAGGTTGAAGTTCTGGAACACGAACCCGAGCTTGCGGTTGCGGATCTGCGCGAGCTCGCGCCGCGTGCGCCGCGCGACCTCGATGCCGTCGAGCAGGTAGGAGCCGGAGGTCGGCGTGTCGAGACAGCCGAGGATGTTGAGCATCGTCGACTTGCCAGAACCGGAAGCGCCCATGATCGCGACGAACTCCCCTTCGTCGACCGAGACCGACACGCCGTCCAGCGCGTGCACCGGCTCCTCGCCCTGCGCGTAGATCTTGTAGAGGTCCCTTAGCTCGATGAGGTGAGACATTACTTCTTCGGCTCGGGGGCAGTGCCGCGGGTACCGCGGCGCGGCATCTTGGGCATGAACGGATTGCGGGTATCGCCGGACGCCGCCGCGGCGGTGCGGGCCGTCTCGTATCCGGCCACCGCCTGGGAGCCCTCGAGGTCGTCGGCGTCGAGGATCTGGGTGAAGGATCCGTCGGTCACGCCCTCGGAGACCGCCCGGGCGGAGAGCTTGCCGTCCGGCCCGACGAGCCAGATCTTCCGGCCGCGCGGCGCCTCGCCCGAAGCCCGGTCGGAGTCCTTGGGACGGAACCTGAACGCCGCCGCAGAGACGACGACCGCGTTTTCGGCGCGCGCCGTCTCGATGGAGAGCGTGGCGGTCATGCCGGGGAAGAGCATCTCGCCGGGGTTGTCCGCCTCGATGATGATCGGATAGGTGACCACGTTGTTGGTGGTGGTGGCGGCGAGGCGGATCTGCCGCACCTTGCCCTTGAAGCGGCGGCGGTAGGCGTCGGCGGTGAAGGTGACCTCCTGCCCCACCTTGATGTCGCCGACGTCGGCCTCGGGCACCGTCGCCTCGATCCAGATCGTCTTCAGGTCCTCGGCGATCGTCAGCACCGGCACCGCATTCATGGACGAGACCACGGTCTCGCCCTCGTCCACCTTGCGCGCGATCACCACGCCGTTGACTGGCGAGCGGATGGTGCAGTAGTCGAGGTCGGCCTTCGCCTTGCTCACCGCCGCCTCGCTCTGCTCGACGCTCGCGAGCGCGCTCTTCACCGCCGCCTCGGCGCTGCCGAGGTCCGCCTTCGCGCGGGCGAGCGCGGACTCAGCGCTGTCGAAGTCGGCCTGCGCGGCGAGCTTGCGCTCGGCGAGCGACTGCTTGCGCGCGAACGTCTTCTCGGCGAGGTCGAGCGCCGCCTTGGCGGACTCCACCGCCGCCCGGCGCACCTCGACGTTGGCCTCGTTGACGTGCAGCTGCGCCAGTGCGCTCTTGTACGTCGCCTCGTAGACGAGCGGGTCGATGAGCGCCACCACCTGGCCGTTGGTGACGGTGGAGTTGTAGTCCACGAACATCTTGATGACCTTGCCGTTCACCTGCGCGCCGACGGGGATGCCGTCGGCGGTGTTGCGCGGCGTCACCTTGCCGGTCGCCTCCACCGTGCGCACGATGTCCGTCCGCACGATCGGCGCGAACCTGAACGCCGGCCCATTCTTGGACGACCCGGCGGCGCCGCCGTCGGAGCACCCGGTAACAAGCGCCGCCGCCAGCGCGGCCGCGGCAATCGCGCATCTCGTCATTTCCCCTCCTCCAGCTTGTTGATCGCGTCGCTCGCGACGACAGCCTTTTCGTCGTAAACAGGATACACCCCGGCGAGCCTGAAGAGGTCGGCTTCGGCGACCTGGCCGCGGTAGAACGCGCTCACGACGCCGCCGACCGACGACGAGAGCGCCGCGACGGCGTCCCCGAAGTCCACCCGGTTGGCCTCGCCGAGCTCGAACTTGCTCCTCACCACCGCGAAGTTCTCCAGCGCCTGGCGGAGCGAGTCCTCGGCGCGCAGCCGCGCCTCGGCGGCGTTGTCGCGCGCGGCGACCGCGAGCTCCAGGTCGCGCGAGAGCGTATGCTCGGCGGCGGCGACGTCGGTCTCGGCCTGCTCCAGCGCCACCCGCGCGCGGTCGACCGCCGTGGTGCGGCGGAAGCCCTGGAAGAGCGACTGCACCGCCGACACGCCCCACTTCAGCGCCCACATCGGATCGGTCCAGGAAAGCGACGCCGACACCGACACCTCCGGCATCAGGTCCGCAACCGCCGCGTCAACCGCCGCGGACGCCGCGCGCAGCTTGGCGCGCGTAACCTGCATCGCCGGCGAGTTGGTGCGGGCGAAGGCGTAGACCTCGTCCGAGCCGCCGGTCGTCGCGGCAAAGCCCTGCATGACGAAGCGGAGCGGATCCTCCATGCGCGGCAGCACGTCCTCGCGCTCGACGAGCGAGGCGTCGAGCCCGAGCGCGCACGCGAGCTTGGCGAAGGCGGTGGTGACGGCGTTTGACGCCGAAAGCGTCTCCTCCTTCGCGACTGAGAGGTCGAGCCGCGCCCGGAGGACATCCAGCTCCTGCACCTCGCCGGCCTCGAGCGATCGCTCGGCCTGTTCGAGATGCAGCGCAAACTCGAGCTCGTTCGTGCAGGCGACGACGAGCAGCGCGTCGCGCTCCAGGAGGTCGAAGTAGGTGTCAACGACTTCCTTGAACACGGTGTAGCCGGCGGCGGCGAGGTCCAGCTCCGCGGCGATCACCCGCTCGCGCTGCGCCGCGGCGCTGGCGTTGTAGCGGCCGAAGTCCCAGATCAGCAGGTCGAGCGACAGCGAGGCCGAGGCCGTGCCGCCGTGGATGCGCTTCGCCTCGTGGAAGTCCTGGGACGACTCCGAGCCGCCGAAGCCGGCGCCGACGGACGCCGCGAGGGCAGTCCAGGGCGTGGAGCTCGCGAGCGGCGCGTCGGCGGCAAGCGCGCGGAGCGCCAGCCGCTCGTCCTCCACCGCCAGCCGCGCCCGCGCGATCTGGGGACGGTTGGTGAGCGCGAAGTCGACGAGTCCGGCGAGGCCGCGCCCCGCGAGCGAGACGCGCCCGGCGGCGGCCTGTTCTCCGCTGGCGGCAGGCTCCGCGGCTCGCTGGGCACGGCGAGCCGCAACGATGGTGGAGCAGCCGGCGGCGACAAGCGCGGCAAGCGCGACTATCGCGGACTTAAGCCTCATTATCTCGCCTTGGCGAGGCCGTCGAGGATCTGGATGCCCGCGACCGGAATGCGCCCGAGCGGATCGGGGCCGATGTTGAGCATGTAGTTCGAGCCGATCTTGGCGCAGTCGGCCTTGATCTTGAGGATCTCCGCCACGGTCTTGTAGTGGGTGTCGGTCGGACGGTACCCCCACGAGTCGTTCATCGTGCCCACGGTCTCGTAGAGCACCCCGGCCTCGGTCTTGTCGGCGATCATGTTGTCGCCCGGCGTCTGGTAGTCGCCGAGGCCGTAGCCGAGCCTGCCGTTGATGAGGCAGCCGGGCTGGTAGCGGCGCACCATGCCCTTGAGCTCCAGGCACTGCTCCTCGGTGATGGTGCAGGGAACGTCGAACCAGATCAGGCAGAGGTCGCCGTACTGGGTGAGGATCTCCTTCACCTGCGGCTTGCACTTGCGCTCGAAGTAGCGGGTGAAGTCGTAGCCGCGGTCGGCCGGCCAGTCCCAGGTGTTGCGCCAGTCCTCGTCGCCCCAGTTGACCTTGGCGGTGGCGTTCTTGAGCCCGCCGCCGTCGGGGTCGCTCCAGTCGAGGTCCTGGGAGTAGTAGAGGCCGAGCTTGATGCCGGTGGCGCGGCAGGCCTCGGCGATCTCCTCGATGATGTCGCGACCGAACGGCGTCGCGTCCACCACGTTGTACTTCGACACCTTCGAGCGGTAGAGCGCGAAGCCGTCGTGGTGCTTGGAGGTAATGACGAAGTACTTCATCCCAGCGTCGCGGGCGCGCTTCATCCAGTCGAGCGGGTCGAACAGCACCGGGTTGAACGCCTTGGCAAGCGCGGAGTAGTCCTTCAGCGGGATCTTGTTGCCGTACTGGATCCACTCGCCATAGGCGCGCACGCCGGGCTTGCCGTTCCACTCGCCGCCGAGAAGCGTGTAGAGCCCCCAGTGGGCCATCATCCCGAACTGGGCCTCCTTGAACCACTTTCGCGTCGCCGCGAGCGCCGCGGCGTCCGCCGCGTCCTTCGCCGCCGGCCCCACGCAGCCAGCAGCCAGCGCCGCCGCCGCGCCGCCGATGAACGCCCTTCTGTCGCATCCAGTTGCCATATTGACCGCCTTTCTTTTGATCGGATTATACCCGGATGGTTTTCGAGTATTATATCATAATTCTCGCGCGCGTGTGCTGTCGCACCCGTTTGCTACCACTCATGGGAAATCTCCGGGCTGAGTGGCTTGCCAAACGACCAATGGTCGGCAAACGAGCGGATTGATTCCGGCGCCGCGCCAGTATCCTGGTCGTGTGGCATCGTTTCGCGGATGTCGTAGAACACCGGCCCCTTGACGACGGCGGACGACTTCTTCAGCATCTGAACGTTGAAGAATGGATCGGTCTTGCCCGACACGAAGAGAAACGGACACCTGGCGGCGGGAAGATATACGCCGGCGTCCCATGTCCGCAGCCACTTCTCGCCCCTCGCGCCCATGTCGGAAAGCTTCTTCGCCCATGCCGAGCCGTCGACATAAAAGCCGCATCCATACACTGGTGCCGCCCAGGCGAACCGGTGGTCGACGCCAGCCGCGATGCAGGTCAGGTATCCGCCCCACGAAATGCCGGTGATGCCGATGCGCGCCGAATCGACTTCGGGGAGCGACCTCAGGAAGGAATGCGACCTGATTACGTCCGACACGGCATGGTAGGTCCATTGGTCGCGCTCCGACTCGTCGACCTGCCCGAAGCCACCCCATCCCGCCGGACCGCTCCAGTCGTGGCGCTTCCACTGCTCGGACCCGGGCGAGACTCTCGTCGGCACGGAACCGCATGTGTCCATGGCAATCGCCGCGTAGCCGCGTTCGTTCCACATCCGCACCCATCCGTCGAACGCCGTGCCCAGGCCGCCATGCACTAGCACGACGGCAGGGCATTTGTTCGTCTCGGACGCACGCTCAGGTACGCCATACCACGCAAAGAATCGCGTCGGCTTGCCGCACCAGTCCTCTCCGTCGAGGAAAACCGCCTTGGCCTTGCCCGAAAATCCAGCGGCCTCATGTGCGGCTGGGGCACCCTTCCCGAGAACGGCGTCCCACGGCGATGCAGGCGCCGCGGTTGACAACGCGACAGTGGTAATAATGGTCAGTAACCGAACAGGCTCTTTCTTCCTCATATCGCAAATTATTCCATTATAGGTCTGCACTTAACTTCGATCCGGCGGCACCTGTACTGCGCGCTCAACCGCGGCGACGAGCGAGGGGGCGGTGGGCACGCCAAGCGCGGCGAGGCGCTCGAAGCTGTGGCTGCCCTGCGCGCAGAGGACGCATTCGACGCCGAGCTCGGTGGCGACCTCGCAGTCGTGGATGGCGTCGCCGATCATCACGATCCGCGGCGGCGGCGACGAGGAGGACTCGATCTCCGCCTTGAGCGCGAGCGCGAACGCGAGCTTGCCCGCGCCGTAGAGGTTGTCGGTGCCGCGCACAAAGTCGAAGTAGCCGCTGACGCCGAACCGCTCCACCGCCTCCTCGAGCAGGTCCTGGCGGAGCGCGGAGAGGATCGACTGCCGCGCGCCGCGGCTGCGGGCGAGCTCCAGCGCCGCGACCGCCTCGACGTTGAGCGCCGCGGACGCGCTCTCCACGTCGTAGGAGTCGTGGTACTCCTGCGCGATCGCGTCCCATTCCGCGTCCGGGACGGGCATGCCGATCTCCTCGTAGTACTGCCGCGCCGGAAAGCGGAAGCGCGCGCGGTAGGACTCCATCGAAACCGCCGCGATCCCCCTTCTCGCGAGCATCGCGTTGAGCGCGCCAAGCGCCGCGCCCGTGTCGTCCAGAAGCGTGCCGTTCCAGTCCCAGACGATGTGCGTCGCCGCGCTCATCGCGTCTCCTTCCCCTCCAGCCGGCGGTGAAAGTAGCCGAGTCCGCCCTCGAGGTCGGAGAACTCGCCGTCGAGCTGGGCGTCGTAGAGCGCGGAGAGGATGCGGCCGAACTCCGGCGACGGCTTCATCCCGAGCGCGATCAGGTTGCGCCCCTGCACGATCGGCTTCGGCGCGGAGTCCTCCACCTCCAGCCGCTTCGCCTGTTCCGCCAGCCATTTGAGCGGCTCGGGCTCCGAGGGATACGGCGGCCTGCCCGCGTCGTCCGCCGCCGCCACCCGGATGAGCCGGTCGATGCGCACCACCTTCGCCGCCAGCCGGCGGATCGAGCCGTCGGACGACTTGTCGCGCCACATCGCGAACGGGCGCATGTGGAGCCGCACCAGCGGCGGCACCTCCTTCAGCAGGCGCTCCTCGTTGGTGAGCCGCGACAGGAACGACAGCGTCGGCTCCACCCCGGCCTCGTCGTGGCCGAGCGAGCGGATGCGCTTCTTGACCGGGTCGTAGGCGGTGCAGGCGGGCTTGCCGAAGTCGTGGCAGAGGACGGCGAGGCCGACCACGAGGTCCTCGACGGGATCGGGCGCGCCGCCGCGTTCCGCCGCGCGGCGGTCGCGGTCGGCGGCGAATGCGTCGAGGCAGCAGCAGGTGTGGTTCCAGACGTCGCCTTCGGGATGCCAGTGCGGGTCCTGCGCGCAGCCGATGAGCCTTTCCAGCTCCGGGTAGTACTTCACCCAGCCGGTCGCGCGCAGGAAGGCGAGCCCCTTCGAGATGTGCCTGCCCTTGAGGAGGAGCTTGCTCCACTCCTCGAAGAGCCGCTCGCGCGCGAGGTTCTCGGGCGTCATTCCGCGGCAGATCTCCACCGTCTCCGGCGCCGGCGCAAGATTGAAGCGGGCGACGAACTGCATCCCCCGCAGCACCCGCAGCGGATCCTCGCGGAAGTGGTCGGAGACATGGCGCAGCACGCCGCGCTCGAGGTCCTTCACCCCGCCCCAGGGATCGAGCGTCTCGCCGGTCAGCGGATCGCGGTAGATGGCGTTGACGGTGAAGTCGCGCCGCGCGCTCGCCTCCTCGAGCGAAAGGAACGGGTCGCACTCGGTGCCGAAGGCGCGGTGGCCGAGGCCAAGCTTGGTCTCACGCCGCGGCAAGGCGACGTCGACGTCGTGGCCGTGGATCTTGAGGACGCCGAAGGACGCGCCCACGAGGTCGAGCGTGTAGTGGCGCGAAAGCGCCGCCTCCAGCCGGTCCGGCGCGACGCCGAAGCACTCGAGGTCGAAGTCCTTGGGCTCGAGGCCGAGGATTTCGTCGCGCACGCAGCCGCCCACGAGCAGGGCGCGTCCCCCTTCCTCGCGGACTATCTCGGCGATTTCGGCGGCGACGCCGCTCACGCCTGCTGCTCCTCCGGCTTGGGGAGCGGCTTCGAGGTATCGAACTCGGCGGCAATCGGCTCGCCCTTGAGCCCGAAGCAATCCAGCGGACGCACCGAGAAGACCGTGTGGCCCTTGATCGGCAGCTCGGCGGGCGAAAAGAGGCAGAAGCCGGGCGCGCCTTCGGAAGACTCGGGCAGATAGAAGTCGTTGGCGACGACGCGGCGCTGGGCCTGAACGAGGTCGACCCCGTCCTCCACCAGCGTCGCCGTTACCTCGTACTCGAACACGCGGCACTTCTTCACCGTCTTTGCGGCGGGGAAGCGCACGGCGAGAAGGCCGTTCTCGACCGCGACCTCGGCCTTGGCGTCCGCGGCGAACTGCGGGGCGGAGCGCTTTTTCGCGCGGGCGGCGAAGGACTGGTCGTCGCGGCAGGGCACGGAAAGGACCCAGTCGTCGCCGAGCGACTTGCCGGAGACGAAGTCGCGGCGCTCGATGGCGAGGAGGCTTCCGTAGACCGACACCAGCATGCCGTGGCGGCCATTGGAGGTCTCGAGCGTTTTCATCAGGTGCCTGCGCTTCTCGCCGGTGAATCCGTGACCGTTGCCATGGAGGTTCTCGCGCAGCGAGAGGTCATGGGAGCAGTAGCGAAGCGAAGCGGTGTTGATCGAGGTGAAGGCGCCCTGCCACACCGAACGCTCGTCGGTGAGCGGATAGTGGCTGTGGCCGGAAAACGCCACCGCGTTCGGGTACTTCGAGAGCGTGCGAGTCGAGGCGCCGTTGTCACGTCCCCATGCCCACGGGCCGATGCAGGTGTCCTTGGGGTGAGAGTGCTGGGTGTAGAAGAAAGGCTTCGCGGGGTCGATCTCCTTCGCGTGCGCGGCGAGGAACGCCTCCAGGCCGTCAAACTGGTCATTCTTCGTCCAGTGGCCGCCGATGAAGGCAAATCCCTTCACGTTCTTGATCCAGAAGTCGGAGTAGGGCTCGCCGAAGACCTCCTCCCACACCTGGGCGGGACGCTCATCGGTAAACGCAATCCCCTCCCTGCGCGCAAGCTCATGGTCCTGCTGCTGCGCGTAGTGGAGCCCCCAGATATCGTGGTTGCCATAGATGAAAAGTTTCTCCACATGGCGGCCACCGAGACCCTTGTCGCCGGGGAAGACGCGCTTCCACGCATCGGCACAGCGCTGGAGCTGGCTGATTCGACCGTTATCGGCAATGTCGCCGGCGATGATGACGCCGTCCGCGCCGCGGTCTCGGAAATACTCGAACGCCTTGACGAGCGTGTCCTCGTCGCCAGGGTTGCGGAGGTGGACGTCGCTCAGGACGCCGAAGCGGACATCTGGTTCGCCGGAAAGCGCAGTCGCCTCCGCGTGTGCCAGCCGCGTTCCCGCGAGCAGCGAAAATGCGCCCATCGAACCGAAGAACCCGCGCCGAGAAAGCGCACCGGAAGAAGTCGTGTTGTTTTTCATTGGCGGTATTATACCATAATTCGCGATTCGTGGTCCAAACCTCGAGCCACGAACCACGAACCACGAATCACGTTTTTTGGTATAATACCGACATGCATGCAACACTTTCGGACATAGTCGCAGACGTCGCCGCCAACTCCATCGAGGCCGGCGCGTCGCGCGTCGCAGTGGACTTCTCGGAGGTCGACGGCAGAATCGTCCTCCGCGTCGAGGACAACGGCAAGGGAATGGACGAGGCGACGAAGGCGCGCGCCTTCAACCCCTTCTTCACCGAGCCCGGCAAGCACGACAAGCGCAAGGTCGGAATGGGGCTTCCGTTCGTCAAGCAGACGTGCGACGCCTGCGGCGGCGAGGTTTCGCTCGAAAGCGAGAAAGGCGTCGGCACCACCCTCGTCTGCACCTTCCAGGCGGACAGCATCGACCTCCCGCCGGTTGGCGACCTCGCCGGCGCGGCGCTTTCGCTCTTCGGATTCGCCGGTGACTTCGAGCTCATCTTCAGCCACCGCAAGGGCGCCGAGAGCTATTCCGTCTCGCGGCTTGAGCTGATGGACGCGGTTGGCGGCTTCGAGAGCGCCGGCTCCCTCGCGCTCGCCCGCGAGTTCCTCGAAAGCCAGGAGTCCTCGCTTACGGCCTGACCGCGCGGGCGAGGGTGACGCACCACACCTTGCCGGCGCCGGCGGCCTTCAGCGTGCGGGCGCACTCGGAAAGCGTCGAGCCGGTGGTCATCACGTCGTCCACCACCAGCACCGCCCGCTCCTTCCCCGCCGCCGCGATCGCCATCGATCCGCCGCGGGTCACGGCGAACGTCCCCTTCACGTTCTCCCGCCGTTCCTTCTCGCCGAGCCCCGCCTGCTTGCGGAAGACGCCGACGCGGCGGAGCGCGTGCGCGGCATACGGCGCGCCGAGCCGCCGCGCCAGCGCCGACGCCAGGTAGTCGCACTGGTTGTAGCCGCGGTAGAAGCGGTTCCGGACGGCCGACGGCATCGGCGCGACGAAGCCGATCTCGCCGACGCGGAAGCGCGCGCGCGCCGTCGCCTCGAGGAAGTCCACGAAGTCGCCGCGCAGATGGAGCGCGCCGCGGAACTTGAAGGCGTTGACGAGCTCCCGCGCTTCGCCCTCGAAGCGCATCGCGCTTGCCGCGCGGTCGAAGGCGGGGCGAAGCTCGTCCGCGCAGTCCGAGCAGAGGAACTCGCCGTCCAACCCCGGCGCGTCGCGGCCGCACCTGCGGCAGAGCCCGTCCGTCGGCACGAACGGGATGCGCATCAGGCAGTCGGAGCAAAGGTGGCGGCCGGGGCGGTCCGCCTTGCCGCCGCACACCGCGCACCGGCGCGGCCAGAGAAGGTCGAGGACCTTCTCAAGCAAGCAGTTTCTCCGGATACTCGCCGGCTTCGACGAGCTTGCGGATCTCGCCCACGACGAACGGCTTGTCCTCGCGGTAGGTGACGCCAAACCAGGAGGAGTCGGTCGGCAGCACGCGGCACTCGGCTTTGCCCTCGCGGACGAGCTCGTCGACGACGAACGGGATGTACCACTCGCTCTTCTCCTTGGCGCCGTTTTCGGCGAGCCAGGCCGGGAAGCGCCGCTCGAGCTCGTCGAAGAGCGCGGGCTGGAATCCCCAGAGGTTCATCGACACGCGCGCGTCGAGCGGCACCTTCACCGGGTTCTCCGGGTCTTCGCGGTTCTCGGCTATGTCGCCGGCCTTGACGAGCTTGGTCATCTCGGTGACGCCCTCGAGGAGGCCGTCCGTGCTGACCCTGCAGATGCCGCGGGCGACGGAGCCGTTGGCGCTCAAGGTAAGGTCAAGCCGGTAGCCGACCATGGCGAAGGAGTACTTTCCGCCGGCCGCCGGGCCGGAAGGAGTCGCGGCGAGATGCGCGCCGATCTTGGCGAACGCGTCGCGGCCATAGAAGTCGTCGGCGTTGATGACTGCGAACGGCTCGGACACTGCGCCGCGCGCCGCGCGCACCGCGTGCGCCGTACCCCATGGCTTCGTCCGCCCGGCGGGCACCGTGTACGGTGCGGGCAGGTCGGCGATGTCCTGGTAGGCGTACTCCACCGGCACCAGGCCTTCGTACTTGCGGCCGACCTTGTCCTTGAACTCGTTCTCGAAGTCGTGGCGGATCACGAACACCACCTTGCCGAAGCCGCCGCGCACGGCGTCGAACACCGAATAGTCGAGGATCGCCTCGCCAGAGGGACCCACCGGGTCCACCTGCTTGAGTCCGCCGTAGCGCGAACCCATGCCTGCCGCGAGCACCACCAATGTCGGTTTCATCCTGTCTCCTCCCCTTTTGATTCAGCTGCGCCGCTCACACAAGCGTCGCGAAGTAGTCGTCGAGCGTCTCCGCGCGGCGGATTAGCCGCACCGAGCCGTCGTCCTCCAGCAGCAGCTCCGCGCTCCGCAGCTTGCCGTTGTACTGGAAGCCCATCGCGTGGCCGTGGGCGCCTGCGTCGCAGATCACCACCAGGTCTCCGCGCTCAAGGACAGGGAGCATGCGCTGGATGGCGAACTTGTCGTTGTTCTCGCAGAGCGAACCGGTGACGTCATAGACCGAGGTCTCGGTGGCGTTCTCCTTGCCCGGCACCACGATCTCGTGGTAGGCGCCGTAGAGGGCTGGGCGCATCAGGTTGCTCATTGAGGCGTCCAGCCCGGCATAGAGCCGGTAGGTGTTCTTGATGTGCAGGACGCGCGAGACGAGGTATCCGTAGGGACCGGTTATGCAGCGGCCGCACTCCATGAAGAGCTTCACGGCCCCGAGGCCAGCGCCGGACACCAGCTCGTCGTAGGCGCGCTCGATGCCGCGGCCGATCGCCTCGAGGTCCATCGGCCGCTGGTCGGGGCGGTATGGGATGCCGATGCCGCCGCCGATGTTGACGAACTCGAATTCGATGCCGAGTTTCGCGTGGAGCTCTCCGGCAAGCTCGAAGAGCATCCGCGCGGTGTCGACGATGTAGTCCGGGTCGAGCTCGTTCGAGGCGACCATTGCGTGGATGCCGAAGCGCCTGACTCCGGCGTCGCGCATCGCGGCGTAGCCCTCGAAGAGCTGGTCGCGGGTGAAGCCGTACTTCGCCTCCTCCGGCTTGCCGATGATGGCGTTGCCGCCCTTGAGCGGACCGGGGTTGTAGCGGCAGCAGAAGAGGCGCGAGGCGAGCGGGTTGGCGCCCTCCGGGAGCGGACCCTGCGGCAGCCGTCCTACCTCTCGCAGCGCGTCGAGGAAAAACGGCCAGTGTGAGATGTCGTCGAAGTTCACGATCGCGCCAAGGTCCCACGCCTTCACGAACTCCTCCGCCGGCGTGTCGTTGGAGGTGAACATGATCGCCTCGCCGGTGTTGCCGACGCGCTCGGCGAGGACCAGCTCCGCCATCGACGAGCAGTCACTGCCGAAGTCGAACTCCTTCAGGAGCTTCATGATCTCCGGGTTCGGCGTCGCCTTGACCGCGAAGTACTCGCGAAAGCCGCGGTTCCACGAAAAAGCCTTCTTCAGCCGCCGCGCATTCTCTCGGATCGCCTTCGCGTCGTAGACGTGGAAAGGCGTCGGATGCTCCGCGGCAATCTGCTCGAGCTTCGCCTTGTCGAATGGTAGTTTTCTCATCAGGTCTCCTGTTGGGCCGATATTATACCAAATATTCACCGGGCCGGGTTCTCGAACTCGCGGATGACGTCGAGGAGCTGCTCGGCGAGGTCGGGGTCTTCCTCGAACATGTTGACGTTGTCGGAATAGGTGTGGGAGCAGATGTTCGCCTTGACCGCGATGAAGCGGGGGAAGGTCTTCTTCTTCGACGCCTTGCCGGTCTTCTCGCGGTCGAGGACGCCGAAGTTGACGAGGTTCTGGAAGATGTCGTTCGCGTCTTTGGGGTCGATCTGGATCCGGTGGGACTTGATCTTGGACCAGTCTTCGCTCTTGTAGCCCTTGGCGAAGTCGTTGGAGACGAGCTCACTTTCGCCGCGCCTCACCTCCACGAGCCCGCTGCCGTAGATGTCCACCCCGACGCGCCGGATCGGCGTCCGGTTGAGGTTGTAGTAGTGGATCGACACCCAGTTGAGGGAACTTTCCTTCACCGTGATGTAGGGATCCACCCAGAACGGGCCGCACCCGGCTACCGCCGCCAGCGCCGCAGCGACTGCCGCGTCGATCAGATTCTTCTTGCGCATATCTCTCCTGCTCCGTAGAGGGTCAAGGTCGGGTCGATCGAGAAATTGAGGTCGAGGTCCCGGAGAGCCCAGCGCGCGAAGCCGCCGGTGGCGACGAGGCGGAACTTCTCGGCGAAGCCGCTTTCCAATGTCGCGGCGATTTCGCGCACCATTCCGCGGTAGCCGACGATCGCGCCGAAGCGCATCGCCTCCTCGGTCGATCGGCCGATCTTCGGCGCGCGACCTCGGCCGATCTCCATCCGCGGCAGCTTGGCGGTGCGCTCGAAGAGGTAGTCGCGCATCAGCGGAAAGCCGGGCGCGATGACGCCTCCGCGCCAGACGAGGTCGCCGGTGACCGCGGCGGCGGTGAGCGCGGTGCCGAAGTCCATCACGATGACCGGCGCGCCGTGGCGCGCGACGGCGCCGGCGGCGTCGGCGAGGCGGTCCGCGCCGATCGTCTCCGGGCGCGGATAGTCGAGCATGAGCGTCCCCGCGCCGAGCTCGAGCGGGAAGTCGCGGCAGGAGACCTGGTGGAATCTGAGGGAGTGCGACGCGGCGAAGGCGCGCCAGGCGCGGTCAGCCTTCGGCACCACCGATACGTACGCCATCGCGTCAGGACGCCGCGCGCCCGAAAGCATCGCCGAAACCGCCGCGGAAGCCTCCTTGAATCCGCCGTCGAAGTGGCCGACGCGGCCCACGCGGCCGTTCGTCCACAGCCCGACGGCCGTGGACGTGTTGCCGACGTCTACGACTACGAGCCTCACAGCTCGCGGATGAAGACGTTGCGCCACTCGGTCGGGTCGCCGTGGCACTGCAGCTCGATCTGCTCGCGAGGGAAGATCGGACGCTTGCGGTCCCAGTAGTTCTCGAGCGGAGTGTCGTCCACGACCTTGACGCCGTTGAGCCACACCGTCACCTTCTCGCCGCGCATGATGACGTGGAAGCGGTTCCAGTCGCCAACCTGGCGGTCGGCGACGGCGAGCGCGCTGGACGGGTTCTTCTTGTTGTTGTAGAGTCCGCCGGAGCCGATTCCCCACTGGTTGTGGACGTCCCAGATCTGCACCTGCGGCGAGCCGCGCAGGTAGAGCCCCGAGTCGCCGGTGATGGAGAGCGTGCGCCAGTCGGCCCAGAGCTCGAAGTCGGCGTAGTCTCGCTTGGTGGCGAGCGAGTAACCGCCCTTGTAGCCGTCGAAGTAGAGGACGCCGTTGCGGACATGCCAGTGCTCGTCGCGTCCCTTGTCCGCGATCTTCTGCTTCTCGGCGAGCTCGGCGGGAGTCGCCTTCTCGCGGACGCAGGGGTTGTCGAAGCCGCCTTCGGTGGTCACGCCCTTCCACATGGTCTTGAGCTGCTCGGGGCAGCCGTCGAAGTAGACCTCGAAGCCCTCGGGGCACGGCATCTTCGCCTTGGGGCAGGCGCCGTCCATCTTCGCGCCCTCAGGCAGCTCCTTGATGCGGATGTTCTTCCAGATGACGGGGGAGTTGTCGCCGCACCAGCTGAGGTGGCCCTTGGCGGCGTGGAGGCCGGGGTGCTTTTTGCGGTCGGGCGTGTCGGTGCCGTCGCCGCGGAAGCCGGAGAGGTCGGTCTTGGTCACGAGGTAGCCGTTTATCCACACCTCGATCTCCTCGCCGATCACCTTGACTTCCTCGAAGTTCCACATCCCCGGCTTGCGGACGTAGCTGCCGCCGCCGCTGAAGTTCGCGTCCTTGCCCCAGATCTGGCGGTCGAAGTTGTCGCGCCGCGCCGGGACGATTCCAAAGACCGAGCACGCGTAGCGGAAGCCGTCCATCCGGTCCTTCTTCGCCTCGGCGTCGTAGTAGGCGCTGCCGCCGTCGTCGAGCATCTGGATCTCGCACATGCCGTCGTAGGCGGCGTTGGCCTTCTCGCACGGCACCCTTAGCCCGAGGCCGCAGTCGCCGTTCGGCTGCAGCATGAACTCGAAGCGGAGGACGAAGTTGCGGTACTCCTTCTCGGTAAGCAGGTTGCCGCGGTCCTCCTCGGTCCGCTGGCCGGGCCGGTACGCGAGCACCGGCACCGTCTTCTCCTCGCCGTTGTTGAGCTTGAACTTGTACTCCTCGACGCCGTACATCTTCGAGCCGAACCAGCCGGAGAGGTCCTTGCCGTTGAAGAGCTCGACAAAGCCTTCGTCGATTGTCGAGGGGTATTCCACGGCAAGCTTGTCGATGAAGCAGCAGCCGGCGAGCGACGCCACCGCGATTATGAGCATGTTCTTCATTCCATTGTTTCCTTTCTCTTTTGAAAATCTACACCTGCGCCTTAGACCGAGCGCCATTCGAGGCTCAGGTCGGCGGAGCCGGCCGAGTGGGTGAGGCAGCCGAGCGAAATCGCCGTGACTCCGGTCGCGGCAACCTCGCGCGCGCGGTCAAGCGTGATGCCGCCGGACGCCTCGGTCTTCGAGATGCCGCGACACATCCTGACGCAGCGGCGCATGTCGGCGACGGACATGTTGTCGAGCATGATCCACTCCGGCCTGGCCTTAAGCGCGCTCGCGCACTCCTCAAGCGACTCGACCTCGACCTCCACCGCGAGCCGCGGGAACTTGGCGCGCGCGGCGCGCACCGCCTCGTCGAGCGCGGACGGGTCGCCGCCCTTCCAGAGCCGGCGGTGGTTGTCCTTCATGAGGACGCGGTCGTACATGCCCATGCGGTGGTTCGCGCCGCCGCCGCAGAGGACGGCGTACTTCTCGAACACCCTGAGCCCCGGGGTGGTCTTGCGCGTGTCGAGGATCAGCGTGCCGTAGCGCTTCGTCGCGTCCACGAAGGCGCGCGTCAGCGTCGCCGTCGCGCACATGCGCTGCATGAAGTTGAGGGCGGTGCGCTCGGCGGCGAGGATGCTCCTGGCCTTGCCGCGGAAGACGAGGATCGGCTCGCAGACGCGCGCCTTTGCGCCGTCGGGTACCGTAATCCGCACCTGGATGCGCGGGTCGACCGCTTTCAGCACCGCACGCGCCACCGTCGCGCCGGCGACGACGCAGCCCTTGCCCTTGGGGTAGATCTCGCCGGTGGCGACAGCGTCGGGATCGACCAGCGCCTCGCTCGTCGCGTCCAGCCAGCGCGGGAACGCGAGCGCGGACGCGTTGCCGAGGTCCTCGTCGAGAGCGAACCGAACCGCGGCCTTCGCGCGCGGCGAACGCATCACGTCCTTCACTGCAAACGCCCCCATCAGGCCGGCATCAGGAATTCCCAATGCTTCCAGAGCATGTACGCGAGCACCCCGACGACTCCGAGCGAGATGAGCGCGCAGATGAACACTGCGGTGGTGCCCTTGGGCGCCTGCTTCTGCACCGGCGCGTCGAGCTTGAAGCGGTCGGCGATGGTCGCGCCGCCGGGCGCTCCGGCGTTGGGACCGGGGGCGGCGTTCTTGGGCCTCATTGGTTTCTTGATCGTCATGTGCTGAATTATACCACTTTCCGCGTTGGAAAATCAAGGGGCGGCGGACGGAAACTTGAGCTCACGGCGGATTGACGGCGGGCAGGGCAATGTGGTAAAATTCCTGCACCAAGCCATGAACACCCCTCCTGCAACGAAAATATCCCTGATCGAGACCATCTCGAACTGCCCCGACAGCGCGCGGTGGACCGAGTTCTGCCGCACCTACGAGCAGCCGATGCGCGCCTACCTCGCAACGCACTTCCCGACCATCGAGGCCGACGACGTCATCCAGGAGACGCTCGTCGCGCTCATGAAGGCGCTGCCGAACTACCGCTACGACCCCGACCGCAAGGGGCACTTCCGCAACTACCTAATCGGCATCATCCGCCACAAGGCCGTCTCCGAGATCCGCCGCCGCCAGGCCGAGGCCGACAATATCGACGCCTACGCGAAGAACCGCGTCGAACATTTCCACGACGACGAAGACGACGCCAACAGCGATTCGATGCGCAAGGCCATCTTCGAGGCGGCCGTAACCCAGCTCATGGCGGACGACAGCATCTCGTCGGCAACGCGCGAGATCTTCCGCCACGTCGTGCTGATGCACGAGAAGCCTGCCCAGGTGGCGGCTGAGTTCGGGACGACGCGCAACAACGTCGACCAGATCAAGAACCGGATGATCAACCGGCTCAGCGAGTTGGTTCAGTCGATGAACCGTCCGTTGGCCAGTCCTTAAGCAGCATCCTGGCGCGGTTGTTGCCCTGCATCGCGGCGCGCCGCAGCCACAAAAGCGCCTTCTCGCCGTCTGCCTTCGTGCCGGTGCCGCTCATATAGCATTCGCCGACCATCACCTGCGACGGCGAATGGCCCTTCTCCGCCGCCCTGAGCGCCCACGCAAAGCCCTCCTCCGGGTTCGCCGGGATGCCGAAGCCGTTGATGAGGCAGTAGGCGAGGTCGTTCATCGCCGCGATGTTGCCCAGTTCCGCGGCGCGCAGGTACCAGCGGAAGGCGGAGGGACGGTCCACCACGCAGCCGGTGCCATGGAAGAGCAGCAGCCCCGTCTTGAACATCGCCGCCGCCTCGCCGCGCTCGGCAAGCTCGCGCATCCGCCGAAAGTAGTCGCCGTCAGGCTCGTCTGGAAGCTGGCCCATCGAAGGCGCCGCTGGAGCGAGCGGCGGTGCGGGAGGCTGAGTGGGCGGTGGAGTGACCTGTGGCTGCCGCCACCAGGCGAATGCTACAGCTGCGACGGCGGCGAGCAGCAGGAAAGCAAGCGCCCAGCGGGCGCGGTAGCGGTGGCGGATGGCGTTCGCGAACTCGCGCGCCGAGCCGTAGCGGTCGTCCGGCTGCTCGCGCGTGGCGCGGCGGATCACGGACTTGAGGCTGCGCGGCGGCCGGCCGCCGTAGAGCGAGAGCATGATCTTGCCGAGCGAGAAGACGTCGCTCTGCACCGACGCCTCCGCCTTGAGGAGCTGCTCGGGCGCGGCGAAGTCGAGCGTGCCCACGCCGACCGGGCGCCCGTCGATGATCGAGATGCTCCGCCCGTGGCGCACCACCGGATCGATTACCCCGGCGTCGTGGCGCTTGGCGAGGCCGAGATCGATCAGCACCGGCTCGCCGTTGCGGCGGAGCATGATGTTGCCGGGCTTCAGGTCGCGGTGGATGTAGCCGGCGTCGTGCAGGTCGTGGACCGAGCGCGCGACTGCCACCATGAACGCCGGCACCGCGGCGCGCGGCATCTCTGGCGGCAGCGGATGGAGGTGCTCCATAACATAGTAAGGTGCCCCGCCCAACTCGCCGCCGCCGAGGTACCGCGGCAGCGGACGGAGCGGAAGTCGCCGGAGCATGTCCGCCTCTGCCCGGAAGCGCTCGCCGAGCCCGCGGCTCGAGTCGGTCAGCAGCTTGAGCGCGCCCTCGCGGCCGTTGCTCACCCCGACCACGCGGTAGACCTCGGCCGAGAGCCCCTTGCCGAGGAACGCCTCGATCCGCCAGTCGCCGACCACCGCGCCGCGCTGAAGACGGCAGTCCGGCGGGTCGTCTGGACTCCGCCGGGAAAGCCAGCCTTCGAGCGTCACGGCGTCAATCAACCTTCACCTCGCCAACGAGGTGCTTGTCCTTCGGCTTGTCGAGGCGGAAGGAGAGCGTCTCCATCTTCTCGTCCTTCGTCCCCCACCCGGTGTAGACGCTCGCCGTCACCGTCGCTGCGCCCACGAGCGCCTGCTGGTGCGAGGCGAAGTAGTTGGCCATCACCTTGTAGACGCCCTTCTCGGAGGTCTTGCGGAGATACTCCTCGGGGCCATAGCCGGTCGTCACGTCCTCGGAGACGAACCCGCCGGACGAAGTGCGCCGGTGACTGTAGTACGCCTCCTCGCCGCCCGGCTCCAGCACGTGGAGGTCGATGTCGGTCTCGTCCACGTCCCAGCTCATCACGATCCTCAGCGCGAGCGGCAGGTCGCGGCGGTAGGCAGCGTCCATCGGCGGCGGCTCGGCCTTGACGTCGTTCGCCGCACACCACGCGATGAGCCCGTTGAGCTCCTCCAGCGCGAGGACGCTCGTCTGGAAGTCGTTGCCGCGGCGGGCGGAGCGGCGCGCCGACGGCTCGAACGCCGCCGAGTGGAGGAGCTTCATCGACTCGGCGAGCATCGCCGCGTCCTTCTCTGCCTTGCCGCGCTCGGTGAGGACAAGCGCGAGGTCGCGCTTCGACTGCGGTTCCTCACCGCGCATCGCGAGCACGCGGCGGAAGACGGCAATCGACTCGTCGTAGCACTTTGCCTCGCGGAGCCGCCAGCCCATCGTGCGCAGGAGCGCGACGTCGTTGAGCTTCATCTCGGAGAGGTTGGAGAGGATCCTCACCGCGAGCGCCTTCTCCTTCGCCTTGAAGAACCAGCCCGCGCAGTCGAAGTAGAACGACGGCGCGTTGCCGTGCTCCTCGCGCTGCTTCAGGTACTCGGCGTAGCGCGCGTCAGGCGCCGCCGCGCCAATGGCCTTCAGATACGGCGTCTTGGGATCCCACGCGGCGATCTTCACCGAAGCCGCACTGCCGCCTGCTGCCTCTGGCGCAGGAGCCGCCGACTTCGCCATTCGCATGTCCCCAAAAGCTGACGCGTTGTGCGTCCCCGACATGCGCCGCATTGTCACAGGACTGCTTTCACGATTTACCGACCTCGGCGCGGTCGCGCCGGCCGCGGCAGATAAAGCCACCACGCCGTCTTCCTCTGCCTCGGCCTCGACGCCGTCGAAGACGCCGCTCTTCGGCGTGCGCTTGGGCGGGATGGGGTCGTTCCACCACTTGACGCGCTCCTCCCAGTAGTTGAGCAGCCGGCTCAGGTGTTCGCTCTTCGCCTTCGCCGCGGCGATGGGGTCGTCATCCGCCGCGCGGCGCTTCACCCACTCGTCGTGGAAGGACATCGACTTCGGCGGTTCGATCTTGTACCTGAGGTACTGGTCGAGGCGCTCGAGGACGATGAGCGACGTCACCGGGCTTGCCACGCCGTAGCGGCGGCCGAGCTGGACGAACTCCTCGCGGCGGTTCTCCGCGTCCGCCGCGTGGTCGGCGATGAAGTTGGCCGCCCAGGCCGTGGCCAGAAGTCGACCTTCCTTCGGCGTGGACTTGAGCGCGGCGACTTCCGCCGCGTCGAGCTTGCGGATCCTCACTCGCCGCGCGGACCCGGCGTCGCAGTCCTTCTCGTCCGTGAACAGGAACAGCGGCGAATCGGACTTGATGCGCTCCACTTCCTCGATCGGGACGGTCCCGCCGTCATAGACGAGCAGGTCGATCGCGGCGAGGAGGTCCTTGCGGGACTTGAACTCCACCGCCGGCTCGATCACGTTGCGGAAGACGACGAGCTTGAACTCGCCCTCCTCGGGCAGGCACTCGAGCAGGTTGCGGTCGGCCTGGACCTTGCCCAGGCGCGACATCGACGCGTCCCAGCAGATCGTGGCGCGGAACGCCTTGCGGAGCCGCTCCGCACGCGACTCGCCTCCGCCCTGGGCGATCTCGCCGAGGAAAACGTCCTCGCCGTCGCGCTCAACCACCGGTGCCGTCGCGTCCGCCGCGGCGACGTCGTTCTCGACGATGTAGTCGATCTGCGCCTTGCGCGGCACCCCCGGCATCAGCGGGTAGATGCGCGTCCGCCAGACGTTGCCCTTGACGTGCTCGACAATGCCGGGGTCGACGCCCTGACGCTTCTCGTTCTCGAAGGCGATGCGCGCCTCGTCCTTGCCGACGACGACGCCGGGCACCATCGTGCCGTTCACCTCGAGCGCGTAGCCGCAGACTGCCGCGCGGTCCGGGAGCGGCAGCTCGAGCTCGCCCTCGAAGACACGCTGGTTGGGGTTGGTGAAGACGATGCTCGCCGAGACCTTCCTCAAAAGGCCGTTGTCCTCGACGATCTCGCGCCTGCACTCGACCTTGACCGGGTGCTCGCCGGCGCGCTCCTGCGCCGGGCGGAACACCGGCTGCGGCAGCGGCGGCTCCGGCCGCGGCGGCCGAGGCAGCGACACCGCGTCGGCGGCGACGGCAGCGATTGCCAATGCGGCGAATGCAAGGACGAGCGCCGTCTTCATCTCCAGCCTCCTTCCGCTACTTGATTGCCTGGGCGCCCTTGCCGTCCAGCGCACCGAAGAGCTTCAGCGCGTCCTCAAGCGGATAGCGGTTGCCGAACATGTCGACCTTCGAGACGATCGTGCCCTGCTGGGGCAGTCCGACCGCCTGGCGGAAAGCGTTGAGGCTGTCGGCGTTGAGCGTGGCGGTCTCGGAGTACTTCATCGAGAGGAAAGCGTTAAGATAGGCGGAGTTGATGCGGTCCTTGAACGCGGCAGGGTTGTCGAGCCTGACGTTTTCCTGCGCGGAGTCCACGCCGAAGTTGCCCTCGACGTCGTCCTCGAAGTCCTCGACCTTGGTCTTCACCACGCTCGGCGACTTGGTCATCTGGGCGTCGGACTGGCGGTTGAGGAAGAACACGTTGCCGTCCATCTTGATCTTCTTCGTCTTGTCGAGGCCCTTGGTGTTGTCCCAGCCGGTAAGCACGCTGAGACCGATCACGTTGTCCTCGACGTCGGACACGACGTTGGCCGTGGTGCGGATGCCGAAGCCCATGTCGGAGAGCTCGCTGGTGCGGCTCCAGGTGAACAGCACGGTGTTGTTCTTGAACACCCACTCGACTGCCCCCGGCTGCGGATTCGACGAATAGACGTTGGCCCCGACCATGATGTTGTTGCAGAACACGTTGTTCTCCATCGTCACCTTGCCCTTGTACCAGTTGAGGTTCATGGCGATGTTGCCGGCGTTCACGAACGCGCAGTTGCGGAAGGTGATGTCCCCTTCGACGCGGTTGGCGGTCGCCGAATAGACTAGGTAGCGCTTGGCGGAGGCAAACGGCGTGTCGCCCTTCGCCGGCGGCTCGAGCCACATGCCGGTCTCTACGCCCTCGGGCTTGCCCTTGACGGCGTGGTAGCTCTGCGCCTGGCCGTCGTCGAAGATCAGGCCGTCGAACACCATGTTCACGCCCTTCGGCTGGGCCGGGCGCTTGGTGAACTCAATCGTGAAGATGCCCAAGCCCGTGCCCTTCTTGTCGTTGTTCTCGTTGAGCGGCTGGAACATCGTGCGGTGCGCAAGCGGGTCGCGGGAGGAGAAGTCCTTGGCGTAGCCGCCGATGACCGAGACCGCCTTGTCGATCAAGAACCAGTTGCACTTCAGGTTGCCGGGGTAGACGCCTTCGGCAAGGTGGATGGTGTCGCCGTCCTCGGCCTTCTCCAGCGCATGCCAGAGGTTCTTGAGCGGAGCCTCCTTGGTGCCGGGGTTCTTCTTCTTGCCTCCATCGAGCGAAACGTAGATGTCGGCGGCGCCGGCGGTGACTGCAGACGCGGCGATGGCCGCGGCGAGAGCGAGATTCTTCAGCATTTCCAGTTATCTCCTTTGGGGTGGTTTGTAGTGACGCATATTATAGCGTTTGTGGCAGTATTATACCAAAAACGCAGGCGCGGCATCAAGTGCCGCGCCTGCGTTTAGTGTGGTCGCGGATAAATCGCGCGACGCTGCCAGACAGCCTACATCTCGGAGAGCTTCTTGAGGAGCGCGTAGTTCTCCTTGAAGCCCTGCTCATATCCACCGGGCGAAGCCCGCTTGCGAAGCAAGTCGCTAGAGTGGTGCGCCCTTGAGCATCTCCATCGCCTTGTCCTGGCCGATCTTCTTGACGAGCTGCTTGAAGCGGTTCTCGCCAAGCTCCTTCGAAACGGCGTTCGCCGCG
>CACWVU010000013.1 GCA_902764415.1 uncultured bacterium | reverse complement strand
TAATCCACGCTACCAGCGTTCGTTCTGAGCCAGAATCAAACTCTCAGAAAAAGATTCTTGAGTTGTTTTCGATCGGCCCCTTGCACAAACATTTACTGTCTTCTCTCTCGCCGGTTGTCAAAGAGCAACGCCCGCCCTTTGAAGGCGAACGAATGTGTAGTATATCATAAATCGTCGCTCGCGCGCAAGGGGGGTAGTTTCGAAAATCGGATTTGCGACCTAGACATCCCCTCTGCAATCCGCAGCGTGCGGTTGGCCCACTCGGTTGCGTTGTAGCGGCGCAGCACCGGGTCTGGCGCGGCGGATGCACCGCCGCCGCGCTCGACCGCGAGCATCTCCCTAGCCATCGCCTCGGCGTCGCCGTACTTCACCACCATCACGCCCGGCAGCTCGAAGCGGTTGCCGCAGCGGTCGCTCATCACCACCTCGCAGCCGGACGTCCGCGCCTCAAGCGCCACGAGCGGCCAGGGGTCGAACGCGCTCGCGAGCAGCAGGCAGGCATGGGCGGCGTAGATAGCCGGCATCTCCTCTGGCGTTGCGAAGCGTCCGCCTTGGCCGTAGCAGTCGAGCTCCCACGTGCCGCCCAGTTCGCGGTAGCGCGCGTACGACCGCTTAACGAGGTCGACGCGCTTTTCCGGCGAATAGCGCCCGACATAGAGGAACCCACGGCGCTCCGCCGGCTTCGGCGCGGAAGCGAAGCGGTCCATGTCGATCGAGAAGAGCCCCTCCTCGACGCGCGGGAAGCCGAGCCACCGCGCATAGCGCGCCGCTACGCGCCCTGGCACGTAGGCTGCTGAGTATCGGCGGAGGAAACCGCGAAGCACGAACCTGGCGGCGATGCACCGCGCGCTCCAGCGCCAGGGCATGTCGAAGCAGCAGACCTTGGGGACGCCACGCCAGTCCGCGCGCTCAACCGCCGCGCGCACCACCTTGGAGTGCCAGCCGACGGCGAAGAGGACGTCCGGCCGCGCAAGGCCATCGGGCAGGCGGCCGTCCTCCACGACGCGGCAGTCGAAGCCGGAAAGCACCTTTGCCGCGTCGAAGGCGCGGCCGCTCGCGACCTGCTCCACCACCACCTGGAGCGACACCCCTTCCCGGCGCGACAGCTCGCGCCAGCAGTCGGCCATGTAGCTCGTGACCCCGGTCCAGACGAAGAGGATGTTCATGTCATTTGCCTCCCCGGGAGACGCTTCGAAGGAGTTCGTCGGCGCGGTCGAGCATCGCCGAGAGTTCGGACTGGGACATCTTGCCGCGGACAAGTTCGCGCAGAAAGAGCGTGTACGACTCGGCCGCGCGGGCGAGGCCCTCGCCGCGACCGCCACCGAAGACCGCGAGCTCGTTCGACTTGAGGTAGGCCGCGAGCCGCACCCGCGGGTCCTTGCCGGCCGCCTCGATCGACTCGCGGAACGAGAGCGAGGTGCGGCCGCCGACAAACGGACGGTCGAACGTCTCGGGGTAGAGCTGGAGCCGCGAGGCGAAGACGAGGACGTCGCGCTCGCTGGCGACGCCCGGCTCCAGCACCTTGCGCATCAGCGAGAGCGCCTCCTCGTCATCGTGTCCGCCCTCGCCGCGCAGCCACTCCTCGAGCTCGCGGCGGCGCTCCATGACGCGCACCTTCGGGTCGGCGGCGACGAGCGCCTCGACGGCGTCGCGGTCAGACAGTTCGCGTCCGAGCACGGCGCGGCCGAACGCCTTGGTTATCTCGAGCCGGAGCCGCTCCTGGTCGGCGTATCCAGGGCTCTTCGCGTAGATCCGCGTGACCACCCGCTCCGCGTTCGTCTCCACCCGCGCCGTCACCTCGGTCAGGTTGGTGCGCACCGAGCCGATGTGGATGACGATGCCGGGGTCCGCAAAGCGGCGCGGCCGCTCCCCGGCGCCGCGGTAGAGCGTCTCGCAGACGTCGGCGGCGAAGCGCGCGATCGGCATCTGGTAGTCGCGGCGCATGTCCTCGGGGCAGTCCGCGTACACCTTCACCAGGCCTTCGGTCATCGTCAGCACCGGCGCCTTCATCCGCGCCACCAGTTCGGCGCGGGTAAGGGCGAGAAGCGCGATGACGGAAAGGAGCATTGCTGAAATCCGCCTACGCCCGGCCGAGGCGCTCGCCGCCGTAGCGGCCTTCGCGGAGCGGACGCCACCACCAGTCGTTGGCGAGGTACCACTCGACGGTCCGGCGGATGCCGGAGTCGAAGCGCTCCTCGGGGCGCCAGCCAAGCTCGTTCATCAGCTTCGACGGGTCGATCGCGTAGCGGAGATCGTGTCCGGGGCGGTCGGCGACGTGGGTTATGAGCGAGGAATAGGAGCTGCCGTCCGCGCGGGGACGGAGCTCGTCGAGGATCGCGCAGATGGCCTCCACCACCTGGAGGTTGGTGCGCTCGTTGTGGCCGCCGACATTGTAGGTCTCGCCGTCCCGCCCACGCTCGTTCACAAGGCAGAGGGCCTTGACGTGGTCATCGACGTAGAGCCAGTCGCGCACGTTGGCGCCGGATCCGTAGACTGGCACGGGCTTCCCCTCGAGGCAGTTGAGGATGACGAGCGGCACCAGCTTCTCGGGGAAGTGGTAGGGGCCGTAGTTGTTGGAGCAGTTGGTGATGCGCACCGGAAGCCCGTAGGTGTCGTGCCAGGCGCGCACCAGGTGGTCGCTCGCGGCCTTCGAGGCGGAGTAGGGCGAGTGCGGCGAATACGGGGTCGACTCGGAGAAGAATCCCTCCGCGCCGAGCGAGCCGTACACCTCGTCGGTGGAGATGTGCTGGAAGACGAACGACGGGTGCTCCCTCCACCAGCCGAGCGCGGCCTGGAGGAGCGTCGCGGTGCCGAGGACGTTGGTGCGCACGAACTCCCCGGGGCCGTCGATCGAGCGGTCGACGTGGCTCTCGGCGGCGAGGTGGAAGACGGTGTCGGGCCTGAATTCGCGGAACGCCGCGGCCATTGCCCGCTCGTCACAAATGTCCTTCACGAGCAGGGTGTAGCGCCCTTCCGCCTCGCGGAGCGAATCGACGCAGCCGGCGTAGGTGAGCTTGTCCACCACCAGCACCTCGCGCCCTTCGCGGCAGAGGTGGCGCACCAGCGCCGAGCCGATGAACCCGCATCCGCCGGTGACGATGCAGCGCCTACTCCTCGTCGTTGAACTCACTGGTCTCTCCCTCGTTCTCCGCCGATCCGTCCTCGGGCTTCTCGTGGCGGCCGTATCCGTATCCATACCCATAGCTGTAGCCATATCCGTAGCCGTAGCGGCCGTGCGTCTTGCCGCCGGGGGTGAACGCGGCGGCGGCGGCCACCTCCACGTCGTTCACCACCACGCCGAGGATGTTGGCGCCGGCCTCGGTGAGGCCGCGCGCGCAGTACTGGATCGGCTTGAAGTGGGTGCGGTCGGGGCAGCACATGATGATGACGGAGTCGACCATCACCGCGAGCGAGACTACGTCGCCGACGAGCCCGTAGGGCGGGGAGTCGACGATCACGCGGTCGTAGTTCTCGCGCGCCCAGTCGAAGAACTTGGCGATGACCGAGGAGCCGAAGATCGTCGCCGGCGAGATGCCGTTCGGCGGCGCCGAGGCGATGACGTCGAGGTTCTTGACGTCGGTCTTGTGCACGATCGCGGTGAAGTCCGGCATCGTGTTCTCAGAGCGCTGGAGCACGTGGGAGAAGCTGTTGGACTCGTCGAGCTCGAGGCCCCACACGCGCGCAAGCCGCGGGCGGCGCATGTCGAAGTCGACGTGCAGCGTGCGCCGGCCGGCCTGGGCGTAGGCGATTGCAATCGAGGTGGAGGTGATGGTCTTGCCCTCGCCGGGCTGGGTGGAGATCACGAGCATGCAGTGCGAGAGCGCCTCGTAGCGCGGCGAGTCGAGGAGGTTCCTGAGGCCCGCCACCGACTCCGAGAACTGGGAGTATCGGTCCTCGATCAGGAACCTTGCCACCTCCTCGCGTTTCTTGCGGCGGACATGCGGAAGAACCGCGAGCACCTTGAGCGCGAGGCGGCCCTCGATGTCGGAGAGGTTGATGACCGTGTCCTCGAGGTTGTCCATCACCAGCACGAATAGGAGACCGAGCGTGATGGAAAGGAACGCGCCGGCGCCGAAGATGATCAGCGGGTCGGGGAGGATGGGCTTGCCAGGCTCGCCGGCGGGGCTGCCGACGCGCACGATCTCGTTGTTGGACTCCGCCTCGATGCGGGCCTTGTTCTCGTCGAGCAGCAGCCCCTCGAGGAGGCGGTTCTGGACTCCGAAGTCGGCCTCCAGCTGGCCGAGGCCGGACTCCGCCAGCACGATGCGCTGCTCGATGTTGGCGAGCTCGTTGCGGAGCTCGTCCTGCCTCACCGCGAGGTTGGCGAGCTGGTTCTTGACCACCTGGAGGGTCGAGCGGCCGGTCAGCAGCGCACGCGCGGCGGCGTCGAGGAAGCGCTGGCGGGCGAGCTCGGCGGCCTTCTTCTTCTCCAGCACCTCGGGGTGGTTCTCGGTGTAGGCGAAGAGGAGCTTCTGGTAGTCGTTCTCGGCGTCCTGGTAGCCCTTGAACTCGGTGGCGATCTCCTGCGCGCGCGGCACGTTGACCGCGAGGCTGCCGTAGGTGGTGGGGTCCTTCTGCACCTGGGCGAGCATCTTCTCCCATTCGGCGAGCTGGGTCTTCTCGGTCTCGAGGGTGAGGATGTCGCTCGTCGCCTTCTGCAGCGACTGCTGCACGGTGTCGCGGGTGGAGCGCAGGTTGTCGACCTTGTTCGCGGTGCGGAAGTCGAGAAGGTCCTTCGCGATCTTGTCCACCATCCGCCGCTGCTTCTCCACGTTCTGGTGGATCTGCGATACGGCCTTGTCGCAGCGGACCTTGTTCTCCTCCTCGGTGAACTTGTCGATCGACTTGGCGTAGGCGTTGGCGAGCGCGGCGCAGAGGCGGGGCGACCCGGCGCGGATGGTTATGGTGATCAGGCGCGAGCGCCGAACGATGTCGATGCGGGTGGAGCCGAGGGTGGACATCAGCTCCTCGTCCGTCACGGTGGAGGACGGGTTGTCGGCGCGGTACTGCTTGATGATCATCGAGACGATCCGGCCGGAGCGCCAGTCCGGAAGGCGGGTGTTGAAGATCTCCTCGTAGCTGCTGCCGTAGTCCGGCGACGCCTGGTCGAGCGCGGTGCCGGTGCGCCCGGAGGTGCGCCGCAGGTCGATGGAGAACTCGCTCCTCGCCTCGTAGACGGTGGGCGATATGCGGTAGACGGCGAAGGAGATGATCGCGCCGACGAGGATGAACACGAACACCGAGAGCCAGCGCTGCGACACGACGCGGAACATGCGTCCAAGCGAAAGCGATCCGATGATCGAGCCCTCATCTCCGTCAGCCCCTCCGTTTACCCCATATGACCCATACGCACCATATGATCCATAAGATCCATAGGAACCATAGGAACCATAGGAACCGGAATGGTAGTAGACCGGAGATCCCCCACTCATCGGACCAGGACTAGAAGACCCGTAGTAAAGCGGCGACGTGCCGGAGTTCCCGTAGTAGAGTATCTTGTCAGCCATTGGACTTCACCTTTGCAAACGAGCTTGCGGCGACCGAGAAGAGCAGCATGAACGCCGTAATCGCCCCCGGGGCGAGCAGCGACACGCCGGCAAGAGACTCAAGCACCGCCGCCGGCAGGACCAGGAACCCCGCAAAGCACGAAGGCGGCGGAAAACCGGCCGCAACGCCGGAGACCGCGCGGCGGACGTACGACGCCGCCAGCACCGCGAGCGGCGCGAGGACGAGGAACGCGCCGATCGAGCCGCGCTCCGCCAGCACCAGCCAGTGGAGCCCGAAAGGCGCGCTCTGCTGGGCGGGGATCGCCGCCAGGTCCTCGGAGGAGGCGATGAAGCGCACGCCGTCGGCAAACGAACCGAGCCCCGCGCCCAGCCACGGATGCGCGCTCCACATGTCCAGCGAAAGGCGCGAGAGGAGGTCGTGGACCGGGAAGAAGTCCTTGGGCAGGAAACCCGCTTCGCCGAAGAAAGGAGCCAGCTTCGCCGCGATGCCGCCGGACGGGACCGCGGCCATCACGAGACCTGCGGCCGCCACCAGGAACCCGACGACTCCGATCAGGAAGACGAGCGCCTCGCCGGAGTTGCTGGTCACGTAGTTCCACGCCGCCGAGTATACCACCAGCAGGAAGGCGGCGGAGACGAATACCAGCGTCACCACCGCCGGCGAGAACGCGAAGAGCCCGGCGGCGTTGCCCGCGACGGCGAAGACGAAGAGGAAGAGGCTACGGTACCACCCGCGCTGCAGGCCGGCGGAGAAGGCGGAAATGCCGGCAAGCAGCGCGATGCCGTAGTACACCCCGGAATAGGACGGGTTCGAGAAGGAGCAGTCCATCGCCGCAAGGACCGCCCGGTCGCCCATGCTGGCCCTGACGCATTCAGCCGCCGCGGCGACGCCGGAGATGGCGGAGAACCCAAGCAGGAACGCGCACCTCGCGCCTCGGCCAAGGGCGTGGCGGCAGCCCTGGAGCACCACCAGGATCACCAGACAGGCTGCGAACTCCATGCGTCCGCCGCCATACACGCAGCCGGGCAGCAAATCCACGGCGGCCCCGCGCATTACCCACATCCCGCTTTCGGCATCGTACAACTGGCCGACGCCGCCGTTTGACATCCTGACCGCCGCAACCAGCGTCAGCAGCATCATTATCCAGAACAGCGGGTCAGACAGCACCGACCGAAGCACTCGCTGGCGCGCGGCGGAAAGACTCTCCTGCCCAAGCCGTGATGGCTCCAGAAAGAGCCAGCACGCGGTCAGCGCCGCGAGCCAGCACGCGGCCGACAGCGAAAAGAACTGCGGCGCGACGGCCAAAAGGGCCAGATGCGCCGCAAGCCCATACTTGGCTATCAGCTTCTGCACGTCAGTATGTCAGGCGGAAGCCAAGCGAGGCGCGGAAGCGGTCGTAGTCGTAGTCGGCGGACGCCTTGCCCTTCCCGTCGTCAAAGGACCGCCGGTACTCGGCGCGACCAAAGAGCGCCAGGTAGCGGTTGAAGGTGTAGTTCAGCCCCAGGCGGAAGGTAAGCGTGTCGAGGTTGTAGTTCTGGGTATTGAGCATCGAGTAGTCGTGGCCCTCGTGGCGGTAGCAGATGTCGAAGGTGGCGTTCACCTTGCCGCGGACGAGCGACTTCGCGATGCCCCAGCTCAGCGAGTCGGTGCGCTGGGAGCTGCCGTACTCGCGTTCTGACGGCTGGTACTGGCAGGTCGCTAGGAGCATCATGTTCCAGGTCTCGCCGATCAGCCACCGGCCAGAGGCGGAGTAGGTCATCGCATCGGTCGAATGGTATCTGCCGGCATACTCGAAGTGGTTCCAGCCTACGAGCAGCCGATAGGAGATGCGATCGGTGGCAAAGGAGCCGAAGCCGGCCATGAGCGACCAGCTCTCGGAGTCGTTCGAGAGATCTCGGCCGTAACCGCTGCGGTCGTAGTATATGTTGGACGTGTTGTCCTGGCGGTAGTTGGCGTAGTTGGCGCTGACGAGGATGTCGAACCACTTCGACGCCGCGTAGCCGATTTCACCGCCGACCTGCCAGCGCGACCAGCCATAGAGCGAGCTCGCCTGATTGGAATTGTCGTAGTCGAGCCAGTAGTAGCTCGCGCTGATGTCGGCGTGGAGGCGCTCGGTGAAGCGGTGCTCGAGCGAGCCGCCGAACCTGAAGTCGCGCGTGTCGCGCCCGTAGCTGCTGCCGTCGCTGAGGGTGATGTCGTTGATCGAGTTCATCAGGATGAAACTCTGGTTGAGCATGAGCGACCACCCCTTCTCACTCTTCGGCGCCGAGTTCCAGCCGAAGAGGATCGACTCGCCGTAGTTGTGGTAGCTATACTCGTTGGCATGGCCGCCGCGGAGGTAGCCGTTGTAGGAGTAGTTGCCAGTCCCCTTCAGGTACCAGCTCTCGGCCTTGTAGTCGAGCGTGAAGCCAGGGTTGACCGTCCAGATCACGTCATCCGCCCGGTCTTTGTTGCCGGCGACGTTGCTGTCGTAGGTGGCGGAGAACGCCACGTACGGCTTGAGTGTAAGCCGCTGCCCGATCTTGATGCCCTCGGGGCGGTCCATCATCTCTGCCTGCGCGGACATGGCCGCGGCGAGGGCGGCGACGAGCGCCATTCCATGCTTTGTGCTGATGTTCATATTGCTTTAACCTGATCTTAAGGTTACAAAAGACCTTGCGCCGATCACGGGACCTGCGACTGGTAGGGCGGGGTGGGCGGAACCGGCGCGGGCGGGACCGGAACGGGGGTCGGCACGCCCTGACCGTCGCCGCCGGTGCCGGAGCTCGCGTCGATCGGAGTCTGCATCGTCGGCTCCTCGATGTGCGGCCTCAGCGTCGGGGTGCCCTCGACGATGTCGCCGAGGAGCGAATCGATCTGCTGCGGACCATAGATCTTGATGATGATATCGAGGTTTGGCTCAGCCTCCGCCTCGGCCGCGGAAAGCATCGGCTCGTAGGACTTCTCGCGGCCGTCGCGCCCGAGCGCCGCCGGGATCCACTCCTCCTGCGCCGCCTTGCGGTCCTCCTCCGGCAGCTCCTGCAGCAGCCGGTCGGTGAGCGTGTCGGGCGTACCGTTGGAGGCGCGCACCAGCATCAAGAGGCCGAACGCGTCACGCACCGAGGAGCTGTCGGCCGAGTCGCAGCGGCGGACGATCGCCTTGAGGGCCTCGACGGCAATGTCGGTGTACTGGTCGTCGGTGTAGGTCTTGCCGGGATCAGCCGCGCGGTTGAAGAGGTCTTCGGCGAACTTCTCGTTGATCGCCGTGAGCGAGAGCACCGAGGCGGAGGCGTAGACCTCGGCGAGCAGGGCCTTCATGTCGCCCTTGCCGCCCTTCGCCGCCTTGAGCGCGGCCGAGTTGGCCTTGAGGAACATCGCCGCCTTCTCCTCCTTCGAGGCCTGGCGCTTCGCAATCGCCGCGTTGACCTCGCCGAGGAATGCCACCTGGTCCGCCGCGGAGAGCGATTTCATCGCGGACTCCATCGCCGAGGGGCTGGAGATCGCCTCCCCGATTCCGCCTCTCGCCTCGGCGAGGGAGGCTGTCTTGACGTCGTCGGCGGCGAAGGCAACGCACATTGACGACGCCACCACCGCGGCGAGGCAAACCTTCATTTTGCTCATTTTCATGTCCTTGTTCTCCTTTGCTTCATTATTGTTTCAAGTCAGTACCAGGTCTCCGGCACCCAGACGACGTCACCCGCCCTGAGGAGCATGTCCTTGTCGGGCCGGCCGTCCTTGCCGATTTCCTTCAGGTCCACGTAGGTGCGGTTCTGGCGGCCATCGCGGTCGCAGCGAGTTACGCATATCTTGGAGCGGTCGGCGTACGGCTTGAGGCCGCCCGCCATCTGCAGTACCTTCGTAACCGGCAGGTCCATCGTAGATGGGATGTTCACAGGACCTGGCGAGCCGACCTCGCCGAGCACCGTCACCGTTCCCCAGGGGCTCACGCCGTGGCCGTCGTATGGCGCGAAAGTCACCGTCACCTGAGGCTGGCGGTAGTAGCGGGAATACTCCTTGACAAGCTTCTTCTTCAGCGCCTCGAGCGTAAGCCCGTTGCACGCCACCGGCTCCTGCAGCAGCAGCGGCATCGTGATTTCGCCATTCGGGTCGACTAGGACGTTCATCGTGGTCGGCGGCGCAGCCGGTGTGCCGACCTGTATGATCAGCGCGATTCCAGGGCGGATGCGCGGACCGTCCCACCACTGCGCGACCACCTGCGTGTCGACGGTCTCCTCGTCGGAAAACAAGCGGGAGACGGCATCGCAAACGCTGGTGCAGCCGACTGCGCACATGCACAGCGGAACAACCACCAGAAGCGGCTTTCTCGCTAATCTGAACATCGACGTGAATTATAGCAAAAATTTCGCCTGTTAGTCAAGGGCACCCGGCAACTTTGTCACCCGATTGGGTGACGGCGGTTCGTCGTAGGCGGCGAGGATCGCCGGCGTGACGTCTGCGAGCGAGGAGACGCGCTCGCGCAGAAACTCCTCCCTGGGGCCGTAGACGACGAACGGCACCGGGTTGCGGGTGTGGCCGTGGTCGCCAACCGACTCGATGTTGCCGTGGTCGGATGTGATGACGAGCGTGAGCCCCGCGGCCTCGACGTAGCGCACCAGCGCGGCGAGGAAGCGGTCGTAGACCCGCAGCACCGCGCAGGCGCGGCGGTAGTCCATCGAATGGCCGGAGACGTCGGTCTGGAAGAACTCGAAGAGCGTGAAGTCGTGCTCGCGCGCGATGCGGAAGAGGTGCTCGGCGGCGCGCTGCGGCGGGATGACCGGGATGTCGGGGTACCGGTCCTGGATCGTCTCGCGGGTGATGTCCTGCATCAGCGCCTCGTCGCGCACCAGGTCGTCGACGGTAGACACCGTCTCCGGCACGGTGAGCGCCATCACGGTGGTGACGGACTTGAACCGCCGCAGTGCGAGCTCGTCCGCTCCGTCCACCAGATACGCGTCGGCGAAGCGCACCGAAAGCCCGCGGCGCTTGAGCTCGAGGAAGAGGTTGCCGTCCTCGATGATCTTGCGGAGGGCGGGGCCGGGGAAGCCCTCGCAGTGCTTGCCCATCGCCTCGGCGCAGTTGCGGCCGGTGAACATCGTCGCCTGGCCGGTGGCGGACTGCGGCAGACCCTCCACGCCGAGGCAGGCGTCGATGGGCCGCGAGTGGCGGTCGATGAGCCGCCACAGCGCGGGGCAGACCTCGGGGTTGACCGGGTTGTCCGCGGCAGGCTCGCGGATGCCGAGCCCGTCGATGAATAGGAAGACCGCCTTCAATTCCTGAACGAGTGTATGGGCGCGGGGATGCGGCCGCGCCGCGCGACGAACCGTTCGCAGGAGAACGGCGACACCTTCATCACCGGCGCGCCGCCGAGGAGCCCGCCGAACTCCACGAAGTCGCCCACCTTCCTGCCGGCCACGGGGATGATGCGCACCGCCGTCGTCTTCTGGTTGACCATGCCGATCGCCGCCTCGTCGGCGATGACGCCGGCGATCGTGCTTGCGGAGGTCGAGCCGGGGACGGCGATCATGTCGAGCCCCACCGAACAGACGCAGGTCATCGCCTCGAGCTTCTCGATCGAAAGCGCGCCGGCGCGCACCGCGTCGATCATGCCCTGGTCCTCGGAGACGGGGATGAACGCGCCGGAGAGACCGCCGACGTAGCTCGACGCCATCACGCCGCCCTTCTTGACCTGGTCGTTGAGGAGCGCAAGCGCGGCGGTGGTGCCCGGCGCGCCGGGGTGCTCGACACCGATCTCCTTCAGGATGTCGGCGACGGAGTCGCCCACCGCCGGCGTCGGCGCGAGCGAGAGGTCGACGATGCCGAACGGCACGCCCAGGCGCTTCGCCGCCTCCTGCGCGACGATCTGGCCGACGCGGGTGATCTTGAAGGCGGTGCGCTTGACGGTCTCGCAGAGGGTCTCGAAGTCCACGCCGCGGCAGGAGCCGGCGAGGACGCGGTGCACCACGCCGGGGCCGGAGACGCCGACGTGCAGCACGGCGTCGCCCTCGGTGACGCCGTGGAAGGCGCCGGCCATGAACGGGTTGTCGTCCGGCGCGTTGCAGAGGACGACCAGCTTGGCGCAGCCGATCGAGCCGCGCTTGCGCGTGCGCTCCGCCGTCGCCTTGACGATCTCGCCCATCAGCCGCACCGCGTCCATGTCGAGCCCGGTCTTGGTGGAGCCGACGTTCACCGAGGAGCAGACGCGCTCGGTGGAGGCGAGCGCCTCGGGGATGGAGCGGATGAGCATCTCGTCCGCCGGCGTCATCCCCTTCGAGACGATCGCCGAGAAGCCGCCGACGAAGTTCACCCCGAGCCGCCGCGCGGCGCGGTCGAGCGTCTTCGCGATCTTCACGAAGTCGGCCGGCCTGCGGCAGCACGCCGAGCCGACGATCGCCGCCGGCGTCACCGAGATGCGCTTGTTGACGACGGGGACGCCGAACTCGCGGCCGATGTCGTCGCCGGTGCGCACCAGCTTCCCCGCCAGGCGCATGAGCTTCGCCTCGATCGCCGCGCACGTCTTCGCGAGCGAGGAGCCGGCGCAGTCGAGGAGCGAGATCCCCATCGTGATGGTCCTCACGTCGAGGTTCTCCTCGAGGATCATCCGGTTGGTCTCGATGACTTCGCTGAGGTTGATCATCGCCCTACCCTCACACGCGGTGCATCTTCTCGAAGATCTCGGACTTCTGGCAGCGGATCTTGAGGCCCATCTCCGCGCCGATCCGGTCGAGGGCGGCGCCGAGGCGCTCGAACGACTTCGTGTACTTCGAGCCGTCCACCACCATCATCATGTTGAAGTAGCCGCCGACCACGGTCTGGGCGATGTCAAGGATGTTCACCCCGTTCTTCGCGAGGTAGGCGCTGACGCGGGCGATGATGCCGACGGTGTCCTTGCCGACTACGGTTATGATTATCTTTTTCATATTAGACTGAATTATACCATACCTGCACCCGCAAGCGCAACCTGCATCGCCGCGTAAATCCGCCGTTCGACGCCCTGCCAGGAGAACCGCTCCGCCGCGAGCTCGCGGCCGCGGGCGCCCATCTCGGCGCGCTCGGCGTCGGAGATGGAGGTCGCCGCGGCGAGCGCCGCGGCGAGCGCCGCGGCGGAGTCGGGCTCGACCCGCCAGCCGCAGCGGCGCTCCTCGACCGCCTGCCAGGGAGTCCCCGTGGTGCAGATGACCGGCGTCGCGTAGGCAAGCGCCTCCAGGACCACCGCCGAAAAATTCTCCATCGGGCTCGGCAGCACGAAGAGGTCCGCCTCGCGGTAGAGGCGGTCCTTCGCCTCCGGCCCCGCCTCGCCGACGAACTCCACCGAGTCGGCGAACGCCGCCACGCGGCGCCTGAGCTTCGCCGCGAAGCCGTCCCAGTCCGGCCCCGCCAGCCTGAGCCGCCAGCCCGCCGGACGCACCCGCTCCCACGCGTCCATCAGCGTGAAAAGCCCCTTCTCCTCGCCGAGCCGACCGAGGAAGAGCGCCACGTACCCCTTCCCCTTCGCCTCCGGCGGATCGATCCGCTCCGGCAGCCGCACCCCGAGCGGCGCCACCACGAACGGACCGTCGATCCCGAGCGCGCGGCAGGCGTCGGCCTCGGCCTCGCTCGTGCAGTGGACGAGCGCGGCGCGGCGGACGAGCGGACGCAGCAGGAGCCGCCAAACGAGCGCCTTCTTGATCCGTCCGCGCGAGAACACCCTGGGCATCAGCGAACCGTGGGGAGAGACTACGTACCGGATGCCGCGGAGCCGGCAGAAGAGAAGCGCGCGGAGGCAGAAGAGCGACCAGAGCGCGTGGATGTGCACCCTGTCGCCGCGTCTCGCGGCGGCGGACGAAAGCGGACGCCCAACGGCAAGCCGCACCGGCGGCGGCGGGGCGAGCTCGGGACGGTAGTCGCACAGAACTGTGACATCCGTCCCCGCCGCCGCCTGCTCGCGGGCGAGCTCCGAGACGAACACCGCTACCCCGGAGTTCGCCTCCAGCCCCTTCACCACGTGGACGACCCTCGCCGGCTCGGTCATCGCCACGCCCCTAACGGCGGCGGTGGAGCCGCGCGCATCATCCGCTCGATCCGGCGGCGGTGCAGCAGCAGGGTGTCGATGAGGAACCCGCCGCCGACGCAGATCACCCACAGCATGCCCCCCGGTCCACCGGGAGAAAAGAAATTGGCCTCGCCGAAGTTGCACGCCACCATCACCGTGAAGAGCGCCATCGTCACGTATAGTCGCTTTTGCATACAGCCGCCATAGAACGCGAGAAGGAAGAAGATGAAGGCGACCATGCCCACGACGCCGGTCTCGCCGAGGATCATGATCGGCAGCACCCCCTTCTCTATTGACGCCGTCAGCCGGAAGCCGCTCATACCCTGCATGTACTCCATCACCTGGAATCCCTTGCCGAGAAGCGGGTTGCGGCGGAAGTCGCGCATGCTCTGGTCGACCAGCCCCATGCGGCTGCTGGTGAACGCCTCTGCAAGCGAACGTTGGTCGCCTTCAACGAATTCAGTCTTCCTCAGCCACTTGGAAATCGAGTCGTACTTAATCTGGGAATAGACGCCATACGCAACGCAGAGCAGTATCACCACCGCCATTCCAGTTCTAAACGCCGCCTTTAGCCGCGCTCGGATTCGCACCACCTGAAGGCACCAGAAATATATGAGCACGACAGCCGACGCCGTAGCGCAGAACGAAGTCCGCGAACGTGTCATGTGAATCAGCGGCAGCGAACACACTATCAGCGACAGATGGAGCACGGAGACCCTTCTCTCAATGAAGAGCATATCGCATGTAACCCATGCAAACATACACGGCAACAGAATCGCCAAGCACTGGCTCTGGTTGGTCATTCCTGCGAAGAGTCTCACTCCCTGCATATTGGCAACGATTAAGTTGATCTCTTCCATGCTCATATCTGGGTGATCACGAATCAGCATATTGGTCATATTGAGATACCCGACCGAGGGCACAAGCGCCGTGAGCGCACTGCCAAATACAAGCACAATCGCCATTCCAAGCATGAAGCAGCGCATGTCCATCACGTCGTCGGGGTGCCGGTCGAGGTTCTTGAGCCCCACCCACAGTCCCATAACGAGAATCGCGAAGTTGACTATCTTGAGGTAGCTGATCACCGGCGCGTATCCGGTCGCCGAGGACATGGCCGCCACCACCAAATATAACGTCATTGACCCCAGCGGCAGCACATGCCGCCCTGGCCGCCGGCTCCCAGAGAGAAACAGCCCCGCCGTCATCAGCACCGGACCCAGCCTCAGCGCCAGCGCGCAGAGGGTGTTCTTCGGCAGGATCATCGGATTCATGATGACGAAGAACGGGAAAAGCATGTAGCAGCTCACCGCCTTGCCGAGCTGGTTGTTCATCGCCCAGTTGAGCCCCAGCAGGGCGAGGAACCAGGCGAACGCCCCCTTGGTGAGGCGGCAGGCGATGATGGCGAGGAAGATCATCGCCGCCGACCTCATCGCGTTGAGCAGCAGCTCGCGGTCGATTGGCTTCACCGCATCTCCCCTTTCATGCGCTCCACTACCGCCAGCAGACGTTCCGCCGCGCCGGCGGCGGTGAAATCAGAAGGCATCGGCGTCGGTGCCATTCCCTTCGCGCCGGCGATGAGCCGCGCCAGCGCAGTGACGTCACCGCAGCGGAACCGCCGCGACTCCGGCAGCAGCGCAGCAGACGCGCCAGTCTCGCTAGTTCCAAACACCGGCATCCCCTCCTCAAGCGCCTCAGAGACAACTGCGCCCCAACCATCAAGGGCATTCGACGAGAACACAAGTATATCATGGCGCCTCATCAGCTCGCGCACCTCGCCAATGCCAACTCCGGGAGAGAACTTAACCGCCGCGCCGCAACGCCGCGCCGCGCGGCGAACGAGCGCCGCCTTCTCCGGCCCGTCGCCAACGACAGTGAGCGAGACGGAACCGTCGCCGCCGGCGCGGAGCTTCGCGACCGCGTCAATCAACGTGTCGACTCGCTTGAGCTTCAGCAGCCGCCCCACCCACAGCACCTTAAGCCCGCCCTCCGCTGGCACTCGCCGCGGCACACCAGCGCCGGGAGCGACAAAATACCCCCAGGGGATGAGCGCGCGCGCAAACTCGGCTCCGGCGTGAAACCGGCGGAACACCTCCTTCATGTCCCGCTCCGCCCATGGGCCGATCGGCAGCACCTGGAAAGATGGTTTTTCCATCAGCCGCGCAAAGCGCCGCGCCATGCGCCGGTATCCAGGGTGCAGCAGCCGGAGCGAGCCCGGCGCGAACAGGCGGCCGGAAATCCAGATGGGCTTGAACCAGCGCTCGGTCTGGTAGAGCGTCTTAAGCCCGCGCGCGACGCGCCGCTCGAAGAGGTCTGTCGGCCGCAGGCCGCCGGCGAGCAGGACCTCGCAGCTTTCGAGCAGCTCCTCCGCGCCGGACTCGTCCGCGCGCACTATCCATGGCTCGCGCTCGCGCGTCTCCTGGTTGCCGCCGGCCGGCTCCGTCTCGTAGACGTAGCGGAAGTTCTCCGCGCCAAGACGCACCGCGAGCTCCCGCGCGAGCGGCAGCTGGTGGGCTGAAATGGTGCTAGTGTAGAGCGCGAACATCGTTGTTGCCGTATTATACCAAAAAGCGCCGCGCTACGGACGCGAACGCAGCCAGGCGAGCTCGCGCCGGCGCATGGCGGCGTAGCCGCGCGGGGTGAGGTCGTCCGCGCCGGAAAGGTGGTCCATTCCGTGCGCGACGTAGAGCATAAGCTCCTTCGCCGCGCTCCAGCCGCGGCGGCGCGGCGCGGCGGCGAGCGCGCGCTCGGCGTTGACGTAGAGCTCGCCGTAGACGCCGTCGGCCTCGCCCGGCATCGCGTCGTAGCGCTGGGTGGTGACGTCGGTCGGGCCCTCCGCGCCGTTGATCGCCGCGTGGGTCACGGCGGAGAAGGCGTCGTCCTGCAGCACCACCGCCACTTCGCGGAACTGGACGCGACCGCGTGCCTCCGCCTTCGACGCGAAATGAGCCGCGGCGCGGCGGAGCGCGGCGCGGTCCACGCCGATGCCGCGCGGCAGCCGCCCCTCGATCACGATTCGGCAGGACACGGCGCGGAATCCCTCGCTTCGCGGTAGAAGACGGTGCGGGCGACGATGCACCAGACCCCCAGGTACACCATGGCCGCCACCAGCAGCGCGATGAACAGCGACGTCGCCATCGCCGCGACTGCGCCGCCGAGCAGGCTGGCGAGCGACATCGGGACGAACGCCGCGAAAAGCGCCAGCATCGCCATAAAGACAAACGACATGTCGAGCAGGAACGCCTGGAACTTCCGCCCACGCATGATCCGCTTCGACTCGCCGAGGCACTTGAGCGCGCCCCAGTCCGGATGCTCGCTCTTCAGGTACCACGCCGCGCGGTAGCGGTAGATGGCGACGATGCCGGGAACAATCAGGAGCAGCATCCAGAGCCCGACGAAGAAGTTCATCACCATCAAAAGCCAGGTGACCCCGAGCGGACGGCCAAAGCCGCCGAACGCCGCGCCGAGGACGTCCTTCCGGTCGTCGGCGACCGCCTTCAGCAGCACCGCGGTGATGCCGAAGAGCGCCACCGCGCCGAGGACGTAGCCGACCAGCATCTCCAGGGTGCCGGCATATGCCATCTGCCGGTACGCCTCGGCGGTGGGCAGCGTGTAGTCCAGCCCCTGCCGCAGCATGGAGAGCTTCTTGGAAAAGAAGTCCGCCGGCGAGACGATGCCCATCGAGCCGTGGAGCGACCCGAGCAGCCACCCCGCGCCCTGGCAGATCCCCTGCAGCAGCAGGGTCACCCCGAAGATGATCCAGAACCACCGGCTGCGCACGACTGCGTACGACTCCTTCCGCATCTCGGCATTGGACTTCATTTCAGCACCTCCGTAAGGTCGACCGCCTTCACCCCGAGCGCGGACGCCATCGCCTTGGCGACCGCGCGCACGCCCCAGACCTCGGTCTCGTAGTGGCCGAGACAGACCATCCGCATGCCGCAGTTCGCGGCGGCGACGACCTCACCCCAGTTCGCCTCGCCGGTCACGTAGACGCGGCAGCCGAGCCGCTGCGCCTCCTCGGCGAACTCGCCGGCGCCGCCGCTGCAGACGCCCACGAGGTCGCCGGACGCGACCCCGTCAAGCGCCGCGGCGGTGGCGCGGGTGGCGCGGCCGACGAGCCCGATGGTCTCGCCGTGGTAGACGAACGCCGGCTTCGCCGCGGAGAGCTTCAGCCGCTTCGCGAGCTGCGCGTTGTTGCCGAGCTTTGGATGCGCGTCGAGCGGCAGGTGGCAGGCGTAGACGGCGAGGTCGGCGTCCATCGCCGCCTTGACGACGCGGTAGACGCCGCCTTCAATGCGGCGGATGCCGCCGCCCCAGGAAATGCCGTGGTGGACGACGAGCAGGCGCGCGCCGGCGGCGGCGGCCTCCTCCACCGCGCGCACGCTCGCGTCGACCGCGAAGGCGACCGTCCGCGCCTCGCCGCCGGAGCTGGCGACCTGCACGCCGTTGTTGGAGACGTCGTCGAACCGCTTCGCCTCCAGCGTGCGGTCGAGCCACTCCACGATCCTGCCGATGTCAGCGACTATGCGCTTCATCTTTCCCTCCCTTCGTTTTCCGATGTCTGCCTCTCGCCGAAGATCGCCTTCAGCACCTCCGCCGCCTTCGGCGCGGCGGTGACGCCGCCGCCCTCAGCGTTCTCGACGACGATCGCCAGCGCGGCGGTCGGGTTCTCCGACGGCGCGTAGGCGATGAACCACGCGTTCTTGCGGCGGCGCTCGCCGACGCCGATCTCGGCGGTGCCGGTCTTGCCCGAGACGGCGACCGCCACGCCCTCGCCGGCGCGGCGTCCGGTGCCGGACGACGTGCCGTCGCCATCGACCACCATGCGCATCCCCTCGCGGACGACGTCGAGGTGCTCCCTCGCGAAGGCGAGGGGGCGGCTCTCCACCGGCGAGTCGAGCTTGAGGCGCGGCGTCACCAGCCTGCCGGTCGCGATTGCGCCGGCGACGCGCGCCATCTGGAGCGGGGTGGCGAGCAGCATGCCCTGGCCTACCGACATCTGCGCGAGGTCGCCGGGATACCAGCGCTCGCCGTTCGAGCGCAGCTTCCGCTCCGCGTCCGGCACCACGCCGGCGTCGTCGACGCCGAAGTCGACGCCGGTCTTAGCGCCGAGGCCGAACTCGCGCGCGGCGGCGATGACCGCGTTGGTACCGGCCTCCATGCCGAGGTTGCAGAAATACGGGTTGCAGCTCTTCATCATGGCGTGGCGCATGTCGAGGGCGCCGTGTCCCCAGCGGCTCGCGCACCTGAGGCGCATGTCGCCGAGGGTGAAGACCCCTGTGCATTCGTAGATGGCGTCCGGCGGCACGCCGAGCGAAAGCGCCGCGAGCGCGACGACCGGCTTGAAGGTGGAGCCGGGCGCGTAGGTGCCGCCGGCGGCGCGGTTGAGGAGCGGCTTCGCGGGGTCGTCGCGGAGGGCGGCGTAGCGCTCCTCGCCGAGGCGCGGCACGAAGTCGTTTGGGTCGAAGCCTGGCGCGCTCGCCATCGCAAGCACGTCGCCGCTGCGCGGGTCGATCACCACGCAGGCGCCGCGGCAGCCCTCAAGGACGCGCTCGGCGGCGCGCTGGACGCGCATGTCGAGAGTGAGCGCGAGGTCCGGCCCCGGCGTCGCCTCCACCGCCGTCTGCTCGTCGATCGCGTAGCCGAGCGCGTCGACCCTGACCTTCACCTCGCCGGGCACGCCGCGCAGGAAGCCGTTGTAGTAGCGCTCCACGCCGGCGCGGCCGACGAGCTCGGGCTCGAAGTAGTTGAACTTCTCGTCGCCGGCCACCGCGTCGCCGCGGTCGCGCCCGACGTAGCCGACGAGGTGCGCGGCCGCCCGTCCCTGCGGATAGACGCGCTCGGCCGCCTCGCGGCAGGAGAAGCCCGGGAACTGGCGCGAGCGCTCGAGGAAGCGGGCGAGCGCGGCGTGGTCCACGTCGCGCCAGCAGACGAGCGGGCGCGCGAGCTCCGCGCGCAGGTGGCGGCGGATGCGCTCCTCGGTCGCGCGCGGCGGCGACCCGACCGCCTTCTCGACCTCGGCGATCGCGCGCATGACCTCCTCCACCGTCCGCGCGAGGCTGCCGCGGCGGAAGCGCGCGACGTCGCAGACGATGTCGCAGGAGACGCGGTTGCCGGCGAGGACGACGCCGCGGCGGTCGAGGATGCGCCCGCGGAGTCCGTCGGTCTGCACCCGGCGGATCGACTGCCGCGCCTCGGCGTAGCCGTAGTCGGCGGCGGAGTCGACCTGCAGCGCCTTCAGGCGCACGGCGATGAACACGAGCCCGAGCAGGATCGCCGCGGCGACCGCCGCGCAGGCGAAGTCGCTCACCACCGAAGAGCGCTCATCCCCGCTCATTGACGCCCGCCTTTCCGTCGACCCAGAAGAGCAGCGCGGCGACGGCGACAAGCGCCGCCGCGCCGACCGGCAGCGCGGCCAGCGTGCGCCAGAAGACGCCGCCGCCGGACTCCGCGATCCACACCGAGAGCCAGAGCTGGTAGAGCGGGTACGCCGCGAACAGCGCCGGCGCGGGCGTGAGGCTGCTCCGCGCCGCGATCGCGGCGAAGAGGAAGAAGCCCACGCTCGTGAGCGGCGGCAGGGACGACAGGGCGTCCTCGAACGCGCCGGCGGCGACGGCGAAGAACACCGCGGTCACGGCGGGACGACGCCGCGCCATGGCCACCGCGGCGGCAAGCAGCAGCGGGAACCCCACCCCGAGGCACGGCGGCAGCAGCTCCTCGCCCGCCGCGGCGAAGACGAGCGCGAGGACGGCGATCGCCAGCTGGATGCGCTTATTGAGCACGGCGGATGAACACGTCCTCTACCGAAGAAAGCGGGACGGACGGCTGGACCAGTCCGCCGCCGAGCCACACCCCGACCTCGACGCCGCGCGGAAACACCCCGCCCGCGCCCGAGGCGACGACGCGGGAGCGCGGCGGCGCGTCCGCCGCGCCGGTCAAGTGCCGGAGCACGATCGCCCCGTCGTCGCCGCCGTAGGAAATCCCCCTGAGGACTTCGCGCCCGCCGCCCTCCACCTCGCAGTCGACGTGCACCGAGCGGTCGGCGACGGTGGCAATCTCCGCCGTGTGCGGGGTGACCGAGGCGACCACGCCAACCAGTCCCTCGGCCGCAAGCACCACCGCTCCCTCCTCGACGCCGGCGAGCGACCCCTTGTCGACGCGCAGGACCGGCCGCCAGGCCGCGGCGGCCCCGCCGGACGAGGTGACCGCGGCGGCGATCCAGCGCACGGGATCGCGCTCGACGTATCCGAGCGCGCGACGGAGACGCGCGTTCTCCGCTTCGAGGCGGGCAAGCTCCTCGCGCTCCACCGCCAGCGCCGCGAGCTCGCGGCGGAGCCGCACGTTCTCGGCGCGTGCCTCGGCGCCGCGCACCGCGCCGGCGACGCGGACTGAGACGGCGCGCGAGACCGTGCGCCAGGCGCGCTCGACCGGATACGCCGCCTCGACCGCCACCGAAGGGAAAAACACCGGAACCGCCGCCAGAACCGCAGCGGAGGCGATCACGGCGACGGTGACGGTCCTGCCCTTATTCACTGTGCGCGCTTGTTCCGCGCGAGGATGTCGATGTGGTTGAGGACGGCGCCGGTGCCTTCCGCGACGGCGGAAAGCGGATCGTCCGCCAACACCACCGGGAGGCCGGTCTGCTGGGAAAGCAACTTGTCGAGGCCGCGGAGCTGGGCGCTGCCGCCGGAAAGGACGATGCCGCGGTCCATCAGGTCGGACGCAAGCTCGGGCTCGCAGCGCTCAAGCGTCGTCTTCACCGCAAGTACGATGAGCTGCACCGTGTCCTTCAGCGCCTCGCGGATCTCCGCGGAGGTAATCGTGAGCGTCTTCGGCAGCCCCGCCACGATGTCGCGGCCGCGGATGTCCATCGAGGTCTCCTCGCCGACTGGCGCGGCGCTGCCAATCTCAATCTTCACCCTCTCGGCCGTGCGTTCGCCGATCAGCAGGTTGTAGACGCGCTTGACGTAGGACATGATCGCCTCGTCCATCGCGTCGCCGCCGGCCTGGCGCTGGGAGTACTTGTGGACGATGCCGCCGAGCGAGATGATCGCCACCTCGCAGGTGCCGCCGCCGATGTCGACGATCATCGAGCCGGCCGGCTCGTCTACCGGCAGCCCCACGCCGATCGCGGCCGCCATCGGCTCCTCGACCAGAAACACCTCGCCGGCGCCGGCGTCGTGCGCAGCCTCCTCGACCGCGCGCTTCTCCACCTCGGTAATGCCCGTGGGCACCGCCACCACCAGGCGCGGACGCGAGTACCGCGTGTAGAAGCGCGGCGGGCAGACCTTGGTGATGAAGTACTTGAGCATCGCCTCGGTAATGTCGAAGTCGGCGATCACGCCGCTCTTCATCGGACGGGTCGCCACGATGTTCCCCGGCGTCTTGCCGAGCATCTGCTTGGCCTCTTCGCCAACCGCGAGGACGCGCTTGGACTCGGCCTGGATCGCCACCACCGAAGGCTCGCGCAGCACGATGCCGCGGTCCTTCGCGTAGACCAGCGAGTTGGCGGTTCCGAGATCGATTCCGATGTCGGTTGAGAACAGAGACTTTACTTTGCCGAACATAGTGGCGTTATTTTACCATTTTTTGCCCCTCGCGGTCAATACCCCCCCCTGGCTTTCCATTTGTCACAACCCCTTGCAGCGGAAGTGGAGGCGAAGGCCGGGAAGGACGCGGCGGACGCGGTCAAACGCGCCCCAGAGGTTCGAGGCGAGCGAGTGCGGATCGTGCAGGACCACGGCGGAAGCATCGAGGCGCTGGGTAATGTCAGAGCCGCGCCGAAGGCGCAGGCCCGCCCGCTTCGCCCCCGCCGCGACCCACGCGAGCGCGAGATCGGCCATCAGGTGGTTGTCGTCGTAGAGCCCGCCGACGTCGCTGTGGCTGCCGGGGAAGAGCGCCTCGGCGACCCGCCCCTTCTCGCCCTTGATCGGCACATAGCCGAAAAAACGCCGCGTCTCGTCCCTCGCCACGGCGTGGCGGGCGCTCGCCACGTTGGACGGACATTCCTCGGCAACGTCGAGTCCAATCGTCGAGTCGACGGTGTCCCATAGCCCAAGATAGACGACCGCCACCCCGAGCTTGTCGAGCCAGGCGGCAAAATGCCGCGCAAGGAGTGCGCCGCGGGAGAATCCGAAGAGATATACGCGCGTCGCCACATCGTCCGGCGGCAACGATTCGTAGTTTGCCTCGAACCAGCGCCTCGCGTCGCGGAAGATCGCCCGCCAGTCGGAGCCGGCGATTTTTCCGCGGAGGTAGGCGCCGAAGCGTGTGCCGGGGCCGGGCTCGAGGTGGAGACGCTGCCGCGCGTCGTCGACCGATAGGTCGCGGAGGCGAGTCACGTTTGTGGCCTTGCCAGCCACTCCCTGACCCGTACCCTCGAAGAAAAGGCAGAGGTTCACGCCCTTAGGCTGAGGGTAAGGGAGCCGACGGCCTTGCCGGTGAGCGGACGGACGAGCGGGACGCTCACGGTCAGCTCCTCGCCCTCGGCAGGCAGGTCAACGACGTCCAGCACTCCCTGCGCGATCACCGCCGGGACGTCCTTCTCTCCAATCATCGCCGCAAGCGCGTCGATGGGCGACGAGGCGATGTCCGCGTAGCCGACCATCGCCTTCTCCATGAAGTCCGCCCCCATCTTGAGCGCGTACTTGGCCGTGAGGCGGATGAACCGCCGCACCTTCTGGACGCTCACCGGCTCGGTGATCGAGACGGCGAGGCCGCAGCGCCCCTCGACCTCTTCGCGGAAAACGACGCGCTTCGTCCACGGCTCGGCGGTGAAGTCGCACACGCCCTTCTTGAAGACGAACTCCCTGGCGCCGGACTTCTTCGCGACGCCGGTCCGAGGCCAGACCAGGTCGACCTGCCCGATGTTGCGGCTCCGCAGCAGCGCCTTCTCGGGGATGCCCTTGACCTCGGCCCTGACCAGCAGGAACTCGATGTTCGCCTTCGCCTTCTTAGCCGTCGCCATCGTTCGTCCTTTCCTTTGCCGTGAACGTTCTCACGATGCGCATATTATACCATATTCGCCTGCCCTCTGTAGCCCAGCAGGGCGTAGGAGGGTGGCTCGTTCTGCCGCTGGGATGGGTGCTAACGACGAAAGTGGAAGAACTCCGCCTGCATCTGGGCAAAGGCGCACTTCGGCGTCCAGCGGGCGGAAACCGTCTCGGGGAATTCCTCGCGGCCGTCGGGACCAAGCCGCGAAACTGCCGCGCCGCGCCATTCCGCTGCAACCGCGAACGCAAGACCCTCGCGCACGTCGCCGGAGAGGTTGTCGACCATCACCATCATCTCGCGACCATCCTCGGAAACGCTCGCGAGAGTCCAGATGCCCGGGGCATCGAGCGCCGCCACCGGCAGCGCGTTCGGCGCAATCCGGTTGAACAGGTTCCGCCACATCTCCTGCTTGCGCAGGTTGAGGAGACCGGAGGAGCGGTTGCCGAGAAGCGACGTCGCAAGCACCGCGACGCGCCCGCCGCGCGTGTTCCTGGCGACTGTAAGCGACGGCGTGACCTCCTTCCCGTCAACGCCGTAGAACCGGCTCCAGACCTCGGTTCCAGCGTGCGGCGCGAGCGTCGCGAATGAGCGCACCGTTCCCTCCGTCCCGGCGCTGAAGATGTAGAACGCGTTGACGTCACGTCCCCTTCGTGTCAGGCCCGCCGCCGGCAGAATCTCCTCGCGCACGACCGGCAGCCGCCCTGCCGCGAGCTTCACGTCCGCCCCGAGATCGCGCCCGAAGCCGCGCTTCGCGAGCAAAGCTGCCGCTGGCGCATCGATGAGAACGGCACCGGAGAGCAGCTTCGCGATCTCCGCGTCCGAAAGCGACTCGACGATGTTGCCGGCGAGGACCGCCGGGCCTTCGGCGTCCGCGCGCGTCGTATAGGGCAGGCCGAACTTCGAGAGGACAAACGCCTCGTCCGCGAGCTGCGCGTCGCGAACGCCGCCAAGCCCGCGTGTGAGAGCCATGGCGTCGGAAGTCCACACGATGCGCACGCCGCGGAGCGCCGCGCGGCGCGTGCGGTTGAACTCCGCCACCGCCTCGAGCCGACGCCGGAGCCGGTTGAACTCGTCCGCGTAGCCGGAGTCCTCGAACGGGTCGTCCAGGTACTGGAGGCAGTAGAGGAGCACGTTCTGGGCGCCGGCGAAGACTGCGCCGGACATCAGCGAGCCCATCTGCGTGGCAGAGGCGAAGAAGCGGTTGTGCGGATAAGGGTCCGCCTCGTAGAAGGTCTCGATGTCCTTCGGCAGCCGCTCGAGGGTGTAGAACGTGTGCGCGACCGCGCCCGGCACGTCGGCGGGCGTCGTCTGCGCGCCGTAGATCGCGCCGGAGGGACGGACTGCAGGGCGGGTATTAGGTCCCGCGAATGCGCGCGCGACGGACTCGACCGACACGCCATCCTTGTCCGCGCTGGCACCCGGCTCGCAGACGCAGATGCGGATGGAGGGGTCCACCTCGTCCACGGCCGCGCGCACCTTGCGCGCGAGGATCGCGAGCGACTCGCGCACCGTGGCGGCGAAAGCGCGGCGGATCGGCAGGTTCTCGTCGGTGCGGCGCTCGAACGCCGCGGCGATTTCGGCGGCCTTAAGCGGCTTGCCGTAGATCTTCGCGAAGAGCGCAAGGTGGCGCTCGCAGAAGCAGCCGCCGCCGTTGAGCCCCCTTCCCCACGCAAGCGTGTAGTCGTCCTCGACGTTGACCATGCGCGGACGCGCCGCCGCGACGACGGCCTTCACCTTCGCCGCCCAGTCGGCCTGGAACGCGGGGTCGAGCGGGCACTTTTTGTTGTCCTGGCTCTTGCCGCCAAAGGCGTCCTCGACCGGCGCGAAGTCGGAGACGTATCGGATGGACGGAGAGCACCACCAGCCCATTTCGATGACGTCCGGCGCGACCAGCCGCGAGATCTCGCCGATCTCACGCCCCATCTCGGCGTAGAGGTTGGTCGCGAACGGCGCATACATGACCTCGTTGAAGCCCGGGCCGGCGACGAAGAAGCGGCTGAGACCCGACTTCGCGCGAATCTCGCGCAAGTCCCGCGCCGTCTCCTCGACGGCGCCGCGGCGCCACATCACCGGCACAACGGGTTCCATCGCCTCCGCCGCGCAGGTCGCCAGCATCACCATCATGGCCAATGTCTTCATGGTGACTATTCTACCATTTCACCCCCGCATCCGTCAACCGCACCCGGCAAATATGGTATAATCCACACCGTGGAAGAGCAGGTAGAGACAAAGGACGCCATTCGGCGGCAGATGCGCGCGCGGCGCAGGGCGCTTACGCCCGAGGAGCGCGAGCATGCGTCCAAGGTCATTTGCGCCAAGCTGATCAACGACGACCTCATTTCGGTCGCCGTCGACCCGTTTGACGGCGGCGGCGCAGTCGCGGTATACCTCGCCACGCCGGACGAAATCGACCTTTCGGACTTCATCCACGAAATGCTCGACCGCGGCGTCAAGGTCGTCGCGCCGCGATGGAACGGCAAGACCTACGAACTCTCGAGACTGAAGAGACTTGCCGAATGCGACCTCAGGCGCGGACCGATGGGCATCCTCGAGCCAGCGGAGGCGAAGATCGTCAAGCCCTCGGAAGTCGCCGCATGGATCGTCCCCGGGCTCGCCTTCACAATCCATGGCGACCGCCTCGGCTATGGTGGCGGCTGGTATGACCGGCTGATGGCCAATGCCAAGGGCTTCAAGATCGGCGTCGCCCACGACTTCCAGATCGTCGAGAATCTGCCGCACGAACCGCACGACATCCAGCTGATCCGCATAGTGACCGAAGTTCGTCACATCGAAGTAGCCGCTCAAGAACCTTGAAGCGCCTTTGTTTCCGCGAGCGCGGGGCAGACAGACGCAGAGTCGGGGTTGACCCAGGCCTCACTCATGAAAGACCTCGGCCTGAAAGGTCTCGAACTTCGCGCCCTCGCGCCAGGCGTCAGCGGACAGCCCCGCCTTCCGCGAGAGATGCGTGAGCGTCGTCTCAAGGTCCCAGCCCTGCTCTGGCGCGACCTGCGGCAGGAAGACGGCGAACGCATTGCCCTTCTCCATCGTCATGCCGTCGCGGCCAAGCACGATGTCGCGCCACGACGCGACTGGCTTTGGCGGCGTCAAGGTCGACACCTCGACGCGGAGACTGCCGAGCTCGCGCTCCGAGACCGGCTGGAAACGCGGGTCCCTGAGCGCCGAGTCGACCGCCCGCGCGGCGACGGCCTCGGCCAGCGGACGCATCGGCAGAATCTCCCCGATGCAGCCGCGCAGCGCTCCGGTCGCCTTGTCGTTGAGCGTCACGAACGCGCCCATCTTCACAAGCGTCGCCGGCGGCGCGTCGCGCAGGTCCGCGGCGGCGAGACGGCTCGCCGCCCTGCCGGCGCGGACTGCCCGCTCCATCGACTCGCGGGCGACGCAGAGGAGATATGCGCGGTCTTCAGCTCCAAGGACCGCGCCCCGCTCGCCAGGCCACTCGACGCGTCCTGCGGCGGCGGTGTAGCAAACGAAGCGCTTGAAGTCGCGATCGGCATCTGACGATGTCGCATAGGCAAGGCGCGAGAGCGACGACTTCTCCGGGAACGCGCGGAGCGCAAGCTCGATCGGGATGCGTCCGCAGATCGTCGCGCCCGTCTTGTTGACGAACGCGGCAAAACCGTCGGCGTCGCGCTTTGCGACAAGGGAAAACGCCTCTGCGTCGACTGCCGCGACCTTGGAACGGACATCCTCGCCGCCGGCGGTCCCATACGGCGCATACGAGAAGTCGCTGCCGTAGTGGGTGAAGTCGGACGAGACGACAAGCAGCGTCTTGTCGTCCATGAGCCGACCGAGCGCCCTTGCGCACATCGCCATCTGGTCGCGCCCGAACGAGCCCATCACCAGCGGCACGACCGTGAAGCCCGCCTTGAGCACGAGCTGGAGGAGCGGATACTCGATCTGCGCCGAATGCTCCGCCGCATGAACGCGGTCGTTGCGCGCGACAGGGGCGAGAAGCGCGAGGCGGTCGAGCCATTCGCGGTCGACGGGAATCGTCCCAAGCGGGGTCGACACCGCCTCGGCCTCCGGCGCGACTAGCCGGTTCTCGATCCACGCGCGGTGGCTCGGGGCGAGCACGACTACGCGGCGGAAGTCCGCATCGCGCACAAGCCTCACCGCCCGCCACGCGATCTCGCCAGAGTACGCCCAGCCGGCGTGGGGAAGGAGGAGCACGTTCGGCCTCGACGGCACGTTCGCATCGCCGGTCGCCTTCTCGCCGCCGACGCGCTTCTCCCACTCGTCGGCGAGCGCGCGTATCTCGCGCTCCTTCCCCGGATACCACGATCCGGCGATTGTGCTTTCGAGCGGCATTTCCTACCCCATCAGCGAAAATATCCGCCTAATCCCCTTTCGGGCGAGCGAGCGCAGCGCGTCCAGCGACTCCTCCGTGAACGGCTTGTGCTCGGCGGTGCCCTGCAGCTCCACGTAGCGCCCGTCGTCGGTCATCACGACGTTGAGGTCGACCTCCGCCGTGGAGTCGTGGGCGTAGTCGAGGTCGAGCGTCGGCCGGCCGTCGCACACGCCGACCGACACCGCCGCAACGCGGTGGACGATCGGGCTCTCGGCGAGCGTGCCGTCGGCGAGCAGCTTCTCCACCGCGTCCTGGATGGCGACCATGCCGCCCGTGATCGACGCGCACCTCGTGCCGCCGTCTGCCTGCAGGACGTCGCAGTCGATCGTGATCTGCCTGGGGCCGAGCTTCGCCATGTCGACGGCGGCGCGGAGCGAGCGCCCGATGAGGCGCTGGATCTCCGTCGAGCGGGCGTCCTGCCTCAGCTTCTTGATGTCGCGGTCCTTGCGCCCGCCGCCGGTCGAGGACGGGAGCATCGAGTATTCCGCCGTCACCCAGCCGCGCCCGGTGTCCTTCAGGAACGGCGGCACCTTGTCCTCGACGCTTGCGGTGCAGAGGACCCAGGTGTCGCCCCACTTGACGAGGACACTCCCCGCCGCGTGCTTGGTGAATCCGCGCACAAACTCGATCTTGCGAAGTTCAGTCCGTCTTTTCATTTCCTACCTCCTTGGCCAATGAACGCAAGCAGCGCGGTGCAGCCCTCGATGACGTCGTCGTAGGTCGCGTCGAAGTTGCCGGTGTACCACGGGTCCGCGATAGGGCGCTCCGAGCCGGCGAACGACAGGAGGCTGCGGACCTTCGGCAGGTCCTCGGGGCGGACGAGCCGGCGGAGGTCGGCGATGTTGTAGTCGTCCATCCCGACGAGCAGGTCGTACCCGTGCGCCTTCTCGGCGGTCAGCAGCCACGCCGCGCGCGGCGAGAACGGGATCCCCTTCTCCTGCAGCTTCGCGCGCGTGCCGCGGTGGATGTCGCTGCCGATCTCGTCGGAGTGCAGCGCCGCGGACTCGACCTCGACGTCGTTCCGCCCCGCGCGGCGGAGCAGCTCCTTCATCACGAACTCCGCCATCGGCGAACGGCAGATGTTACCGTGGCAGAGGAAGAGTATCTTCGTCGCGCTCACTTGGCGATCTCAGGATGCTGGACCGCGAGCGGCGTCCCCTTCTGCGAGACGTAGAACATGTCCAGCACGACCGTCTTGTCGCCGCGGTTCTCGCCGTGGTGGACGGTGCCGACCATCTCGACGACCGCCTCGCCCGCGCGGACGGTCTTCTCCTTGCCGTCGACGCCGATGATGGTTAGCTCGCCCTGCTGCACGATGCCGTAGTTCATCACGGGATGGTGGTGCCAGCCGAGCCTGCTGCCGCGCGGGAACACGTAGCGCTTGACGACGAGCTCGGGCTTCCCGACGGGATAGTCCGGCAGCTCCGCGCCGTCCCAGCTCTGCGACGTGCGCTTGAGCTCCATTGTCGCGACTTCCGTCGCTCCGTCGTACTCGGCGAACGCCCCTCCGCACGACGACACGCAGCCGGCCGCCGCGCAGGACAGCGCCGCCGCCACCATTACCAGCGCCACGTGACGCAACTGCCGATGCATAGTCTTCTTTTCCATGTTTTCCTCCTTCAAAGTCACTTGGCCCATCCGATTCTGGCGTAGCCGGAGGCCGGGACGGCAAGGCGGACAAGCCCCGACGACGGCGCAGCCTCGCCGGTCTTCTCGCCGAACACGTCGAAGTACTCGACCTTCTCCGGCTTAGCCGCCAGCTCGACGAGCACGCCGGCCCTGCCCGTCGCGTTCACGAGGAAGACGGGCCTGTCCGCCGCGCCGGCCCTGGTGCACACGTCGTCGGCGTACACGGCGATGACGCGCTCGTCCGCGCTCTCGCCCTCGATCCAGGTGTAGCCAAGCTCGGGGTGGTGCGGACGGAACGCGCCCTTCAGGAGCGATGCGCGGTGCTCCTGCGAGAAGCGGAGCCAGGACGCGATCACCCGGCGGTGCTCGGGCGAGACCTTCGCGAGGATCATCGAGTACTGGATCGTCGAGAAGAGCACGTTCAGGATCGGCAGCGCGGCGCCCTCCGGCGTCTCGTTCCCGCTCCAGACGAGCATGTCGGAATGGACGGCGATCGTGTCGGACGTCAGCCGGAGGTCGCAGATGCGGCGGCGGTTCGCCGTCGGGTCGGCCGGGCAGTCGGCCGCCCGGATCATGTTGCCGTACTGGAGGATCGCCGGCCCGCAGTAGTGCTGGCGGAACTCGAGCAGCACGTCGGGGTTGATCTTCACGAGGCGCGCGCGCACGTCCTTCATGAGCCGGTTGAGCGCCTCGGGCACCGAGCGGAAGTCGCGCCCCGCGAAGTCGTCCTTGAGCGCCGGATCCTCCGCCGGCAGCCCGAACGAGTCGATGAAGTCGAGCTTGAGGCCGTCGAAGCCCCACTCGCCGACTGCGCGCTCGTAGGTCGAGATGAGGTATTCGCGCACTTCGGGGAAACGCGGGTCGAGCACCCCGGTGTCTCCGTCAGTAAGCAGCATCTTCTTGAAGCGCTGGTAGTTCTTCGCCTCACAGCCCATGAACGGAACCGACAGCCACAGCATGTACTTGAGCCCGGCCGCGTGGACCTTGGCCACGTGCGCCTTCATGTCGGGGAAGCGGCTCTTGACCGGCATCCAGTCGCCCGTCGCGGTGTAGAACCCCTTGGACTCCACCTTCTGCCAGCCGTCGTCGAGGATCATCGTCTTCATGCCGATCCCGGCCGCCAGCTTCGCCTCCTCCTCCAGCTCGTCGGCGTGCACGTCCTGCAGGAACGCGTACCAGGTCGAGTAGAGCGGGTCGAACGCCGACTCGGGAGCATAGGCGGTCTTGAAGCCGTTCTCCTTCGCCACCCACCGCGAGCAGGACGTGACCGTCTCCGCCCAGTCGCGCCCGCGGCGGTCGAGCATGACCTTCGCGACGTACTCCTTCCGCGCGACGGTCGGCTTCGTGAAGAACTCGCAGCGGCCGATCACGTCGCACGAGCGTTCCTCCGCGTAGAGGCCGAACACCAGATGCTCCATCGCCTCGCTGCAGGCCATGGCGACGGGCGCGACGCCGGCCGAGTTGAAGCCGACCGCGATCGGCATGTTGTACGCAAGCTCGGAGTGGTACTGCGAGATTCCGCCCCACCACAGGCGCGGCCAGAGATGGGCGCCGTCCGCCCGGTGGTTGCTCGTCCAGACGTTCTGCACACCCGCGCCGGACACGCGGAAGAACACGCCAAACCTCGGCGGAGCGGCGTCGTCCGCCCGCGAGAGGCGCACCGTCACCACATCGCGGCCGTCGTCCACCGACGCGGAGACGTCGAAGGTCCAGCCCTTCGCGTCGTCGCAGGTGACCTCGGCCGTCCCCGCGAAGGACGTCTCGACCGTCTTGACCACTGCCGCCTTCTGGTCCATCACGTCCGCGACGAGCGGCGACAGCGCCGCCGCAGCGACCAACACAGCTATGACATGTTTCTTCACGGGAATCGCAGCGCGCTAAAGCTCCTTCCGGTCCGCGGCGCCGCCGCGCTTGCGGCGCCGATCGCGAAAGAAGAGGATGCCGAAGACCTCCAGCCCGACGAGCGAGAGGACGGTCGTGGCGACGGCGAGCACGTACATGCCCGCGGCGGTCGCCATGCCGATACCGGCCGAGACCCAGATGCCGGCGGCGGTGGTGAGGCCATGGACCGAATGGCGGTCGACCATGATCGCCCCGGCGCCGATGAAGCCGATTCCGCTCACGATCTGCGCCGCGACGCGCCCCGGGTCGCCCGTCCCGCCGAAACCATACTTCGAGACGAGCAGCATCAGCGCCGCGCCGAGCGCGACGAGCAGATGCGTGCGCGTCCCCGCCACCTTGCCGCGGTATTCGCGCTCAGCGCCGATCAGCCCGCCCAGCACTCCGGCGAGCACAAGCCTCAGCACCATCTCCGCCGTCTCGTTCATGCCGGGAGCAGCCGGACAAGCCTACTTGAGGAGCTTGCGGACCAGCGGGAAGACGAAGAGCGAGAGGACCGCACCCCAGACGAGGGAGTTGACGACCATCAGCGCCCACCACAGGACGCCGCCAGAGGCGATTCCGAGCGCACCAGCGACGGCGTAGCCGGGCTGGCCGAGGAAGCCCTTGAAGATCAGGAAGCAGATGAAGTGAACGACGCTCAGCGGCACGTTGGCGAACAGAAACGATTTCATTTTGTTTATCCTCCTTGTTTGGTTGCGTGTATTATACCATAATCAACCGTCCGCGTCGGCGACTTCCTTGAGCGCCCGCGCGGTGTTGCCGTTCTGCCGCGGACTTCCGTTTACCATCAGTACCTTCATTTTCCCCTCCGATTTTTACCAACAGTCATTGCGTCGGCTCCCAAAACCAACAACCGCCCAGACTAGAGGCAGAGGCGGTAGATCGCCGCCACGTCGTCGTCCGCAAGCGGCATGAAGCCGCCGAGCGTGTTGCCGCTCAGGTTGAGCGTCTTAACGAGCAGCGGGATGTCCTCCTCGCGCGCCCCGAGCTCCGCGAAGTTGAGCGGCAGCCCGAGCGACTTGAGCCAGGCGCGGAACGCCGCGATGCCGTCGAGCGCCGCCTTGGCGTCGCTCTCGCCGACGCCGACCCCGAACACGTTCCGCGCGAATCGCGCGAACCTCGCGTCGTCCGCCGCGTGGACATAGGTCATCCACGCCGGCATCACGACGGCGAGCCCGGCGCCGTGCGCGCAGTCGTAGAGCGCCGAAAGCTCGTGCTCGATGCCGTGGCTGGACCAGTCCTGCACCCGTCCCGCGCCGCAGACGTCGTTGTGCGCCAGGGTGCCGGCCCACATGATGTTCGCCCGCGCCTGGTAGTCGGACGGGTTCGCCATCACCTTCGCGCCCTCCTCCACGACCGCCCGCATGACCGCCTCGCAGAGGTTGTCCGAGAGGACGACGTCCGCCGTCGGCGAGAAATACCGCTCGCAGAGGTGCGCAAACATGTCGGCGAGCCCGCACGCGGTCTGGAACGGCGGCAGGCTCATGGTCAGCTCGGGGTTCATCACCGCGAACTTCGGACGCAGGATGTCGCCGCCGGCGGCGCGCTTGAGGTTCTCCGGCTCGAGGTTCACCACGCTGTTCGGCGAGCCCTCGCTCCCCGCCGCGGCGATCGTCAGCACCACGCCGACCGGCAGCGCCGCGGGAATCGCCGGCTTGACCTTCACCTCGCGCCCGACGTAGTACCGGCGCCACTCGCCGCCGTTCGCCGCGCCGATGGCGATCGCCTTCGACGAGTCGACCACGCTGCCGCCGCCGACCGCGAGCAGGAAGTCCACGCCCTCGGCGATGGCGAGCCGCACGCCCTCCTCGATGAGCGAGCTGCGCGGGTTGGGCTTCACGCCGCCGAGCTCCACGAAGCCGACGCCGGCTTCCGCAAGCGACGCCTTGACGCGGTCGAGAAGCCCGCTCCGCACGGCGGAGCCGCCGCCGTAGTGGAGCAGCGCCTTGCGTCCGCCGAAGCGCCGCACCAGCTCGCCGGTGCGCGATTCCTTGCCCTTGCCGAAGGCGATGTACGTAGGCGACCAATAGTCGAAGTCGATCATCTCAGTTCCTCCTTAGCTCGCAGACTGCGGGTATTATACCATAATTACCCGGGGCGGCAGGAGGGCTAAGACTATTCCCGGTAGGCGCCGAGGAACTCGAAGCGCTCGATCTCGGGGTCCTGCGAAAGTTCGGAGAGGAGGCTCCTCACGCCGGCGTCGGCCGGCGAGGCCTCGAAGTCGAAAATGAAGCTGAACTCGAAGTCCATCCCCGGAATCGGGCGCGACTCCAGCTTGGTCAGGTTGACGTTGACCGCGGCGAACTTGGAGATGATCGCCGCGAGCGCACCCGGACGGTGCGGCAGCGAGAGCATGATCGAGATGCGGTTGGCCTCGGGGTAGATCTCGAGGTCCTTGGAGATGCAGATGAAGCGGGTGTAGTTGTACGCCGCGTCCTGGATCTTGCCCGCGAGGACCTTGAGCCCGTAGAGCTCGGCGCACGCGCGCGAGGCGATGACCGCGGCATCGCGCCGCCCCGACGCCGCCAGCGCCTTTGCCGCCACCGCCGTGTTGCCCGCCGGCACCGCCTTCGCCGCCGGTAGCTCCTTGAGGAACCGCGAGCACTGCGCGAGCGCATGGGGGTGGCTGACCACCTCGCGGACGTCGGCGAGCTCCGTTCCGGGCGGCGCCAGCAGCACATGGTCCACCTTCAGCCGCAGCGAGCGGGCGATGTGGAAGCGGTGCCGCTGCATGAGGTCGTAGACGCTCGCCACCGAACCGGCCGCCGAATTCTCCACCGGCAGCACTCCATAGGGACAGAGCCCCTTCTCCACCGCCTCGAACACGCTCTCGAAGCCGTTGAAATAGACAATCGTCGGCGTCAGCACCATCTGGGACGCCGCCTGCTGCGCAAACGACCCCTCCGCGCCGCAGCACGCGACGAACGCCCGCGTCGGGAAGCCCTTCGTCCCCTTCTCCATCGCGCGGTCGATCTCCGCCACGAGCGGCGAGTCACCGTTCAGGATGCTGCGCTGCCGCGCCTTGGAGATCGAGAAAAGCGTGGAGAAGAAGAGCCGCGCCGCGTTCTCGTTTCCCTCGCCGGCCTCGGCCGTCACCCGCGAGAGGATCTCGCGTTCGCGCGCGGGATCGGATATCGCCGCCCCCGATTCGCGCTTGGCGTCCGCCACCTCGCCGACCAGCTCCATTCGCTCGAGAAAGAGCTTCATCAACCCTTCGTCGATGGCGTCCATCCTCTTCCTCGTCTCGTTGATGTCCTTCATTACTTCATTCCCTTCCCTTTGCATTGTCCGCCACCGTTGCCGCGGCAAAGGCGCGCATGAAATCTTCCAGCCGTGCGGCGCTCTTGATCCCGGGCGCGGTCTCGAGCGAGCTGTTGACGTCCAGGACGTCCGGCCCAGTAGCCACGGCCATCGCCACATTCCCGGCAGAAACGCCGCCGGCGAGAATCGTCCGGTACGCGCCGCGCCGAAGTTCGCGCTCGCCGTCGCCGTGGGTGGAGTCGAAGAGGACTCCGTCGCCCTCCGCGCCGCCGGCAAGCGTCCACACCTCGTAGCCCGCGGACTTGAGCGCGGCGACGTCCTCTGCGGTCGCGCGGCGGTGGAGCTGCACGACGTCGAGGCCGGCGCGGCGCATCGCCGCGGCGATTTCGTCCATCGACTCGCGGACAAACACGCCGACCAGACGCACGCGACGCCTTGGGCCCGCGCCTAGCGACGCGGCAATCTCCGTCGCCTGCGAGACGGTAACGTGCCGCGGCGAGGACGGCTCGAAGATGAAGCCGAGGTAGTCCACCCCCAGCTTCGCCGCGGCAACGGCGAAGGCTGCGTCGCGCACTCCGCAGACCTTGACCTCAGGCTTCATTCCCGAACCGCTTGACGAGCGCCGAGCCGACGACATAGCCGTCGGCATGGCGGCAGATCTCGTCTGCCTGCTCCTTCGACGAGATTCCGAAGCCGGCCGCGACCGGCAGGTGAACCGCGGCGCGGATGGCGTCCAGCCGCTCCAGCAGGCCTTCCGGCAGTTCCCGGCGCGCGCCGGTCGTCCCCTTCACCGTGATCGCGTAGATGAACGAGTTCTCCAGCCCCGCCGCGCTCGCGGCGACGCGCTCGAGCGGAGTGTTGGGCGCCACCAGCGGAATGTAGGAGATGCCGCGCGGCCTCAGCACCGCGAGGAGCTCGTCGCGCTCCTCGAGCGGCAGGTCCACCGCGAGCACCGCGTCGATGCCGGACGCCTCCGCGGCGTCGGCGAAGGCGTCGAGCCCGCGCGAAAAGACGAGGTTGTAGTAGGAGAAGAGGACGAGCGCGACGTCTGGGTGCCGGGCGCGGACGCGCGCAGCGAGCGCCAGCACGTCCTCGAGCGTCACGCCCTGGCGCAGCGCCTCGTAGGCGGCGGAACGGATCACCGCGCCGTCCGCGAACGGATCGGAGAACGGCGCGCCGAGCTCGATCACGTCAGCGCCTTCTGAGATGAGTGTCTCGACGGCGGCTTCGCTCCTTTCGAGCGTCGGATAGCCGATCGTCATGTAGGCGACGTAGGCGCCGCGCCCCTCGGCCTTCGCCCTTCTGAAGGCGTCAGCGATTCTCGTTTTCATTCTTGTACCTCCTTACCGATTCCATGTCCTTGTCGCCGCGGCCGGACAGGCAGACCAGCAGCAGCGCGTCCTTCGGCAGCGACGGCGCGCGCCTGATCGCCTCGGCGACCGCATGGCTCGACTCCAGCGCCGGGATTATCCCCTCGTAGCGACAGAGCGCGTCGAACGCCGCCACCGCCTCCGCGTCGTCGATCGGCACGTACTCGGCGCGCCCGGTGTCGTGGAGATGGCAGTGCTCCGGCCCGACACCGGGATAGTCGAGACCGGCCGAGACCGAATAGGTGTCGATGACGTTGCCGTCGGCGGTCTGCAGCAGCATCGTCTTCGCGCCGTGCAGGACGCCGATCCTGCCGCCGGTGATGGAGGCGGCATGCTCGCCCGATGCGATCCCGCGCCCGCCGGCCTCGACGCCGACCAGCCGCACCGACGGGTCGTCCATGAACCCGGCGAAGAGCCCGATCGCGTTCGAGCCGCCGCCGACGCAGGCGATCGCCTGGTCCGGGAGTCGCCCGAACTTCTCGAGGCACTGGCGCCGCGCCTCGCGGCCGATGACGGACTGGAAGTCCTTCACCATCTCGGGATAGGGATGCGGACCGGCCGCAGTGCCGATCACGTAGAAGGTGTCGTCGCAGTTGGTCACCCAGTCCCGCAGCGCCTCGTTCATCGCGTCCTTGAGCGTTGCGCTCCCCTCCGTGACCGCGTTGATCTTAGCGCCCAGCATCTTCATGCGCTCCACGTTTGGCGCCTGCCGCTCCACGTCGAGCGCGCCCATGTAGACCTCGCAGGGAAGCCCGAAGAGCGCCGCGACGGTGGCGGTGGCCACCCCGTGCATGCCCGCGCCGGTCTCGGCGATGAGGCGCTTCTTGCCCATCCGCCGCGCCAGCAGCGCCTGGCCGATGGTGTTGTTCACCTTGTGCGCGCCGGTGTGGTTGAGGTCCTCTCGCTTGAGCGCGATCGTCGCGCCGCCGAGCGCGTCGGAGAGCCGGCGGCAGACGGTGATCGGCGACTCGCGCCCCACGTAGTCGCGCAGCAGCTCCTCGAACTCGCGCCGGAAGGACGGATCCTCCCGCGCCTCGAAGTATGCACTGGCGAGCTCGTCGAGCGGCTGCGCGAGCGTCTCGGCGACGTAGCTGCCGCCGTAGGGTCCGTAGTGTCCGTTTCGGTTCATCATCGTTCTCCTTTCAGTTCCATAAGCTTCTCCGCCGGGTCGGCGGCGCGCATCAGCGCGGTGCCCACGAGAAACGCGTCCGCGCCCGCGGCGGCAAGCCGCTCCACGTCGGCGCGCGTGGCGACGCCGCTCTCGGCCACCCTGACCACTCCGTCCGGAATCCTCCCGAGCAGCCGCTCCGCCACCGCGATGTCCACGGAAAGCGTCTCGAGGTCGCGGCTGTTGACGCCGACTATGTCCGCGCCCGCGGCGACGGCGCGCGCGATCTCCTCCTCGGACCGCGTCTCGACCAGCGCGTCCATCCCCAGCTCCCGCGTCCGCGCAAGGAGCGCGGCGAGCGCCGCGTCGTCCAGGTAGCGCACAATCAGGAGCGCAGCGGAGGCGCCGGCCGCGGCGACCTCCTCGAGCCGCTCCGGCGCGGTGATGAAGTCCTTGGCCAGCAGCGGCAGCGAGCTCGCCGACGCGGCGCGGCGCAGGTCGTCGGGCGAGCCCTTGAACCTCGCGGCGTCGCAGAGGACGGACATCGCCGCGGCGCCTCCGCGCTCGTAGGCGGCGGCGCGCTCGGCCGGGTCGGCGCCGGGGGCGATGTCGCCGAGCGATGGCGAGGCGCGCTTGAACTCGGCGATGATGCGGACGCCCGGACGAATCAGCGATTCCCTGAAGTGCATTTTAGGAACTCCTCCAGTTTTTGGTTGGCGCGGCCGGAGTCGACCGACTCCGCCGCCATGGCAAAGCCCTCCTCGAGCGAGGGGGCGAGGTCCGCTGCGACGATCGCCGCGGCGGCGTTGAGCAGCACCGCGTCGCGCCGGGCGTCGCGGATCTCGCCGGCGAGAACCGCGCGGAGCGCACGGGCGTTGTCCGCCGCGTCGCCGCCGGCCAGCTCGGACGCCGCCGCAGGCGCGGTCCGCCGGGCGATCTTCGGCCCGTCGACAAGGCTGGTCGCGATCTCGCCGTCCTTCAGCTCCGCTACGAGCGTGAAGCCGCAGGGCGAAATCTCGTCCATCCCGTCCACCCCGGAGAACACCAGCGCGCGGACTGCGCCGAGGTCGCGCAGGGCGCGGGCGACGAGCGGCACCAGCTTCGGGTCGTAGACGCCGATCGCGTGGCGCACCACTCCGGCCGGATTGGTAATCGGCCCGAGCAGGTTGAAGATGGTCTTGAAGCCGAGCTGGCGGCGCACGTTCGCCGCGTAGCGCATGCCGGAATGGTAGCGCTGGGCGAAGAGGAACGCCACCCCGGTGCGCATGAAGCAGTCCCGCACCCGGTCTGGCGGCAGCGAAAGGTCGACCCCCAGCTCCCTGAGGACATCCGCCGCGCCGCACTTCGAGGTGGCGGCGACGTTGCCGTGCTTGGCTATCCTCGCGCCCGCGCCGGCGGCGACGAACGCCGCGGTGGTGGAGATGTTGATGGTGGGAAAGCCGTCCCCGCCGGTGCCGACCAGGTCCACTGCGTCGTCCGCGCCGAGGTCCACCGTCGCCATCGCCTCGCGCATCGCACGGGCGGCGCCGGCGAGTCGCTCCGGGGAGACCGGCGCGTCGCGGTCGACGCTGAGGAGCGCGGCGAGCTCGCGCTCGGAGTAGTCGCCCCTCAGGACGCCGCGGAAGTCGTGGTAGGCGAGCGTCTCCTCCGGCGACTCCTCGCGGGTCGCGAGCCCGAAGAAGTTCCTGAGCTGCCGGACGCCCTCCGGAGTGCCGATCGATTCGGGATGGTACTGCACCGACTCGATCGGGAACTCGCGGTGCCTGAGCGCCATCACCTCGCCGTCCGCGGTCTCGGCCGAGACCTCGAGGCAGTCCGGCAGCGAGGCGCGCTCGACGGCGAGCGAGTGGTAGCGCATCGCCTCGAAGTTCTGCGGCACGCCCGCGAAGATGCCCTTGCCGTCGTGCTTCACCCGGCTCGTCTTGCCGTGCATGAGCGACTTCGCCGGCACGATCCTGCCGCCGAACGCCTGCGCTATGGTCTGGTGGCCGAGGCAGACGCCGAGGATGGGAATCCTGCCGGCAAACGCCTTGACCGCCGCGAGCGACACGCCGGCGGAGTCGGGGTCGCCCGGGCCGGGCGAGATGACGAGCCGGTCGGGACCGAGCGCCTCGATGCCGGACACGTCGATCTTGTCGTTGCGCACCACGCGCGTCTCCACGCCGAGCGACTCGATGGCCTGCGAGAGGTTGTAGGTGAACGAGTCATAGTTGTCGATGATGAGCGTCATGCGATCTCCTTTGCGAACTTGGCCGCGGCGAAGATCGCCGCCGACTTCCCCAGGGTCTCGCGGTACTCGGACTCGGGGACTGAGTCCGCCACTATTCCCGCGCCCGCGCGCATGGTGAGCGTGCCGCCCTCCAGCACCATGGTGCGGATGACGATCGCGAAGTCCATGTCGCCGGTGTTGCTGAAGTAGCCGGCCGCGCCGCCGTAGACGCCGCGCGGCGACTTCTCGATCTCCGCGAGAAGCTCCATCGCCCGGATCTTCGGCGCGCCGGTCAGCGTGCCGGCCGGGAAGGCCGAGCGGAACAACCCCGCCGCGTCGGCCTTGGCGGGGTCGAGCTCGCCGAAGACGTTGCTCACGAGGTGCATCACGTGGGAGTAGCGCTCGACGTGCGCGAGCCCCTCCACCCGCACCGTGCCGGTGCGGCAGACCCGCCCGAGGTCGTTCCGCGCGAGGTCCACCAGCATCATGTGCTCGGCGCGCTCCTTGGGGTCGGACACCAGCTCCGCCTCCAGGTCCGCGTCCTCTAGCGCGGTCGCGCCGCGGCGCCGCGTGCCGGCGATCGGCGCGATCGACGCCACCCCGCCCTCGAGCCGCACCAGCTCCTCCGGCGACGAGCCGATGAGCGTCTTCGCGCCGACGCGCAGGAAGAAGTTGTAGGGCGAGGGGTTCACCAGCCGCAGCGCGCGGTAGAACGCGAGCGCCGGGATGTCGGTCTCGGCGGTGAACTTCTGCGAGGGGACGATCTGCACCACTTCGCCCGCCCTTATCGCCTCCTTGCACTTCGCCACCATCCCGCAGAACTCGGCCTCGGTCATCTCGGGACGGAACTCCGTCAGCCTTCCGCCCTTCCCGCCGCCGCGCCGCGAGACGCACCGCTCGATCGACTCAGCGGAGAGCAGGCGCTCGTTGAGAACGTCGATCTCGGCCATCGCCTCGTCGTAGCCGCCGGGGCCAGCCACCTTGGCGATCGTCACCGTCGAGCGCACCGAGTCGAACACCGCGAACGCGTCCACCTCCATGAACGCCTCGGACGGCGTGCCCTCCTCGTGCCGCCGCGGGACGCGCGGCTCGAAGTCCGACACCGCCTCGTAGGAAAAATACCCCACGCGCCCACCCTGGAAGGACGGCAGCTCGTCCGCCGCGGCGAACGGTGCCGACGGGTTCGCCACGCCGCCGCCGAGGCCGAGGTAGGAATACCGGCCCTTGCGGTCGCCGTTGTAGACGCTTTCCAGCAGGAACACGTCCTCCTTTCCGTCCGCCACCCGCGACAGCACCGACACCGGCGTCTCGCGGTCGGCGAGGAACTCGCGGTACACCGGGGTCCTCGCCCCGCCCGCAGTCCTTCGCTCGAAGGCCTCCCTTGTCAGCATTCTCAGCATTTCCATCTGCTCCTTTCGTTTTTGAAGTTTACATTCTTCCGGTCTACAGCAAAACAGCCCCGCTCCTTTACGAAGCGAGGCTGCCAGGATCAATCACAGACTACGTGACCCGTCACCACGCTTCGTAAGCGAGGTGCCAGCGCCAGAAGAAGTTGAAAATCCTATTGTCCATGACGGTGTGTATTTTACCACAGCCGCCGCGGCGCTTTTGTAACCATTAGATACAAAAGCGGAAAATTTCACTGCCGCGGCGGTTACTTCTTGCTGATAAACCCAACGGAGAAGAGGCCGGGGGTGGAATCGGCGTCGTGCTGGGGGTTCCAGAACTTCACGTCCCACTTCGCGCCTTTGCGCCCATGGTCTCCGAAGATGTTCAGGACATGCGTATAAACCGTCACCTCAAGACGCCCGCGCGTCGCCGCGCCGGGAGGAAGATGCCAAGAGTAAGGCGCCCATGCGCGAGTGCCGAGATCTGCTCCGTTCCAACGCACATGCGCGAATGCGTTGCCGACATCAAGCTCCAGCGCAGTCGCTCCCGCCGGGATTTCGACATTATCGAGCGTATATGTCATGGCACCGCAAAAACCGGCGAAACCCTGCTCGGCAATAGCACCCGGCGCAAGGGTCGCGGGGATTGGCAAAAGGACTCCGCCCTTCTCCGCGAACACACCTGCCGCAAATGCCGCCGGCAGGAAGTAGTTGACATCCGGCTCGCCCGAAACAAGACGTAGCACATGCTCGCCCGGCTTCAGCTCAAGCGGCGCGGTTTCGGCGTAGAGCGGACAGAACTCGAGCGGCAGCGACGCGCAGGGACGCGCCGCGGCAATCGGCTTCCCGTCCAGCTCAAAGCGATACGGCTCCGCCTTGTGCCGCAGGACCTGCTCGCCTACCGGTTCGCCCTCGCCGTCGTCGACTGGACGCCCCGAGGCCGTCACTGCATACGACATCGCGCACGTCCGCAACACGAGCCGAATGCCGCCGACTCCTTCCGCTACCGTAAAGCGCGCCGTTCTGTCCGCCGCAAACGGCATGCGGAAAACGGGAACTCGGTTGAACGCGTAGTCGAGGCGGCCGAGCTTGAGCGGCACGCGCTTCTCCGTAGGTGGTTCCGGCGGCATTTCGCCGGGAGCCAGCACCAGTACGCCGCGCGGCTGGATCTCGCACGGACGACGGACATCGCCTGAAACGGCGGCAAGCCGACGCGGCCCGTTGCACATGAGGTCGAGCGCGGCAATCGTGCCGTCCGCCCATTCGCGGACAACGAGTCCGTCGGCCGGCGTGCCGTCCTGCTCCAGGAAGCGGACGCGCCGCGAGGTGCGCTCCCATGCCCAGAGCCCGGCCTCGGTCATGTTGGTGAAGACCGTGCCGCTCTTCACGTCGACAAAGCAGTTGTCATTCTTCGCCTCGAAGACGATCGGCAGGTCGGACGTCTCCTCGTCCGAAAGCAAGTCGACCGAAATCTGCCGTCCGTCCAGTTCGCGCAACAGCCATTCAATTCGCGGGCTGCTCCATCCCGCGAGACATGCGATTGAACCTTCGCGCCGCGGATAGCGCACTGCCACCTGATAGACCGAGTCCTGGCGGCGAGCGAGATGCGCCGCGCGCTTCGCGTCGGCAAAGAAGTCCTTGAGCTCGCCATGCCAGGGCTGGCCTGCCATCATCGGCGAAAAGTAGCCGTGCTTCTCGACGAGCCCGCGATGGTCCATGACCTGCATCGAAGAAATGTAGTGGTCGATGCCGTGGAGCGCCGACATCCACACCATCTGGCGCATCCTCGCCGCCGTCATGTCGTTAGGGCCGCAGGCGTAGAGCTCGATGAGTCCGCCGCGCTTGTTGCGCGAGGTTGCGTGCTGCGCCGTCGCGAAGGTAAGCCACTCCGGCTCGTTCTTCCGCATGTCGTAGCCCTTGCCCAAGCTTGCCCGCGAATAGATTTCGTCGATGCCCGGCAGCGACTCGCCCTTGATTGCCACAAGCGGATCGCCGTTGCAGAGGCACGCGCCCCAGACGCCATGCTCGTTGATCATGTGGCCGGTGAAGAGAATCCCCATCCGGTCGCACCAGGCGCGGATCTGGTCGAAGTACGCGGTGCGGAAGCGCCGCCCCATCAGCTTCGCGTAGACCGACCACACCTCGGCGAAGCCGCCGCCCGCAAGAAAGCCCTCGACGTCGGCGCGGAAGTCGCGCCCCGTCTCTGCGCGGTATTCGTCCTCCATGCCGATCCAGCGGCGGAAATGCTTGCGGCAGCCGGGCTTCAGGGGAACGGCGACGGGGTGACCTGGCTCGTCGGTGAAAATGCCGAGAATTGTCTTTGACGCGAAGTACTTTGCAAGGCGTTTTTCGTAGACCTCGTGCGTCATCTTGATGAAGAGCTGGACGGCCTCCGGCTCGCAGACATTCACCCATCCCTGCGGCGCCATGGTCACTTCCCAGTTGAAGCCGCCATCCTCCTTCGGGTAGACCGCCCACTCGCTGTAGCGGAAGCGCTCGTCGGCGGCGGGGACGCGTCCCTTGCAGGTACCGCTCGGCCAGTTGTACTCGTCATAGAGCCAGACCTTCATGCCGCTTTGCTCGGCCTCGCGGCAGAGCGTCTCGACCGCGTGGAGCCACTCCTCGCCCATGTACTTGTACTGGAGGCCGCTCCTCGCGTAGATGAGGAACTGGTCGAAGCCGTCGGCCTTGAGCGCGGCGACCTTGGCGGCGAGTTCGGCGTCGGTCGGCCGTCCAGTCACCGCGAGAAACGGAATCACGGGATTAAGCTCAGCGGACGCGCCAAGCGCGCCAACGGCGACCGCAGCCGCCACGAACAGCATAAGGTAGTTCTTCATAAGGTGAATTATACTATATTTGCGCCGCGCGTGGGCATCCTATATATAGCGGTTTCTAACCGCGCAGGAGAAGGGTTCGCGGCTTGGTGGCGGGTGGTTCGTGGTTCGTTGGTCGTGAGAGATCACTTCAATCGGAAGACGAGCTTGAGGCGGGCGGACGACTCGACCGGCGAGCCGCCGGACTTGGCGGGAGTGAACTCTGCCGCTTTCACCGCGCGCACTGCCGCGGCGTCCAGTTCCGGATGGCCGGAGGACACCGCCACCGCCACGGACGAGACGCGGCCCGCCGCGTCCACCGTCAACTCCAGCGTCGTCTCGCCCTCGATGCCGCGGCGCCTGGCCTCGGCCGGGTAGTCGGGACGGATCGTGCGGCGCGGACGCGGCGGCGCGTCGACCTTCGCCTGCCGTGGCGCGGCGGCTGGCGCCGGCGCGGACTCGACCGCCGGCTGCTCCGGCCGCGGCTCCTCTACCTTGGCCGCCTCGGGCAGCGGACGCACCTCGGTCACCGGCTCGGCAAACGCGACGGCGTCCGGCTCGACCGCCTCCAGCTCCGGCTTCTCCTCCGGCGGCGGCAGCTCCTTGGGGCGCTCGGGCTGGGACGGCGGCGCGGGCGGCGGCGTGGGCGCGGCGGCGGCGGAGTCGTCCTCCTCCTCCGCGAAGGACAGCTCCACGCTCGACAGGTCCAGGCGCGCAAGCTCGCGGTCGCCGGAAGCGCCGAGCCACCAGGCGAGCGCCAGCGCGAGCACGGCGTGGGCGGCCAGCGAGGCGGCGATGGCGGCGAGGAAGCGCATCACTCCCCCTTCACCTGGAAGCTCGCCTTCTCCACCCCGGCTGCCTTCAGGTCGGCGACAAGACCGATGCCGGCGCCAAGCGACGCCTTGCGGTCGCCGGAGACGAGCACCGGCAGGTTTACCTTCGCGTCGTGGAGCGCCCTCACCCTCCGCACGATCTCCTCGCGGTCAAGGTCGAGGCCGTTGAGCTGCATCGTATCGTCGGCGCGGATGGTGATCACAATCCGCTCGCCCTTCTCGCGCGCGCCGGCGGCGGAGGGCAGATCGACCTTGAGGCCGCGGTGCACCGCCATGTCGAAAATGCAGTAGATGAAGAACACCAGCACCAGGAACATGACGTCCATCAGCGACGTCAGCTCCAGCCTCGGCGGTCTCGTCTTCCTGCCCATTGCGTCCATCCCCTATTTCCAGACCCCGAGCGAAAGATACGGCAGCACCTGCTTCTCCAGGGTGACGTCGAGGTCGAAGAGCGCGTTGCCGGCGAAGCCGAACTTGCGGGTGAGGTTGATCTGGTCGATCACCTGCCGCGCGTCGAGCCGCGACTCGTTCGCGGTCACCCCGATGCCGACGATCGTCCGCCGCGCCCGCGACGCCTTCGACGCCTGCTGGACCATCAGCTCGGTGAACTTCAGCGTCGACTCGGTGTAGTCCATCGGCGCGACGTAGTCCACCACCCCGGCGTCGAGCCACGCCGTCCAGTCCTGCCCGACCGACGCCACGCACTTCGGGTAGCTGCCGTAGACCGCCGCGGTCAGCCACTTCGGACGCGGCGCGCGCCGCCGCGCGTCGGCCACGAACCGGGTGACATGTGCCGCCGCGTCGGCCGGGCGCACCGTCCCCTCGCCCCAGCGCACGAAGTCGAGGTGGACGCCGGCGACGGCGTAGCGGGACGACATCTCGGCCACCGCCGCGAGCAGATACTCGCGCACCGCCGGATTCGCCGGGTCGAGGTATTCCGAAAACCCGCCGCCGGTCTTCTTCAGCAGCCACCCGCGCCGGCGGAACGCCTCGACGCGTTCCGGCGTCGCGCGGGACGAGGTGAACGCGAGCAGCCAGGCATGGACCCGAATCCCGGACCCCTTCGCCGCCGCGACGCACGCGGCGAGCTGGTCGCCCTCCTGCTCGAACGTCTTCGAGCGCGGCAGCACCGTGGACGGGTAGTGGGCAAAGCCGGCGCCGGCGACGTTGACGAAGATATCGGTCACTTTGGCGGACTTGAGGAGCGCAATCGTCTTCGGCCAGTTGCCGGGATAGAGCCCGCAGCCGCTGTGGTCCCACACCGCCCGGATCTCGCCCTGGCGCGGCGCCTGGCGCGCGGCGTACAAGCGCAGCTCCCGCGCCTTCGCCTCGACCCGCGCCTGATGCGCGGCATAGCTCCAGCGCTTCGGCTCCACCGAGCCGACCAGTGCCCCGACGAGCTGCGCCTTGAGGTCCTCGTCGCCGTCGGCAGAGAGGACGTGGGTCATCCAGTAGCCGCCGCCGGTGGCGATCCACGCCGGCTCGCCGGTGGCGCGGCCCCGGCGGTCGGTCCAGGTGGCGAGCACCCGTCCCTTGCCGGGCTTGGGCGCGGCGCGCAGGAGCACCGACGAGGTCTGGCGAATTGCCGCGGGCAGTCCCTCGGGAACGCGCGATACGAAGTCCATGCGGCTCCACGCGCCCGGATACGGCGCAGCGGCGTAGCCGTTCTGCTTCACGTCCATTAGGTCGGCGAGCGCTGTCGAGGCGGAATGGAACACCACCAGCTTGCCGCCGCGCGCGCGGAACGACTTGAGCGCGCACATTTCGTCCGCCGAAGGATTGCTTAGCCCGACGAGGAAGGCGACCTTCTCCTGCGCGAGCTGAGTTCCCATCTGCGCCGGCGCGACTGTCCGCACCGGGATCTTCTCGCCCTCGAGCCAGCGCCTCAGGTGTCCAGCAAGCGAGGCGTCGTAGCCGGTCGGCTGCGACACCACGGCGACCGCCAATAACAGCGAGCTAAGCAAGGTCGGGCCTCCTTTGCGCCGTGAGGCGACGCGACTCCGCCGCGCGCCAGGCCTCGATCTTGGCGTGGTCGCCGGAGAGCAGCACCTCGGGGACCTTCATGCCGCGGAACTCCGGCGGCTGGGTGTACTGCGGCGCCTCGAGCATTCCGCCGCGGCCGAAACTTTCCTCGGCCGTCGCCGCGGCGCCGCCGCCGAGCACGCCGGGGACCAGGCGCACCGCCGCGTCGGCCATCGCCGCCGCCGCGATCTCGCCGCCGGTCATCACAAAGTCGCCGACCGAGAAGATGTCGGTCGCCAGCGTCTCGATGCGCGCGTCGAAGCCCTCGTAGTGCCCGCACATGAAGACCACATGACCCGCCGCGGCGAGCGAGCGGGCGTCGGCCTGGGAGAACGGACGCCCGGCAGGCGAGGTCATCACCACCCGCGAGCGCACGCCTTCCGGCGCTGCGGCAAGGCGGGACTCCACCGCGGCAAACCACGGCTCGCAGCGCATCAGCATCCCGGGGCCGCCGCCGTAGGGGCGCTCGTCGGTCTTGCGCCAGCGGCCGACGCCGAAATCGCGGAGGTCGACCACATTGACCTCGCAAAGCCCTTTCTTCACGGCGCGAGCGACAATGGACTCGGTGAGGAATCCCCTGAACATCCCCGGCTGGACGCTGATGATGTCGACCTTCAGCATGGGTGCTCCGCGGCAGACTATCCCTTCAGCTTGAAGCCGGTGCCGACGAACTGGGCGACATCGCGCCCGGCGTCGTCGGAGACGTCGACCACCACCACGCAGGAGGTGCGCCCGTCCTTGCGCCAGCGGGACTTCGCCACCAGCCGCTCGCCCTTCGGCGCGGCGAGGTAGTTGACGCTGACCTGCTGGGCCACGGTGATCCGCTCGCGGTCGTTGGTGAGCGTGGCGAACGCGAAGTCTGCGAGGGTGAAGATCGCCCCGCCCATCACGCCGCCGTAGGCGTTGCGGTGACGCGCCGAAAGCGTCATGCTGCAGACGGAATGCTCCGCGTCAAGCTCGTCGATCGCCATCCCGTTCTCGGTCGCGAACCTGTCGTTGGAAAAGTACTCCCTTGCCTCCTCTATGTCCTTGAATCCGCCCATGCGGCCTCCTTTCGGAGGTGTATTATACCAAATTGGCTATACCTTTATCTCGCCGTCGACCGCGGTGGCGCGGATGGTCGCGCCGGGCAGGTAGACGCCGGAGACGATCTTGCGGGCGATCGGGTTCTCGAGGTCGCGCTGGATCGCGCGCTTCACCGGCCGCGCGCCGTAGGCGGGGTCGTAGCCATCGCGCATCACTACCGCGCGCGCGGCGTCGTCCACCTCGAGCCGGAAGTCCTGCGCGGCCAGCCGGTCGGCGAGCCCCTTGATCTGCAGGTCGACGATCTTGCCGATCTCCGCCTCGGTGAGCGGCGAGAACTCCAGCACCTCGTCGAGCCGGTTGAGGAACTCTGGGCGGAAGATGTCCTTGAGCGCGTCCTTCGGCGCGTTCGAGGTCATGATCACCACCGTGTTCTTGAAACTCACCGTCCGCCCGTGGCTGTCGGTGAGGCGGCCGTCGTCCAGAACCTGCAGAAGCAGGTTGAAGACGTCGGGATGCGCCTTCTCGATCTCGTCGAGCAGCACCACCGAGAACTGCTTGCGCCGGACGGCCTCGGTGAGCTGGCCGCCGTCCTCGAAGCCGACGTACCCGGGAGGCGCGCCGACGAGCCGCGAGACCGCGAACTTCTCCATGTACTCCGACATGTCGAGCCGCACCATCGCGTTCTCGTCGTCGAACAGCTCCTGCGCGAGCGCCTTGGCGAGCTCGGTCTTGCCGACGCCGGTCGGCCCGAGGAAGAGGAACGCGCCCACCGGGCGGTTCGCGTTCTTCACCCCGGCGCGCGAGCGCAGCACCGCGTCCGCCACCGCCTGCACCGCGGCGTCCTGGCCGATCACGCGCCGGTGCAGCGTGTCCGCGAGCCGGACGAGCTTCTCGCGCTCGCCCTCCACCAGCTTCGCCACCGGCACCCCGCTCCAGCGGGACACCACCTCGGCGATCTCGTCCGCCGTCACCTCCTCGCGGAGGAGTGCCGTCCCCTTGCGCGCGGCCAGCCGCTCCTCGTGCTCGTGGAGGCCCTTCTCGAGCCCCGGGATGACGCCGTACTGCAGCCGCGCCGCCTCGTTGAGGTCGCCCTCGGAGACCGCGCGCTCGTGACGGCGGCGCGCGTCGTCGAGCTGGGCGCGCACCTTGCGCACCTCCTCGATGGCGCCCTTCTCCTCCTTCCACTGCGCGGCCATCGCGTCGGACTTCGCCTTGAGCTCCTTCAGCTCCACCTGCAGCTCCTCGAGCCGCTTCTTCGAGTTGGGGTCCTTCTCCTTCTTCAGCGCGATCTCCTCGATCTCCAGCCTCCGGACGTGGCGCGAGATCTCGTCCAGCTCCTGCGGACAGGAGTCCATCTCGGTGCGGATGCGGGCGCATGCCTCGTCGAGCAGGTCGATCGCCTTGTCGGGCAGGAAGCGGTCCTGGATGTACCGCGCCGAGAGCGCGACCGCGCTCACCAGCGCCTCGTCGCGGATGCGCACGTTGTGGTACTTCTCGAAGCGGTCCTTGATGCCGCGCAGGATCGACACCGCGTCCTCCTCGCTGGGCGGGTCGACCATCACCGGCTGGAAGCGGCGCTCCAGCGCGGCGTCCTTCTCCATGTACCGGCGGTACTCGTCGAGCGTCGTCGCGCCCACGCAGTGCAGCTCGCCGCGCGCGAGCATCGGCTTGAGCATGTTGCCGGCGTCGCTCGAGCCCTCGGTCTTGCCGGCGCCGACGATGGTGTGGATCTCGTCGATGAAGAGGATGATCTTGCCCTCCGAGTCGCGGATCTTCTTCAGCACCGCCTTGAGCCGCTCCTCGAACTGGCCGCGGTACGACGCGCCGGCCATCAGCGCGGTCATGTCGAGCGAGAACACCATCCGGTCCCGCAGGCCTTCGGGGACGTCGCCGCGCACGATGCGCTGCGCGAGCCCTTCGACGATCGCGGTCTTGCCGACGCCCGGCTCGCCGATCAGCACCGGGTTGTTCTTGGTCTTGCGCGAGAGGATCCGGATCACGTCGCGGATCTCGGTGTCGCGGCCGATCACCGGGTCGAGCCGGCCGGAGCGCGCCAGCGCCGTAAGGTCGCTGCCGTACTTCTCGAGCACATTCTCCTCGGTATCGGGCTTCTCGTAGCTCATGTTCATGGTTCTCTCCTTTGTTTTTTAAATGGGTTTTACAAGCAAACCCTAGCAGAGCCCATGCCAACGGCCACAGGCGCCGATCCCTGCGACAAATTGTCGCTGGCGCGACTTTTCGCCCCGCGGCTACTGCGCCTTGCCGACGATGACGGCGCCGGTGAACTCCATCACGCCGCCGCGCTTCGGACGGGCGAGGGCCTTCAGCTGCTCGAGCCCGCGGCGAAAGCCGTCGTCGTCCGCGGCGGACATGGAGATGCGGTCGAACTCGAGGTCGAGGCGGTAGGAGCCCTTCTCCATCGACGCGTCGCGCGTGGCGAAGACGCGGCGGAAAGAGTCCCGCCTGTCGTTAAGGTCGAACTGGAGGACGCTGAAGTTGAGCGGATTGTCGAGCATCTTCGCAAAGTCGAGCCGCTTGCCGTTCTCGGACTTGAGCGACTCGTAGCGCGCACCGGGCAGCAGGTCCGGCACTGGCTTGAAAAGCGGGCCGAGCGGCGCGGCGTTGACGCCGCGGCGGACGAGGTCGTCGCGGATCTTCTGCATCCTGGCCATGAAGGCTGGGATGTCTTTCGCAGGGCCGTTCCTGAGCACGTCCGCGAGCGCCGCAAGACGCGGCCAGGTGCGCCAGTCGGCCGCCTTCTGGTCGGTGACAAGCTCGGTCCACAGGTTCCCCTGTCCGCCCAGGATGTGCTTGCGGCAGTCCTCTGGCACGTCCGCGCACGGGTCGAAGCGCGCGATCTTGGCGACGGTGAGGAGGACTCCAAACGGCTGGTACTCCTCGGGGTCGCCCTCGAGCCCCTGCACGTAGTCGAGGTAGCAGAAGGTGTCGGGGCTCATCACCACGTCAAAGCCCTTCTTCGCCGCGGCGACGCCGTAGGACGCCCCGCGGTAGCTCTGGATGATGACGCTCCGCGGCAGATCGTCCCAGGTCGCGAGCTCGTCCCAGCCCATCAGCCGGCGGCCCTTCTTCGCGAGGTAGTCCGCGAAGCGCTTCGTCGCCCAGCCCTGGAGGTCGTGGGAGCTTTTGAGCCCCAGCTCCTTGATGCGCGACTGGCAGTCGGGGCACTTCTTCCAGTTCGAACCCGAGCACTCGTCGCCGCCGATGTGAATCACCTCGCCCGGGAAGAGCTCCGCCACCTCGTCCAGGATGTTCTCATACATCTCGAACGTCGATTCCTTGCCGAGGCAGAGTTCGCTGCAGTTCCCGATGCCGGTGCAGCCGAGCTCCGGATAGGCGGAGATTGCGGCTCCGGAATGTCCGGGGATGTCTATCTCGGGCACGATGCGGATGCCGCGCGCGGCGGCGTAGCGGACGATGTCGCGCACCTGGTCCTTGGTGTAGAAGTACGGACCGTAGTCGCCGTCCACCACGTCGAGGAACATCGTCGAAGAGCGCTTCGACGACGCCTTGCGGACGGCACCGACCGAGGTGAGCTTCGGATAGCGGTCGATTTCGAGCCGCCAGCCGTTGTGGTCCGTGAGATGCCAGTGGAAGACGTTGAGGCCGTGCTCGTGCATGAGGTCGAGCGTCCGCTTGATCTCGTCAACCGTGAAGAAGTGGCGGCTGACGTCGAGCATGTAGCCGCGCCAGGCGTACTTCGGGGACGGCTCCGCCGCGCCGCCGCTTCTGCACGCCGTGAACGCCAACACCCCCGCGACTGCGCACAACGCGAGCGCGGCAAACATAATTCTTTTCATGCCGGGAATTATACCATATTCCGCCCCGCCTGTGTGGCGAGCATCTGTTGGCTTATTCTCCGAATGGATTCACGGTCTTGGCACCCGTATATTCCATGTCGGCGACGTTTCGCGTCACAATCGTCAGGCCGTGGACAAGCGCCGTCGCGGCGATCTGCGCATCAAGGTCGGGCCTTGCCTTGCCCATCCTGTTCGTCATTCCCTTGATCTCACCCCACTTTACGGCCACGTCCTGGTCGAACGGGAGTATGCTTTCCTTGTATGCGCCGAGGATGCGCTCCCTGAACCATGTCGACAGCTTCCGCCTTGCCGGATCTTCCGGCGGCAGGGACTCTATCCCCTCCATGATCTCTCCAACCGTTACCGCCGAGACGAAGAACTGGCTGCCGGACGAATGCCCTGCCAGCCACTTCGAGACATTCGCATTCGGGCGGCGCTTGGCGAGTTCGCTCAGGACGCATGTGTCGACGAGGTAGTTCATGCTCACTTCTCCTGGAAAAGGCGAGCCTTGTGCCCACGGCCGCTGCTGGTTCTCCGCGGCGGAATGAGCGCGTCGAAATCAACGTCCACCGGACAGGACTTGAAGGCGTCCGCGATGTTGTTGCTCGGCTCGGGCGCGATCTTCTCCCTGAACATCGCGTAGGATATGACGACGACAATCGGATGGCCGCGCCTGGTGACCACCTGCGGCGTGCCGTTTGCGGCAGTGTCGGCCACCGCCGAGAATTTGTTCTTCGCATCCTGAAGCGCCCAAGTCATGCTCCCTCCTTTTCATCTAGTCTGTCTAGATGATTGGAGTATACCAAATTGCGCCTCGAGGTGTCAACCTGCCGCGCAATCTGCCGCGGAAACTACTCCGCGAGCGCCTTCTCGGCAATCTTCGTATGGCCAAACTTCCGAAGACCGATGATAAAGACGTCCTGCGCCGTGCGGCATGTGTCAAGGAGGCGGGCGCGCCGCCCCTGCCGCCATTCCTGAAGCCCAAGATAATAGAACTTCCGCATGTCGTCGGCGATGATGAACGGCGTGATGTTGTACTTGAGGCATTCCTTGAGGAGGATCAAGCGCCCGACGCGGCCGTTGCCGTCCTGAAACGGATGGATCTGCTCGAAGCGCACATGCAGATCAAGCAGGTTCGCCAACGTCTTGTCGGCGCCCTTCCACCACGCGAGCAGTTTCGCCATCTCGCGGGGTACGTCTTTGGCGGGACACGTCTCCATTTCCCCGACCACGTTGTCGAGCCGCTTGTATTCGCCAACTGCGAACCAGTCCTTGCGGCTGTCGCTCGTCCCGCTCTTCAGGATTTCATGAAGCCGCTTTATGTATGCTTCCGTCAAAGCGGACGAGGCGGTCGTGATTACCCTGTCGACCGCGCGGAAGTGGTTTGCCGTCTCGACAATATCGTCGACGGGCACGTCCGCGCCGATTTCCCCAATCGTCTTCGTCTCGAATATCCACCGTGTCTGCTCGTGCGTGAGGCGGCTTCCCTCGATGTGGTTCGAGTTGTAGGTGATGTCGATTTGAAGGCGATGGTACAGTCCTCCGGAGATGCGTGAACTGCGCTCTGCCTCCAGGACGCCGAGAACTGTGGTGGGGAATGTCCGGCGGCGCTTGCGCTCTGGTTTGGAGGCATTGGCTGGTATCCGCCATTCTCCTCGCTCTAATGTAGCTCCGGCAATGCGGTTGTCGGCGCAATACGAGCGCACCTGACGGGGAGTTATTCCCCATCTGGCTGCAATCTCATCTATCGTCAGAAAATCCATCAACAAGCCTCCTTCGTGTTCTGCGGAAGTTTATCTCCCTCAATAGGAAGCATATCCAAGGGCAAACCGCACCCTGTTTTGCCAATATAAACTTCCGGCACGCCCATATATTCCGTTTTTCACCTCCATTTGAAAGCTTTGATGCGTATTATACCACATTTTCGGTCCAAACTGCCGCGCAAACTGCCGCGCAAACTGCCGCGGAGTCTGTCCCCAGACCCTCTATACCATAGTCCCAGAAAAGAAAAATCCGGGAGGAGCCTGCAGTGAATCGCACACACGACTCTCGCCTTTTGGCCAAGCTGCAGCTGAACGCCCGGATGGTGCGCATTATACCAAAATCCCCCTCACGCGCGCAAGGGCGGGGATTGCCGAACTGCCGCGGAGGCCTGTTCCTGGCGATGCGTACAACCGCCGGATTTATATAAATGCGGTGGTAGTGGTGCGGGCGAATTCTGCTGCGGAGATTATGGTGCGGACGAAATCAAACTGCCGCGAAGCGTGATTAGATATCTTCCGTCAGCTTGCGCAGTTCTTCGCGGATGCGCTCGGCCTCGGCTTCGTCACCATGCATGACGGCATACTCAAGCAGCGCGTCAAGTCGCTTGATCGCCTCTATCGTATCGTCTCTCTGCGGCATCGCCATAGTTCAACCTCACAACCTTTTACATCAACACGAGAATCATTCCTTCACACACCATCCAATCATAACGAGCAATCTAAAATTATATGCTTCACTTTTTGTCCACACTTGACCAGTTGTCGCTCTTGGGTAGCAAGCAGTCGTGCGATATCCTTCTTGACACCAATACTAGTTTTCTTCAACTCTCTCTTCGACTCAAACCAACCCACCAAGAAGATGCCTGATTGCGCCCCTCCATCATCCATATATTTTTCAACTAACTGTGCCTTGTATGCCGTCCTCACCTCTGGATTCCAACTCCCCTTTACCTCTATGCACAGAGTAAGCGGAATCGACTGATTATCGGCAATCGCATTGATCCAGATATCAGTTCGAGCACCAGAACGTCCTTTGCGGCCACGATTCAATTGAACCTCTCGATTGGCGACAATCTTGCGAAAGTCTTGCTTGAGGAATGCCTTTATGTGATCTGACAAATCTTCTTCCGATCTATGCATCACGGCACCATCATGCTCGTTCCACAAATACCGAACCTGCGGAGTATCAACACCAGTCAAATATGTCTGATATCTAGAAAGCGAGTCCATCACAACATGGAGAAGATCATCTGCACAGTTGACAACCGACATGCGTTTCTGATTATCAAGCAGTTTACGTACCATGCCTGCACTAAAGATTGGACACCGCACCGCTAACAGTTTCTGTTGCAATCTCAGAGCACAGTCATGAAACCACTTCTCCTTCGGAAAGCGACACCGCAATTCTTCAACTGCATCAACAGCTTCCGGTTCTATTCGCGACATCAATTCATTGAACACAAAGGATTTGGCTCGATACAAATTATCTTTATCATCGCAAAACCAAGCCCCCTCATGATATGGCGCTTTCTCTGGTGGGAAATGGATATTTAACCAAGCATAAAACTCCTTTATGCTCCTAACAGGCAATCTGTGCAAAAGTCTTGTTATTGCCGCATGATGGTAGTCTTCCTGGGGCAACACCAATTCTGCCCATCGCACCCCCCATTCAGAATCAGAGGCCAATTCATGCAGGAATTCCTGAAAACGGCGTGGCGAACTCAGCAAAACACAGTTGACTATCCGAAGTCCCATACCTCGCAAAGGGACGGATGCGTACTTATTTCTCACATAGTCTGTCGTGATGGCATAATCTGCCTCAAAGAATCTATCATACAAACTATAACGTTGATCATCAGTAAGACTATTCTCATCAAGTGATTTTAAGAGTTGGGCAAATCCTTTTCCTGAAAAGAAATTCCTTGCCTCTTTAATTTTCCAGAATTTCTCCGCATGCAACTGACGCTTGGAACACTTTAAAAACACCTCACGAAAGGTTTTATTGTGTAACCTCCTAAAATACCCGACCGTTAACGGCAACAACTCAAACTTTTCAAAGTCCAAATAGTGCAACAGTTCCGGTCCAACCTTCTTCCACACTCTAACTGGCATTCTATCTAACTTGTCCCTGCCACAACTATATAAAAGGCATAACGCCTTAGCATAGATTGGATAACATGTCTGCCCATCTGACCAAGGGCCTTTGCACTTTAACAAGAAATCATACGCGGCCTCGGCAAGTTTATCCAGATCATCTTCAGAAAATGAAGGCCATAGAGTGTTTGCCCTAAAGTCAAGTAACGACTCTTTTGCGCCCTTGGGTCTTTGCTGCTGGAGTACTTCCATCAAGGAATCGAATCGACCTTTTACTTTACCATTCCGCAAAGTCTCCCGAACCCAAACAACGTTTCGAGAAAGAATGCTCTTATTTTTTGCCTCTCGTCTTTTTGACTCTCGCTCGTTCTTGAGACGCATTGCATTCAACTCTGTCTCAAATTTTTCTGCTTCCGCCAAAGCAGTTACCGCATCGCAAGAAAAAATCTTTGGAAATTCTTGATGCAGTTTATTCCAGAGATTCGTTCTTTCGGGCAACTTCACATAGCCAACATATCGCAAGCAATTCGCCCAGCGTTCTCTAATTACAGGACTGGCGACATTACCAAGTGACGACACAATAAATTTACCGTCCTCTGCTCGTAATAACCGCATCCAGCATCCATAGACAGCATCTATCGGCAACCTTGTATCTTCAACAATATGTTTGGCAACCGCTCTACGCCACTCAACATCATTACTGAAATCTGTATCTGAAAATATGTGGCTGGAGTCACGCCATTCATCATTATCATTGCCAAATGGCGATTGATATGCCGCGTCATACGCAACAATTCCTTTTGCGAGTAGTGGCACAAATTTCTTAGACCGCTCTTCTTTCCAACAATGCAAGAATACCGAACGCCGCGCGTCTGCAATGCAGTCAAGCAACCCGTCACGACGCTTTATCTCCGATACAGCCCATGTCAGAAGTTTAATCTTATCGCCCGACGACATCCGAGACAAAGACGCCACAAAACCTCCATGCGTAATCCACGAGAAAAAGGAATCGGCAACATTGCCGTTTTTATGGCATAGCAGCGGAATTAATTCTTCAACCGACATCTGATCCGGCCAAACCATCCGCAGCACGATGCCTTTGAGCTGATTGACCCTTGGGCCTTGCAGCACCCTCTTGCATCTTGATCGTTGCTTCTTGTCCGCAAGTTCAACCAATGCATAGCCGGCGCTCTTGCGCAACGACAAATCTAGAGCTTCGTCACAGAACATCTCCACAAGCATATCAGAGACCGACACAAGTCGCGCACGTCGGATGATATCTATGGCCGTATCCATAACCGTTTCAGACTTCGCAGCCATCAACACCTTACGAATGGTCCTGGCGCACTTGTCGGTATTCAACGCGTAGTAACGAGCCTGGACCGCCGGACTATCGCGCACAGATGAAGAGATTTCTTCGGAATGCTCAAGTATGGCTTTGCAAATCTCATCTGCTCCCAATTTATCCCGCGCGCGCGAGTTTCCAGTGCAATACCGGGAGGTTCTGCCTTGAGTGGTTGGCCTGTTGAGCGGGCTTCAGCCGGGGGTTGAAAAAATCAGGCGTTGG
>CACWVU010000012.1 GCA_902764415.1 uncultured bacterium | reverse complement strand
CGAACTGGCAGTCTTGCAGCGTGACGCTGTTGAAAGACTCCATGATAGTCTGGTCGGACCACTTGGCGCAACTCAGATCAAGTTCGCTGTTCCTGATAAACAGGTCCACATAATCCTCCTGCCAGCAATATGCCGCGTCGGTCACGGTGATTTTGGAGTCGACAATGCTTAGCTGTGCTTTACTTTCTTCGTTCAGACTCTGGCAATATAAATCGCCCATCAGAGAAAGCGAGGCATTATTGTCAAGTCCATTTATACACCACTGCCGGGTGCTTGCCGCCTTTTCGTCTTCACCGAGGTAAAGGCCGTAATAGCTGTCTTCGTCTGTGCCGGTGATGGAGTTGGTGCCCTCCTCTCCGAATATCGTGTAGGCGACATTGAGGACGCTCTCCCCGCGCAGCGAGATGTCCCGGCCGCGGGATTTCGACGCGCCGCCAATGATGTTCCCGAAGAAGATCGAGTTGCGCACATTCGCCGTGCCGAGGATGATGTTAAGCCCGGCCGTCACTTCGTAACCGTCGGTGAGGTTGTAGGCGAAGGTGCAGTTGTCGACATCGACCGTCCCCTCCTTGCTGTCGAATAGCACCGTCAGCGCGCCGGCGTTGTTTTGGCCGGCGGAGCCGTTGGCCGGCCAGGTGATCTCTTCGCCGTTCGCGACCCATGCGCAGTTGGTGAACGCCGAGCCTTCGGCGCCCGCGTGCAGCCTCACGATGCCGCCGTTGCCGCCGTCGGCCACGGTATTCCAGTTGAGCACTTGGCAGAAGTTCGCCGCGAACCGGCAGCCGACGGCCGAGACGGGAACGGTCGAATAGACGGCGCTGCCGTATGTATTGCCGGAGGACGGCTCGTACGAGGTTCCGCCGCCCGGTCCGCGAAGATGGATGCCGTTGTGGACGAAAAGGCAGTCCTCAAGACGGAGGCACTTGAGGTTCGAGGCGTTGATGCCGGCGCCTTTCGACGAGCAGCCGCCGTCTGCGCCGGGCTTCGCGCGGTTGCAGCGGAAGACGCAGTTCGAGAAGGTGACGACCGTCGTCGTCTTCGTACCGCCGACGCGCGCGCCTTTGCCGGTTTGATTTGTCGCCCGTCCCATGCCGTTCGTGAGGAAGTGGCAGTCCGAGACGTGCAGGTCGCCGGCGCCAGTCTTGATGAGGCCGCAGTTGAGGCCTCTCTTGATGACGATCCGCTCGATCGAAACCGCCGCGGTGTTGTTTATGGAGAGTCCTTCGAACGCCTCGCGTCCGTCGAGCGTCGAACGGCTTCCTTCCGGCCTCTCGTCCGGCGAATTCTCCACGCCTGCGAATCCGCCGCGGATCGTCAGCGGATAGGCGATGGCCGTCGATTCGTTCAGGTGGTCGTTGGAGACCGCGAGCCACATCTCGGTCTTCGAGTCGTCCTGGATGGACTTGAGCGCCGTCTTGATGTCGGGGAAGGCGTCCGTCCAGCTCGTGCCGTCCATCCGGCAGTCGGCCCCCTCGCGCACGTGGACCACATGCGCTCCGCCGCCCTTGCCGTAGTACGGCGGGAGTTCACCTGTCACCTGTCTCTCCGAATTGTACGCGACGTCGCTTGCCCCGGAAGCCGCAATTTCAACCGCGACGGTGAATATCGCCCCGGGCTGGAGATACTCCAACGACTTCCACTCGATGACATCGCCGTTTGAGATAAAAGGATAGTCATTGACGGCAAGCACCACCCCGTCGCTTGAACAGGTGAGACGCACGGTGGCGGAATAGCCCAACCCGGACTCAAGTCCCATCGTGATGCGGACGAGCGGGCGCGTGAGACCGTCGGGGAACGTCACCTCGACCTCCGCCTCCGGCTGGCCCGTGACGGACTTCGACGCCTCGGCCGTGTTGCCGTAGGCACCGAGGTTAAGCCGCCCGCCGTTGGGTGATGGCTCGTGTGAGCAGTCCGCATCCGGGTCGCCCATGTCGATCGCCGTCGAAGTGACGTTCGTCGCAGGCCCGACCGCGCCGCCGTTCACGCAGTATCCCGCCGCCGACAGAAGGTGCGCGTCCATCGTCGCGAGATCCTCGTAGATGGTGGGATTGGTGTACGTATAGTACTGGTAGGCGTCGGTCACCGTCAAAAGGCTTTCGAACGTTGCGGTCGACGTCACGAGCCGCGGATCGACGGCGAAGACCGTGTCCTCGTCGACGGCGAGGTTCGCGCCGAATAGCACGGTGTCGTCCAGCCCCGTCACAAACGAATGGCGGATGCTCGCCCGGCCAGTGCTCTGCACCTGCACATCCGAGCCGTAGCCGATCATCGTGTACTTGTAGCGCCTGTTCTGCCAGAGAATCGTGTTCTCGATATCGACATCGCCCCGCGTAACGGTGATGCCGCCGCCCGAATAGGAAGACTGGGTGATGTTGTAGGCGATGGTGCAGTTCCTAACCGTCGCCTTATCCATTATGCTGGAGAGGCGGATGGCAATCGCGCCGCCGCAGTTCGCCCCATAGTCGTCGCCGGCGCTGAAGAACTCTGTATTGCCGATGAGCGCGCAGTTCTCGATCATGGAGCCGCCGCACGCGCCCTCGAGGGCGATCGTGCCGCCGCACCAGTCGTTGCCTGCTTTGCGCACGGGGCAGTTGTTGCCGGCGAAACGGCAGCCCCGCACGGTGATCGGCGTGTTCTCGGCGTAGAGCGCCGAGCCGCGCGCATTGAGGAATCCGGCGTAGCTCTTGCCGGGCTGGACGGTCAGGTCGTAGCCGTTGGTCACGAAGAGCGAATCGTCCACCACCGCGCTCTTGAAGGACTTGGCGTAAAGGCCGAAGCCGCCGTACTGCGTATCGCCCGTGACGCAGCGGTTGCCGGCGAAGACGCAGTTCGAGACGACGAGCGTGCCGAGACCGTCGGACTGCGCGTTCATGCCGCGTCCGTACACCGCTCCGACATAGCGCCCGTTCGCCTCGACGGCGCAGTCGAGAACCGTGAGCGAGCCGCCGCCGGTCTTGACGAAGCCGTTCGACTTGGCGTTGCAGAACTTGAGCCGCTCGAGGACGAGATCGGCGCCGGCGGCGTTCTCGACGGAGAGGAGGATCGACGAGGTCCTTGTGCTGCCCACCTTGCCGTCGAAGACCGTGAGCGCGCCCGGCTGGCGCTCGGCGAGCGACGTCTCCGTTCCCGCGAAGCCGCCGCGGATCGTGAGATTGGCGTTGTTCACGATGGAAATCGCCGGCGCGGGCAGTGTGCCCGCCTTGATCCACACCTCGCTGAATCCGCTCTGCTCCGCCGCGGCCGCAAGCGCGTTCGAAACCGACATCGCCGTCGCCCAGCCCAATCCGTCGCCGCCCGACGTCACTTCCGGGTCTGCATAGTAAAGCCCGTAGACCTTGAAGGAGACGGTCGCCGACTTGCCGTCGAAACTGCCAATTCCCGTAATCGTCATCGTGGCGATGCCCGACTGCGCGTTGTCCGTGTAGGAAACAGTATAGTCGGCATCCTTCACGAGAAGCGTCTCGCCGTCCGCCGAATGGACGACGGGGAGCGGTTCGCTTCCGCCCGCGACGAGCCTTTGGTCGGGAATCGGGTCGATTTCAAAATCAGCGGGCACGATGGAGAGGATCACGACGCCCGAGCCGCCGTTGCCGCCCGCCTTGTCTGTGACGTTAACCCCGGAACCACTGGCGCCGCCGCCGCCACCGCCGCCGCCGAGGCCGTCGACGCCGTTTTCGCCGACGACATCCTTGCCGCCGTTGCCGCCGCCGCCCGCGCCGCCGCTGCCGGGATCATAAACATAGCCATACCACAATCCCTTCGCGCCGCCGCCGCCGCCACCGCCGCCGCCGTAATAGACTTCGGTGCCGGTGATGCTGCTCGCCACGCCTTCGCCGCCGGCGCCGGCGACTTTTGTCGATGTATTAGCCTGATAGCCCGCATGGCCCGCACCGCCGCCGCCGCCGGAAGCCGCACTGTTGCTGCCGCCGCCATTCGCGCCGGCAAAGCCCATCCTGTCGATGCCCGCGCCGCCGGCGCCATTCTGGGCGCCGCCGCCGCCGGATGCGCCCTTTGCGCCGGCCGTGCTGCCCCAGCTTCCGCCGCCGCCGCCGCCGAGGACGGAGGCGGCAAAAAGGCCGAACCGAAGCGACGTTTCGCCGCCGTTGCCGCCCTTGGAACTCGAGGTCGTGCCGCCGGCGCCGCCCGCGCCGACCGCGAGCGCAATGGCATCTCCCTTCGCGGCCTGGATGCCGGTAAGGCCCGTGAAGTTGGTGACGCCGCCGCCGCCGCCGCCGCCGCCGGCTCTGCCGCCGCCGCCGCCGCCGCCGCCGGCCAGGAGACAGTCCGTCAGGAAAATGCCGCGCTTCGCCGTCGCCGTATGCGCAGACGCGGTGTCGGTGAAGACATAGACGCTCTTGCCGTCGACAACATACCGTCTCGCAGACGTGTCGGTTGTGGAGATGTTCTCGTCCTCCAGTTTCGCCGCGGTGACGTTGAAGTGCCCGACGCAATACGCCCCATAGAGTTCGCCCTTGCCGCTTACAGTCACAGTCGCAGTGCAAGAACCAAAGTTATCCGAGTATTCGACGTCGAAGTACGGGCTTGCGATGTCGCCGCCGACAGTCCACTTCGCCCCGGTCAGGTTGTTCGACACGACGAATTCCGGACGGCACGGTTCAAAGGTTTCGTTGACTTGATCGGGGATGGAAACGACCTCAAACGGAGGCCGCTGCACGGCAACGATCACGGTGCCAAAGCCGCCCTTGCCGCCGCTCTTTTGACTACCATTCCAGCCGCCGCCACCGCCGCCGCCACCGAAACCGTCGGCGCCGGGACTGCCATCGGTGCTCCTCCCGCCGTTGCCGCCGCCGCCAGGTCCGCCGAATCCGAAATCGTAGAGGTCATTGCCGCTTGACGATCCGCCGCCGCCGCCGCCGCCGCCATAATAGACCGCTTCGCCGGTGATGCTGCTTAAGATTCCTTCGCCGCCGTTGCCCGCGCGCTTGGGGTCGTCCGTGTACTGGTAGCCTGCATGGCCCGCGCCGCCGCCGCCGCCGGACCTGCTGCTGGCGCCGGCGGTCGCGCCGGCGTAGCCGATGCCGTCGATGCCGGCGCCTCCGGCGCCGCCCTTTGTTCCGCCGCCGCCTGATGCGCCATCCAAACCGGTGGTGGTGTTCCAGCAAGCACCGCCGCCGCCGCCGGCAACCGAGATGGCGATGTCGCCGAGCGTGAACGACGTCGCCTTGCCATTGCCGCCTCTGCTGCCCTGACCAACACCGCCTGCGCCGCCCGCGCCGACGGAGACCGTGAAGGTATCGCCTTCGAAGAGAAGCTTGCCGACAATCCCGGTCGCGTTGGTGACGCCGCCCGCACCGCCGCCGCCGCCCATGGTGCTGCCGCCGCCGCCGCCACCACCGGCGACAAGGTAGTCGGTCAGCAGAATCTCGCGCTTCACCGTCGACACCTGCGCGGCCGCCGCATTGGTGAAGATGTACACGTACTTCCCGGCGGCTTCACGGCGCCGCGCGGTGACGTCCGTCGTGGAGATGTTGTCGTCTTCAAGCTTCGTGGCGGTGATTTTGAACGTCTGCACAAGGACGCAGTCGGCGTAATCGCCCTTCCCGGTGACGGTCGCCGTCGCAGTGTTTGCGCCGTAGTTGTTCGCGTATTCGACATCGAAGTACGGGCTCGAAAGATATCCGCCGATCGTCCAGGTCGTTCCTTCGAGCGTGTTGGACACGGTAAGTTCGGGACGGCACGGATCGAAGGTTTCGTTGACCTGGTCCGGAATCGGCAGAAGCGTCCAAAGCGCGGTCCACTGCCATTCAAGGCGGCGGTACGCGGCCGGCGTCGGGTGCTCGTAGGTGAACGCGGTCTCCGTGCCGTCGGAAACGACATCGCCGTTTATGTCGTAAAGCTTCCAGCCCGTGCAGATGTAGGCCTTGCCGTCGTTGATCGTGGGCGTCGCACCGCAGGAGACGGCGACCGTATCGCCGGCGGAAAGACCGGACCGTTTGCCGTAGGCGGGAGAGGGAGATCCGTACTGGCTGGGATTTCCGGCGACTGCAAGTACATCGTCCACCACAAAAAGCGTATCGTCGTAGTAGTGCCCCTCTTGTCCGGCGGTGAAGGTGCCGCTCTTCGTCAGCGTCGCCGGGTCGTCGCAGATGTCAACGAGCGTCGCCGCGCCGTTCGCGTCCTTGCACGGCACGAAGTAGTGGATGAGATCGCCCGACCGCCAGACCTTGAAGGAGTAGAGCCGGTGCTTGCCGTAGTTGGCAACGTTGGCGTTGATTCCGTTGTTGTGCGAGGTGAAAAGCGCCAGCACGCTGCCGGCCGTGTAGGAATACGCCGGGGTCGATTGCGTCTGCAGCACCGACCCGTTGGCGGAGTAGGTTACCGTATTGTCCTCGGCCGTGATCGTGTATTTCGTCGCCGTGGAAACCGTGAAGTCCGTCGGGACCAGGGAAACGGCGTGCCCGGTGGGCATGTAGTCATAGCGAAACTTCTTGTTGTCATTGATATAGAACAGTGTCCAGGAATCAACCTGCGTGCCATTGCCGCGCGAACACCAGACCGCCTGGCTCGCATTGAGCATGTCCGCCGGCCATTCGACCACCGCCTCGATCTTGTCGATGTTCGGCTGCGGCGTGTAGTCGGTGACGATGCGGGCGTTCGAGCCATTGCCCTGGATGTACTCGATCTCGGTATATCCCGCCGGGATCCGCTCTCCCGCCGCAAACGCAACTGCCGCGGACATTGCCGCGAAAGCCCAAACAATGCCATACGCGAGTTTCTTCATGTCATTACTCCTTTTCATTTCATTGCTTCTCTAAGCCAAGAACGTCCAACGTCCAATGTCCAAAGTCCTGCTGTCGAGCCTGGACTTTGGACATTGGACGTTGGATGACGAATTTAAGTGTAGTTTTCGAGCGGACGGGGAAACTGTTATGTTTGCCCCCCCCCCCCGCAAAATATCTACACTTATAGATTTCATTACGCGTATAATACCATACCCCACCGAGTCTGTCAATGGGCCGCGTTCGGTGAATTGGCATATTTCTGTTCGGTGAATTGGCATATTTTCATTCGGTGAATTGGCAATCAGCAGCGGCTTATAATCTGGCGGGGTCTGTCCCCACTTGCCTATGCGCCCAAAGTCAATAGCATGGCTAAAACTACTGCGGCATTCCGCATAAGTTCTCAAAAATAGAAGGCTGTGTTTCGCGGTTCGTGGATGCCATAACACACGGATTTGCTCAGGTCTACGACCTTCGCCATCTGTGAGCGACGTAGTCGCGAACAAATCCGTGTGTTAACTCAACGCAGGCGGATGAAGAAGCCCTGGTTGGAGTAGACTTCCCAGCAGCCGAGGTCGATCGTCTTGTCGTCGACGCGCAGGTTGCCGTCCAGGTCGACCGCCGAGCTGTCGGCGGGACGGTAGGCCGTATCGGTCGTGCCGCGGTCGATCAGCTGCGAATGGCGCTTCTGGTGCCAGTCGAACGTCGAATACTCCTCGCTGCCAAAATAGGTCTTGAGCTGGGCTTCGGTCGACCCCGTGAACGAACTGTACTTGACGAAGTCCGCGTCCGTCAGCATCGTCCACGTCGCGCAGGACGCGTTCGTGAAGGCCGCGCCGCAGTAGAAGTAGCGATCGTAGTTCGCGTTGCCGAAGTTCGCCACGGCGGTGCTGGTGATAGTGCCCTTCCCGATATAGTTGCCGTAGGCGACGCAGTTCACCGCCTTCGCGCTGGCGCTGGCGATATGGATGCCGGAGCCCTTGACATTGTAATTGCGAGCCCAGCCGCCAGTCACCGTGCAGTTCACCATCGTGACCGGGCCGTTGAGGTAGACGCTGGCAGAGTTCTGCCCGTCGCTGCTGTCGGTCTTGTTGTCCTTGAAGAAGCAGCTGTCGATGACGCCGCCAGTGGCGTAAAGCCCCATGCCGCAGCTCTCGTGATTGGGGAAGGTGCCCCAGTTGGCGGTGCCGCCGGAGACGAGGCAGCGCTCGACGCGCCCGCCCGACATCCAGACGTTGCCGCCGTTGCCGTAGCTCTTCTGTCCGCTGGCGCGGCCGTTCTTGATGACGCAGTTGGCGACAAGCCCGCCAGTCATCCGGATATGTCCGCCTTCGCCGTTGCATGGCGGGGCCGTCATTCTAAGCCCAAGGCCGGAGATGGTGAGGTTCGAGACGACAACGTCAGGATGGGTGATCGTGAACGCGCGGGAACCGACGACGTCGTCCACGATCTCCGCATCCGCGGGGTTGACGGACTCGCCGCGGATCCTGACGGCGGTCGCGAGGAAGAAGCCGGTGTCGTTGGAATGCGACCCCTTCAGCACCACGATGTCCACGCCATCGACGACCGTCTGGTTTTCCGAGACGTTGTTGGTGAGCGCCCCGACCGCCGCGCCGAGCGTATTCGCCGCCGTCGCCCGCGTCGTGTAGGGGAAGACCGGCGTCGCGCAGTTGGAGTCCACGTACATCACCTCCGGCGCGACGGCGATGCGCGTCGGCACCGTGTACCAGTCGGTCCAGGTGTTGCCGCCGTCGGGCGAAGCCTGGACCTTCACGGTGAAGTAGCCGGCCGCCGGATAGCTGTAGGAGTGATGGGCTTCCTGCGTCTCCTCGGTCACGCCGTTGCCGTAGTCCCAGCGGAAGACCACGTCGCTCGACGGTCCGGCCGCGAACCCGTTGAACGTGACCGTCTCGCTCTCGAGCGCACCGTATTTCGACAGGCTGCCGCCGCAGGTGAACTGCGACTGCGCGTATTCCCAGCAGCCAATGTCGATGGACGTGCCGGCAACGCGGGGGTTGCCGTCCAAATCGAGCGTCGCGCCGTCGGCGGGACGGTAGTCGGGATCGGTCGTGCCGCCTTCGACCAACGGCGAAGAAAGCCGCTGGTGCCAGTCAAAGCCCGCATACTCTTCGCTGCCGAAGTAGGCGGAGAGTTCGGTATCCTTAGTCCCGGAGAATGTCCTGAACTTGACCAGGTCGTCGTCCTTCAGCACCGTCCAGGTCGCGCAGGACGTGTTGGTGAAGGCCGCGGCGCAGTAGAAATAGCGGCCGTAGTTCGCCGAGCCGAAGTTTGCCGCGGCGGTATGGTAGATGTTGGGCTTCGTCACGATGTAGTTGCCGCAGGCGATGCAGTTCACGACCTTCGCGTTGGCGTTGCCAATATAGATGCCCGAGCCCTTGCCTTTGTAATTTCGCGTCAAGCCGCCGGTCACCGTGCAGTTCACCAGCGTGGCCGCGCCGTCGAGGTAGACGACCGCGGAGTTGTTCCCGTCGCTGTTGTCGGTCTTGTTGTCCTTGAAGAAGCAGCTGTCGATGACGCCGCCCGTGGCGTAAAGCCCCATGCCGTAGCTCTCAGACTGGGAAAAGCCGCCCCAGTTGGCCGTGCCGCCGGTGACGAGGCAGCGCTCGAACCGCCCACCCGACATCCAGACATTGCCGCCATTGCCGTAGCCCTTGCTCGCGCCAGCGCGACCGTTCTTGATGGCGCAGTTGGAGACGAGTCCCGCCGTCATCTTGAGGTGGCCGCCCTGTCCTCCGTTGGTACGGAGACCGCTGCCGGAGATGGTGAGGTTGGAGACGACCACGTCGGGATGCGTGATCGTGAACGCCCGGCTGCCGACGACGCTGTCCACGATCTCCGCGTCCGCGGGGTCGGACGATTCGCCTCGGATCGTGACGGCAGTCGCAAGGAACATGCCGGTGTCGTTGGAGCGCGACCCGCTCAGGACCACGATTTCCACGCCGCCGATGATCGTCTTGTTCACCGAGACGTTGTTGGTGAGCACCCCCACCGCCGCGCCGAGCGTATTCGCCGCCGTCGCCCGCGTCTTGTAGGGGAAGGTCGGCGTCGCGCAGTTGGAGTCCACGTACATCACCTCAGGCGCGACGGCGACGCGTGTCGGCACCGTGAACCAGTCGCTCCAGGTGCTGCCGCCGTCGGACGAAGCCTGGACCCGCGCGGTGTAGTAGCCGGCCGCCGGATAGCTGTAGGTATGGTCGGCGTTTGGCGTTTCCACGGTCACGCCGTTGCCGTAGTCCCAGCGGTAGAGGACTGCGCCCGACGCGCCGGCGGAGGTGGCGTGGAATGAGAGGGTGCCGTTTTCAAGCGCGCCGTAGCCGTCCAGGTATGCGCCGCAGGTCAGATGCGACTGGTCGTACTCCCAGCAGCCGAGGTCGATGGACGAACCAGAAACGCGGGCGTTGCCGTCCAGGTCGAGCGTCGCGCAGCCGGCGGGACGGTAGTCGGTGTCCGTCGTGCCGGCGTCAATGGCGGGCGAGGTGAGGCGCAGCCGCCAGTCGAAGTTCTCGTACTCCTCGCTGGTCAAGTAGGCTTGCAAGTCGCTGAAGGTCGGACTCCTCTGCGTCGGGGGCGAATACGTACGGTAGTTGACGAAGTCTTCGTCCTTCAGCACCGTCCACGTCGCGCAGGACGCGTTCGTGATAACCGATGCGCAGTAGAAGTAGCGGCCAAGGTTCTTATTGCCGAAGTTCGAGTCAGCCGTGCTGGAGGTGGTGTTGTAGTTGCCGTAGGCAATGCAGTTCACCACCTTCGCGCTGGCGTTGTTGATGAAGATGCCGCATGCCTCGCCATAGCGCGAATAGCCGCCGGTCACCGTGCAGTTCACCATCGTGACCGCGCCGTCGAGGTAGACGCTGCCGTAGTTGCGGCCGTTGCTGTTGTCGTCCCGGTTGTTCTTGAAGAAGCAGCTGTCGACGACGCCGCCCGAAGCGTAGAGACCCATGCCGTAGCTTGCCTTCGAGCCGCACCAGCCGCCCCAGTTGGCCCTGCCGTTCACCACGTAGCAGCGCTCGAGCCGCCCGCCCGACATCCAGACGTTGCCGCCGTTTCCGTAGCCTGCGTACGCGGCGGCACGGCCGTCCTTGATGACGCAGTCGGACACCGTGCCCGCCGTCATCCGGATGTGGCCGCCCTGTCCACCGTTCGTCCTGTAGCCGAAGTTCGTGATTGTCAGGCTCGACACCAAGGCCTCGTCGTGCGACAGCGTGAAGGCGCGCTTGCCGACGATGCCGTCGTTGATGACGACGCCGTCGCGGCTCGCGCCGATTACGGAAATCGCCTTGTCGAGGACCAGCCCCGACTCCGTGTAGGTGCCGTCGGCGAGGTGAATGACGGCATTGCCGCCGTTCAGGTCGATCGCCGCGGCTGCCTTCTCGATCGCGTTGGAGATGGTGGCGAAGGGATGCTCCTCGCTGCCATCGTTATCATCGCTACCGGTCGTCGCCACATAGTAGGCCGAACCGAAACTGGCCGTCAACTCGAACGGCGCCGTCGGCGTAAAGGTAAAAGATGCGGACATATCAGAAACGCCCGTAGGCAGATCTCCCGACCACTTGATGAACCCCTTCCCTGCGTTCGGCGTTGCCGTCATGGTGACAGGGGTATTGACCGCGAACCAGGCGGTGCCGGACGGCGAAACCGAGCCGCCAACACCGGCCGTGACCGTGCCCTTGACCGAACTCACCGCCCACTGCCACACGAGGCGACGGTATTCAGCCGGCGACGGATGCGTGTAGGCGAAGGAGGTCTCCGACCCTGACGAATCCTCGTTGCCGTCGTAGTTGTAGAGCTTCCAGCCGATGCAGGTATACTCTAGATTCTCGGACGCGTTCGTCACTACTGGCGTGCCGCAGGAGACAGACTCCGTCTGACCGGCCGTGAGATTGGACAGGAGCCCGTAGGCAGGAGATGGAGTCCCGATATCGGCAGGCGATCCTTGGATGTCGAGCAGGCCGTCGGTGTTGAAGAACGAGTCGTCGTAGTAGTGGCCTTCGGGTCCGGCGGTGAACACTCGGCTGTCGGCGGGGGCGGCGGCGGCATATTTGACAGTCAACGTTGCTGGGTTGTCGCAGATGTCATACATCGTCACCACGTCGTTCGCGTCCTTGCACGGGACGAAGTAGTGGATGAGCTCGTCCGACCGCCAGACCTTGAAGGAATAGAGTTTGTGCTTGCCCCAGTTGTTAAGGCTGTTGTCAATGCCGTTCTGGTGCGACGCAAACAGCTGGAGCTCGCTGCCGGCGGCGGTGAATCCCGCAACCTCAGTATGCGTCTGCCCTTCGCCGCCGGACCAGGTGATCTCATTGCGATCCACGGTGACGGTGTATTTCGTATCCGCCTCAACCGCATGAGTCAGATAATTGCCGGCCGCATTACTGTAGTCGAAGCGAAACTTGTAGCCGCTGCTGTTGAGCAGAAAGAGCGTCCAGCTCGCGTTGTTCGCGCCGGAGCCGACACGGGCGCACCAGACCGCCTGGTTATTGTTGAGTGTCCCGTTAGGCCACTCTACCACCACCTCGACCTTGTCGGCGGAGGGATTCGGCGTGTAGTCGGTCGTGATCCGAACATAGCCGTTGCCCTGGATGTACTCGACTTCGGTGTAGCCGCTCGGTAGCGTTCCCGCCGCCCACGCGCTTGCCGCGCCAAGCGCGACCGCGGCACACACAACACCACACACGAGTTTCTTGACCATGTTCATCTGAATCCTCCAGCTGGTTTTTGGGTATGTGAATGACTATGAGAGGAGGCTAATACGCCAACTCCGGGCAGAATCAAGTTGGTTTCTGTCTTCACGATGAGAATATTACCATATCCTCCCAAGTCTGTCAACTGACACTACCAGCATCCAGCGGGGTGGTTAGGGGCGAGGGTTTCGGAGGGGTCGGGGCGGCGGGCGGGCTGGGCGGGGATGGCGCCAAGGGCGGCGAGCGCCTCGCCGGCGAGGAAGAGCGAGCCCGCGACGAGTACGCGGGGCGCGGCCGCGACATGCTCCTTTGCCGCGGACGCCGCGCCGGAAAGCGCCAGCGCCTCGTCGAGCGACGCGCACGCTGTCGCCTCGATGCCAGCCGCGCGCATCTTCGCCGCCGTCGCCGCGGCGGAAAGCGAGCGCGGGTTCGAGGTCTGAACGGCGTAGCCGCGCGCGACGAGCGGCGAGAGCGTCCGCAGCACCGCGGCGACGTCCTTGTCGCCGCAGAACCCGGCGACGAGCGCGAGGCTGCGCGCCAGCACCCCGTCCGCGCGCAGGGCGGCGGCGAGCGCGGCGGCGGCGGGCGGGTTGTGCGCGCCGTCCACCAGCGTTGCGCCGAGGCGCTGGTAGCGCCCAGGCCAGTAGACCGCGTTGAAGCCGGCGCAGGGATCCGGCGAGGCTGGGACTTTGCCCAGCCTTTCCAGCGTCCTGAGGACCGCGAGCGCGGTGACGGCGTTTTCGCGGTTGAACGCGCCTCCGAGCGAAAAGCCGCTGGGAATCTCGCTTTCGTCGGCGAGGTCGGGGGCGTAGACGAACGGCGCGCCAAGTTCCGCCGCGCGGCGCGAGACGACTTCGCGCACGGCGGGCTCGTTGGCGCCGAGGACGACCGGGACGCCGGGCTTGACGATCCCCGCCTTCTCCGCGGCGATTTTCTCGATGGTGTCGCCGAGCCAGTCGCAGTGGTCGAGTCCGATCCGGGTGATCACCGAAACGGCGGGGACGACGAGATTGGTGGCGTCAAGCCGTCCGCCGAGTCCGCATTCGATGACGGCGAAGGCGGGGCGGAGACGCGCGAAGAGGACGAAGGCGATGGCGGTCAGAGTCTCGAAATAAGTGAGCCTTTCGGCGCCAGGGGCGGAGAGAACGGCGTCCGCGGCGGCAGTGAGCGCGTCATCGCGCACTGCGGCGCCGTCGATGAAGAAGCGTTCGTTGATGCGGACGAGGTGGGGGCTGGTGTAGCGGGCGACGGAGGCGAGGGAACGGGCGCGGAGCGCCGCGTCGAGGATGGCGGCAACGGCGCCCTTCCCGTTGGTGCCGGCGATGTGGATGGACGGAAACGCGCGCTCGGGGCGGCCGAGCGCAGCGGCGACGGCATCGATCGCCTCGAGGCCGGGACGCATCCCGAACCGCGCGCAGCCGGCGAGGTGGTCGAGGAGGCGCTTCATCGCACCACCACTACCGCGGCAGAGACGGCGTAGAGGAAGAGAATCGCCCACATCACCTTGTCGGAGAGCAGGATCTTGTCCGGCCGGCCGACGTCGCCGCGGGCGTAGGTGAGATAGAGGTAGCGGACAAGCCCGAGGCCGACTGGGATGGCGGTGAAGGCGAGGTTTTCGCCGCAGGCGTAGCGCGCGACGGTCGAGGGGACGAGCGTGTAGGCGACGTAGACCGAGAGCGTGACCATCGCCGACGAGGCGATGAGCATGTCGAGGGTGGGCAGGTGGTAACCGACGAGCGCGGGGCGGGACTCCTCGCTCAGGAGCTTCTCGTGGCGGCGCTTGCAGAGGGCGAGGAAGAGCGAGAGCGAGAAGGCGCAGGCAAGCAGCCAGGGCGAGAGACGCACGCCCAGCACCATCGTGCCGGCGACGGCGCGGAGGACGAAGCCGGCGGCGATGACGACGACGTCGACATAGGGCAGGCGCTTGAGAAAGCCGGTGTAGCAGAGCTGCATGGCGCTGTAGACGAGGACCACCGCGATCATCGGCCAGCGGTCGACGTGGCGGAGGAACATCACCAGCGAGGGAACGATGCCGGCGACGAACAGGAGGCCGGCGGCGACGGTTGCCTCGCGCGGCGAGACGAGTCCGGCGGCGACGGGACGGAAGCGCTTGACAGGGTGGCGGCGGTCGGATTCGCGGTCGCGGACGTCGTTCAAGAGGTAGAACGCCGAGGAGACGAGGCAGAAGCTCGCGAACATGCCGAGCATCAGCAGGACCGGCCGCCACCCCTGCGCCATCGCGCGCTGGGTAGGGTCGCCGAGCGCGAACAGCCACGCCGCCGGTATGAGCAGGTTCTTGGTCCACTGCCCCACGCGCAGCGCCCGCGCCCAGACCTTTATGGTTTTGAGGTACGCCATCTGATGATGCCCCAGAAGAGCGAGTGGTTCACTTCGACCGGATTCTCCTCTCGCTCGTAGAAGGTCCAGAACTTCGACCAGTTGCGGTCCACCGCCGGCACGTGGCGGATGGGGAAGAGGGAGAGGAAGCGGCCGTACTCCACTCCGTCGCGCACGCTCGACTCCCAGAACGGCCAGAGGCGGAAGTAGGAGCCGTCGCCGCGGCTGGTCCAGATCGGGAAGATACGCGTCTCGTCGTCGTAGATCTCCACCAGCCGCCAGCCGAAGCGGGTGACGGAGCCGGAGAACTCCCCGTCCTTCATCGAGCGCCAGCGCACACGCTCGTAGAGCGGCAGGATGGAGATGCGCTCGCGGTTGGCGGAGTTCTCCCATTCGAAGATCGGCCAGGGGCACCTCAGCAGGAAGCCGCGGATCTCCTCTTCCGGCGTGGAAAACTCCGGGTAGCGGACTATGGCACAGGAGAAGAGCGGGGGGATTGCCATCCACTGGCTTTCGCGCTCGCGCTCTACGTGGGCGACGAGCGGCCAGAACATCCAGGAGAAGCCGACGCCGGAGGTGTCGCGGTCGGCGCGGTAGTCGGCCCAGGTGAAGATCGGCCAGAGGAAGTAGCGGTGGTCGGACTCGCGCTGGTGGCCGACGCCGCAGACGGGCCAGAACCCCCAGCTGCCGTCGTCCCGCCAGTGGAAAAACGGGAAGAGGACGGAGTGGGAGCGCATCATCCGGTCCTCGCCGGGGCGCGGCGTAGAGTAGGCGTGGTAGAGCGGCCAGAGCGCGAAGTCGAAGTCGTACAACGCGAGGAAGTGCGGATGCGTGCCCCAGAGCGGAAAGAGCCCCCAGTAAGGCTCAGGCTCCGCGCCCTCCACACCGCGGCGCCTGGCAGTACCGTTCCACCAGAGCGGCAGCAGCGAAAACTGCCAGCCGGAGTCGTTGGTCTGGTAGTGGGCGACAAAGCAACAGCGCCACCAGTCGCGGTGGGCGGTGAAGACGGGCCAGAGGACGTCGGTCGTTTCCGCAGTCGTCGACCACAGCGGCCGCAGCGCGGCCGAGCCCTGCTCGTCGTGCTGCCAGAACGGCCCGATCTGGATGGCCGACGCGAGCAGCAGCTCACTTAACACGCTTCTCGATCTCCTCGAATTCGCCGCGCTCGAAGTCGTTCAGCTCCGAGACGCGCGGGCGCACCTTGCGGACGGAGAGACGCGCCGCCTTCTTGTCGCCGCGCAGGAGCTGCGCCCTGGCAAGCGAGACGTACATGCGGACGTCCTCGACCTTGGCGCCGCTCTTCTTCTGCAGCTCGATGGCTTTGGCGATGCAGTTCTCGGCCTCGGCGGCGTCCTTGCCGGCGTCCATCAGCACCGTGCCCAAGGTCTCCCAGACGATGTAGAACTCGGGCGCCTTCTCGGCGGCGAGGCGGGCGTAGCGCTCGGCGTCGTCGAACTTCTTGGTGCGGCGCAGTACCTCGGCGAGGTCATTGAGCGCGAGCACGTTCGGCTGCGGGGCGTCGGCCGCCTTGCGCAGGTAGGCCTCGGCCTCGTCGTACTGGCCGCGGCCGATCGCGAGCGAGCCCATCACGTAGTTGGCGAGCGGGGCGTTGCGGTTGCGACGCAGGACCTCGCGCGCGTGATGCTCGGCGCCGACCTTGTCGTCGAGCGAGATGTCGAGCCCGAGCATCATGTCCTGTGCGGCGACGGAGTCGGGACGGGCACGAGCCGCCGAGGCGAAGGCGTCGCGCGCGAGGCGGCGCTTGTCGTCGCCGCCGCGCAGGTAGACGAACGCCTTGGTGGTCTGGAGGTAGTAGTCGTAGGGGTTGGTGGACTGCTTCTCCATCGTCGGCAGGATGCGGTCGGTGATGTCCTTCATCAGCGCAGTCTTCTCGGCCTTGTCCTTGGACGCGTCCCACAGCTGCATGGTGACGGCGGCGAGGAGCGACCAGACCTGTAGGTCCTTCGGGTTGTCGTCGGTCAGCCTGGCGAGCGACGCCTTGGCGCCCTTGAGATCGCCCTTCATCATCGAGATCATCGAAAGCTCGATCTTCGCGAGCCGCCCCTCCTCGGGCGACGACTTGACCGCGCGCTCCAGGTACGCGAGCGCCTGCTTCTGGTCGCCTTCGAGCAGCTTGAGGCGCATCATGCCGATGAGCGCGTCGTGGTCCTGCCCGTTCTTGGCGAGCACGCTCTCGTAGATGGTGCGGGACTTCGCCTGGTCGTTCTCGTTCGCGTAGAGCGCGGCCATCATGTTGAGGAGGGCGATCTGCTTCTCCTGGGGCACGAAGTCGATGGCGCGGCGGATCTGGGCGAGCGCATCGCCGGGACGGCCGGAACGCGCCCAGGTGTAGCCGAGGCGGACGAACATGTCGGGGTTGCGGATGTAGCCGTAGTACGACGCAAGGCGCCAGATCGCATAGCGGCGCGCCTTGTCGTCGGCAATCTGCCTGAGCCTGCGCTCGAGCTCGGGGCGCTTCGCCACCGCCCGTGCGTTCTTGGCGCCGGCAAGCTCGATCTCGTTGAAGAGCGAGCAGACGTTGTCGGAGTCGATCTCGTTCAGGACGCGCTCGTAGAAGTCGAACGCCTCCTCGTCGCGTCCCTGGTCCTGCAGGTAGACGCCGGCGTTGTTGGCGACGAGCCCGAGGTGGCGGCGCAGGACGAGGCGCAGGCGGTCGACCGGGTTCTTCACGTCGCTCCACTGCGCATAGCTGCCCCAGCCCTTGGGCGCGTGGAGGACCTTGTCGAACTCAGGCCAGGCGCTCCAGTCCAGCTTCGCGCGGCTTTCGTCGGCGCCAAAGAAGAGGAACTCCGGCACGGGGCGAAAGCCGGCCGAGTACCAGAGATCTGGCGCACTCCAAATGGCGACGGACTTCGGGGCGGTCGGGTCGCTGCCAAGCCAGTCCTGAACGAACGGCAGCACGCCGAGAGAGAGCGAGAGGTTGAGCTGCGAGTTCTTCGATCCGCCGACCCCCTTCTCGCGCACGCGCTCGCCGAGGCGCTCGAGGTAGTCCTTCTCAGTGTCGCGGGCGAGCGAGACGAGCGTCACGTCGCTGCCGCGGCGGGCGGCCTCGAGAAGGAAGTGGTCGTCGATCAGACCGTCGGTGACGAGCCAGGTGCGCTCGCCCATGTCGTCGAGCGCCCGGCGCACCACCGCATCGGCGAAGGCGCCGCGGTCGCGCTCGAAGGCGAAGAAGCTCCAAAGCGAAGCAAAGCCAAGCGCAAAGGCGAGCACGACCATCACCGTGAGGCAAGACGACTTGCCGCGGTGCATCCACCAGTAGGAGACGAGATGACCGGCGAAGAACGCAGCGAACGCGGAGGTGACGACCGGCGGCACGCCCCACGTCTCCATCATCGACGAGGGCGATAGCGGCGTCGCCACCGCGATTATCGCCACCAGCGACATCGCCGCCTGGAACGCGAACTGCACGAACGAAAACGGCTCGTTGTAGACGCGGGGGGTGGAGAAAAGCACGACCACGAACGGAAGCGTTGCAAAGACCGCGACGAGCACCCAGCCCGGGTGCGTGTAGACCGAAAGGTCGACCGAGCAGTGGCGGAGGGCGTCGTTGAATGGGACGCCAAACGCCGCGAGGAACACGAAAACCGCGACCACAAACACGCCGAGCAGGATCGCCGGCGCGGCGTAGGGGCTGCGTCCTGAGAAGAGCTCGGTGCGGACGACGATGAAGATCGCCACCGGCATCAGCACCGCGAAGAGGACCGTGTCGCAGAAGCCGGCCGCGGCGAGCGCGCCGAGGAGCGCGAGGAGGAGGTAGGCGCGGCGGCGGGAACGCGCGCCGACGTAGGCGAGCAGTGTCGCGGCGCAGAGGAGCGCCCAGACCGCGTCGAAGAGGCGCGGCTCGAGGTGCGTCGCGGCGCTCCGCACCGCCGGGGTGAAGAGGAACACCAGCGCCGCGGCAGCGCCGGCGACGCGCGAGACCGGAGCGGCCATCGCGTCCACGTCCTCGCCGAAGATGTTCCGGCGCATGAACTTGAGCGTGCAGGCGTAGAGGAGCAGGACGGCGAGGACGCCGAGGACCGGGGCAATCGCGTTGCCGCAGCCAAGCGGACGCGCGAAGAGCGCCATCAGCGGATACGGGGTGGACGCCGCGGCGTCGAGCCCACGCCAGACCACCTGCAGGTGCGCGCTCTCGCCGGGATAGGCGTAGCTCGCCATCGAGAGGAAGTAGACGAGCGCCGCGAGCGCCGCGAGCGCCGCGCCGACCGTCCAGTCCCATATCCGTGCCTTCTTGTCGTCCGCCATGGCTCAGTCCTCCTTAAGGGTTGGGTTTGAATTCCTACACCTTCGCCAGCGCCTGCTTGAGGTCGGCGATGAGGTCCGCCGGGTCCTCGAGGCCGATCGAGAGCCGGATGAGGTCCGGCGGGATCCCGGCGGCCTTGAGCTGCGCGTCGGTCAGCTGGCGGTGGGTGTGCGAAGCCGGGTGCAGGACGCAGCTCCAGGCGTCCGCGACGTGGGTCACGATGCCGATGAGCTTCAGCGAGTCCATGAACTTGATGGACGCCTTGCGGCCGCCCTTGATGCCAAAGGTCATCACGCCGCACGGCGAGTTGCCGTCGAACTGCTTCTTGACGAGCTTGTGGTACTTCGAGCCCGGCAGCCCGGCGAAGTTGACCCACGCCACCTTCTTCTGGGCCTTGAGCCACTTGGCAATCTTGAGCGCCGACTCCGCATGGCGGCGGATCCTGAGGTGGAGCGACTCGAGCCCGAGATTCACCAGGAACGCGTTGAACGGCGAGGGGATGGAGCCGAAGTCGCGCATCAGGTGGGCGGTGCACTTGACGATGAAGGCCTGCTTGCCGAACGCCTTCACGTAGCTGAGGCCGTGGTAGGAGGCGTCTGGCTCGACGAGGCCGGGGAACTTGTCCGCGTGCTTCGCCCAGTCGAAGTTGCCGGAGTCGACGATGCAGCCGCCGACCTGGCTGGAGTGGCCGTCCATGTACTTCGTCGTCGCGTGGGTGACGATGTCGCAGCCGAAGCGGAACGGACGGCAGAGGATCGGAGTCGGGAAGGTGTTGTCGACAATGAGCGGCACGCCGTTTTTGTGCGCGACGCGCGCGAACTTGGCGATGTCGAGGACGCAGCCGGACGGATTCGCGACCGTCTCGCCGAAGACGCACTTGGTGTTGGGCCGGAAGGCCTTCTGGATCTCCTTCTCGCTGGCGTCGGGGTCGACGAAGGTGAACTCGATGCCGAGCTTCTTCAGCGAGACCGCGAAGAGGTTGAAGGTGCCGCCGTAGATCTGCGCCGAGGAGACGACATGGTCGCCGGCGTTGCAGAGGTTGAGGATCGCGAAGGTCGACGCCGCCTGGCCGGACGAGGTGAGAATCGCGGCGACGCCGCCCTCGAGCGCGGCGATCTTCTTAGCCACCATGTCGTTGGTGGGGTTGGCGAGGCGGGTGTAGAAGTAGCCGGACGCCTTTAGGTCGAAGAGGTCGGCCATGTGCTGGGTGGTATCGTACTTGAAGGTGGTCGACGAAACGATCGGCACCTGGCGGGGCTGGCCGCACTCAGGGCGGTAGCCGCCCTGCACGCAGAGAGTATCAATTTTCATAGGTGTTGTGTATTTTACCAAAAAATCGGCGGCCCGTGTGAAAATATGGCCGCCGCGTCCCTTCATGTGATGGTGGAGAAGAGGAGATTCGAACTCCCGACCCCCACGTTGCGAACGTGATGCTCTACCAACTGAGCTACTTCCCCATTCACGAATAGCGTGTAGTATATCATATTTCGGCCCAGGTGCGCAAGTGGCCTGGCCAGACCACACTTCCAGCAGCCAACAACCAACAGCCAGCAACCAGTGAATGTGGTTGCTGATTACTGTAGCACTTTCTATGCTATCCGACGGTGACGCGGGGGTCGAGGGCGGCGTAGAGGAGGTCGGTGGCGAGGTTCACGAACTGGTAGAGGAGAGCGCCGATAACCACCACCGCGCGCACCACCGCCATGTCGGAGGAATGGATGGCGTTGATCGCCACCGAGCCGAGCCCGGGGATGCCGAAGAAGCTCTCGAGGAGCAGCGAGCCGGTGAAGAGGTGCGGGATGGAGAGCGACACGTAGGTGACGATCGGCACCAGCGCGTTGCGGAGCACGTGGCGGACGAGGATGACGCTCCCGGGAAGCCCCTTCGCGCGCGCGGCGAGCACGTAGGGACGGTAGATCTCGTCCAGAATCGCCGCGCGGAAGAACCGGACGTCCGCCCCCAGCGACGAGACGACGCCGATGAAGACCGGGAGGACGAGGTTGTAGGCGCTCTCGTAGCCCCAGACCGGAAAGAGCCCGGCCTTGTAGGCGAGGAAGAACTGCCCGGCAAGCACCCATACCACGTAGTTGACGCTCATCAGCGCGGTAGAGCCGAGGAGGATCGCGTGGTCGAGCGCCCTTCCGCGCCGCGCCGCCGCGGCGAGCGCGAGCGCGAGGCCGACTACTACCCCGAGGACGAGGATCGGCACCGTGAGCGAAAGCGACGGCCCCACGCCGCGCGCGAGCACGTCGATGACCGGCTCCTGGTGTTCGATCGAAAAGCCGAGATCGCCGCGGCAGAGGTCGCCGAGGTAGCGGACGAACTGCACCGGGAGCGGGCGGTCGTAGCCCCACTTCGCGTTGAACGCGGCGATCGCCTCGGCGGTGGCGTTCTTGCCGAGCAGAGTCTCTGCCGGCGAGCCGCCGACGACGTTGAAGAGCACGAAGGCGAGCAGCAGGATCCCGAGCGTGGTCGGGACCGTCTGCCACAGTCGCCTCAGCGCATACTTCAGCATCCGATGCATTCCGCGAGCCGGGCCGCGAGCCGGTCGGGGTCGCAGGCGTCCAGCCGCCTCAGCGCGCAGGCCCAGCGGTAGGCGCCGGAGCCGTTGGTATCGTAGGGCCGGTCGATGAAGAGGCAGTCGAACGCAGTGCGCCGCGCGCGGTAGGCGGCCTGGGTCTCCGCGAGGGTGCGGTGGAATCCGTCCACGTACGCCTTGGCGAAGAGCGACAGGTCGTCCACCAGCTTCTCGCGGTCGCGCACGAACTGGGCGTAGAGCGGCACGGACTCCTCGAGCGGATGGGTGTAGTCGACGAAGCTGCCGGCGTGGTCGGTTACCTTCACCTCGGCCGGCAGGCCGTCGTCGCCGGACACCACCACCTCGAAGTTGCAGTCGAAGATGAGCTTGCCGGTCTCGGAGTCGCGCCGGCCGACAATGAGGTCGACCGCCGCCGCGCCGCCCATCAGGAAGGCGAACTTCTGCGCCCAGGCGGGGTTGCGGTACTTCGCGCGCGGCACCTTGTCGGACGCGGTGCCGCGTTCGTAGTCGCGCACGAAGTAGCCGGTCCGCACCGCGACGCCGTTGTACTGGTTGTTGCCGCGGTACTTCTCGGTGAAGTTTCCGAAGGCGAGCTGATGCGGCAGGTTCATGCCCAGCTGACGGCACATAAGCCGCCGGTCGAGCACGTAGTCGGAGTACTCGTCGGCCTCGAGGATGGCCTGGAGGAGGCCCTTGCCCTCGTCGAGGTGCTCGGCGACGCCCCACTTCTGGAGGCGGATCATCATCACCTTCGGCTCGTCCTCGCCCTCGTTGCCGTACTGCATGATGTAGAGGTGGCCGCGGCGGCGAGGCGGCTTGCCGGGGCGCGAAAGCGAGCGGGCGATGCGGCCGACGTTGATGTACTTGACGCGCCCGAGGAGACGGGTGGTGTTGAAGAGGAAGCTCTTCACCCGGTTGTCGCACTTCGCGAGCAGCTGCGGGGCCTGGGTGCGCGCGGCCTCGGCGTAGACGCTGTCGAAGACGACCTCGCCGTCGACGATCCTCACGCCGGGAAGCCACTCGATCTGGCGGTAGAACTCGGGCGAGATGCCGGCGACGAGCTCCTGCTCGACCGCGGCGGTCTCGTTCGGGCCGCGCGTCAACGTCTGGCACATCGCGTTGCGCCACTCGAAGTTGTCGGGCGACTCGTCGCGCAGCTCCGAGGGAAGCGCCATCCGCCAGCGGCGGATGATCGCGGCGATCTCGGTGCGCAACTCCTCGACCGGAGCCTCTTCGGGCTTGAGCGCCTGCAGCGAGCGCTTGATCTCGATTGGCATCGTGGGCGGGAACACGTCCACCTCCGGATAGCCCTGGCGGTTGCGCTTGCCGAGGCAGCGAACGATCTCGGCCATCTGGCGGCGGAAGTCGTCCGGCGCCAGCGACTCGAGCCGCGCAAGCGTCTCGGCGGTGAGGAAGCGCGTGCCGGTGGTGCGGTTGTAGTAGTAGATCGGCCGCTCGCCGACCGGCACCTTGGAGTTCGCAATCAGCTCGGCCATGTCCTCCTGTGAGATCGGCGCACGCGCCATGCGCCAGTTCTCGCCGCGCTCGCGCAACGCCCGGCGCACCAGCTCGGAGCTGGTGTTGAGGAACCGGATGTTGAGCTTTGGCACCAGCCGCTGCAGCTCCTCGTCGGCGCGGAACGCGAGGTCCATTCGCTCCGGGTTGGGACGGATAAGGACGTGCTCCTCGGTGAACACGAGGTCCACCGACTCCGAAATCTCGGCCTCCGCCTCCTCGGGCGAAAGCTCGCGCCCTAGCTCCCGCTGAATCTCCTCGATCCATGCGATACGCTGCATCGCGTGGACGCCGCGCTGGGTAACCAGGCCCGGAGTGCGGAAGAATATGGTGCCAATGCGGCTGACAAGCTTGCCCTCCGCGTCGCGGGCGAATATCTTTTCACCTAATAGCTTCATATCTGATCTTTCTTGAAAACTTGTGTATTATAGCATATTTTTACTATGTAGTCCGAGAAGCCCAGTTTCCTGGGCTTCCGGGTTATCTAGGTTTCTAGCTATCGAGGTTTCTAGAAGCCTAGTTTTCTGGCTCTCAATGCCTTAGTTGAGCCCCTTCCCCTTGAGGAAAGCGTAGGACGGCGTGACGGCCGAGAGGTCGTCGAAGTGACGCTCGCACTCGGTGACGTACCACTCCACGCCGTCGGCCTCGGTGACGGGGATGAGCCCGTCCCAGTCGACCGGCGTCGCGCAGACCTTGCCGTTCTCGTCGCAGCCGGGCTGGCCGAGGATGGCGTCGAACTTCTTCACGCCCTCGCCCATGCCGTTCTCCTTCGCGTGGAGCGTAGGCGAGCGGTGGGGGTACTTCTTGTACTGCTCGATCGGGTTCAGGCCCGGGAACATGTCGCCCGCGCAGGTCGTCCAGCCCACGTCCTGCTCCATGCAGACGTCCTGCGACGTGTTGGAGAAGAAGTAGTCCCAGAACGACTGCCCGTTCGTCATCTTGACGCCGTGCTCCCAGGTGTGGTTGTGGAGGCCGATCTTGCAGCCGAGCTTCTTCGCGTCCGCCGCCGCCTTGTTGTAGAGCTCGCAGAGGCGCTTGGTGAACTCGTCGATCTCCTTCGAGGGCTTGCCGACGGTGCCGCCGCGGCCGGTGTCCCAGGCGCACCCGGGCGGGATGTTGCCGCCGCCGGGGCAGATGACGAGGCTGTTGCCGTACTCGAGCTCGAACTCGCACGTCTTCTTGAGCACCTCGGGGTCGTAGTCGTACTTGCCGGCCTTGGCGTCGATCTTGAAGCCGTAGCGGTCGTTGCTGACGTGGGTGCCGCAGACGACGAGACCGGTGTCGGCGAGCATCTTCTTGATCTCGGCCGCCGTGTGCTTGCCGTAGCCCGCGAACTCGACGCCGACGAAGCCGATCCTGGCCACGTCCTCCAGCGCCTTCTCGAAGCCCACCTTGCCGATGTACTGGTGGATCGAGTAGAGCTGGAGCGCGATCTTCGCCTTGTACTTGCCGCCGCAGCAGAACATGCCGCAGCAGCCGGGGAGCGCCACCGCGGCGCCGACGCCGCCGAGCGCCTCGAGGAACGACCTTCTGGAAACGTTCATTTCGGAGTCTCCTTTCGAATTAGAACTCGAAGCCCTTGCGGATGTACGGCTTCACGAACGCGTTCGCCGCGGCGACGTCGAAGGACTGCTTCTTCGAGCACCAGCTGAGCTTCTGGTTCGGGAGCCGCTGGGCGACGCAGCCGACGAGGATGCCCTCCATCTGCGGAATGCAGTACTCGATGTCGGAGAAGCAGCGCGAGTGGGTCTGCTCGTAGTACGGTCCGTTGTTGAAGATCGCGTTGATGAACTCGCCGTAGTGTCCCTCGGCGAAGCCCTTCATCTCCACCGACGACTTGCCGTCGCCGGCCGAGGACGCCGAGCCGCAGAGCGGGATCGACTGCGGGACGGCCTTCGCCGCCTCGTGCTCGAACACGTCCTTGAACTCCTTGTCGGCCTCGAGCGCGATCGCGCACTTGGCGCCGTAGTCGTCCTGCATCAGCACCTGGCCCTTGGAGCCGATGATGAGGCAGCCGGTGTTCGGCACCTCGCCGTGCTTGGCGATCCACTTGGGCATCAGCGCCGCGTCGGGCTTGCTGGCGCTCTTGCCGGGCTTGGACTCGTCGTAGCCATCGTACCAGAAGAGCTGGACCGCCGGGAGCAGCTTGCCCTTCTGCGGGCCGAACTTGGCGGTGCGCGCGGCGTAGTTGAGCTTCACGACCGACTTGGCCGGGTAGGCGATGTCGTTGAACTGGTCGATCGAGATGCACTCGGCATCGGTGACGCCGGCGAGCTGGAGGCCGCGGAACGGCAGGTTCATCGTGTGGCAGGCCATGTCGCCGAACGCGCCGGCGCCGAAGTCGTAGAACCCGCGCCAGGTGAAGGCGTGGTAGACGTTCTTGCCAAGGCCCCACGGATCGTAGACCTTAGTGCCCTCGGGATACTTGTCGAGGAACGGACGGTCCTTCGCCGTAGCGAGCCAGGCGTTCCAGTCGAGCCCCTTGCGGATCGGGTCGCCCTTGTCTCCGCGGCTCTTCACGTAGTTGGCGACGCCGGTGCCCTGCGGCCACACGGCGCGGTTCGTCCAGACGTGGACTTCCTTCACGTCGCCGAGGATGCCGCTCTGCAGCACCTCGGTGCAGCGGCGCATCGAGTCGAGCGAGGAGCCCTGGTTGCCCATCTGCACGATGACGCCGTTCTCGCGCGCCGTGCGCTCGAAGTACTCGAGCTCCCAGAGGGTGCGGACGAGCGGCTTCTGCACGTAGACGTGGATGCCCTTCTTCATCGCCTGGATCGCGACCGGCGCGTGGACGTGGTCGGGAGTGGAGATCGTCATCGCGTCGATGCCGAGCTTGTCGGCGTCGTCGAGGAGGCGGCGGTAGTCGGTGTAGAACGGAACCTTGGAGAGGTCGATGTCGGGCAGGTCCTTCTTGGCCTGGGCGAGCGCCTGGGTCAGCATCCCCGCGTCGGCGTCGCAGAACGCCACCATCTCGACGAGGCCGGTCTTGAGCATCGGCGTCCAGTCGCTGTAGCCCTTGCCCATGATGCCGACCGCCGCGAGGCGGACCTTCTGGCCGGGCTTGCGCGGGCTGGGCGAGAAGCACCCGCCGGCGCTGAGCAGCGAAACACCCGCGAGACCGCGGAGGAAACCTCTTCTGCTTGAACTGATCATTTTTGTCCTTTCTTTGGGTTTGTGAAATGGGTTTATGTGGTGAATTATACCAAAAAATCGCACGGTGCGGCGAAGAAATCTACACTGTCACGACGGCTTGTAGGAGTCCTTCAGCGAGCAGGTGCGGTTGAAGACGAGCGGCGCGTCGCAGACGAAGTAGCCGGTGCGCTCGAACTGGAAGCGCTCGCCGGCCTTCGCCTCCGCGAGCGCGGGCTCGACGTAGCCGGAGACGACCCGGAGCGAGTCGGGGTTCAGAAACTTGAGGAAGTTCTCGCTCCCCTCCTTGAGCGGGTCCTTCTCGAGGAACAGCCGGTCGTAGAGGCGGAACTCCGCCTTCACGCCCGTCGCGCAGTCGACCCAGTGGATGGTCCCCTTCACCTTGCGGCCGTCGGCCGGGTTGCCGCCCCACGACGCCTCGTCCCAGGTGCCGTGGATCTCGACCACCTTGCCGGACGCGTCCTTCTCGCAGCCGGTGCACTTGAAGATGCACGCGCCGCGGAGGCGAACTTCCTGCCCCGGCGCCATGCGGAAGAACTTCTTCTCCGGCACCTCCATGAAGTCGGCGCGGTCGATCCAGACCTCGCGGCCAAACGGCACCTTCCGCGTCCCCGCCTTCTCGTCGAGCGGGTTGTTGGGGAGCTCGGCAAATCTCGTGGTTCGTGGTTCGTGGTTCGTGGTCGGCGGCCAGTTGTCGATCACCACCTTCACCGGGTCGACGACGGCGATGCGGCGCATTGCGGTCTGGTTGAGCTCCTCGCGGACGCACCACTCGAGGAGCGCGGGGTCTGACTCGCTCTCCACCTTCGAGACGCCGATGCGGTCGCAGAACTCGCGGATCGCGCCGGGCGTGTAGCCGCGGCGGCGCATGCCGCAGACGGTCGGCATCCGGGGGTCGTCCCATCCGTCCACCACCTTCTCCTGCACCATCTGCAGCAGAAGCCGCTTGGACATCACCGTGTAGGTGAGGTTGAGCCGCGCGAACTCGCGCTGCTGGGTGCGGATCTTGACGCCGTTCCTGACCGGCAGCAGCCCCTGCTCGTCCATGCGGTCGACCACCCAGTCGTAGAGCGGACGGTGCACCTCGAACTCGAGCGTGCACATCGAGTGGGTGACGCCTTCGAGCGCGTCCTCGATCGGGTGCGCGAAGTCGTACATCGGGTAGACGCACCACTTGTCGCCGAGGTGGTAGTGGGCGACGTGGCGGATGCGGTAGATCACCGGGTCGCGGAAGTGGATGTTGGGCGAGGCCATGTCGATCTTCGCGCGGAGGCACCACTCGCCGTCGGCGTACTTGCCGTCGCGCATCTCGTGGAAGATCCTCAGGTTGCGCTCGGGGTCGGTGTCGCGCGAGGGCGAGGGGCGGCCGGGCTTCTCGGGGACGCCGCGGTACTCCTTCCACTCGTCCTGGGTGAGGTTGCAGCAGTAGGCCTGGCCGCGGCGGATCAGCTCCTCGGCGATGGCGTACATCTGGTCGAACATGTTCGAGGCGTTGTAGAAGCCCTTCTCGCCGGCGTCGCCCTCTCCGGACCACTGGAAGCCGAGCCAGTTGATGTCCTTCTTGATGTTCTCGGCGTACTCGTCGGACTCCTTGGCGGGGTTGGTGTCGTCGAGCCGGAGGTGGCACTCGCCGCCGAAGAGCTCGGCCATGCCGAAGTCGACGCACACCGCCTTGGCGTGGCCGATGTGGATGTAGCCGTTGGGCTCGGGCGGGAAGCGGGTCACCACCTTGCCGCCGGTCTTGCCGTCGGCGACGTCCTTCTCGATCCACTGGCGGAGGAAATGCCGCGAGGTGTCGGATTCTTCGTTCATCATGTCTGCTCCTTCATGTTCTTGGAATAGATGACCATCGCCTGGCGCACGATCATCTCGAGCGCGCGGCGGTCGCGCCCGCTGGCGCTGTCGATTCCCTTCAGCGCCCAGTAGATCGCCGAAAGCTGGGGGTTGGTCCAGTCGTCGAAGCCGGTGAAGCGCTCCACCGCCATCATCCGCATGGGCTCCATGCCGAGCTCCTCCCAGGCGCCGCGGCGACGGACGTCCCGCACCGTCTCCGCCCACATCTTGCGGTAGTACGGCGCGGCGGAGTCGAGGTTGGCGCCGATCTTGAGCTCGAACGTCCAGGCGAGCTCGCGGTAGAGCTCCGGCTCGCGCGGGTTGACCTTAAGCCCCTCGTCCCGCAGCAGCCTGATCGACGCCTCCACCCAGCGCCAGCGGTCCTCGGGCGCGTTCATCATCACCGAGACGTTGTAGGCGAGGTTCCAGGCGGCGAAGCTCCACACCTCCGGGGTGTGCGGCTCGAGGAGCGCGAGGGTCGAGGCAAGCTGGGCGAGCTCCACATAGCGCCCTTCCGCCTGCAGCCGGTCGGCGCGGAACCACACCACCTCGGCGAGCACCGAGCGGAACGCGCCGAGCGCGGCGAAAGCGCCCTCGGCGAGCGCCGGCGAGGCGGCGGCGCGGCGCGAGGCGAGGCCGAGCTGCGCAGCGGCGGAGGCCGCGAGCGCGAGGACGGCGACGACAGGCAGCAGGATGGCGCGCTTCACGTGTACCTCAGCACCTCGTCCACCGTGGTGTAGCCGTCGAGGATGGAGCGGATGCCGTCCTCGCGCATCGTACGCATGCCAAGCTCGCGCGCCTTCTCGCGGATGATCAGCGTCGGCGCGCGGTTGTTTACGAGCTCCCGGAGCGGATTGGACATGCGCAGGTACTCGAAGACGCCCTTGCGGCCCTTGTAGCCGGTGCCGTTGCAGGTCTTGCAGCCGCGGCCGAAGTAGAACGGACGCCCGCCGATCTGGTCGCGCGTCATCTCGAGGCGCTCGAGCGTCTCGTCGTCGGGCTCGTAGGACTGCTTGCACTCGCGGCAGACCGTCCTCACCAGTCGCTGGCCGAGCACCGCCTCGAGCGTGGACGACAGGAGGTACGGCGCGACGTTCATGTCCACGAGGCGCATCACCGCGCCGGCGGCGTCGTTGGTGTGCAGGGTGGAGAACACGAAGTGGCCGGTGAGGGCGGCCTGCACCGCGATCTCCGCCGTCTCCAGGTCGCGGATCTCGCCGATCATCATGATGTCGGGGTCCTGGCGGAGGAACGCCCTCAGCACCTTGGCGAAGGTGTTGCCGGCGCGCGAGTCGATCGGCACCTGGACGATGCCGTCGACGTTGTACTCGACCGGCTCCTCGGCGGTGAGCAGCTTGGAGTCTATGGTGTTGATGCGCCGGAGGACGGAGTAGAGCGTCGTGGTCTTGCCCGAGCCGGTCGGGCCGGTCACGATGAAGATGCCGTTCGGCTTCTCGATGTCCATCGTGATCTGCTCGTAGATGTCCTCGGCGAAGCCCACGTTCTCGAGGTCGAGAGAGGTGGTGGTCTGGTCGAGGATTCGCATTACGACCGACTCGCCGTGGGCGGTGGGGAGACACGAGACGCGCAGGTCGACGGGACGCCCCGCCACGGTGAGCGCGATGCGGCCGTCCTGCGGCACGCGGCGCTCGGCGATGTTGAGGTTGGCGAGGATCTTCACGCGCGAGATGATCGCCGGCGCCATCTTCACGTCCGGCGCCTTCATCTCGTAGAGCGCGCCGTCAACGCGGTAGCGGATCTTGAAGTCGTTCTCGAACGGCTCGATGTGGATGTCGGCCGCGTGGTCGACGACGCCCTGGTAGAGGACGAGGTTCACGAAGCGGATGATCGCCGAGGAGTTCGCGGCGTTCTCCATCGAGGCGATGTCGTTGGCGCCGGCGGCGTCGGCGAGGGCCTCGTCGTCCGTCATGCCCTCGCCGAGCGACTTGATCATGTCGGCCACCGACTCGTTGGAGTCCCCGTAGTACTGGGAGATGCGGTCCATCACGTCCTTCTCGCGGGCGAAGACGAACCTGACCTCCTTCGAGAGGGTGAAGAGCATCTCGTCGGAGATGCGCGGGTCGACGATGTCGAAGGTGGCGAGGGTGACCGACGAGTCGTCCGCCGCGACCGGGAAGACGTTGTACATCCTGGCGGTCGAGGCGGGGATCGCCTCGGTCACCTCGGTGTCGATCGTCATCGCGCCGAGGTCGATCGCCTCGGTGTCCTGGTAGGCCGCCATCGCCGCGAGGAGCGAGTCCTCGTCGAGCACGCCGGAGTCCAGCACCTGGCGGCGGACCGACTTCGACTCGGTCTTCGCGAGGTCGGCGATGTCCTGCGCGCCGGCTTCGTCGATGTACCCGTTCTGGATGAGGATCTGGAGTATCTGGTCGTTCATGATGCCTCCTCCCTACGCGCCGTAGCCCTCCTCCTTGAGCTTCTGGACCACCGACTCCGGGTCCTGCGACTTGGTGATGAGGTCCTCGTAGGAGATGAGCCCCTGCTTGTAGAGCCCGGAGAGGTGGGCGTCGAGCGTGATCATGCCGTACTTCGCGCCGGTCTGCAGGTCGGACTTGATCATATTCGTCTTGTTGTCGCGGATGCGCGAGCAGATGGCGTCGGTGCGGGTCATGATCTCGAAGGAGGCGACGCGGCCGTGCACCTCGCCGTTGGCGTCGAGCTTCGGGAGGAGGATCTGCGATATTACCGCCTGCAGGCCGGCGGCGAGCTGGGTGCGGATCTGCGACTGCTGGTTCATCGGGAACGCGTCGACGATACGGTCGATCGTCTCCGCCGAGCCGGTGGTGTGCAGGGTGCCGAAGACGAGGTGGCCGGTTTCCGCGGCGGTGATCGCCGCGGCGATCGTCTCGAGGTCGCGCATTTCGCCGACGAGGATCACGTCCGGGTCCTGGCGGAGCGCGCGGCGGATCGCCTCGGCGAACGACGGCACGTCGTCGCCGATCTCGCGCTGGGTGACAAGCGAGTTCTTCGAGGTGTGGTAGAATTCGATCGGGTCCTCGATGGTGATGATGTGGACGTTGCGCTCGCGGTTGATGACGTCGATCATCGAAGCGAGCGTCGTCGACTTGCCGGAGCCGGTGGGGCCGGTCACGAGGATGAGGCCGCGCGGCTTGAAGAGGAGCTCCTTCACGACCGCCGGAATGCCGATCTGCTCAAGCGTGAGCAGGGTCGAGGGAATCTGGCGGAGCACCGCGCCGTAGCGCTTCCTCTCCTTGAAGATGCTGACACGGAAACGGGTGCCGTCAGGGTGCGCGAGCGCGAAGTCGGCGCCGCCGGACTTCTCGACTTCCTCCAACGCGCGGGGGTCGCCGAGCTTCTCGACCATCTCGCGGCAGAGCTGATAGGAGTCCTCCTCTGTGAGCTCCTCCTCGGCGATCGGCAGCAGCTCGCCGTGCACGCGCAGCTTCGGCGGCATGTAGGCGCGGATGTGCAGGTCGGAGCCGCCCTCGTCGATCGTGGCCTGCAGCAGTTCGTCGATATGGATGTCCATCTCTTGCCTCCTATTCTTGCCCTGGTTTCCAGTCTGGTTGTCCCGCCTGGATTCGAACCAGGACTAAGGGTATCAAAAACCCCTGTGCGGCCACTACACCACGGGACAGTTGAAGTAATGCCTCACTGTCCCGCCTTGAGAACGCCAAACGGACTTAAGGTAGCGCCTTCGGGTACGTTGGCGTAGACCGGCACGCCGCAGGCGACGACTGCGCCGGCGCCGACGGTGACGCCCGGAGCGGTGCAGCTGTTGGTGCCCATGAACACGCTGTCGCCGATGGTGGTGTGGCCGGAAAGCGAGACGCCCGGGCAGATGTTGGCGAAGTCGCCGACCTTGGAGTCGTGGCCGACGCCGGCGCGGGCGTTGATAACGACGAACTTGCCGATCTCGGTGCCGACCGAGACCACCGCCTCGACGGCGATGTAGGTTCCATGGCGGAACTCGGTCGTCGGCGACACCTGCGCAGAGGGGTCGATGAGCGACGGGAAGTCGTGCCCGCGCAGCCGCGCGTAGATGGCGCGGCGGACGGCGTTGTCGCCGATGGCGACGAACACCGAGGCACCGGGGTTGTCCTTGGACGCCTGCTCGACCGTGCCGAGCATCGGGTAGCCCTCGAAGTTGCCGGTCGCCTTGGCCGGGTCGTCGTCGGCAAAGCCGATGACGCGCCACAGCGGCTGCTGCGCCGCGCGGTTGATGCGCTCCACGGTCCAGACCGCCTCGCGGCCGAATCCACCGGCGCCGACAATGAAGAGATCGCGCATGGTTTTCCTGCTCCTTTCCGCCGTGCTAACGGACTCCGCCGTTGGCCTTGGCAAGCTGCTTGAGTTTGGCGGCGTACCGCAGGCGCTCGATCGCGCTCATGCGGTCGACGTAGAGTACGCCGTCGAGGTGGTCGACTTCGTGCTGGATGGCGCGGGCGAGGTAGCCGCGCGCGGTGATCGTCTGCTCGGCGCCGCGCTCGTCCACGTAGCGGCAGACGACCTGAGCGGCGCGCACGATCTCGCCGCCGACGCCGGGGAAGCTGAGGCACCCCTCCTTGTCGCAGACCGCGCCGTCGCGCGAGACGATCTCGGGGTTGAACATCTTCAGCGGCATCGCGATCGGGGCGTTGAAGGCGCGGTCATCGTCGTCGTCGCAGTCCGGCGGCATGTCGATCACGCAGAGACGCTCGAGTCGCCCGACCTGCTGGGCCGCGAGCCCGACGCCGCGCGAGTCGTGCATCGTCTCGACCATGTCGTCGGCAAGCGCACGCAGCACGTCGGTGACCGCCGCCACCGGCGCCGCCTTCTCGCGCAGGACCTTCTCGCCGTACCTGAAGACCTTGAGCACCATAACGCTCAGCTCCTGCCGGTGCTGCCGAATCCGCCCGCGCCGCGGTCCGTCGCGTCAACCGAATCGGTCTCGAAAATCTCGGCCACGGTCACCGGCGCGGCCACCAGCTGGGCGACGCGGTCGCCCTTCTTGACGACGAAGCCGCCGTCGCCGAAGTTGGCGAGGATCACCCCGATTTCGCCGCGGTAGCCGGCGTCGACCGTCCCGGGCGAGTTGAGCACCGCGACGCCGCTCTTGAGCGCCAGGCCAGAACGCGACCGCACCTGGAGCTCGTAGCCCTCGGGGATGACGGCCACGAGGCCGGTATGGACAAGCACGCGGCCGCCGGCGGGGATCACGAGGTCCTCCACCGAGCGGACGTCCATCCCCGCGTCGCCGGGGTGCGCGTAGGACGGCAGCACGGCGTCGGGGTGGATGCGCTTGAAGGAGAGCTTCATCGCGGCTGGTGACCCTACTCCTCGGACTCCGCGCGCTCGACGGACGAGCGTTCGCCGGGCTCGAAGCCCATGCGCTCGAGGTTCCACTTCTTCCAGGCGTCGGGGACCTGCCTGAGCTGCAGCGATGAGACCTCGCCGCGGACCTGGGCCTTGAGCAGCATCGCCTTCGCCGCGTCGCCGGGGACGCGGTCGACGCAGTAGACAACGATGCCGCGGCTGGGCGAGGTCGGGGTGAACTCGGATAGCTCGCCCTTCATCGTCCTCATCGACGCGCGGACCACCGAGAGCTGGTCGTTGAACTCGCCCTGGCGGAGATCGGTCACCGAGAAGGTAAGGTTGGTGGTTACCTCCTTGGCGGCGGCGAAGAGCTCGTTGGTGCCCTTCGCGGCCAGCGCCTCGACCGACGCCTTGAACGCATCGGCGCGGGCATCGCGCAGCGCGCGCGGGCGGATGGCGTCCTTCGCCTCCTCGAAAGTCGGCACGTGCGCAGGGCTGACCTCGTCCTTCTCGACCAGCCAGACGGCCCGGTCGGAGGCAACCACGCCGTAGCGCAGGTCCTCGCTCGACGAGTCGAGCTCGGCGAGGGTCTCGTCGAGGTTCTCGGCGCCGGGGAAAACCAGCGAGGCGCGAGTCATGAACCCGTCGACCTGCGGCCCCTCGATGGATATGAAGCCGGTGGTGTCGACCTTGAGCCCGTCCTCCTTCGCGATCTCGTCGAGGCGCGAGGCGCCATCAGCGGCCTTGGTGCCATAGGCGCGGGCATTGAGGTTGGTGCGGAAGAACTCGACCGCGGCGATCTGGCGCAGCTCGCGCTCGATCTGGTCCTTGACCTCCTCGAACTCCTTCACCTTCTCGACGCCGTTGGTGTCGGTCACGGTGTACTTGTCGGAGGTGACGTCGTAGCGGTCGCGCATCTCGTCCTCGGTCACGGTCATCCGCGCGAGGACGTTGGTGTCGGTGGCGTCGTACCTGACCAAGCGGAGCTTGAAGCGCTCGGGGAGCGCGATCGAGTTGGTGTTCGCGTCATACCACTTCCTGAGGCCCTCGTCGTCCAGCTTGACGGCGTCGGCGTCCTTGCGCTCCTGGCGGAAGCTCGCCACCCTGACGGTATAGGTGTCGGTCATGTCGGCGACGGCCTGGTCGAGCTCCATCGGCGAGCACCACGTTGCCGCGCCGATCACGGACTGGGCGAGGCGCGCCAATGTCATGCGGCGCTTGAGGCTCGCCTCGAAGCGCTCGGGGGTGATCGAGTTCTCCGCGAGGAGCGCGCTGTAGAGCGGGAAGCTGAACGCGCCGTTCTGCTGGAAGCTCGGGTCGCGGCGGATCATCTCGGAGACCTCGTCGTCGGAGACGGAGATGCCGGCGCGCTCGGCCACCAGGAGCGCGGCGTAGTTCTCCCACGCGGCGCGGTTGACCTCGGCCTGGTCGGTCTTCCAGTCGCGGTTGCGGCCGATGCCGCGCACGTCGTCGGCCAACGCCTCGAAGAGCGCGGCGTCAACCTTCTCGCCGGCGATGGTGCCGGCTCCGGAGCCGCCGCCGCGGTCGCTCGGCGCGTTGAGGTCGGCGATGAGGAAGTCGAAGGCGAAGAACGCGGAAATCGCCACCGCGAACACGCCCCAGATCCACTTGTTCCTGATCAGTTTGTTGAACTTCTGGATTACCATTTTGCTGCTCTTTTCCTGCTGTTACTCTTCTTCGTTGCCGTAGTCGGACGAATCGCCGTCAGACTCGGACTGGTTTTCGGCTTCTTCGGCCGCCGCGGCCGCATCGCCCGCCGCCTCGGCCGCGCGCTTGGCAAGCTTGTCGCTCTCCTCCTTGGACGCGGCCACGAGCTCGCCGGAATTAACCGCGGCGAGGCCCTCGACGTAGGCGAAATGGTTCTTGAGCGCGCCGTCGACGGCGAAGGTCATCACCGACACGCTCATCTTCTCTCCGATCGCCGGGACGGCGCGGTTGATCTGCACCCTGGTGCCGGGCGAGAGGCGCCACTCGAGGTTCGGGGTCTCGGCGACGTGCTGCACCTTGCCGTCCTCGTCGATCTCGGTGCGCATCACCACGCCGCGGCTGACGTTGACAATCGTGTCGCCGCGAACGCCGTAGATGATGGTGGCGAGGTTGTCGTGGCTGGTGCGGATCCTGAACTCGTGGGTCGGGTTCATCCGCGGGATGGAGAAGTTGCGCCCCTCGACCATGAAGGTGCCGGTGTTGCAGCGCAGCGAGACGTCGTCGCCGTCGCCGGTGGCGCGGTACTCGACGCGGCACTCGCCGGCGATGTCCTTGAGCGTGAATCCAGGCGCGGCGATGGCGAAGCCGCCCGCCGGCAGGTTGCGCGGCAGGACCGCCGTGACGACGCCGCCCTTCACCACGATCGAGCGCACGTCCTCGCCAAGCGGCTGGGGACGGGTGGCGAACTCGGTCGAGCCCTCGGCGCGGATATTGCACCCGGTGCCCAGGATAAGCGTCACCCGAGCGCCCGGCGCGGTGCGGAACGTCGTGCCCAGCGCATAGCGGACTCCATCCTCAACCGGCTCCCAGGCCGCGGCGCCGGGGCGGAGCACCTCGACGACGCCGGAGATCTGGCGGCAGAACGGCAAGGTGGCGAAGAACTTCACCTTGGGCCGCGGAGCCGCGGCATCGTCGCCGGCGGCGGGCGCAGCGGCCTCGTCGGCCGGCGCGGCCTCGGTCTCCTCCTCTTCCTGCGAATAGGCGGGGGCGACGGCAAGCGCCGCCGCCAGCGTCAGCAGCGTTCGGAATTTCATACGAGCCTTGCTCCAGCTGATGGTTTGATGAGCGAGCAGGCCGGTTCGTCGCCGAACGCCGCCTTGTACTCGCGGGAAATCTGCGCGGCGATGCGGTCAGCCGCCGCCGGGTCGACGAGCAGGCAGCAGCTGCCGCCGAAGCCGCCGCCGGAGAGGCGCGCGCCGTAGACCTCGGGGATCGCCTTCGCCGCGTCCACGATCTTGTCCAGCTCCTCGCAGGAGTTCTCGAACCAGTTGCGGCTCGACTCGTGCGAGTCGTACATCAGCGCGCCGAAGCCCTTGAGGTCGCCCTTCTCGAGCAGCGCCGCGCCCTGGAGGACGCGCTCGTCCTCGCCGATCGGGTGGACCGCCCGCTTGGCAGTCGTCTCGCTCAGGCCGCCACGGTAGAGCACCCACTCCGCCATGGTGACGTCGCGGAGGTGCGTGACCGGCTTCCTCAGGACGCCCGCGAAGTACTTCGCCGCGTCCTCGCAGGCCTGGCGGCGAGAGGCGTAGGCGCCGTCGACGAGCGCGTGCTTGGCGTTGGACTTCACCATCATGAACGCGACCGACGGGCCCATCGAGACGGACTCGAAGGTGTTGAATCGGAAGTCGCTCTTGACGAGCGCACCCTCCTCGCCGTACATCGAGGACGCCTGGTCGAGGAGCCCGCACGGGCAGCCGGCGAAGGTGTGCTCCGCCTTCTGGCCGATCTTGGCGAGCTCGGTCTTGCCGAACGAGGTGCCGTAGAGCTTCTGCAGCGCGAGCGCCGTCGCCATCTCCAGCGCGGCGGACGAGCTCAGGCCGGCGCCGAGCGGGATGTTGCCGCCGAACACCGCCTTGAAGCCCTTGCCGGCCTTGGCGGGGTCGCCGCCCATCAGCCAGTTGAAGGTGCCAAGCGGGTAGTTGGCCCAGGTCGCGCCCGACTCGACCTTCTTCACCGCGCCGAGCGTGGTCTCGTAGGTCTCGCCCATGTCGAGGGCGACGAGCGTCACCTTGTCGTCAGCCGCCGCCGAGACCGCGAAGAACGTCCCCTTGTCGATCGCCGCCGAGAAGACGTAGCCCTCGTTGTAGTCGGTGTGGTTGCCGAGCACCTCGATGCGCCCCGGCGCGTACGCCACCACCTCGGGCTTGCCGCCGAACTTCGCCGCGAACTCGGCGACGACCTTGTCGTAGACTTCCTGGTTCAGCATTGCTCAGGCCCTCCGGGTGGGCTTGGAAAGGACCTGCGCGTACGTGAGCACGTACGCGAGGAGCGCAATCGACAGCCAGTAGCTCGAGAGGATGCCGATCTTGTCGGCGATCAGGCCCTGGACCGGGATCAGCAGGCCGCCGCAGACCATCGCCATGAAGATGCCCGAGCCCATCGGCACGTACTTGCCCAGGCCCTCGGCCGCCATGTTGAAGATGCCGCCCCACATCACCGAGGTGCAGAGGCCCACCGCCGCCATGAAGCACATCGAGAGCGGGAAGCTGTAGCCGAAGAGCGTGACCATCTTCACCGGCGAGAACATCGCCGCCAGGAGGAGCGCGATGCCCAGCGTGGCGAGGAACGAGACCTGCACGCGCGAGGACACCTTGCCGCCCACCACGCCGCCGAGCAGACGCCCGCACATCATCAGGAACCAGTACGCGCCGCAGACGACGCCGGCGACCGCACCGCCCACGTAGCCCGGGCCCTTGGAGACGATCTCGCCAGCCGCGTCCTTAACGCAGTCGGTCATGTAGAGCATGCCCATCGAGGGGACGCCGACCTCGATCACGATGTAGAAGAAGATCGCGATCGCGCCGAAGGTGAAGTGCCTGAACTTCAGCGTCTCGGCGATGTCGCCGAAGACGGACGAGCCGCCCGAGAGGCGCGCGGCCTTCTCCTCGGCCGTCTCCATGTGCGGCTCGGGGATCTTGGAGAACGCGACGATCACGAACGCCACCGCGAAGATGCCCATCGCGATCATCAGCGCCGGGGCGGCCTTGATGAACGACGTGTCCTTGGTGATCTCGCCGATCAGCCAGCCGAGGACGGCCGGCGAGAGCGTGGCGCCCACCGAGTTGAGCGAGCAGCCGAACTGCACCAGCTGGTTGCCCTTGTTGCCGCCGCCGCCGAGGGTGTTGAGCATCGGGTTGACGACGAGGTTGAGCATGCACATCGAGAAGCCCGCGATGAACGCGCCGATCACGTACACGGCGAAGGAGCTGACGTAGCCGGAGAGGAGCTGCACCCCGACGCCGACGAAGCCGACCGCGACCGCCGCGAGCGCCGTGAACTTATAGCCCTTCCGCTTTAGGATGATGCCGCCCGGGATGCCCATGAAGAGGTACGCGAAGAAGTTCGCCGCGTTGCCGAGCTGCGAGAGCGCGTTCGACGCGTTGAACTGGTTCTTGGCGATCACCCCCATCGGGCTCGCGAAGTTGGTAACGAACGCGATCATGAAGAAGAGCGCGAACATTGTGGCGATGGCGAACAGGTTGCCGCCCTGCTTTTCCTGGGTACTCATGCGGAATTTCTCCTTTTTGTGGTTTGATTATTGAAGTATACCCTTTTTTCGCCCGCAAGTCAATTGCGGGTCTGGCCCTCCGGAACCGCCCGGAAGGCCGTGAGAAGCTCCCCGGTCTGCTCGATCAGGTCTGAAATTACGGCCTTGCCGGACACCGCGAGGCGCAGAATGGCCGCCTCGAACTGGGAATAGACGAGCTCGGTGGCACGGTTGGCGTCCAGCCCGGCCGAATACTCGCCGCGGTGGCGCGCCTCGACGATCATCGAATGGACAATCCGCTTGAGCCCCAGGGTATGCCGCATGATGTTGTCCACGGGGAGCTTCCCCTTGCGACGGAAGGAGCAGAGGTGGTCGACGATGACGCAGAGGAACTCCCGGTTGTCGAAGAGGAGGGCGAAGACCGCGGTGCACATCTCGCGCAGCTTCGCGTCCGCCGTCCGGTCCGAGCGGGAAAGCGCCTTGTACTTCTCGTCCACGGCGTCGGTCACCCCGAAGATCGCCTGGTTGAAGATCGCGCGCTTGTCCTTGAAGTAGGTGTAGACGAGCGTCCGGGAAAGCCCGCACGCCTTGGCGATCATGCCGAAGTTGACGTCTTCGTACCCGAACTTGGCGAAGAGCCCGATGCTCGTCGCGCAAATCTCGCGCCTGCGCTCGCGGTGGTTGACTGCCCTGGACATCCTACCCCTTCCTTCCCGCAATCGCCGCGAAGAGCCTCCGGGCCCGCTCGCGGAGAGACTGGAACACCGTGTAGAGCGGCGGCACGAAGAATATGCCCACCACCGTCGCCGCGAGCATCCCCGAGCAGGTGCAGATGCCGATCGCCCGCATCGCCCCGGAGCCCGCGCCGGACTTGAACACGAGCGGCAGGACGCCGAAGATGAAGCTCCAGGCCGTCATCATCACCGCCCGGAACCGGAGGTCCGCGCCGCGGAGCGCGCTCTTGGCGATGGGAACCCCGCGCGCGCGCTCCTGGCGCGAGAACTCCACCATCAGGATCGCGTTCTTCGCCGCAAGCCCGATCAGCATCACGCAGCCCAGCTGCGCGTAGACCGAAAGCGCGGTGCCGGTGAGCCAGAGCCCGAGGAGCGCGCCGGCGAGGGCGCAGGCCACCGACAGCATCACCGGCACGGGGATCGTCCACGACTCGTACTGCGCCACCAGGAAGAGGTAGGCGAAGAGCGCCGCGGCGAGCACCAGCCAGAGGAGCTGGCCCTCGTTCTCGCGCTCCTGGAGCGCCACCGGCCCCCACTCGATCACGAATCCCTGCGGCAGCTTCACGCTCTCGATGAGCTTCATCACCTGCGACGAGCTCACCCCGTCGGCCGGCACCACGTCCACCCACGCCGCCAGCATCTTGTTGTAGCTCATCGTCTCGCGCGGACCGACTGAATGCTCGACCGACGCGATCGACGCGAGCGGCACCGCCTCGCCGGACGAGGTGGGGATGCGGATGTCGAGGACGTCCGACACCGACCCGCGGCGCTCGGGGTCGTTCTGGAGCTTCACCTCGTAGACGCCGCCCTTGAGGTTGAAGTCGTTCACGTAGTAGGATGCGAGCTTGTTCTGGAGCGTCTGGAACACCACCTTCGGCGTGAGCCCGAGCGCCTCGGCCTTGCGGCGGTCAAGCCGCAGCTCGAGCTGCGGAGTCGCCGCGGTGAAGCCGTGCACCGCCGACTTGACCAGCTTGTTGGTGGAGAGCTCCGCCACCAGCCCGTCCGCCGCGTCCAGAAGCTCCTGCGGCCCCTGCCCGCCGACCGAGCAGATGTTGAACCCGACCCCGCTCGAGCCGCCGAGCCCGCGGATGGACGGCAGCTGCTGGAACACGAACTGCGCCGCGTAGATGTCCTCCGTCGCCTTGACCGCCCTCTCCATGATCCGGTCGATGTGCAGCTCCGGCGAGCTGCGCTTGTCCCAGCTGTCGAGCCAGAGGTAGATGTTGGCCAGGTTCTCGCCCGTGCCCCAGAGCGACCAGCCGCAGATCGAGGAGACGAAGCGGATGCCGGCAATGCCCTTCATCCGGTCGTGGAACTCGTCCACCACCGCGATCGTGCGCTCGAGGGTCTGCCCCTCGGGCAGCCGGCAGCGGACGATGATGAAGCTCCGGTCCTCCTTGGGCAGGAATGCCGTCGGCACCTTGCCGAAAAGCCACCACATCGAAAACACGACGCCGGCGAAGAGGACAAGCGCGATGACCACACGGCGCACCAGGAGCCGCGCCAGCGTGAGATACGACCTCCGCGCAATGTCCACGACCGCGTTGAACGGCGCGAACACGCCGCGGCGGCGGCCGTCCGTCGGCGCCTTGAGCATGTACGCGCAGAGAACCGGCGAAAGGACGATCGCCACCCCGGTCGAGATGACAAGCGCCGTGCACATCGTCACCGCGAACTGGACGTACATTATCCCGGCCATGCCGGAGTAGAACACCAGCGGCAGGTAGCACGCAAGCGTTACCAGCGTGGTGGCGATGATCGCGCTGGTGATCTGGGTCATTGACTTTTCCGCCGCCTCGCGGGGCGCAAGCCCTTCGCGGAGCATCAGCGACTGCGTGTTCTCCACCACCACGATCGCGTCGTCTACCAGCGAGCCGATCACCAGGATGAGGCCGAACATCGTCAGCACGTTCAGCGTGAAGCCGAAGACGTGCAGGACGATGAACGTGCCGAGCAGCGAAACCGGTATCGCGACCGCCGGGATGAAGGTCGCGCGCCAGTCCTGCAGGAAGACGTAGGTAATCAGCACCACCAGCGCCAGCGCCGCGAAGAGCGTCCAGACCGTCTCCTTCAGAAACAGCAGCGTGAAGCCGGTCGCGTCGTCCGCGAGATACCCGTTCACGCCCTTGGGCAGGCGCTTGAGCCAGCGGTTCACCTCCTTCTTCACCCGCGCAGCCGTCGCCACCGCGTTGGCCTCCGGCGCCTTGTAGACGTTCATCCACACCGAGTTGCTGTCGTTGAAGCGCGAGCGGTAGGAGTAGCCCTTCGCGCCGAGCTCGACCCGCGCCACGTCCTTGAGCAGCACCTGCGCCCCGGTCTCGGGATTCGTCCGCACCACGATGTTCTCGAACTCCTCCTTGGTCCTGAGCCGCCCCTTCACGTTGACCTTGAACGAGAGGTAGTCGTTGGCGTACTCGCCGCCCACGGTGCCGGCCGCCGCCTGGATGTTCTGCGACTCCACCGCGCTCTTCACCTCCGCGATCGAGATGTTCAGCCCCGAGAGCCTCACCGGGTCGAGCCAGATGCGCATCGCGTACGTGCGCCCGCCCGACTCCACCAGCGACACCCCGTCCATGCGCGAGATCGAGTCCGCCATCTGCTTCTCAACGAAGTTGGCCAGCTCCATCAGGTCCATCTCGCGCGCGTCGGTGGTGAACATGTACTGGACCAGCTGGTCCTCCGGGCTCTTCCTCACCGAGATGCCGTTCTGCACCACCTCCGTCGGCAGCTTCGGCTCCGCGCGCTTCACCGCGTTCTGCACGTTCACGAGCGCGATGTTGGACGGAGTCCCCGGCCTGAACACGCAGTAGCAGTTGTACGACCCCCTCGCGTTCGCGTTCGACTTGTAGTACCAGATGTCGTCGACCGCGTTGATCTGGTCCTCGATCACCTGCGCCACCGAGTCCCGCACCTCCTGCGACCCGGCGCCGGTGTACGAGGTCGACACCGTGATCGTCACCGGCGTGATGTTCGGGTACTCCGCCACCGGCATCCGCCTCAGGCAGAACGCGCCGCAGAGCGAAACGACGATCGCCACCACCCACGCCATGCGCGGATGAGAGATGAAGATGTGGGACGGCGACTTCATTTCGACTTGTCGGACGGCACGCCCTCGACCTTCATCCCCGGACGCACCTTGTGGCCGCCCTCGGCGACCACCCTCTCGCCCGCCGCAAGCCCCTTCTCGACGAACTGCCACTCGCGCGAGATGTCGCCGCGGGCGATGTACCGCCGCGTCGCCTCGCCGCCTTCGCCCACCACCCACACGTACGGCCCGCGCACGTCCTGCAGCACCGCCGTCGCCGGGATCGCCGGGCGCATCTCGCCCTTCTTCGACGTCAGCGTCACCGTCACCGTGCCGCCGGGCTTCAGCATCCGCGACTCGTTCTTGAAGAGCGCGTACACCATGATCGTGTCGGTCTGCTCGTCGCCGGCGTTCTCCACGTACTCGACCTCGCCGGGATCGGGGTACTCGCCGCCGTTGGCCAGCGAAAGCCCCAGCACCGCCTCCTCCTTGATCCGCTGGCCGCTCGCCCCGAAGAGGTCAAGGTAGTCGCGGTTGGAGATCGAGAACCTCACCCGGATCGGCGCGTTCTGCACCAGCGTGACGAGCGTGCCAGAGGAGGTGGTCACGTAGTTGCCGCGGGTGTACTGCGTGGTGCCTACCTTGCCCGAGATCGGCGCGGTGATGCGGCAGTGGTCGAGGCTGTCGCGCTTCTCCGCGAGGTCCGCCTGCGCCGCCGCCAGCGCCGCCCGCGCCGAGTCGCGCGCCGACAGCGAGTTGTCCACCGCGTCCTGGCTCACCGCCCGCGAGTCCACCAGCTTCAGGTGGCGCGCGTAGTTGCGCTCGGCGTACTGCTGCAGCGCCTTCGTCTCCGCCACCTTCGCCTCCGCGCTCTTCACCGCCGCCTCGTACTTGACCGAGTCGAGCACGTAGAGGACGTCGCCCTCCTTCACCTCCGACCCGTTCTCGAAGCCGACCTCCAGGATCTCGCCCGACACCTGCGGCACGATGTTCACCTGCGCCACCGGCACCACGCGCCCGGGATACGTCTTCACCTTGAAGTCCGCGACGTCGACCACCTCGACGACCGGCAGCCTGATGTCGAAGCCCGACGGCTTCGCCTCCTCCGCCGCCGCGGCGAGCGCCAGTCCCGCGGCCGCAGCCGCCATCACCACCGCCGCCCGCGTCATGTAACCTCCGTTCCCGGGCCCGCCGGAGAGGACGGCGAAAGCGCTCCGCCGCACTTCCCGGGCTCGCCCGCAAAGAGAATCATCCCCTCCGAGACCCCGACCGACATCTTCCGCGGCGCCAGGTTGGCGACGAAGACCACTTCCTTCCCGACCAGCTTCTCCGGCTCCGGATACGCCGCGCGGATCCCCGAGAAGATCGTGCGCTTCCCGAGCGCGCCCGCGTCAAGGACGAACTTGAGGAGCTTCGAGCTCTTCGGCACCGTCTCGCAGCTCTCCACCACGCCGATCCTCAAGTCGAGCTTCTCGAAGTCCGGGAACGCGACCTCGGGCTTGAGGGCGGCTGCCTCGTGGCTCGTGGTTCGCGGTTCGTGGTCCGCGGCCGCCGCGCCTTTGTTCTTGCTCGCCCGGCTCTCGTGCGCGACCTCTCCGGTCTCCGCCGGCTTCTCCGCCGCCGCCGCCACCATCGCGTCGACCTGCGCCTTCTCGATGCGGCTGGCGAGGTACTCGTACTCGCCGATCGCCACGCCCTCGACCGAGGTCTGGGCCGAGTCCCAGGTCCACTCCGACTCGCCGAAGAGCTTCATCGCCTTGTCGGCGTAGACCGGCAGGATCGGCTTCAGGTAGATCGCGAGGATGCGGAAGGCGTTGAGCGCCGCGGTGAGCGTCACCCGCGCCGCCTCCGGGTCGGACTTCACCGACTTCCACGGCTCGCGGCGGTCGAAGTACTCGTTCGCCGCGTCCGCGAGCCGGCAGATCTCCACCACCGCCTGGCTGAAGCGGCGCTCCTCGTAGTGGCGCGCCACCGTCTCGCCGCCTTCGCGCAGCCGCTTGAGGAGCGCAAGCTCCTCGTCGTGGCCGGCGAGCGTCGCAAGCGTCCCGCCGAGCTTCTTCTGCAGCATCTGCGCCGAGCGCGAGGCGATGTTCGTGACCTTGCCCACGAGGTCGGAGTTGACGCGCTGGACGAAGTCGTCGAGGTTGAGGTCCATGTCGTCCGTCGTCGGCCCGAGCTTCGCCGCGTAGTAGTACCTGAGCGCCTCCGGCGGCAGGTGGTCGAGGTAGGTGCGCGCGTTCACGAACGTGCCCTTCGACTTGGACATCTTCTCGCCGTTGACGGTGAGGAACCCGTGGACGAAGATCTTGTCCGGCTGCTCGAAGCCCGCGACATGCAGCATCCCCGGCCAGAAGAGGCAGTGGAAGCGGATGATGTCCTTGCCGATGAAGTGGTAGTGTTCGACCTTCGTGGCAGGTGCGTCCCCTCCCGAATCACGAACCACGAAGCACGAATCACGGCCCTGCGTCCACCAGTCCTCGAACTTCTGGCCGTTCCGCCCGCACCAGTTCTTGAGCGAGGCGAGGTAGCCGATCGGCGCGTCGACCCAGACGTAGAAGAACTTGCCCTTGTGCCCGGGGATCTCGAAGCCGAAGTACGGCGCGTCGCGCGAGATGCACCAGCCGCGCAGCGGCTCCTTGAACCACTCGAGCAGCTTGTTGGAGACGTCGCTCGTGGTGTGCCCGGGAATCCACTTCTCCAGGTACTCGTGCTGGGGCTCGAGCTCGAAGTAGAGGTGCTCGGAGTCCTTCACCACCGGCGTGCCGCCGCAGGTGGTGCACTTGGGCGAACCCAGCTCCTCGGCGCCGTAGGTCGACCCGCACTTGTCGCAGCTGTCGCCGTACTGGCCCTCCGCGCCGCACTTGGGGCAGGTCCCCTTCACGAAGCGGTCGGGCAGGAACATCCCGCACTTCTCGCAGTAGAGCTGCGGCGAGGTCCTGGCCGTGATGCCGCCGGACTTCTCCATCGCCGCGAAGAACCGCTCGGAGAACTCCTTGTTCTCGGGCGAGTTGGTGGAGTAGTAGTTGTCGAAGGAGATCTGGAAGTCGGTGAAGTCCTTGAGGTGGATCGCGTGCATGCGCGCGATGAGCTCCTCGGGCATAATCCCCTCCTTGCGCGCGCGGATCATCACCGGGGTGCCGTGGGTGTCGTCGGCGCAGACGTAGACGCAGTCGTTGCCGCGGAGCTTCTGGAACCGCACCCAGAAGTCGGTCTGCAGATACTCCACGAGATGCCCGATGTGGATGTCGCCGTTCGCGTAAGGCAGCGCGCTGGTGACAACTATCTTCCTCTTTTCCCTGTTCATAGATGGTGTATTATACCATATTCGTGGCTCGTGATTCGTGGGGTGGACGTGAACTCCATCCTCTTGCCGATGCGGGGATGGATGAACGCAAGGCGGTGGGAGTGGAGATGCAGGCGGTCGGCGCGCGCCGCGCCGTACTTGACGTCGCCGACGACCGGATGCCCCGCCTCCGCGAAATGGACGCGGATCTGGTTCTTGCGGCCCGAGACCAGTGTCGCCTCGACCTGCGTAAATCCCTTGCCGACGCCAAGCCGCCGCCACTTCGTCACCGCCTCCTTCGCGCCCGGCGTCCCTTTCTTCACCGACCGCACCCGGTAGCCGTCCGCGTCCTCCTTGAGGAAACTCCTGAACTCGCCCGACTCCTCGGCGAGCTCCCCTTCCACGTCCGCGAGATACGTCTTCTCGGTAAGCTTCGCCCAGTCGGCGCGGAAATGCTCCGCCACCTCCTCCGACTTCGCGAACATCATCACCCCGCTCGTCTCGCGGTCGAGGCGGTGGACGAGCCACACCCGAAGGCGGCTGCGCGCCTGTCCCTTGCGCAGATAGTCGTTGAGGCAGTTCTCCACCGTAAGCTGCGCCTCGCGCGCGGCGCGGCCCTCTAAGCGCGTGTGCGTGGTCAGCATCCCCGACGGCTTGTCGACGACGACGAGGTCGCGGTCCTCGTAGAGAATCCGCCCCGCAATCGCGTCGGAAAGGCGCTCGCGGCGGCGCGGCCTCACTGCTCCCTCCGCTTGCGGACGACGATAGTGCGGTTGGCGCGCGCGGTCGCAAGCCGGCTCCACTCGCGGAAGAGCCCGAACTGCGATGGCGGATAAATCTCGTCCTGGCGCGGGAAAATTTCCCGACTCACTGTCACCTCAAGCCGCCCGTCGACGATATCGTGCGCAACATCGCATTTCATCCAATTACAACATGGACCGTCGCTGAAAAATTCAATCGCGTCGGGCAGGTGCTCGATTTCGGTGTAGCCCTCGGGGAAGCGCACCACCGCCTCGAAGAGCCCGGCATCGCAGCTGTCGACGCCGAACGGCGTACGCCGAAGCTCGTTGCCGGCCACTACCGGCACCGAGCTGGACAGCCCCGGAATCTCCAGCTCGATCGTCCCGCCGCTCACCGTCGCCAGGTCCGGCACGGTGCAGGAGAACTCGAGCCGCGCCGGGTAGTTGGTGACGTCGGCGAGCAACGGACCGGTGGCGACGGCGGACTGCGCGAGTTCGCTCAGGATGCGCTGGTAGTGGCGCCGGAACTCCTCTGGCAGCAGCTCGGCGTAGCGGCGGCGGAAGGCGGCGACGGCAGGACCGTAAGTCTGCGTCACCGAAACGACGTCGACGGCGCCGGTCTTGCCGATGGTATAAACGGTGCGGTCGTGGACGAATGGCACGAAGTCCGACGAAGGCACGGTGACGATTCCAAAACGTCCGGCGACCGGGTCGTAGCAGTCGGCACCGAAGAACGCGGTCGGACCCAGCGGCGCGTAATGGTTCTCGGTGCCGATGTAGGTGACGCGCTCCTCGCCGCCGAAGCCGAGAAAGCCGCCGATCCGCTCGGTCACGCGGCAGAGCGCGTAAGAAAACGCGCGCACGTTCGGCAACCCCACCATGTCGCGAAGGCGCGCGATGCCATTCTCGCCCGCGTTGTCGGCGGCAAACACGACGTCCGCCTTGTAGCCAGCCCCTTTCAAAAGCGCCGCGAGCGTGCGCACGTAGTCCAGCCGCGAGGCGTAGCGCTCGCGCAGCACCGTCTCTGGCGGAGTCAGCTGCATCTCGACCGGCACCTCGTAGAGCGACGGTCCAGCCACCTTGACGTTGATCGCCATCCAGTCGCGGATCGCCTTCACGTCGACGTGGTCGCCGTCCAGTCCGGGCAGCGACCTGGGATCGACCTCGCCGACGTCGGCCGCCGCCAGCAGCGCGGGGCGCACGTCAACGAACCCGCCGGCGGAAAAAATCTTGCAGTCGCGCCAGATCGAATCGTCGGGCTGGTTCGGCTCCCGCGCGAGCCGGCGCGGGGACACGACCTCGCGCCGCCAGCCGTCCACCTGCACCACGCGGCGCTCGAGCGGCGAACGCGAGTCGAAGTACCTGACGGCGTAGAACGGCGCCGGCGCGTTGGTGACGGCACGAACGACCGTGTAGGAAACGAAGCTGCCGATCTCGACCGAGGGCAGGTTGACGACGACGATCTTCGAGGCGGGGTAGCGCGGGGCGGAAGCCGCCCAGCCCGCGTCCATCGTGTTGCACTCGCGCTCGGAGGCGAAGTACACCCGGCCGTCGAGGTTGCTCACCGACGCCTCCATAACCCCCACCGCCTCCACCGCGGGGTTGAAGTCGAAGCGGAGTTCGGCGGACTGCTTCTTGCCGGTGTAGTCGAGGATCTTCTTCACCACCCGGTTGGTGATGGTCCACTCGCGCGGGGAGCGGATGAACGCCTCGGACGAATCGAGCACGTAGCGGACGTGCGCGTCAGCGTCCCGGTCGCGGTCGAAAATCGGGTTCTCGCGCCCGATCGCCTCCGTCCGCTTGAGCGCCTCGCGCAGCTGCGCGTATTCGTCGGGCGAGATTTCGGTGGCCGGCAGCGCCACGATGCGGCGGGCGACGAGGACGCCGTTCGTCACCGTGGAGCCGCGGCGGAACGAGAAACGCCCCGGCACCTCGGCGGACGACTCCGCGGCGTTGCCGCGCCAGCGGCCGAGATTGCCGCCGAGGTCGATCTCCACCTGCTCGTCGACGCCGGCGGTGGTGTCGAGGACGAGCGGGAACCGGCGCCGCTCGAGCGTCACGTTGTCCCGCAGCAGGAAGTTCGCCACGCCGAACGCGGCGCCGACAAAGGGAACGCGGAGCTCGTCCATCGTCTCGCCCTCGAGGACCGAGTCCGGGAACGTCGCCGCGAGGCGGAAGGAGACGGGCGTCTCGGTGTCGCGCATGTCCGCCGGGGTGACGGTGAGGCTGACGAGCTGGGCGCCGGGGACGACGGCCGAGAGCATCCGCTCGACGAGCCGTGTCCGGTCCTCGCCGGTGCGCCGCGCCATTGCGCCGCGGTAGGCGGTGTCGTTGATGCCGCGGCACTTTATCTCGGTCTCCAGGAACACCGAGCCGCCCTTCGCGAGCGTGCCGCGCGAGCGGATGGTCACGCCGTTCCGCTCCGGCGACTCGACCGGCGTGGTCTTGAGCCCCTCGCCTTCGGCGCGGCAGACGAGGTAGCTGCGGTCGCCGAGGTAGGCCGGCAGCAGGTCCGCGGTGTTCTCGTTGGTCGGGTCCATCAGCACGTAGCCGGAGTCCCCTTCGCCCTCGGCGGCGGCGATCGCGTGGTTGAAGAACGGCTGCGGCACCTCCGGGTCGAGCTTCGCGCCGACGTGGATGAGCACCGGGAACGCCCTGAAGCCGGCGAGGCGCAGCATCGCCACCAGCAGCGCCGCCTTGTCGCGGCAGACGCCGTAGCGGTTGTCGAAGGTGATGTCGACGTCGTGCGGCGCGTAGCCGGGCGAGGTGTCCTCCATCGTCAGCCCCATGTAGCGCACCTCCTGCGACACGAAGCGGAACACGCGGCGCATCAGCGCCTGGCGGTCGCCGCCGCACTCGGCGCGGAAGCCATCGACCATGGCCGCCATCTCGGCGTTGGTCTTGGCGATGTGCGGCGCGCAGAGCTCCGCGTACCAGCGCGAGACCTCCCGCCAGTCCGCGGCGGTGGAGACGCGGACGTTCTGCACCTGGGTGTAGAGCGGCGGCATGTCCGGCTCGGGGAAGCAGCGCGGCGAATTGGTGGCGACGAAGGTGTAGAGCGTGGAGCCGTCCTCGAGCGCCCGCTCGCTCCGCGCGACGTTCCCGAGCGGATGACGCACCAGCACCTTCCTAAGCGGACGCTCCTTCGGCGCAACGACCTCATAGACCGAGCGCAGGATCGGCCGCGACCACTCCATCACCGAGATGTCCGACCACATCCCCTCGCAGCGCGGCTTCAGGGCGCGCCGCCGCGTGCGCACGTGCAGGGTGTCGCCCACCGCGAGCCCGGGCACGGTGCAGACGATGCGGCGGTCGAGCGGGTCGTAGATGTTGGACGCCATCGCGTCGTTGTCGGTCGTCTCCTTCATCGTCGTGGAGACGTCCACCTCGCGCTCGGCGCCGTCGGGCCCGATGATGCCGACGTACTCGATCGCCGCCTCGCCGTAGCGCTTCGAGTAGGAGAGCGACACCACGCCCTCCTCGCGCCGTCCGCACTCGGTGAGGATCTTGGTCTTGCTCCACGACACCGAGTCGTAGGTGCCGTCGGGGCGGTACTCCACGTGCTCGCACTCGTCGACGACGACGGTGTCGGCGTCGGGGAACTTCTCCAGGGTCACGTCGTCCGCCCTCACGGCCAGCGCCATGAAGGCGGAGAGGACGATCAGCAGGACGGGGTTAGGTTTTTTCGTTGTCATAATGAGAGCCACCGCCACCGCAATCGCGGCCGCGGCGAAGTTGAGGCCGCCGTCGCCGAAGACGCAGGTGCCGGCGAAGGCGAGGAGCGCGAAGAGCATCAGCGCCGTCGAGACCGGACGGACGCAGTTAAGGACGCCCGCGACGAAGCGGCTGAAGCGGAAGCGCTCGAGCGACGAGAACGCGAGGTAGGCGAGCACCGACCCGGGCAGCAGCAGCGCCGCGGACGCGGCCAGCGCGCCCGCGACGCCGGCCAGCCGGTAGCCGAAGAAGGTCGCGGCGTTGACGCCGATCGGACCCGGCGTCATCTGGGTGAGCGCGACGAGGTCGGCGAACTCGCCCTCGGCGATCCCGAGGAACGGCGCGGAGGCGCCAACGAAGTCCTGCATGTACATCGGCACCAGCACGAAGCCGCCGCCGAAGCAGAGCGCCCCGTACTCGAGGAAGAGGAGAAACGGCACCAGCGACGACCTGAAACGGCGCTCCCCGCCTTCCGCCGGACGCGCCGGCGCGAGCGCCGTCATGAGCCCCGCCGCCACCGCCACCAGCACCACCTGCCAGACCGGCACGCCGAGGAAGAGCGCGGCCAGCGCGAGGACCATGTAGACGTGCGACTTGAAGTCGGGCAGGCTCCGCCGCCAGCCCCGCACCAGCGTCGCGGCGATGATGCCGACAAGCGCGGCCCTAAGCCCGGTGAACGCCGAAACGACATACGGGTTGCCGAGCGGCGCGCCGTCGTAGCCGGCGGAGACGAGGGTGAAGATGGCGACGCTCGGCAGCGCCACCGCGAAGACGCCGACCGCCGCGCCAGCGACGCCGGCGAGCCGGCGTCCGACGTAGACCGCGGTATGCGCGGCGATGAGCCCCGGCACCATCTGGAAGACCGGCAGCGCCTCCACGAGCTCCCCTTCGCGCGTCCACTTCCGCCGCGCGCAGGCCGCGTCGGCGACCGCGATGATGGCGTAGCCGCCGCCCACCACGAAGAGCGAGACTCGGAAGAACTCCCAGAAGATCTCGAGGAGCCGCTTCACTCGCTGTACTCGGCGCAGCTGTCGGCCGTCTCCCAGACCCTGACCGACTTGATCCCTGGCAGATGCGCCTTCAGCTCGCCGAAGAAGTGCCGCGCCAGGTTCTCGGCGGTGGAGCGAAACGGAACCGCCGCGGTGCGCATGCCGTGGCGCGCGACGTCCTCGGCGATCTCGCGCTCCGCCTCGGAGCCGGTGTTGTAGATGAAGGCGTGGTCGAAGCGGGCGCAGACCGTCTCGGCGAGCAGGGCCTTCAGGTCCTTGAAGTCGATCACCATGCCGTCGCCGCCGTCAGCCTCGCCGGCGACCGACACGTCCACGCGGTAGGTGTGGCCGTGCAGGTTCCTGCACAGCCCCGCGTGGTTCGTGAGCACATGCGCCGCGTCAAACCTGACTGTCTTCGTTACCGTTACCATGATTGCGTATTATACCATATTCGCCGTTCGTGGCTCGCGGCAACTCAACTTTTCAACCTTTCAACTTTTCAACCTTTCAACCTTTCAACTTTTCAACTTTGAGAGGTCTGTCCCCAGCCACGGATAAACTCATGCACACAATCACTTGTCCCTACCTTAGGATGACCCTCGAGCCTCGCGAGAGCCAGAGAATCTTGCCCGGAACCTTGTTGTACTCCGAGACGTTCACCGTCGCGCCGGGCTCCCAGTCCTTGTCCCGCCGCCACGCCGGATCGGTCACCACGAAGGTGTTCGCCCCGAGGTCCAGGATCGACGTCGAACTCGTCATGCTGAGCGACCTCAGGCGAATCTCCTGCGGAATGTTGGAGCTGCCGCGCGGCACGGTGACCCAGCCGCCCGTCCCAAGCACGAGGTTGACATTGATGTAGCGCTTCGCGACATCGCCGTCCGCCGCCATCGGGAACTTGGTGGCGTATGGCGAAGACGCCGCGCCGTTCTCGATGTAAAGCCATGCCCCCTCCGCGGAGCCGGCGGCCTCGAGATACACCGTGCCGGCGGAATTGGGAGACGTATCCGAGGCGAGTATCCTCGACTTCGGGAACGCCGAGAAATCCTTCGCCAAACGCTGGTAGACGGCCACGCGCCCACCCGAGCCAGCATAGTTGGCATAGGTCGTACGGCCTTCGCGCGCACTGACGGTGCCGGAACCGGAAAGCGTGGCGCACTCGATCCAGACACTGCCGCCACAGCCGCCGTAGTACGAGTTCCTTAACCCGTCCGCAGAGATTCCGCCATTGACGGCGAGGTTGCCGGCAACGACAAGGTGCACGGCGCCGCCGCCGCTGATCTGGGCCGGGGAGGCGCCCCAGTTCGTCGGGCAGAAAATCGACCCGTATGGTTCAAGGGTCACGTTGTTGGCGTTCGCATATCCGGCATGCGCCGCGCCATAGTACGTGCCGCCGCTGGCTCCTGCAGGATATTCGCCCAAATATCCCTTCCCGTTCGCGGACACGGCACCGCCCTCTTCAACCGTCATGTTGCCAAGGACGGCGAGGTGCACCTTGGCGTTCTCGCTCGCCGCCGGGCCCGAATGGGTAATCGTGCCACCGGCGGCGACGGTCAGGTCGTTGGAAATCACGTTCGGCGCAGGCCCGAAGTCGTCGTAGGCGTCGAGCGTCAGCGTGCCGCCGGAGCGCACGTCCGCGTCTCCGCAGACCGTCAGCGTGCCCTTGGCGGCCAGTGTGGCCGAGCCGCCGACGCCCGCGCCGACAACCAGATTCCCGATCGTCGCCGACGAGGCCGCGGGCACAGTCACCGCCGCCGTCCCGCCGTCGTCGGCCATGATCACCACGCGGGTTGAGTTGGAAGGCACCATGCCCGAAGACCAGTTCGCGGCATCGTCGAAGTCGCCGCTCGCACCGCCGATCCACACCGCGACATCGACCGAGAAGTCCCAGTTGACGTTGTTGCCCTCGTCGACCGAGGTGCGTCCGCCGTAGGCGACCGCGCCGGCGGAGGCGTCGCAGTCGCTGACCGAGACCCTGCCGAAGCCGGTGGCGTTCTCGTAAACCTTGAGCCGCCAGCGACTGCCGTAGCTGCGGGAGGCAAGGGTTATCGCCGCTCCGGCGTCCGACGCGTTGACGTAGCACTGCTCGAAGTCGTAGAGTGCGCCCGGCTCAAACCTCATGACGACGGACGAGGCGGCCGCGCAGTTAAAGGACTTCGCGGCAAATCCGTGGCCGGCGAAATTGATTGGACCGACAGGGTTCTCGACATAGACCTTGCCGACCGATGTGTTGCCGAAGTCGATCGTCTGAGCTCCGCTGCCAGCGATGCGCACATACGACTGCGCCGCGACCACGGTCCCGTTGGTGAAGAAGGCGTCGCCGGTCAGATACAGCGTCTCCGCGCCGGCGAACTCGAGCGTGCCGGAGTTGAGCATCAGGTTGGTCACGGTCAGCGTCGCGCCATCCAGGGTGAGTGCGGCATTGGGCCTGATCCGCACCCGGTTGAAGAGGTACGTGCCGGAGGAGAGCGTCGGGTCGAACACTCCCGCCCGCTCGATCACCACGTCGTCGGTCTCCACCGGCGCGCGCCCGCGGTCCCAGTTGTCGCCGTCCGCCCAGTCGGCCGAGACGCCGCCGGTCCAGACGATCGTCTCGCCCGGCTCGATGACGCTTGAGAACGACCAGTAGCTGTTGCCGCCGAGGTCGGTCGAGTCGATGGCCAGCACCGCCGCGCCGGACGATGCGTCGGAGTCCTGCACCGCGACGTTGCTCACGTCCTGCGCCGCGTTGGCGTCCACCTGCAGCTGCCAGGTGCCGGTGCCGCCGAGCGGCAGCAGCGAAAGCGGGTGCGCGGAGTCCAGACCGGAAAGCGTCAGCGGAGCGCCGGACGGGATGGTGACCTTGCCGGATGATCCGGTCTCAAAGTAGACGCGCTTCTCGACATTGGTACAGACAAGGCCATTGAAGGCGATCCTGGACGCGCCGACGAGGACGGCGTCGTTGGTGCCGCAGAGCTCGACGACCGTGCCCGCGACGGTGGTGATGCCGGCGCCGCTCGCGACAATTATCCCCTTGGTGGCGCGGAGATTCGCGCCCTCCGAAATGCGCAGCTTGGCGCTATTGGTCACAACCACGGTGCCGAACGGAATATTCGCGTCGGTCACATAGGCGTTGAAGTCGGTGTAGTAGGTGGCATTTTTCGGTTTCTGTCCGTCGTCGTCCACGACCAGGGTGCCACGGCCCGGCTCGTCGCCCGGACCCTCGTAGTAGATTGTGCCGCATGCCGAGGTAATGTCGGCATTGTTCTCCGACAGCTTCTTGTACATGGTCGTGATCGTGCCGGTGAAGTCGTTGAGCCTGGCGGCGTCGGTGCGGTAGATGGCGATGCGCCCGCCGCTGCCGGAGAAGTTGCCCTGACCCGATTTCCCGTTACCGCCCGCCGCGGAGATGAGCCCATTGCCGGCAATCGCGCCGCAGCGGAGGAGAATGCTGCCGCCCGCGCCGCCGCTGATGCTGTGCCAGTTGCCGGTCGAGACAATCGACCCAGAAAGATCGATCACGCCCGGAACTTCAAGGATGACCGCGCCGCCGCCGTAGGTCAGCTCGCCGGCCCCTGCGCCAGAACCGTATTCTGTCGGCGTCCTCACCGACCCGTAGGCGTACTTGTTCGCGTATGTGCCACTGTTGGCATAGTCGCTCGCGTTGCCGGCGTGGAAGGCGTAGCAGCGCGTCCAGCCAGTGCCGTGCCGCTCGGTGTAGCCCTTGGCGGTCACATCCACCGCGCCGCCGGCGTCGACCGTGAACGTGCCGAGGCAGCGCAGGTGCAGCTTCTTCGTCTCCGTGTCGTTTGGACCGGAGTGCGAAAGGACGCCGCCCGCGCGGATGCGCACGCTGTTGGTGACCACGTTCGGAGCCTCGCCGTTCTCGTCGAAGACATTGAGCTCGACGACGCCGTTCGCGTGGATGTCGAGCGCGTCGCGGATGGTCACCGCCGAGTTGGCCACGAAGGTCGCCTTTCCGTCCGCTCCCGCCTTGACCGTCATCGACTTGAAGGTCAGCGGCATGCCAGTGGGCAGCGTCGCCGTCACCGTCTCGCCGTCGCCGGCGGAGATCACCACCTGGGTGTCCGGCCCCGGCACCGCTCCGGTCGACCAGCTCGTCGCCGCGTCGAACGCGCCGGTCGCGCCGCCGGTCCACACCGCGACGTCGGTCTCGCAGTCCCAGTTGAGGTTGTTGGAGACGCTCACGCTCGAGGTGCCGGCCATGATCGTCGCGCCACCTGAGGCATCGGAATCGGCGACGCTCACGCCGGACACGCTCTGACCGTCTTCGGTCGCGATCAAATTCCAGGCGGTGCCGGGCGAGGACGATTTAAGCGAAATCAGCTGCGTCCCGCCTGACGCGCCGCTCAGCGCAAGGTCGGCAATCGAGTAGGTCGAGCCCGCCGCGAATGTGAACTCGATCGCCGTCGTCGCCGCGCACTGCATCGAATTCGCCGTGAAACCGTGCGTGCCGAAGGAGACGTCACCCGAAGGCTTTTGGAAAATCAGCTTGTTGAACGCGCAGTTGCCGAAGTCGAGCGTCTGGTCGCCGGCGCCTGACACGAGGAATCGGCCGGAGCCGTGGTTGATTGTGCCGCCGGCGAAGTCAACGTTGCCGGCCAGGTACAGGTCGACCGCGCCTGACACTGTAAGCGTCCCCGCGACTGCAAGCGAATTGGTTACGGTAAGCGTCGGTCCGTTCAGCGTCAGCGCCGCGCCGGCGCCGACCGAAATGTTGTTGAAGAGGAACGTGCCCGCGCCGAGGACCGGGTACTTGGCCGAGGAGACAGCGGGGATGGTGATGACGTCCGTATCCACCGGCACGCGCGCCGGGTTCCAGTTCGCCGGGTTCTGCCACGCCGTGTCCGCCGCGCCGGTCCATTCGATCGCCGCACCGGGCACGATTGGCGCCGAGAAGCCCCAGTAGAGGTTGTTGCCGAGGTCGGTCGAGTCGATGGCGAGGATACCAGCGCCGGACGACGCGTCGGAGTCCTTCACCGCCACGTTCCTGACATCCACGAGCCCTGCGTTCGCGTTCACCGCGATTGGCCAGCGCGTTCCCTCCGTCGTCGAGGCCAGCGTGACCTGGTTCCCTGGCTCGCCCCTGAGGATCAGCGTCTTGCCGAGCGGAATGGTCAGCTTGTCCGCCGCGGCAGTTCCGAAGCGGATCGTCTTGCCGGCGTTGGTGCAGATGAGCGACTCGACCGTGATGAGCGATCCGCCGGTGACGGTCGCATCATCAGCGCCGACAAACTCGATTGCGCCGCCCTCTTCGGTGAGCACGCTGCCGTTCGACGAGACCGAAATCCCCTTGGTCACCTTCATGGTCAGGCCGGAGACAATGCGCAGCTTTCCGCGGTTGCGGACGACAACCCGACCGAAGGCGTTCGTGGCATCCGTCATGGTAAAATTGAGCGGCGTCATGTGAGTTTTGTCTCTGTTCGCGTTGTCGACTATGAGCGTACCTTCGTCGGCGGTGTCGGAAGCATCCTCAAGGTATATCGTGCCGCAGGTCGCGTTGCCGCCCTCTTTGTCCAAACCCGCATCGTAAGTGCCGGCGAACGCAGTCCAGCCAGTCGTTTCGCGCTGCACGATGGAAATGCGGCCGCCGGAACCGCAGTAATTCTGAGACCCAACTCCACCGAGCGCAAGAACCGATCCTCCGCCGGCGAAAGTTCCGCATTCAAGCCAGATGCTGCCGCCAGAACTGCCGCAGACATCGCCACCGGTTCCACAGGACCTGACATCGCCGTTAACCGTCAGCGTCCCGCCGGCAATCAAGTGGATGGCGCCCGGACTGTTCGCGCCACCGTAGTAGACTGAAGCGCCATAATCCACCGGCCTGCGGACAGAGCCGTGAATTTTACCGACAGCGCTGTAGACAGCAGTCTCGCCACCGTAGCGACCATAGTCGCGCCCCTCGCCCGGGCCGCCGTGTTTGCTCTGGTTTTTTACGAACAAGTACCCCTTCTGATCCACATTGACCGATGCGCCGGAGGCGATGGTGATGTCGCCGCCAGCTTGCAGCACAACCGCATGGGCGACCACGTTGTCGTTCGGCCCGTAATGCGTGACGACGGCATGGTTGCCGAGCGTGATGTCGCCCGAGACCTTGTTGGTGGCGGTTCCCGAAGCAAAAAGAACTGTCACCGAGCCGTCGTGGCCCGCCGTGCCCGCGACGGAAAGCGCGGCGATGCTGAACGGCGAGTTGACGGTGACGGTAAAGGCCGACCCCGAGCCCTCGCTGTTCACGGGGTTGGGGATGGTCGCCGTGTCGTCCGCGGCGCTCGGATAGCCGGTCGAAGGCGACCAGTTGGACGGCTCCTCCCAGTCTCCGTCCGCGCCGCTGTTCCAGACGTAGTCAGTCGCCCACGCACTCGCCGCGCAGAGCGCGACCGCGGCAGACAAAACAAAACCGAACGCGAGTTTCTTCATGTTGTTACTCCTTTTCATTTCATTGCTCCTCTAAGCCATGCCAACGTCCAAA
>CACWVU010000011.1 GCA_902764415.1 uncultured bacterium | reverse complement strand
GCTCGACAAGCCGCCGCTTGAGGAAAGCGTCCGGTTCGTGGTCGACCGGTTCGCGAGCGCGGGGAAGACGATCGCCCCGGAAACCGCCGAGCTCCTCGTGGGCAGGATAGAGAACATCCCCTACTTCATACAGCAGCTCGGCTTCGAGACGTTTCGCATCGTCGACGACGCCCGGCGGAAATCAGTCTTGCCTGCCGACGTAGAGGCTGCGTATTCCAACCTTTCCGGATTCAACCGCGACCAATACGAGCAGCTGATGCTGACCCTTTCAGCTTCGCAGAAGAAGCTCCTCATCGCCCTCGCGCACGAGAAGGCCGCCGAATTCAGCGAAGCCTACCGCAGAAAGCACATGCTGGGCGTGTCGTCCACCGTGAACTCCAACAAGGCAAAGCTGATGGAAGACGGCCTGCTGGAGCTTGCGGATGGTCAATACACCGTCGCCGACCCCTTCTTCGCCCAATTCCTGCGCATGGTATAAATTCGCTACTCGCGCAAACTGCACCCCTGTTAGGGCATCCGCGTTGCGGACGACCTTTGGTCGGGGGATATGCGCAAACTGTCGCGCAAACTGCCGCGAGGGTGTTGCAAACATGATAAAATAGGTCAGACCTAAATTATCACTTCTGCTTCTGATCTACCACCGGATTTACACACTGGGGACTGTCCCCATAAATATCAAGTTCACCTATTCGCTGTTTTAGCAAATAGGTGAACCTTGGATTCGAGTAGTTCTGTTAACAGTCTATTACTCTTTGGACTCTTCGTCTGCATCGTCAGCGGACTCGTCTTCGTCGTCTTCGTCTTCGTCATCGGCAGCGCCGGCGACAGCGAGCTGCGAGATGGTCGAGATCGCGCGGATGTCGGCGTCGGGCAGGCGAATCGTGCCGGCAAGGCTCTTGTCCTTCCAGGTCGACACCCAGGCGAAGCCGGGCGTGCCATCCTTGGGCAGCAGGCCGTTGACCGCGGCGGGATCGATCACGTCGGCAAAGGCGGCAACGAAGCGAACGATGCCACAGGTGTCGACGCGGCCGCAGGCACACACCTTCTCCTTGCCGAAGATGTTCGGGAACGCCGTCTCCATCCGACGCTTCTGCACGCCGGTCGCCTTGAACGAGTCGGCGCCCTTCTCGGAACGGACCACCAGCCGCGACGCCTTGCCCTTGGGAGAGTCAAGCTCCACCACCGCCTTGCCAGAACCGAAGGCCTTCTTGAAAAGCTCCATGTCCTTCTCCGCTTCCTTGGCATCATCGTTGGCGACGGCCGCAATCGCGTCAAGGTCTACCGTGTACTGGTAGCGCGAGCCGTCCTTCTTCGACGTCACGAAGGTCTTGCCGGGATAGGCGACCTTGGCCGCGGCGGACATCGAGGCGACCTCGCCGTCCACCAGCGCGAGGAACTCGGCATCGCGCGGGTCCTCGCCGCCGATGCAGTCGAGCAGGAAGCTGCCCGCGAAGTCGCTGCAGAGGAAGGCCATCGCCCACTCGCCGTCGCGCAGCAACGGACACTTGTCGGAAATCTTCTTGAGCGAGCTAGAGACGGCCGCGCAGAGAGTCTTGACCTTGGCGTCGGACGACTCCTTGGCGACCTCGGCCAGGCCCTGGGACAGCTGGTTGACCCAGTTCTGCTCGCGGAACACACTCTCCGACAGCAAGCCGTAGCCGCTGATGCCGGAGGAGAAACCCAGCGCATTGTCGGGGATGCGGCCGAAGTCGAGCGCCTGGGCGGGGAGCCCGCCGCCGTAGCACTTCACCAGCCTGCCGCCTTCGCGGCAGTCGGAGCCAATCTTGACGAGCAGCGCGTCCTTCTCCGTCTCGACGGCGAGGGACATGCGGTCAATCTCCTTAAGCAGCTTCAAGAACTCTTCGACCACCGGCTTCGACTTGACGAGGTTCTCGTCGTCGTCGCTATCCTCGAGATGCTTGGCGGCGACGGCGGCGAGCATGTCGAGCGCGGGACGGCGGAGTGTGACCTGGATGAGCCGGCCCTTGGCGTAGACGCCGCAGGACGCTGCCATCTTCGCGGCGAGCGCGGGGTCCTTGAGCTTGTTCGCGATCCGGCGGTCGGTGGAGATGGCGGCGAGCCCGTCGCCAATCGCGGCGTAGGCGGATTCGCCGTACCAGTCAGGGAGGCGGACGAGACCGTCCTTCTCCTTGAGCTTGGGATTCGCCGCGAGGATCTCGCTCTTCTTGCGGGAGAGCGGATAGAAGACGGCGAACGAGAAGTTCGTCGTCGCCTCGATGTCGGCCGGCAGCTGGGCGGGGCCGAACACCGCGATCGCCGCCTCGCTATCCTTCGGCGTCGGGCCGAACGTCTTCATCGGCTCGCCCGCCATGGCCATTGCCGCGAGCATTCCCAGCTGCTGGGCCTCGATGCGCCTGGAATAGTCCATCGCGAACGCGGTCAGGTCCTCGGAGCCGGCGATCTCGACCGTGGCGTAGACCTTGGACGGCGCCTCGCCGGCAGGCTTGGCCGGCTTGGTCTTGGGGGCCTCGGCGGTGAACGCGGAGGCGGAGAGCGCGACTGCGGCGAACGCGGCGGTGATCATCATTCTCGTTTTCATGTCGTTGTTCCTTTCGTTTGAAAAATCGTCAAATCATTCCCAAGGTCGCTGCTCGAGCTCGAACCAGGTGCGGTAGTAGTTGCCCGGCCGCCATTCCGAGCCCGCGCTCGCGTAGTCGCAGAACGTGACCTGCGACTGCCTGGCGCCGTCGGGGTTGGAGGAGTGGAGGCCGAGGCGCAGCGGAGCCGTGACCGCCATCGCGATCGCGTCCTCCGGCGGACGCACCAGCAGCGATCCGCCCACTATGCTGCCGTCGGAAAGCGCCTCGCTGACCGTCTCGGCGACGTCGCCGCCGAAGCGCGAGTCGCGCGCCAGCAGTACCGGCCCACGGGTGAAGGCGACATGGCCGTCGAGGACGTGCGCGACGACGTCCATCGGGAACCAGGCGACTACCATGTCCCCCGCCTGCCATTCGCGGTCGATCTCGAAGTAGCCCGGCTTGACGCCCTCAAGATCCTTGTCGTTCAGCTTAACGACTGGCTTGCGGCACCAGCCGGGGACGCGTAGGACGAGCTTGTACTTGCCGGCGGCGCGGGCCGCGATCTGCACCCCTTCCTCGGCTGGATAGAGCGTGTAGACGTCGAAGCCGACCTTGCGCCCGTCGGCGAGCGCCGCCTCGGCGATGCCCGAGACGTACTGGTTCAGGTAGAACGCGTCGCCCTTCGCGAACGCGGCGGTGCGCAGGAACGAGACGAAGCCGCGCGGACCGTTCTCGTTGCAGCAGTTCGTGTGCATCCGGCAGTGGTTCTGCCCGTGCCAGCGGCTGCCGGAGAGCGGAGTGTACATGGCGAACTCGCCGCCGTCGGGACGGCACGCGGCGAGATATGCGTTGAAGAAGGTCTTCTCGAACTCGTCCGCCCACTTCGGGTCCATCGTCACCTCGAGGAGCTTCTCCAAGAGCCGCAGCCAGGTGGTGGTCACGCACGTCTCCTGGAGATGGACGTACGGCTGGTACTGCTTGAGCGCGCCGTGGAACCAGTGTTCGCAGGTGCACGAGCCGCCGGCGAGGTTGACCTCGCCCTTCGCGATGGAGTTGGCGGACGCCACCGCCGCGTCGAGGCAGTCCTTGCGGCCGGTCACCTGCCAGTACTCCAGAAGCCCCTGGTAGCAGCTCATCATCTCGTACGCCTTGAGCCGGTCTTCGCCGCCCTTCCAGCAGTCCTGCTTCTCGCGGTCAGGGTTCTGCCGCCGCCACACCTCGATTCCGGCCAGGGCGGAGCGGATCAGCTCGGGGCCGACCTTGGGGTCGTCCATCTGCGCGACGATGTAGTCGGCGAACTTGAGGACGCGCGGCTCCTTGGTGCGGTTGTAGAGCCACATCACCGGCTCGAGGTTGGAAAGGGACGGCATGCCCGAGCACGCGCCGGTCTTGGCGAGCGGGCGCTTGCGGCGGCCGTCGGGACCGAGTTCGCCAGCAAGGTAGTCGCATAGCCTAAGCGCCGCGTCGAGAGCCTCCTTCGACCCGGTGGCGTCGTAGTAGTGGATGAGCCCCATCATCGTGTACTTCATCCCCCACACGTCCCAGCCCGCGCCGCAGCGCTTGTCGTCCGGGTAGTTGCCGATGTAGCCGGACGGCTCCTGTGCGGCGAGGACCGCCTTCACGCTCGAGTCCATGTTGGCCTTGAGCCTCGCGCAGCCGCTGTAGGCGAAAAGCGGCGCGGCGGAATGCATGTACTTGCCCCAGAACTCGGTGCGCCAGAGCCCGCGCCGCTCGTTGTCGGTCGCGAACGGGGCGACGATGTAGTCCATGTCCTCCCTGGCCAGCTGGTTGGCGATCGTGCGGTCGAGGGCGTCGCCGACGCGCCCCCGAACCACCCGGTAGCCGAAGCCGGAGCAGGAAGGTCCCGGGACGTCAGCGGCAAAAGCGGTCACTGACGCAGACGCGAGCGCGAGGGCCGCCGCCTTCGCGAGGACGCAGGGCGCGGCGCGCATCTCAGGCCTCCGCCTTCTTCACGATGCTGGTGCAGGCCTTGAGGACGCCGGCGACGTTCGCGAGGTCCGACGGGATGATCATCGTGTTGTTGGTCTTGGCGAGGTTGCCGAACTGGGCGAGGTACTGCTGGGCGAGCTGCATGTTGACGGACTCGATGCCGCCCTTGCCGTTGATCGCCGCGGCCACCTTCTCAATGCCGGTCGCCTGGGCCTCGGCGACGAGCAGGATCTCCTTCGCCTTGCCCTCGGCCTCGTTGATGCGCCGCGCACGCTCGCCCTCGGAGAGCGCCACCGCCTGGGCGCGCTCGCCCTCGGCGCGGTTGATCTTCGCCTGGCGCTCGCCCTCGGACTCGGCGATCATCGCGCGCTTCTCGCGCTCGGCGCGCATCTGCTTCTCCATCGCGTCGCGGATCGACTGCGGAGGGGTGATGTTCTTGATCTCGTAGCGCGTGACCTTGATGCCCCAGGGGTCGCTCGCCTTGTCCACCGCCGAGACGATCGCCTGGTTGATCGCGGTGCGCTCCTCGAACGAGCGGTCGAGGTCGAGCTTACCCATCTCGGAGCGCATCGTGGTCTGCGCGAGCTGCGTCGTCGCGAAGAGGTAGTTGCCGATGCCGTAGGACGCCTTGGCCGGGTCCATCACCTGCATGTAGAGGATGCCGTCGACGGAGACGGCGATGTTGTCCTTGGTGATGCACTCCTGCGGCGGAACGTCGATCGCCTGCTCCTTCAGGGTGTGGCGGTAGGCGATGCGGTCGAGGAACGGGATGAGGATGTGGAAGCCGGCGTCGAGGGTGCAGCGGTAGCGCCCGAGCCGCTCCACGATATACGCGGTCTTCTGCGGCACGATCACCGCGGTCTTGAGGATCGCCACCAGAACTATCACCGCCACGATGGCGAAGAACACGAGACTGCCTGTCATTTCATACCTCCTTGTTTGGTTGTTTGTCGGTAGTATACCAAAAATCCCCGCCTTTGGGGGCGGGGATTTTGCGGACCGCGCTATCTCTGCCACAACTCCGCGAGGCGGCGGGTGTAGAGCGGGTTCCGGACCTCGACATCGATGTCGTCGCGTTCCTTCACGAGCAGAGTATCGTCCTCGCCCCATATCCACGACTCGCCGCCCGCAAGCACGGCAGACAGCCACTCCCGCGCAATCGCCTTCGCGTCGTCGCCAAGCTCGTGTCCACCGGGAAGCGGCTTGAACAGGAGTGTGCCGCCCAGCCCCCTGTAGCGCATGGCGAACGACCGGCTGATGCGTAGCCTGTCTTCGTCGCCGAACCCGCACGTCACAAGGGCGGGGACCTTCGCCGCAAGGTCGCCGTCAGGATACACGCCGCATCCGTGCGCGCCCCAGGCGGCAACCGAAAGCTCCTTCGACTGCGCGAACAGCGCCGCGCACTGTCCGCCCGCCGAATAGCCGTAGAGCACGAGCGCATGATCCTTCAATCCGTAGCGCTTCCTCAGCTCCGCGACTGCGGCGGCGAGCTTCCTTCCGGTGCCCGCCTCTGGATTCCAGTACTCGCCCTTCGAGAAGGACGGCGAAATCAGAAACGCCCTCTCCCGGTCGGCAAGCAGACCAAACCCGAACTCCTTCAGCGTCTTCGCGCCCGGCCAGCCGCGGCCGCCGAAGAGCACGACCACTCGGGAGTCTGCGTCGTACCTCTGCGGAACCCGGCAGACGAACTCGACGCCGGAGACCGGCATCCGGACGATTTCCTCCGGAGTCGCCGGCGCAGCGATCTTGAACGCCGGCTTGCCCCACGCATCGGCGACGGCGCGGCATGGGAGGTTCACACGGTCTGCCAGAATGACGAACTCGGCTTCTGCGCTGTCGGTGGGGTAGTAGACGCCGTCCTGGTCGTCGCCTACGAACGCCGAGCCGTCCGTTGAACCAGACATGCAATGCGCGAGGAACGCCCGCGCAAGGCGAAGTGAGTCGGGCGGCACGTCGTGCGGATGGTTCGGAAACGACTTCCAGATAACGTCGACGCCCTTCCGACGCGCCTTTTCAACGAACGCGCGGCTAATCACGTAGCGCGCGGAATCGGCATCGCCGCAAGTGACAAGACCGGGCACGCCGCGCATCGCCGCCTTCGGCTCGTGGAACACTCCACACGCGTGGCTGACCCATGCACGGCACCGTCCGGGTCGCCACGCCGGAAAGAGGTTCGCCGCCTGGCTTCCGGCGGAATATCCGTAGTAGCAGATCTTCGAGTCGTCGATCCTGTACTTGCGCTTCAATGCCGCAAGTGCGTCGAAAAGAGCTTGACCCGACCACGCTTCCGGCGACCAGTAGTTATCGTCCTGAAAGCCAGGGCAGACGAGGAATGCGCCGTTCTCGTCCGCCCAGTCCGACCAGCCGAGCTTCCCCGACGCCTCGTCCTTCCCCTTGCAGTTGCGTCCGCCGAAGTAGACGAGCACGGGATACGACTTCTTGCGCTTCGCGTCGTATTTCGCAGGAACGTGGTACCAGAACATCGCCTCGGCGTTGTGCGGCGCCTTGGTGGCGACCGTCACGGACTCGACGCTCGCCGCGCCATCCGCGAAAGCGGACACAACGGCAAGCATAGTTGCAACGACAAGGCTCTTTTTCATATTCGTGTTACCGTTTTTGTTTTAGACAGGATTTACAGGATTGACAGGATTTTCGGACAATTCCCTCCGCTCTTCTTAATCTTGTTAATCATGTTAATCCTGTCTAAAAAAACACTCGCTAACGACAACGGCGTTTGTCGGCGTGTCGAAGAACTCGGGCGGCGAGACGAGCGTCAACCGCGCCGCAGGAAACCGCCAGGCCGCCTCCGCCGCGTCGCCGAACAGCCACACTTCGCCCGAGTCCACAACATTCTCCGGGACACCCGGCCTTATGCAGAACCGCGCGCCATTCGGGAAGAGCTTCGCCACCGCCTTGAGGCTCCATCCCTCATCGCGGTAGACGCACGGACCGCCATTCCCAACTGCCACATATCCTCTCTCCACCCTCGGCGTCGCATACGACCGCAATCCAAACACCACCGCACAAAGTCCAACTACCGCACCTGCAACCGCAAACACCGCTCGCCCCACACCACTCCACCTAAACATCTCCGCGCCTCTGCGTCTCTGCGCGAGACAATCCCCTACTCCCTCCGCAATCATCGCCCCGCCCATCACGACAAACGCCGCAAAGAGACCCCACGCCAGCACAAAGTTCACCGCGCCATATCCGCCCTTCTCCGCAAAGTCGAAAAGCACATGCCAGTCGAACACCGACGCCGAAAACGCCGAGACCGCGAGCCCCGCGAACGACACCCATGTGCGCCGCATCGCCCGCCCGACGCAAAGCGCCAGCGCGATGAACGCGAGCCACGCGCCGCCGACAAACGCGCCCATTTCCGCGAGCAACGTCAGGTGCGAGTTGACAAGCGTCCGCACCACAATCCCATCCGGCAGCATGAACGCCGTTGCAATCTCGCCGGAGTTGCCGAATCCCACACCCATTGGATTCGCCGCAAAGAGCCTCAGCCCCACAAGCCAGATCTTCGGCCGGTTCAGTATCGCGCCGTCCAGCACCAGCCTCGGCCACATCCACCATGCGGCAATCGCAGCTACAACCACCGCGATTGACATGGTAGGGACGCGTGCCCGCACACGTCCTCGCCCGCTGGTAGGGCGCGCTGTCCCCAGCGCGCCGCACTGCCACAACACAACCGCCTCGATTGCCAACACCGCCATCCCTGTCCTGGAATACGTCATCGCGAGCATCGCGCAAAGCGCAACGCCGACGAGCCGCCCGGCCCACCGCCATCCGCCGCGCCATCCCCAGCAGAACGGGAACAGCGCACAGATCGCGGCAGCGGCATGGTTGGGATTCGCAAAACCGAACCCCTGCCGAACAACATCATCAACGACGAAATCCACTATATGCTGGCCCTTCCCTCCGCCGACGCCTCCGCAATCAGCACCGACTTCGTCCGTCTCTTACGACCCATCTACAATCCTCTCTCTTTCGCCACGCGCGCGCATAGCGAAGGCGTGACAAATTTCATTATTTCCGCTCAACAACGGGATTTTCTCATGGATTCTTCAACGCCTTCCAACACAATGCCCTCATCGTAAGAAGAGATCTCGCCAAGCGCAAAGCCCCGTCAACATTAAGACAGTTCAATCATTTCTCGTCTTGAGCACCATTTGGATGGCTGCATTTCTCAAACGGAACCCTCTTGCCATCCTGCTTCATTACTGTGAACACATAATTAGTTCCTTCGGAACGTGCAGAAGAGAACAAGTAGGCAGAATCCGTCTCGCGCTTTTCGATTTGAGCCTTCTCATATGAGCCTTCACCATATAGATGCTCATACGCCGCTTTAGCCATTTTTTCAGCTTCACTCACGGAGATGGTGTCGCCAACAGTTCCTAAACAGTGTCTATCGTCATTCTTGTCGATTGCAACTAAGGATGTATCATCCCTACATTGTTTCCGGCTAAGAACACCCGAACGAAAGATTAAGAACGACACAAACACAACCAGTGACAAAAGCAAAATGTAATTCAACCATGCAGGCAGTTGCCTTGCTTCTTTTCTCGCTGTAAGGATGTTAATAAACACCAACAGCGTGCCAAAAACCTCGGGCAATAACTGAACATCGCAGAAAACAATGCTAAGCATGCACAAGAACAAACCACCCTTCACCAACAGAAACTTCCATCCGCTGATTGACAATGTTTTGATTAATGGAGCAACTATAAATATAACTTGCAACAGCAAAAGCGACCTAATTACTTGTGAAAACATAACTTCTCCGATATATTCTTCTTGCTTGCTAAATCTTCGCTAATCCTATCAATCATCATTCATAGGCATGGCTTTCTACAGACCCTATGTATGTAGGCGTAGTATCTCTGACTCTGATTGGCTCGCCATTAGGAACTTCCACCCAATAATTGAGATAATCAACTAATCCTGACGCCGTGTGGAAAAGAATCCCAGCGAACACAAAACCAGCACCTGGAGCGGTGCCAACCCCTGTAAGCGCCAGATATCCCCCAGATATGTCGCAGCCATATCCAAACCCATTCAAGACATTTTCCCAACCATCAACTAATTCCCACCTCCGCTTCTTAATAAAGTCTTGCATTATTGTTACTTTATACTCATAAAAATCAAACCTATACCAATGGCAATCATGTCCATTCCCGTCATCATCAATATGAACATGAGTTCCCATGTCATTTGTTACCATAGGAGCCTCTTCGGTGGTATGTCCTATGACCTTAAGCTCTCCTCCAAATATATCCACCGCGCTTGTCACGCCGTTGTTGCAGTACGCCAACGCATTCCACCCATCCGGATACCCCATGGGATCGGCGGTCTGCCACTTGGCGAGGCCGGCGCGGTAGTTGCGCATCCAGAAGGCGTGGCCGAGGCCTTCGACGTAGGGCTTTCCAGTATAGAAAGTTTGGTGGTTGGGTGGTTCGGTGGTTGGGTGGTTTTCGCCGAAGGCCGTGAGCGCGGCGGCGGAATACTTGCCGTTCGACTTTGAACCAACCGTGGTACCGAGCATGTCGTTGAAATACGAGGTGCCCTTCGACGACGCGACCGGATTGCCACCTCCGACGTGCGGCTCGTTGACGAACTGCTCGTCGCCGCGCTGGATAAGCGCGAGGCCGTCCCAGACGAACGATTCGGAAGCGTCGCCGTAGTTTGCAGACGCGAGCTGTCCGTCGGCGTGATACGTGAAGGTGCGGGTCGTGTCGCCGTCGGCGACCGACATCACCTTGTCGAGGTAGCCGTAGCGGTAGGTCTTGTTGCCTTCGCGGACCATGCGACCCGCCGCGTCGTAGGCGTAGCGCGTCGTGACGCCGTCGGTCGTGGACGAGACGAGCTGGTTGGCGTCGTCGAAGGTGAAAGTCGTCGTCTTGCCGCCCACGGTCTTCTTGAGCATGTTACCGGCCTTGTCGTAGGCGTAGCGCTCGACGGCGTTGCCGTCCGAGTCCTTCACAGCAAGCAGCTGACCCTTCCTGTCGTACTCGTACGTCTGGCGGACGCCGTTAGCCGTGCGAGCGACGATCTGGCCGGACTTCGAATACTCGTAGATGACCGATGCATCGGGATTGAGCTTGCCGCCAAGGTACTTGCCGGCGAGCTGACCGTACTTCGTGTACTCGTACTCGATCGGCGAGCCGTCGACAACCTGACGCGCGAGGCGTCCTTTGGAGTCGTAGGCGTACATCACCTTCGAGCCGAAGCCCGCAACGGTCTCGGCGAGGCGTCCGAAGCGGTCATACTTCCTGTTCTCCTTCGAGACGACCTCGCCCCTGCGGTTCTTCGTGACGCGCGAGAGACGGTTGCCCCAGGCGTCGTAGGCATAGGTGGTCGTGAGGCCGTTCTCGCGCTTCTCGACAAGGCGGCCGAAGTGGTCGTACTTGTACGTCTCCTCCATCTGCCCGCGCGTGTGCTTCGCGAGGCGGTTCCACTTGTCGTAGGCGAACTTCTCTACCTCGCCGTGCCCGTAGTCCGCGCGGACGAGGCGGCCGAACTCGTCGCGCTCGCCCGTGATGCGGCGGCCTTCGCTGCCGTTCCACCTGGAGACGACCTCCTTGACGAGCCCCAAGTCGTCGCGGACGTAGTCCGTGAGCTGGCCCGCCGCGGTCGTGCGGGAGGATAGCCCGAAGCGTCCCCAGCCGAACTTGATCTCGTGCCCGTTCTCGTCGATCACCGACGTGCGGCGGCCAAGCGCATCGTAGGAATAGGCGCACTCCGAGCCGTCGGGGAACTTCTCCTTCAGCACCTTGCCGAACGCATCGCGCTTGAAGGACTTGGAAAGTCCGTCTTGGTCGGTGTAGGAAACCGGACGTCCCGAACCATCATAGGCTACGGAAAGCGACGTTAGCGTCTCGCTTCCGTCGAGGCGTTCCATGCGGGTAACGAGCCCGGCATCGTTGTATGCGTACTTCGTCACGATTCCGTTTGCGTCCGTCACGCTGTCGGGGATGTTGAAGGCGTTGTAGCGGATCTTCGTCACGTTGCCGAGGGGGTCTTTCACGGAAACCGGGAAGCCCGACTTATTGTACGAGACCTCCGCCTTGCCGCGTCCGTCGTCCACGGATGTCACATTGCCCGCCTTGTCGCGGGAAATCCGCGTCGTGACTGCAGAAGTTCCGTCCGCATTCAGGAGCGAAACCGCGACAGGTTCGCGCCCCTTGCCGTAGGCGAACGAGGCGACGGGCTCGACCGTGCGCTCGCCGTGCGCGCGACGCGAAGCCTTCGCGAGGCGTCCGTCGGAGTCGTACTCGAAGTCGCGGTCGTTGCCGAAGCGGTCGCGGACGCGCGTCACGTTTCCGCTCTTCGCGTCGTAGCGATAGGAGACGAGGTCCTTCCCCTCGCCGTCGACGATCTTCCTGACCTTGCCGAGATACGCGACGTCGTAGCGCATGAAGTAGTAGACCGTCGCCTTGCGGCCAGAAAAGTCGGAAATGGAGAACACGCCGTTCTTCGCGTCGTAGCGGTACGAGGCAGTGCGGTTCATCTTGTCTCGGAGCGAAACGACTTCGCCGTAGGCGTAGGCGAAGTCGCGGTCGGAGACGATGCGCGCAGAGCGGCCAGACTTCTCGAAGGCGATCTCCTCGTGCATCGCGCCCTGCGAAATCGAAGAGAGGTAGTTGCCGCTGTAGCCGAAACCGACGGAGTCCAGAGAGCCGCGCTTCATCGAGACGAGCTGAGGGCGGACTGGATGCGCGACCTTTCCGTCCTTCGTGCGCGGGAGGATCTCGAGTTTGCGGCTCTCGTAGGCAAGCGTTGTTGTGATGCCCGCGATCGTCACGGACTTCGCAAGAGCGCCATCATAGGAAACGGAGACGAACGCAGTGCCGCCATGCGAAACGGAGACCAACCGTCCCTCGGCGTCGTAGGAGAAGTCCGCGCTGCGGCCGGAGGGCGCGGTTATCTTCGCGAGGCGGCCAGAAGAGTAGGCGAACTCCCAGCCAACAAGGGACTTCCTTCCCCTGACGACCCAGTTTCCGCCCGTCTCGGGCTTCCCGGACAAGACGTCCGCCTCCCACCCGGAGTAGGGCGCGAAGTAGCCGCGGCCCTTCTTCGCCTCCTCGACGACCTCGATCTTCACGGCGTCCTTGGGCGTCTTCTCACTCTTCGGGAAGAACTTCACCTTCTCGCCCCACGGCGAGGTCCAGAGCATGCCGTCCCTGTCCCAGACGGCGGACGACTCCAGCTGCGGGGAGCGCCACGCGAAGCCGAACGCGCCGGTCTTCTCGGACGACGACTCATAGACGAGCTCTATCGGCACCGTAAGCTCGGGCGAGAGCCGCGCTACGCCGAGACTGCGGCGTTCGACGTAGCCCACCTCGGTGAGCGAGGCGCGGCCCGCGAGAAGCGGGCGGTTGGAGAAGTCAACGCGCTCGGCGGCGACGGAGGGGAACGCCATGACGGACGCAATGGCGACGGAAACGGCAACTCTCGTCTTCATGCCGCGTATTATACCATATTGTACCTGCAGTCGGCAAGCGGGCTCGTGGCTCGTGGTTATAAGGGAATTTTATGGGCGCTCCGGAGCGGCTCAGGCGAGGCCGAGGACGTCGCGCATCGAGTAGAGCCCGGGGCCGCGTCCCTTCGCCCACACGAGCGCCTTGAGCGCCCCGGCGGCGAACGCCTCGCGGCTCTGGGCGCGGTGGACGAGCTCCACCCGTTCAAGTTCGCCGGCGAACATCACCGTATGGTCGCCCACCACCGATCCGCCGCGCAGCGCGTGGATGGCAATCTCGCCCTCGGGACGCTCCCCGACGTCGCCGCGGCGACCGTAGACGAAGCCGTCCGCCGCGCGTCCGCGGCCATCGGCCGCTGCCTTCGCGAGCATCAGCGCCGTCCCCGAAGGCGCGTCCTTCTTGTGGCGGTGGTGCATCTCGGCGATTTCGATGTCGTACTCCGGCCCCAGCGCCGCCGCGGCCCGGCGCACCAGCTCGACGAGCAGGTTGACGCCCAGCGAGTAGTTGCCGCTCTGGACGACGGGAATCGACTCCGCCGCCGCCGCCACCGCCGCCTGCTCGGACTCGTCCAGACCGGTTGTGCCGATCACGTACGGAATGCCGCGGCGCACGGCCTCGGCGATCGCCGCGGGAAGCGCGGAGTGGTGGGAGAAGTCGACTACGCCCTCCACCCCCTCCGCCCAGCCGCGATCGTAGCCATCGGCCACATCGACGCGCGAGACCACCTCCAGCCCGAAGCCGGCGGCGAGCGTGTCCAGCATCCTCCCCATGCGCCCGGCGGCGCCCTGAATCGCGATTTTCATGAATCTCCTCCCTGATTGCGGCGAAAAGGCGCCGCGGACAGCCCGCGACGCCCCTCCACGTTCATTCGCCGACGTCGCCCGGCATTATTTCTTGACGAGCTTGCGCACCGCCTTGTGCGAGCAGAACGTGCGCTCGGTGTAGAGCTTGGCGCGGCGCGCGGTGCCCTTCTTGACCACCTTGATCGCCTGGATCCAGGGGCTGGCGAAGGGGAAGAGCTTCTCCACCCGGACGCCGTAGCTGTCGCGCGAGACGGTGAAGTTGCCGGACGCGTTGCCGCGGCCGTTGTCGACCGCCAGCACCTTGCCCTCGAAGTCCTGGATGCGGAACTTGTCGCCTTCCTTGATCTTGATCGAGACGCGGACGATGTCGCCGGCGCGGAACGCGGGGTAGTTGCGCTCCTTGATGACGGCCGCCTGCTCGGCGTTGATCTTGTCGATAAGCTTGATGCCCATGGCTTATGCCTCCTTCTTCTCCGCCGGCTTCTTGGCCTTGGCGGCGTGGTGCGGCTTGAGCTCGGGGTTGCGGGCGCGGCGGATCAGCGAGGCGACCGTGGTCGAGGGCTTGGCGCCCTTCGAGAGCCAGTAGTCGACGCGCGCGAGGTCGAGCTTGAAGTTGTTCTCCTTGACCTGGGTGTCGTAGGACCCGAGGATCTCGAGGAACTTGCCGTCGCGAGGCGAGCGCACGTCCGCCGCGACGATGCGGTAGGTCGCGTGGTTGGTGCACCCGGTGCGACGCATTCTGATCTTTACCATACTGTCTTTAGTCTCCTGTCGGTGAATGAATTGGCGCGTAGTATACCATAATCGCCCCCATCCGCGCAAGTGGTGAGAACGTAAACGAGAGTTTCGTGGTTCGTGGTTCGTGGTTCGTGGGTGGACGGCTACAGAATGTGGCCCATCTTGGTGCGCTTGGTCTCCATGTAGCGGCGGTCGTGGGCGTTCGGCGGAATCACGATCGGCACGCGCTCGGCGATCTCGATGCCGTAGCCGTCCAGCCCCTTCACCTTGCACGGGTTGTTGGTAAGCAGCCTCACCCTGCGGATGCCGAGGTCGGCCAGGATCTGCGCGCCCTCGCCGTAGTCGCGGAGGTCCGGCGCGAAGCCGAGCGCCACGTTCGCCTCGACGGTGTCCATCCCCTTCTCCTGCAGATGGTAGGCGTGCAGCTTCTGCTCGAGGCCGATGCCGCGCCCCTCCTGGCGCATGTAGAGGACTGCCCCGCGCCCCTCGCGCTCCACCGCCTCCATCGCCGCGTGCAGCTGCGGGCCGCAGTCGCAGCGCTCGGAGCCAAACACGTCGCCGGTGAAGCACTCGGAATGGACGCGCACCAGCACCGGCTCGCCGTCGTCGACCTTGCCCTTGACCAGCGCGAGGTGCTCGAGCCCGGTGACGCGGCTCTTGTACATGCTGAGCCGGAAGTGCCCGTGCGCGGTGGGAAGGTCCACCTCCTCAACCTTCTCCACCAGCTTCTCGACCCGCCGGCGGTAGGCGATCAGGTCGGCGATCGTCGTCATCTTCAGCCCGTGGCGCTTCGCGAACGCGGCGACGTCGTCCAGCCGCGCCATAGTGCCGTCGTCCTTCATGATCTCGCAGCAGAGCCCGGCCTCGCGGAGCCCGGCGAGCCGGCAGAGGTCGACCGTCGCCTCGGTGTGCCCGGCGCGGCGGAGCACCCCGCCCGCGCGCGCCTCGAGCGGGAACATGTGGCCGGGACGGCGGAAGTCGCCCGGCTTCGCGCCCTCGCGCACCGCCGCGCGCGCGGTTTCTCCGCGCTCCTCGGCGGAGATGCCGGTGGTGGTGCGGACGGAGTCGATGGATACGGTGAAGGCGGTCGAGTGGTTGTCGGTGTTCTCCGCCACCATCTGCGGCAGGTCGAGGCTGCGGCAGAGCGCCGCGCTCATCGGCATGCAGATCAGCCCCTTCGCGTGCGAGGCCATGAAGTTGACGTTCTCGGTGGTGGCGAACTCGGCGGCGCAGATGCAGTCGCCCTCGTTCTCGCGGTCGGCGTCGTCGGTGACGACCACGATCTCGCCGGCCCTGAGGGCGGCGAGGCAGTCGTCGATCGTGTCAAATTCGCTGTTCATTGCCGCGTATTATACCATATTCGCCTGCCCTCCGTATCCTCTTGTCCGCCGTAGCCTCGGCGTAGGCGGATGACGTAGGCGGGTGGTTCGTGGCAGCAGTCAGGCGAGGGCGTCGAGCACGGCCTCGCGGGTAATCGGGCGGCCCTTCGCGCGGAGGACGAAGATGCGGGTGATGAGCGCGGACTCGAAGTCGGTGAGGCACACGCCGTCCTTGCGGTCCTGGAGGATCCTCAGGAGGTCGGCCGAGGTGAGCTTGTACTTCTCGTCGCGGCGCGGCATGAAGAGGTCGGTGAAGCGCATCGCGAGCGACACGGCCGGCTTCAGCGCGGCGGCAAGCGTCTCGTAGGCGCCGGCGACGGCGAGGATGCGCCTCAAGGGGCGCGCGGCGAAGAGCAGCTTGGGCATGAACTCGGCGCAGTAGAGGAGCATGAACGCGCCCGCGAAGCCGAGGATCGCGCTCGCGGTGGCGTTCGAGCCCGAGATCCGCGCCGAAAGCGCGGCAAACGCCGAGGAGTAGCCCACCGAGGCGAGGTTGTTGCCGATGAGCAGCGTGGTGGTGGTGCGCGCCATGTCCGCAAGCGCCTTCTGCACCTTGGCCGCCTTGACGCCGCCCTCGCGCGAGAGATGCAGCACGCGCTCGCGGCTCACCGAAAGGAACCCGGTCTCCGCGCCCGCGCAGAACGCGGCGCCGGCGAGCGCGGCGACGGCCGCCAGGAAAAGAAGGATCTCGATCATTCCTCGTCCTCCTCCTCGGTGCGCGCGGCCTCCTCGTCGGTATCGGCGATGATCTCCTCGTCGGTGTCGGCCTCGGGACGCGAGAGGACCTCCAGCCGCACCGCCTCCACCCGGCGGCGGCGGCGGCGGACGACGGTCGCGCGGCAGCCGTCCGCCTCGATCTCCTGTCCAACGTGCGGCAGGCGCTCGGCGTGGAACTGCACCCAGCCAGAGATGCGGTCGGCGTCCTCCGCCTCCAGCTCAAGGCCGAGCTCGCGGTTGACCTCGTCCAGCGAGGCGCGCGCGTCGATCTCCCAGACGTTCGGCCCCTTCTTCACGATCTGCGGCTCCTGGTCGGGGCGGGCGAAGACGCCGGGGCCGAAGATCACCTCGAGGATGTCGTCCGGCGTGATGATGCCCGCGGTGCCGCCGTATTCGTCGAGCACCACCGCGAGCGGCTTGCGGCTCTTGGCGAAAGTGACGAGCAGGTCGTCGAGCGTCACCGTCTCGGGCACGAAGAGCGCGTCCTCGATCTCGCCGGTGTCGCGGGCGATCACGCCCTCGACCGCGTCAGGCGTGCGCCGGTAGACGGGCAGGTGGCGGTGGCGGGCGGACTTGAGCGCGGCGGCGCGCTCGGCCTCGGGGCGGTCGGTGTCGTAGCCCTCGATGTCGACGCGGGGAATCATCTCGTCGTTGGCGCAGAGCTCCGAAAGCCTGAGCACACCCTCCACCATCTCGGCGTCGCGCTCCGAGACCTCGCCGCGCTCGGCGGCGGACTCCATCACCGAGACGAGCTCCGCGTCGGAGAGCGCGCGGCGCTCGCGCGCGAGCGCTGGGGCGAAGGCGCGCGAGGACGCCCTCAGCGCCGCGTTGAACGGGAAGAGGATCGAGCGCCAGAACCAGAGCAGGCGCGCGTAGGCGGGGGCGATCTCCTCGGTGAACTTGAGCGCCAGGCGCTTTGGGGTGATTTCGCCGAAGACGAGCAGAAAGACGGTCATCGCCGGCACCGCCAGCCAGCCGCCGCCGGGAATCCAGCCCGCGAAGAGCCGGTAGCCGATGGTGGCGATGGCGAAGTTGACGAAGGTGTTGCCGACGAGCAGGGTCGAGAAGAGCACCGCCTTGTCGGCCAGACAGCGGGCGATGCGCGCGTCCGCCTTCGGGCTGCGCGCGCGGATGCGCGCGCGCTGCGAGCCGGTGAGCGAGAAGAGCACCGTCTCCGCGCTCGAGAAGAACGCGGAGAGGACGACCAGGACTGCCAGGGCGAGGAACGTCATCTCAGCGCAGACACCAGATGAGCGCCCCGGCCGCCGCGGCCGTGACGTCGTTCGTCCCCGCGAGCCAGCGCCCGTCGGCGCGCTGCTCCGAAACCAGCTTCACCGCGAGCGCGGTGCGCGTGACCGAGCCCGTGACCCCGAGCGCCGCGAGCGGCGGCGAGTACTCCGGCGCGGCGAGCGCTGCCTCGGCGAGCGCGACCGAGTTCGACGGCGCGACGGCAAGCGCGTGCTCGACTTCGTTCTCCACCGAAGGCTCGAGCACGTCCTCGTTCACCAAAGGACTCGCCGGAATCGACAGCGCCAGCATCGCCAATGCAGTCTTCACAGCCCCTCCCGTCAGAACAGCTGCCCCTGTCCATTCCCGCGGCGAAGGCCGAGGGTTGAGAAGGCGAGGTCGGTGGCGACGCGTCCCTTGGGCGTCCGCTCCAGATACCCTTCCATGATCAGGAACGGCTCGTACGCCTCTTCGATGGTGTCCGGCTCCTCGCCGACCGAGACGGCAATGGTGGAGAGCCCCACCGGTCCGCCACCGAACTTCACGCACACCGTCTCGAGCACCTTGCGGTCCATCTCGTCCAGCCCGTGCGGGTCGATCTCGAGCAGCGCGAGCGAGTCGGAGGCGACCTGTCCGGTGATGAAGTTGCCGGCCTTGACCTGGGCGTAGTCGCGCACGCGGCGCAGGAGGTTGTTGGCGATCCTGGGGGTGCCGCGGCTGCGGCGGGCGATCTCCGCGGCACCGTCCGCGTCGATGTCTACCCCGAGCTTGGCGGCGGAGCGGCGGACGATCTCGGCGAGCTCCTCCGGCTCGTAGTAGGAAAGGCGGTTGACGAGGCCGAAGCGGGCGCGGAGCGGGGCGGCGATGAGGCCGATGCGGGTGGTGGCGCCGACGAGGGTGAAGCGCGGCAGGTCGAGCCGCACCGAGCGCGCGTTGGGTCCCTGGTCGAGCAGGATGTCGATGGAGAAGTCCTCCATCGCCGAATAGAGATATTCCTCCACCGTCTTGGACATGCGGTGGATCTCGTCGATGAAGACGATTTCGCCCGGCTCGAGCGAGGTGAGGAGTCCGGCAAGGTCGCCGGGCTTGGTGAGGACCGGGCCGGAGGTGGTCTTCACGTTCACCCCCATCGCCTCGCCGAGGATGTAGGAGAGGGTCGTCTTGCCGAGGCCGGGCGGGCCGGAGAAGAGCACGTGGTCGAGCGTCTCGCCGCGGTCCTTCGCCGCCTTCACCGCGAGCATCAGGCGGTCGCGGACCTTCGACTGGCCGACGAAGCCGTCGAAGTCGGAGGGGCGCAGCCGGTTGTCGAACGCCGTCGACCGGTTCAGTTCCTCGCTCTGCCTTCTCTCCGCCATGACGACCGGTTATCCCTTCTTGGCCGTGGCGTGGCTGCGGCTGGTGATGAGCTTGGAGGCGCCCACGAGGACGCAGGTGAAGATGAGCATCAGCGTCGAGAGCGCGAACACGCTCGGCAGGTTGCGCGAGTGCTTGGTCATCGACGAGACGTAGGTCGGGAAGGTGTTGGTGCCGGCGCCGTTGACGAACGAGGTGATGACGACGTCGTCGATCGAGAGCGTGAACGCGAGGAGCCCGCCGGCGACGATGCCCGGGAGCAGGATGGGGAGCTCCACGTGGAAGAACGCGTACCACGGCCCGGCGCCGAGGTCGTAGGCGGCCTCGGTGATGCGGTCGTCGAAGTCCTGGAGCCGAGCGAGCACGGTCATCGCCACGTAGGAGACGCAGAACGTGACGTGGGCGATGAGGATGGTCCAGAACCCGCACTCCACCTTGACCGCCACGAAGAGCATCAGTAGCGAGATGCCGATGAGGATGTCGGGCATGACGAGCGGGGTGTAGACGAGCGCGTGGTGGATGGTCTGGAGCCGATCGCGCCAGCGGTGGAGGGCGAGCGCCGAGGTGGTGCCGATCACGCAGGAGACGAGGGTGGACAGCCCGGCGACGGTGAGCGACAGCCAGAAGCTCTGCATCAGCGCCTTCACCGAGTAGTCGCCGGAGAAGATCTGGGCGTACCACTTGCAGGTGAAGCCGATGAAGCGGCCGTGCGCGTCGAAGAACGACATCGAGATGCCGTTGGGGATGAAGCCGTAGACGACGACGAGCACGATCGGCACGTAGAGGAAGGCGAGCACCGCGGCGAGCACCGCCACCGAGAACATCGACCGCTTCATGACGCGCGCCCCCCTTCCGCGCCCATGCGCGCCGACTGCTCCTGGATGCGGCGGCGGCCGCGCGCGTCCTGGCGCTTCTTCCACCACAGCGCCATCCCGAGCGGCACCAGCACCGACACCGCCATCAGCGCGGCGAGCGCCGAGGCGTGCGGGATATTGCGGTTCTGGATCGCGCGCATGAAGATCTTGTTGCCGATCAAGACGCAGTTGGTGCCGCCGAGCATCTGCGGGATGACGTAGGAGCCGATCGCCGGGATGAACACCATCAGCACCGCCGAGACGACGCCCTGCCGGACGCCGGGGAGGAAAATCTTGCGGAAGGCGTAGAAGTTCTTGGCGCCAAGGTCGCGCGCCGCCTCCATCAGCGAGAAGTCGAACTTCTCCGCCGCGGTGTAGATGGGCATGATCGCGAACGGCAGGAAGGAGTAGACGGAGACGAGCACCACCGCCGCCTCGGAGTCGAGGATGGTCGAGGTGGTCTCCGAGAACGGCTCGGACGACGCCGCGCCGATTGCGACAAGCAGCTTCTGGACCGCCGCGGGCAGCCAGCTGAAGAGCCATTCGCGCGTCCTAAGCCACGCGCAGTAGCACGCCTGCAGCCAGCCGTCGGGATGGAGCATCGTCTTCCAGGCGAAGACCCTCACCACGAAGCTGGTCCAGAACGGCAGCATGATCGAGCCGGCCACCACCGCGCGCCAGCGCGAGTTCATCCGCGCGATCGCGTAGGCTGACGGGACCGCGAGGACGATCGACCAGACCGTGACCTCGAACGAGATCCTGATCGTGTTCCAGACGATCGCCGGGTAGTCGGGGTCCACGAGCTCGCGCCAGGTGGAGAGCGACCACTCGCCGACGCCGCCCGAGGCGTCGTGGCCGTGGAAGGTGAACGCCAGCACGATGAGCGCCGGCACGGCGAAGAAGAGCGCCAGCCAGAGGAACCCCGGCAGCGTGACGACCCATTCGGTCCTTTTCGAGCGCAGAGGGTTGTTCACGGCCTCGATTCCACCATGTAGCCGTCGTCCGGATGCCACCACACGAACACGTCGTCGTTCCAGGTGATGGTCTCCTGGTCGAGCAGAAAGCGCGAATGGGGCTTGAGCGACTGGATACGGAGCTCGCCGGCGGTGACCCAGAACTTGGTGTAGACGCCCTGGTAGACGATGTCGCGCACCTTCGCGGGGAAGACGTTGATCGACGCGCCCTTCTCCGGCGGCGGCGGCGACATGGTGACGCGGATCTTCTCGGGGCGCACCGAGAGGTCCACCCGCTGGCCGACCTTGAGCTGCTTGTCGTTGTATGCCTTGATCTGCGGAAAGCCGTCGACGTCGAGCAGGCAGTAGTCGCCCTCGACCGCGGCGATCTCGCCGGAGAAGAAGTTGGTGTCGCCGATGAACGAGGCGACGAAGCGGCTCGCCGGTGCCTCGTAGATCTTGGCGGGGCCGTCGAGCTGCTCCACCTGGCCGCGGTTGATGACGGCGATGCGGTCGGAGAGCGACATCGCCTCGCCCTGGTCGTGGGTGACGTAGAGGAAGGTGATGCCGACCTGGTCGTGGATCGCGTCAAGCTCGATGAGCATGTGCTGCCTGAGCTTCAGGTCGAGCGCGGCAAGCGGCTCGTCGAGGAGCAGCACCTGCGGGCGGTCGACAAGCGCGCGGGCGATGGCGACGCGCTGCTTCTGGCCGCCGGAGAGCTGGTTCGGGTACTTCCACGCCTGGTCGGAGAGCTGGATCATCTCCAGGATGCCGTCCACGCTCGACTCGATCTCCGCCTTCGGCTTCTTCGCGAGCTTGAGCGAGAACGCGATGTTGTCCCACACCGTCATGGTGGGGAAGAGCGCGTAGTTCTGGAAGACCGTGTGGACGCGGCGCTGGTTCGGGGGCAGGTCGGTGATGTCGCGACCCTCGAGGTAGATGCGGCCGGAGTCTGGCCGCTCGAATCCGCCGAGCATCCTCAGGAGCGTCGTCTTGCCGCAGCCGGACGGCCCCAGGAGCGAAAAGAACTCGCCCTTGCTGACCGTGAGCGAGACGTCGTTCACAGCAGTCATCGCGCCGAAGCGCTTGGTCACGTGGTCGAATACGAGGAAGTCGTTGTTCATTGACGCGGATTATACCAAAAAATTCAGACGTCGATGCGGATAATTCTCCGGATCATCGCCCAGCCGATGGCGATGAGGGCGAACATCACCAGCACCGAGACGGCGCCGGTCGCGCTGCAGAGGAAGGGAATCATCATCTTCGGCTTGATCGCGAGCATCGCGCCGCCGAGCAGGACCGGCATCAGCGAGACGATGGCTCCCTGCAGCCTGCCCTGGGCGGTGAGCGAGCGGATCTTGCGCTCGATGCGCATTCTGCCGCGGATGGTGTCGGAGATGCGGTCGAAGATCTCGGTCACGTTGCCGCCGGTGCGGCGCGAGATGAGGATGGAGGTGGTGACGAGGGTGAGGTCGTCGGACCCGACGCGCTGCGAGAGCGACTCCAGCGCGTCCTCGAAGCTCATCCCGACCTGGAGCTGCTGCCGGAGGATGGCGAACTCCTCGCTCATCGGCGCCTCGCCCTGCTCGACCACGGAGTCGAACGCCTGCGAGATCGAGAAGCCGGCGCGGAGCGCGTTGGACATCGTCGCCAGCGCCTCCGGGAGCTGGGCGTTGAAGGCGGCGCGGCGGCGCGCGTCGAGCCAGCGCGCGAGCGGGCTGGTGCCGTTCTGCCAGCCGGCCTTGATCTTCACCCCCGCGGCGAAGTACCAGGCGACGCCGGCGGCGGCCGCGGCGGCGAGCAGCGTGGCGACGGCGTGCATGAGGTCGGCGGACATCCCCTTCGCGCCCCCTATTCGCCTGCGAACATCGACATGTCGACGTCGATGCCGCGGCTCCGCGCCTGGTCGATCCAGGTCGGCACCGCCCCCGTGGACTTGAACTCGCCGATCACCTTGCCGTCGGCGCCGACTCCGCTCTGGACGAAGGTGAAGAGGTCCTGCATCACGATCTGCGTGCCCTCGAGCCCGGTCACCTCGGTGATCGCGTCCACCTTGCGCGAGCCGTCGGACATGCGCGACTCGTGGATGATGATGTCGACGGCGCTCGCGATCTGCTCGCGAATGGCGCGCGACGGCAGGTCCATGCCGCTCATCAGCACCATCGTCTCAAGGCGCGAGACGACGTCCCGCGGCGAATTGGCGTGGACGGTGGTGAGCGAGCCGTCGTGGCCGGTGTTCATCGCCTGGAGCATGTCCAGCGCCTCGCCGCCGCGGCACTCGCCCACGATGATGCGGTCGGGGCGCATGCGGAGGCAGTTCTTCACCAGGTCGCGGATCGTCACCGCGCCCTTGCCCTCGATGTTCGGCGGACGCGCCTCGAGCCGCACCACGTGCGGCTGCTGGAGCCGCAGCTCCGCCGCGTCCTCGACGGTCACGATGCGCTCGGTGCGCGGGATGAAGCCGGAGAGCAGGTTGAGGAGCGTCGTCTTGCCGGAGCCGGTGCCGCCCGCGACGATGATGTTCTTCCTCAAGCGCACGCAGAGGCGCATGAACTCGGCCGCCTGCTCGGTCCAGGTGCCGAAGCGGATGAAGTCCTCCGCCGTAAACGCCTTGCGCGAGAACTTGCGGATGGTGATCGTGGGGCCGGAGAGCGCGAGCGGGGCGATGATCGCGTTGACGCGGCTGCCGTCGGCGAGGCGCGCGTCCACATAGGGCTGCGACTCGTCGATGCGCCGTCCGAGCGGGGCGACGATGCGCTCGATCACCGAGAGGACGCTCGCGTCGTCGGAGAACTGGCAGTCGGAGAGCTCCAGCCGGCCGTGGCGCTCGACGTACACCCGCGAAGGTCCGTTGACCATGATCTCGGCCACGGAGTCGTCGGCCAGCAGCTCCTCGAGCGGACCGAGCCGCATCGCCTCGTTGAAGACGTCGTCCTCGAGCCGCACCGGGTCGATGCCTTCGGGGAGCCTCCCCTTCGACACCACTTCGTCCACGATGTCGCGGATCTTCTCGCGCGCGGTCTGCTCCAGCCCCTCGCGGTCGACGCCCTCGACGGTGAGCCGCTTCATGTCGAGGCGCTTGAGGAGCTCGCGGTGGATCTGCTCCTGCGCGCTGCGGCGGATCTCGCGCATCGGGTCGGCCGACTCGCCGGGCGCCTCGTCGTCGTCGCCGCCGTTTGCCTTCGGCTCGGCGCGCGGCGCCTCCTCTGCCTCCGGCTCCGGCGGCGGCTCGTCGCCGCTGACGCGCATCAGGGTGGTGCCGATCTGGACCACCATTCCGTCGTCGAGCTTCACGGGGCCCTCGACCGCGGCGCCGTTCACGAAGGTGCCGTTGGCGCTGTTGAGGTCCTCGATCACCGCGGACGCGCCGTTGATCGTCAGGATCGCGTGGCGTTCGGAGACGTCCGGGAACGGCAGCCGGATGCGGCAGGCCTCGGCGCGGCCGACGAGGTAGGAGCCGTCCTCCAGCTCGCGCGTCTCCTTGACGCCGTTGACGATCGTCGTCAGGTGCATCGCCGCACGCCCCTTCAGCGCACCGCCAGCCGCTGGGACTGGCGCTTGAGGTTGAGCTCCTCGATCTCGGAGCGGATCTTCTCGAAGTCGACCTTGGGGAGCTCCTTCTCGTAGGAGGTGTCGCCGCGGTTGCGGAGCGAAAGGACGATCCTGCCCTTGAGCTGCTCGGCGAAGGCGAGCATCTCGGCCTCGCGCGGCGTCACCTCGAGCGTGACGGTCGAGTACTGCTGGCGGAGGCCGGCGGTGCGGTCGCGCCCCTTGGCGGTCTCGGAGCCGGTCGCGAGGACGAGCACGTTCTGGAGCATGGTGCAGGTAACGAAGTCGCGCCGGCCCGCCGCGCCGTCGAAGTCGAAGGTGCCGATGACGTCAACGTGGTCGTTGGGCCTGACCATCCCCGAGACGCTCGCCGCGCCGGAGCAGTTCACCGAGACCGCGCGCATGTTCTTCTTGATGTCGGCGGAAATCCCCTTCGCGGACGGGTCGCCGCCCTCCACGTCGGACCAGAACAGCACCTCGCCCCGCTTGTGCGCGGCAAGGAGCTTGCGGCCGAGCACGTCGCGGTAGGCCGAATTCTCCACCGCCTGGCCGCGCAGCCCCAGCGCCGGCAGCCTCAACTTGCCGAGGTCGTCCTCGGAAAGCACGGTCCCCGCCGGAACGTCGGCGTAGAACACCACCGCGTCGATGGTGCCGTAGCGCTCGTTGATCGCGCGCTTGGCCCTGGCCACCTCGGCCTCCTTGGCCGAGAAGGCGATGTTGGTGACGACCGCGGCGACGACGCCGGCGGCGAGGGACACGACGAGGACTATCTTGCGCGGCATGTCGTCAGTCGGCCGCGAGGCCGCCTCCCAGCGCCTTGTAGAGCCTGATCAGGGTCACGGTGATCTCGCCGCGCGACTCCACCAGCTCCTCCTCGAGCTGCAGGCGCGAGCGCTGCGCGTCGAGGACGTTGTTGAAGTCCTTGAGCCCGTTCTGGTACAGGTCCTTCGAGATCGCCACCGCGTCCGACGCCGCCTTCACCGCGGCAGTCAGCGCCTGCAGGCGGTGGTACTCCTGGGTGTAGGCGGAGTACGCGTCGCGCACGTCGGCGAACGCCTGCTCGACGGCGAGCGCGTAGTCGAGCGCGGCCTGGTCCATCTTCGCCTCCGCCGCCTTCACGTTGGCGTAGATCGCGCCGCCCTGGAAGATCGGCCAGCTCACGGCCGGGCCGATGGTGGAGAACAGCGACTCGCGGTCGAAGAGCTTGACGCTGTTGCGCTTGGAGAAGCCGACCGTGCCGTTGATGTAGAGCTTGGGGAACCACTGCGCCTTGGCGACGCCGACATACGCCGTCATGGCCGCGAGCTTGCGCTCGCACCCCTTGACGTCGGGCCGGGCGCGCATCATGTCGAGCGGCAGGTCCGACACCTTCTGCGGCGCGAGCATCCAGTCACGGCGCTCCCTCGGCGGCGCGAGCGCCGCGTCGAGCGCGCCCGGCACCACGCCCGCCAGCACCGCGATCGCGTTCTTGAGCTTCTCCTCGACGGCGAGCAGCTGCGGAATGCGCGCGCGCGTCTGCTCGACGATGTAGGCGCACTGGTTGACGGCGAGCTCGTCGCCGATGCCGGAGTCGAAGCGGGACTTCAGGATGTCATACGTCTCGGTCTGGAGGACGAGGTTGGTGCGCGCCACCGCGATGCGCTCCTGGGTGGTGCGCAGGTTTACGTACTGCTCGCCGATCTGGGTGGTGAGCTCCACCCAGGCGTCCGCCACCGACCAGCTCGCAGCCTCGGCAAGCGCGATGTTGGCCTCGGTCTGGCGGCGGCTGCCGCCGAAGACGTCGATCTCCCACTGGCCGTCGAGCGCAACGCTCGTCGTCTTGTAGCCTACCGCCTCGCCGCCGCCCGCCGGCACGTTCGCGCCGTAGCGCGCGAGCGTCCAGGAGCCGTTGACGTCGAACTGGGGCAGGAACGCCGCGTAGGAGCCGAGCAGCTCGTAGTTGGCCTGCTCGAGGCGCTTCTTGGCGGTCTGGAACGAGAGGTTGTTGGTGGCCGCGCCGAGGACCAGCTCCTCCAGGACCGGGTCGTTGAAGTGCTCCCACCAGTGCGCCACCGCCTCGCGCGAGATCTCGACGCGCGGGTCCTCGTTGGTCGCGGCCGGCACGTACGAGCAGTCGGCGGCCACGTTCGTCGTCGGGTAGCCGGCGTCGGGGAGCGGATGCGACTCCGCCGTCACCTCCGGCTCCTCGTAGGACGGGCCCACCGAGGGGATGTACTGGGTGCAGCCGGCGAACGCGGCCGCCGCCGCGGCCGCCGCCGCCATCTTCATCGACTTCATCAAGTGTCCTTTCATTTTTCGCTTTACATCGCCGTTTCCCCGGTCGCGCCGTCCCTCAGCCTGCGCCGCCTGCGCGCCTGCGCCGAGATGAACGCGAACATCCGCTTGATCCTCTCGCGCCAGGTCTGGAAGAGCGCATAGAGGCCGGGTACGAGTAGTATACCAAAAACGACGGAGAAAAGCATACCGAAGAACTCGGTGGTGCCGAGGTGGTTGCGGCTCGCCGCGCCCGCGCCGGTGGCGAGCATCATCGGCAGGGTGCCGAGGAGCGTCGTGAGCGCGGTCATGAGGAGCGCCCTCAGGCGCTCGCCCGCCGCGGCGCCCGCGGCGTCGACGATCGAGAAGCCCTCGTTCTCGCGCTTGTCCTTCGCGAACTCCACGATCAGGATCGCGTTCTTCGAGGCGAGGCCCACGAGCAGGACGATGCCGAGCTGCGCGTAGATGGAGAGCGGATACGGCGACCCGGTCATGAAGGCGCCGAACCACCTGAGCCCGCAGAGCGCGCCCAGGACGGCGACGAAGATGGAGAGCATCACCGGAAGCGGAATCGTCCAGCTCTCGTACTGCGCGACGAGGAAGAGGTATCCGAACAGCACCGCGAGAAGGATGAGCGGCGCGGCGCCGCCCTCGTTCCTCGCCTCCTGGAAGGAAAGCGCCGCCCAGTCGTAGCCGAAGTCGGCGGGAAGCTCCTCCTTGAAGAGCCTGCGGATTTCGTTCATCAGCTCGCCGGTGGCGACGCCGGGCATGGGCATCACGTTGATGCCGCACATCACGTACTTGTCGCGGGTGTAGACCGTGCGCGGGCCGAGCTCGCGGGTGATGTCGCCGAGCGAGCCGATCTGCACCATCGCGCCGTTCTCGCCGCGCACGTAGAGCCGCGACACCGCCTCGGGCGTCGCGCGTCCGTCCCAGTCGGCCTGGACGGTCACGCGGTTGACCTGGGTGCCGAGGTTCACGTCGTTCACGTACCTGGAGCCGAGGTAGTTCTGCAGGGTCGAGTAGACCGTGGCCACCGGCACCTTGTACATCTCGGCCTTGACGCGGTCGAGGTTGAACCTCAGGTGCGGCGTCACCGCGTTGTAGCCGGCGAACGCGGCGAGGATGCCGGGGAAGCGGCGCTTGTCGTTGAGCGAGCGGAGCAGCTTGTTCTTGACCTCGTCGACGCGGATCGGGTCGGCCGTGCCCTTGTCCTGGATGTGGACGGTGATGCCGTTGGCGAGGCCGACGCCGGGGATCGCCGGCGGCATGAACACCTTCCAGCTCGGCTCGGGGATCTCGGCCAGCGCCTGGGTGATGCGCTGGACCATCGCGGCGGCGGACTGGTTGGCGCGCTTGCGCTCGCTCCAGTCCTTGAGGTCGACGACCACCATCGCCTGGTTCTCGCCGCGGCCGCCGATCATCGAGAAGCCGGTGATGGTGAGGACGCTCTTGACCTCCTCTATCTGCAGCAGCCGCTGCACTGCGCGGAGCGACACGTCGCGGGTGCGGTCGCGCGTCGAGCCCTCGGGCATGTCCATCGAGGCGAACACGACGCACTGGTCCTCGTCCGGCAGGAAGGAGGTCTGGGAAGTGGTGAACATCTGGACCGTCAAGAGGACGGCGAGCGCGAGGAGCATGAACGCGAGGAAGATGCGCGAGGCGAGCCACTTCGCCAGCTTCACGAAGATGCCCTTGAAGGAGTTCACCGCCCAGTTGAACCAGGCGAGCGGACCGTGCTTGTACGGACGCGACTCGTGGAGGAGCAGCGAGCATAGCGCCGGCGCGAGCGTGAGCGCGCACAGCGTCGAGAAGCAGACCGCCGCGGAGAGCGTGACCGAGAACTGCTGGTAGATGCGCCCGGTGATGCCGCTCATGAAGCCGACCGGCACGAAGATGCCGAGGAGAACAAGCGTGGTCGCGATGACGGCGCTCGTCACGTCGCTCATCGCCTGGATCGTCGCCTCCTTCGCGTTGAGGCCGCGCGTCTCGATCAGGAACTGGACGCGCTCCACCACCACGATGCAGTCGTCCACCACCACGCCGATCGCGAGCACGAGACCAAACAGAGTGAGGATGTTGATCGAGTAGCCGAGCACCGCCATCAGGATGAAGGTCGACGAGAGCGACACGGGGATCGTGAGGCACGGTATCAGCGTGGCGCGCCAGTCCTGGAGGAAGAGGTAGCAGACGATCACCACCAGCAAGAACGTGATGCCGAGCGTGAGCACGATCTCCCTGACGCAGCTCGACACGTATTCCGTGGCGTCGTAGGGGATGACCCACTCGAGATCGTCAGGAAACGACTCCTTGAGCGTTGCCATCGCGCTGCGGATCTGCCTCATCGTGGCGATCGCGTTCGCGCCCGGCTTCTGCTGGAGCGCGATGCAGACGGCGTTGCCGCCGTTGAGCTGGCCGGTGAACATGTAGTTCTGCTCGCCGATCTCGGTGCGGGCGATGTCCTTGAGTCTCACCACGCCGCCGTTCGCGTCGCGGCGGACGACGATCTCGTCGAACTCCTTCGGCGACATCAGGCGCCCCTTCGCGAGCAGCGAGAGCGTAAGCGCCGCGTGAGGACCGGTAGGCGCGGCGCCGACCGAGCCGAGCGATGCCTGCACGTTCTGCTTCGAGACGGCGGCGATCACCTCCTCGGTGTTTATCCCCTGCGCCGCCATGCGCGCGGGGTCGAGCCAGACGCGCATCGAGAGCTTCGGGCCGTACACCGTCGCGTCGCCCACGCCGGGGACTCGCAGCAGGACCGGCTGGATGTTCGCGTAGATGTAGTCGGAAATCTGCAGTCGAGACATGGTGCCCTTCGGGGACCTGACCGCGATGAAGCCGAGGTGGTCCTCGGACTGCGCACGGATGCGCCCGCCGAGCTGCTTCACCTCGCTCGGCAGCTTCGCCTCGGCCTGGGCGACGCGGTTCTGCACCTTCACCATGTCCATGTCGCGGTCGGACTCGACCTCGAAGGTGACGGTGAGCGAGTAGGAGCCGTCGTCGCCGCACGATCCGGTCATGTAGATCATGTCGTCGACGCCGTTCACCTCGTCCTCGATCGGCATGGCGACGGTGTTCAGCACCTCCTTCGCGTTTGCGCCGGGATAGGTGTAGTTCACCTGGATCGACGGCGGGGTGATGCGCGGGAACTGCGAGACCGGCAGCTGGAAGATGGCCATGCCTCCGGCCATGGAAAGGACGATCGCGATCACCATCGCGAATCGCGGACGCTCCACGAAGATGCGTGAGAACGGCTTGAGCGCCTCAATCGCGGGTCTTAACGACAGTTTCATTATATCTCTCCTTGTTAGGTCAGCAGCCGATCGCGGCGCCGGCGACGCCAAAGCAGTTGCGCGGCACGACCTTGATCTTGTAGTCGCCCTTCGAGCTGAGCAGATCGGCGTCGATCTGGAAGACCGTCGGCTCGGCGGCCTCCTTGCTGCCGGCGGACCGGTGGAAGCCGGCGGCGAGCACGAACTTCCGGTCCGTTCCGCCGTCAGTCCCCGAGATCTCGAGGGCGTAGTCGAACACCCTTCCGGCGCCCGCGCGGTTCGCCGCGGGAATCGTCACTTCGAGGACGCGGCGCTTCTCGGACTTCACGCTCCCGCCGCCGCGGTTCGTGCCCGTGGTCATGCGGACTGCGAGCGCGGCGCCGGCGGGGAACTGCGGGGCGACGCTTGCCGCCGCGCGCGGCTCGAACGCGAACGGCGGCGGTTCGGCAACCGGAAGCGGCATGATCCAGTCGTCGCCAAGCCGGTCACCGCTTTCGAAGTCGCGGCGCTCGAAGACGATGCGGTCGCCGTACACCCGCGCGACCATTCCCTGATGCCCGTCCCAGGTTGGCATCCTGCGCATGATCTTCCTCGCATTCTCCGCTGCCTCGGCGCCGTTGTTGTTGTCGTTCTCGCGCCAATGCGGTCTGAGATCGCCGTATTCAAGCCCGGTGTAGCTGAGCGAGCTCGCGTCGATGGCGGTGAACGCCCCCTGCCAGATCGCCTGCTCGCGCGTGAGCGACGCGTGGGAATGACCGGTTATGGCGATTGCATTGGGAAAGCGCGAGAGCGTCTCGGTGATTCGGCCGTCGTCGTGGCCCCAGAGCCACGGGCCGTGGCAGGTATCCTTTGGCGGCGGGTGCTGGAGGTAGAAGAACGGCTTCGAGGGGTCGATCGTCCGTCCGTTCTCCCTGAACCATTCCGGCGCCTGCGGCACGCCGGTTTCATCAAACTCCCTGCACTTGTCTGCAATCCAGTGCGCCCCGACGAACGTATAGCCCCTGACCTCCTTGCGCCAGACCGGCGAATACTCCTCGCCGAACGCCTTCTTCCACGCGGCCGCGAGATCGGTGCGGATCGTGTGCGAGGCATAGTCCTTGCCCAGGACCTTTTCCCCTCCGTTGCCGTACCTGAACCCCTCCCAGTCGTGATTGCCGTAGACGAAAAGACGCTCGACGCGCCTTCCGTCCGGCGCCCTGTCGCCCGGGAACACCGAACGCCAGACCCGTCCCACCTCCTCAAGCTCCTCCACAAAGCCGCGGTCCGCCATGTCGCCGCTGACCGTGACGCAGTCGACACCCTGGTCGCGGAACCATTCAAGCGCCATGCGGAACCGGTCCGAGCCCTCGAACTCGTCCCGGCCGTCCTTGCGGGCGAGCCGGATGTGGATGTCGCTCAGAATGCCGACGGTAAGCCGCGGACCGCCCCAGTCAGAAAGCACGCGGCAGCCGCCAAGGCCGCCGGCGAACATCCCCCAGCCGAAGAGCCCTACGGCCCCGCGCGCGAAATCACGTCTGCTCGTCATTGTCATATCCTCCTCCTCACTCCTCGATCGGCGACTTGTGGTTGGCGTTGATGTCGTCGTTTGACGTGGGCTGGACGACCGACACCTTCACTCCCGGGCCGAGCTTGGCGACGCCGGAGATGACGACGCGTTCGCCGGCCTCGAGGCCGTTCACGACCGGCGTCCAGCCCGCGAACGCCTCCTTCGTCTCCACCGGACGCTGCTCCACCGTCATGTCGTCCTTCAGCACCCACACGCCCTGGTTGCCGCCGGGCAGGTCGATGAGCGCCTGCTGCGGCACCGACGGGAACTTCGGCGGGTCCTGGAAGTCGGTGAGGAGCGTCACGTAGCTGTTCGGGATGAGCAGCCGCTCCGGGTTCGGGAACTTGAGCCGCATCATGATCGACGCCGTCTCGCGCGACATCTGGTTGTCGTCGAAGTCCCACGCGCCCTCGCGGTCGTAGTCGCTGCCGTCCGGCAGGATGAGCCGCATGCGGAACTGCTTGGCCGAGCCGGAGCGCTGCTCCTGGCGCCAGGCGATGTAGGCGCGGTCGGTGAGCGGGAACGAGACGCGGATCGGGTCGATCTGCACGATCTTCGCGAGCGCGCCCTTCGACGGCGCCACGTAGTCGCCCACGTGCGCGGACGACTTGCCGATCTGGCCCGAGATGGGCGCGACGACGGTGGTCTTATTGAGGTCGTACTCGGCCACCACCAGGTTCGCCTTCGCCTGCAGCACCGAGGCCTTCGCCTTCTCAGCGGCGGCCTCGGCGTTGTCGCGCTCGAGCTGGGTGATGCCGCGCTCGTCCGCCTTCTGCATGCGCTCGTAGTAGCGCACCGCGCGCCGCGCCTCCGCCTCCGCCGCGGCAAGGTCGGCCTTGCGCTGGTTCGCCACCGCCAGGTAGCGCTCGTCGTCGATGACATACAGCGTCTGCCCGGCCTTGACGACGTCGCCTTCCTTGAACTTGATCTCCTTCACGTAGCCGTCGATCTGCGGCAACAGGTCGACCTCCTGCACCGCCTCGGCGTGCGCGACGAACCGCTCGGGGAGGTTGTAGGCGCGCATCTCCGCGTTGGTCACCGCCACGGTGACCGCGCCTCCGGCCGCCATCGCCTTCATCGCGGGGTTGCCCGCCTTCGCCTTCGCCGCGCGCATCCACATGCCGCAGCCGATCCAGCCGCCCGCCGCGCAAACCGCCGCGAGCACCAGCGCCCCGATCGTCGAACCGATCGCCGAACCATTGTTCTCGTTCATTTGGATTTTTCCTCCTGCTTGTTTTCAATTGCGATTCTCTTGCCTGAAATGTCGAGCCAGATCGCCTCGTAGGAATTCCTCAGCGCATCCTCGAGGTCGCAGCCGAGGAAATGCTCGAGCCGCATCTGCACGAGACCGTCCCACAGCGCCACCGCCACGGTCGAGATCTGCTCGGCGTCCACCCCCTCGCGCACCCTGCCGCGGCGCACGTCGTTGGCGATTGCCTCGCGGAACGCCTCCTTGGGACCGAACGCCGCGTTGTTCAGGAGGTCCGCCCGCACCTCGGACATGGACTTCTTCTCCCAGCGGATCTGGCACTTCATCAGCCGGAAGAACGCCGCCGCCTTCGGGTCGCCCACGACGATCGCCGCGTTCTTCACCATCATATCCGCCACCAGCGGGAAGGACAGCTCCCCTTCCGGCATCACGCTCTCGATCTGCCGGCGGAACTTCTCGAGTGCCAGCCTTACCAGCTCGATCAGCACGGCCTCCTTCGACTCGAAGTGCCAGTAGATCGCGCCCTTCGTCAGCTTCAGCCGCGCGGCGATGTCGTTGAAGGTGGTGCGGTCGTAGCCGCGGCTGGAAAACAGCGCCAGGGCGCTCGCAAGAATGCGCCGCCGGGTCTTCTCCGCCTCCTCTTTGGTCTTCTTCGACATATTTGGCGCGTATTATACATACTTTCCGGTATGTATGTCAAGGGGGTACTTCAAGCTCGTGGTTCGTGGCTCGTGGCTCGTTCAAACTGCCGCGGGGGGTTATGGGTGGGTGCGAGGCGGGAAGAGGTAGGAGCCGGCGACGGTGCGGTGGTAGAGGTCGTGCGCGGTTATCCGCAGCTTGCCGTCCTCCACCTTGCCCTCGATCACCGTCGGAAAGCGGCTAGGGTCCTCTGTCACTGTGCCGTCGGACTTCTTCTGAGGTCCAAAGATCGGCCCTCCGCCCACGAAATGCGCCCAGGGACGGTCCTCCGTCGGCGCGTCGTAGCGGTAGCGGTGCTGGTGGGCGCAGATGACTGCCTGCACCCCGTGCTTCGCGAAGAGCGGACCCCAGAGGTTGCGGCAGGTGCGCTGCCAGAGCGCGAAGTCGTGCCAGTACTTGCCGTCGCCGTTCCCCTCGATGTCGCCGGGATTGGAGTGCGGGTTGTCGTCATGGAGCGGAATGTGGCAGAACGCCACCACGAACGGCGCGGACTTGACGTCCGGCCGCTCCAGCACCTCGGCGAGCCAGTCGCGCTGCGCCACCCGGTAGGGAGCGAAGTTGAAGAGCCCCGCCTGCGACGGACGCGAGTCGAGCTTGTCCTCGCCGGTGTCGAGCCCGATGAGCGCGATGTCGCCGCAGCGCACCGCGAAGTTGCGCCCGAGGTCCCAGAACCGCGGCGGACGCTCTTCCATCTCGCGGAACATCATCGCCCTCTCGAGGTGCCGCGCGGCTAGCCCGCGGTAGTCGTGGTTGCCGGGGACGAACAGGTACGGCTGGCACGCGGCGTAGTCGACCCGGCTGATCTCCGGCGTGTAGAACACCGGCAGCAGCGACTCGAAGGTCTCGTGCGAGTTGCAGGCGTCGCCGTCCCAGACCACGCAGCTCGGCGCGAGCTCCGCAATCTTGTCCACCGCCGGACCGAACGCCTCCGGCCGGCAGTGGGTGTCGTTGACGACGCAGAAGCTCGAAGGCGCCGCGGCGCCCAGCGTGCGGAAAGAGTAGACGCGCGGGTTCTCCTCGCTGCCGACGATCTTCATCGAGTAGCCGTGCTGGTAGTCGATGCGGTCGGCGCCGATGGTGTAGTAGTATGTCTTCGCGGGCTCGAGTCCGGTAAGCCGCACCAGGATGAACTTGTCGTCCATCCCCGTCACCCGGTAGCCGCCGCACTTGACGAGCCGCGCGTCCTTCATGTCCGGCGACGACGAGATCTTCACGTATCCGTTCGCCATCGCGGAGACGGCGAAGCCGACCCCCATCGAAGTCTCGGCGGCGTTCTGCAGCACCGGCGGCGAGATGATGAGCTTCGCCGGCGCGGCGCCATCGGCGGCGGGGACTGTCCCCTTCTCTTCCGCGGCGCCCTCGGCCGCGACTGCGCGGCTACCCGCGCCGACGATCGCCAGCATCCCGCCGGCCCGGATGAATTCGCGTCTCTTGATATTCATACCGTGTATTATACCAAATCCGCCGCGGAAACTGCCGCGAAATGCGGATGCGCGAGCGGATCGCTCAGGCGTAGAAGTTGCCCAGGGCGCGAAGCTTCGAATAGCGCTCCTCGACCAGCTGGTCGACGGGGACCTTCGCCAGCTCCTTGAGCGCCTTGAGCACGGCCTTCTTCACGTTTGCCGCCGCGGCGGCGTGGTTCGTCTGGGCGCCGCCAGCGGGCTCGGGCACGATCTCGTCGATCGCCTTGAGCCGCTTGAGGTCGCGGGCGGTGATCTTGAGCGCCTTCGCGGCCTCCGGGGCCTTGGAGCCGTCGCGCCAGAGGATGCCGGCGCAGCCCTCGGGAGAGATCACCGAGTAGACGGCGTTCTCGAGCATCAGCACGCGGTCGCCGACGGCAATCGCGAGCGCGCCGCCGGAGCCGCCTTCGCCGGTGACGACGACAACCACCGGAGTGCGGAGACGAGCGAAGAACTCGAGTGACTTCGCGATCGCCTCGGCCTGGCCGCGCTCCTCGGCCTCGCGGCCGGGATAGGCGCCCGGGGTGTCCACGAAGGTGACGACGGGCAGGTGGAACTTCTCGGCGAGCTTCGCGAGCCGCATCGCCTTGCGGTAGCCGTCGGGGTTGGCCATGCCGAAGTTGGCCTCCATGTTCTCCTCGACCGTCGCGCCCTTGTTGTGGCCGAGGACGAGGCACTTGACGCCGCCGATCGTGGCGAAGCCGCCCACGAGGGCGCGGTCGTCGTTGACGAGCCGGTCGCCGTGGAGCTCCGTGAAGTCGGAGCAGATGCGCGCGATGAAGTCCTTGAGGTGCGGCCGCTTCGGGTCGCGCGCGAGCTTCACGCAGTCCATTGCACTCTTAGCCATGGTGAGATCTCCTAACTAGAATCCCCAGTAGCCGAGCATCTTGGCGATGAAGCCCTTCATCTCCTTGCGCTCGACGATCTTGTCGATGAAGCCGTGCTTCTCCAGGTACTCCGCGCTCTGGAAGTCGTCCGGCAGCTTCTGGTGGATGGTGTTCTCGATCACCCTGCGCCCGGCGAAGCCGATGAGCGCCCGGGGCTCGGTTATGTTGATGTCGCCGAGCATCGCGAACGAGGCGGAGACGCCGCCGGTGGTGGGGTCGGTGAGCACCGAGATGTAGGGGAGCCCCGCCTCCTTGAGCTTCGCGATCGCGGCGGAGGTCTTGGCCATCTGCATGAGCGAGAGGATGCCCTCCTGCATCCGCGCGCCGCCGGAGGCGCAGAAGAGAACGAGCGGCAGTCGCTCCGCGACGGCGCGCTCGCAGGCGCGGGCGATGCGCTCGCCGGTGCCGGTGCCGAGCGACCCGCCCATGAACGCGAAGTCCATCACCCCGAGCATCGCGGGGTGGCCGTCGATGCGGCAGATGCCCATTACCACCGACTCCTTCTCGCCGCTCTTCGCGATCGCGGCCTCGACCTTGTCGCGGTAGGAGCCGGACGCGTCGCGGAACTCGAGGTGGTCGGAGTAGCTCACCTCGCGGAACACCTCGCTGAACGAGCCTTCGTCGGCGACGAGCGCGATGCGCGCGCGCACCGGCAGCCGGCCGTGGTAGTTGCACTTGGGGCAGATGCCGCCGGCCTTCTTCCAGGCGGCCTTACCGAAGTGGCTCTTGCACTTCGGGCACACTGCCCAGACCGCCTTCTCCGGCGGGATTGCGGGCTTCTCGGTCTTGGGGACGAACCAGGACATCGCATTCCTCCTTGGGTTTAGATCAGCTTTCGGCTCCCTCGACAATCTTGGGGAGCAGGAACTCGTCGCCGGTGCGCGCCGGCGCGTTGGCGAGCGCGGTCTCGGCGGGGAGAGACTCCCCGACCACGTCCTCGCGGAAGACGTTCACGAGCTCGCGCCCGTGCATCATCGGGGGGACGCCCTCGACGTCGACGGACGAGATCTTGTCCACGTACTCGACGATGCTCTCGAGCTGCGGCTGGAAAGTCGCCTTCTCCTCCTCGGTGAGCTCCAGCCGCGCGAGCTCGGCAACATAGGAAACGTCGATCTTCATCGCCACGCCCTCAGCGCTGCCACACCGGCGAGATGAAGTTGCCGCTCGCGCCGAAGATCTGACGGGGCTTGTCGCCGTCCTTGAGCGTGTCGATTATGAACAACGCCTTGTCGCGGCTGGCGACGAGGTGGCGCATGTCGCGCGACCAGGACGGATGCTCCCAGTTGCCTTCGGGGGTGACGAGCCCCGCCGTCGCGTCGCCCTCGGCGGGGCTCATCACTGCGACCTGCGCGCCGCCGCGCTTGGTGATGTAGGCGATGCGGCCGTCGGGGCCCCAGTCGGGGTCGACGTTCTCGCGTCCCTTGGAGGTCAGCCGGCGCTTCGCCTTCGTCGCGACGTCGACGACGAAGATCTGCGGGTTGCGGGCCTCGTTGGAGACGTAGGCGATCTTCTTGCCGTCCGGGCTCCACGCCGGCTGGCCCTCGCTCGCGAGCGGGGTGTTGGTGAGCCGGACGAAGCGGTCGCCGGAGATGACGTAGAGCTCGGGGTTGCCGTGCACGGTGAGGATCGCCGCGACCTTGGTGCCGTCAGGCGACACCGCGATGCCGTCCGGCGAGCCCTTGAGGCTCCACTTCTGGCGGCGCGTGCCGGTGGAGGTGTCGAGCTCCCACACCTGCGGCGAGCCCTTGAGGTCGCTGATGTACATCACCTTGTCGCGGTCCTTCCAGCGCTGGAAGATCGTCATCCGCCCGTCGCCGGTGAGCTGCTTCACGTCGTAGCCGTCGGGGTAGCTGACGCACATCTCGCTCGGCCGCACCTGGCCGCGGCCGGCGGACTTGCCGCGGTTGAGGAAGAGCACACGGTCGAGCGCAAAGCCCTTCTGGTTGCCGAATGCCTCGCACATCGCGTCGGCGAAGCGGCGCGCGGCCATGCGGGCGGACTTGTCGTCGGAGAACGCCTCGGCTGACGAGACCACCTTGCCGCGGCCCTCGGCCTTCATCGCTCCGGACGCCCCGCTCACCTTGATCGTGCCGTCGCTGCGGACGGTGAAGAGCCCCGAGATCTCGAGGTTCTTCGCCAGGCACTTCGAGTACGCGCCGTTGGCGACCTGGATCGACACCGTGAACTTCTGGGCGCCGACGCCGGAGATGTTGACGACCGTCTCCGCCGACGCGGCGAGAGCAAGGGCCATTGCGGCCAGGGAGATAATTCTTTTCATGATGCGTATTATACCATATTCGTGGTTCGTGGTTCGCGGTTCGCGGTTCGTGGTTCGCGGTTCGTGGTTCGTGGTTCGCGGGTCAGGGAAGAACCTGGCCGTCGGCGACGAGGCGGCGGCGGAGATCCGAGTAGGGGACGTCTTGCACCGCGACGCCCTTCTCGACCGCGACCGCCGCGGCGGTGCCGGCGGCCTGGCCGAGCGCGAAGAAGACCGGCTCCATGCGGATCGACCCGAACGCCACATGGCTCGCCGAAAGGCTCACGGGGACGAGCAGGTTCGTGCATTCGCCGCGCTTGGGGACGATTGCGCCGTAGTCGATTCCGTACGGCGACATCCTGCCATTAAGCCCTGCACCGCGCATGTCCTCGAAGTTGCCCTCGTTGCGCACGAAGCCGTCCGCCGTCTCGACGCGGCGCACGTGGTGGGAGTCCATCGTGTAGGCGGCCATCGCCACGGGGCGGGAAACCGTCTTCTCGCCGCGGCAGTGGCTCTCCGTCATCACCGTCTCGCCCACCATGCGCCGGCCCTCGCGGACGTAGAGCTGGCTCTGCCAGCCGTCGCCGGGGCCGTCGTTGAACTCGTCGCGGCACGTTCCCCACCTGGAGAAATACTCCCTCACGCGCTTTGGAATCCGCTTATGATTGGCAAGCGTCCACATGAGCCCGCGCTGGTAGTCGAGATGCGCCTTGAAGATCTCCTCGCGCCGCGCGTACGACGCCTCCGGCCACTCGTGGTTCATGCCGATGAAGTCGCTCGAAAAGGCGGTACGGTTGTTGGAGTCGGTCTTGCCGTCGGGCATGCGCGACATGATGAGCGGCACGAAGTCCCTGCCGTTCAGGCAGCCGGGGACCTTCTCGTCCGGGTTCTTCTCCATGGCCGCGTACTCGCGGAAGAGCAGTTCGTACATGCGCTCGTCGTAGCCTGCCGGCCGCTTGAACGGGATGCGGTTCTCGGGGACGTCGGTAAGGCACATCCGGAAGCAGTACGCCTGCATGCGCCCATCGCCGTCGCCCGGCTTTTCCGCGGCGTTGTACGGCTCCACCCCTGGAAGCAGTCCCGAGCTCCGGTCGCCCTCGACGACATACGGCGAGACGCCGGCGTGGAAGTTGTGGTGCCGCGAGCCGCAGGCGTCCGTCGCAACGCCGTTCAGCGTCTCGCCGTAGACGGAGTTCGCCTCGCGCCCGACGGCGTACTTCACGCCCGCGGCGGCCATGAGGTCGCCTTCGTAGGTGGCGTCGACGAACATCCTGCCGCGGTAGGTGCGGCCGGAGAGCGTGGTGACGGCGACGATGCTCGCGCCGCGCTTCTCCACTCCCCTTTCGCGGTCAAGCCGCTCTCCGCGGCGGATGTCGAGGCCGTCGCGTTTCTCCCAGCCCTCGAGGATCGCAAGCGCCGCGGATGGCTCGAACGTCCACATCGAGCCGCCGGACTTGGAGCCGGCGCACTGTCCGTCGGGGAAATAATCCTCGGACTTCTGCCACTTCCAGTGCGATGGATCGGAGTACCACTTCGCGACATCGCGGTAGAACTCGAGGGCGATGCCGCCGAAAGCGGACTTGTTGCCGATGTCGGTCTGGCCGAGGCCGCCGGTGGTGAGTCCGCCGATGCGCGTCTCGGGGGAGACGACCACCGCCCTGAGCCCCATGCGTTTCGCCTGCACCGCGGCGGAAAGCGCCGCGGGGCTGCTCCCGTAGACCACGAGGTCGAAGTCCTCCTCCGACGGCCAGCGCAGGAGGTCGGCTTCGCCGGCGGGCAGTCCCTCGGGCATCGCGTCCCAGCCGGCGACGCCGTCTCCGCAGAGGATGTCCACCCTGCCCTTCGCCGCGGCGGCCACCCACTTCGGCGGCGGCGCGGCGAAGCGGCAGCCGAGGTAGAGCGCCTCGCCGGCGACGTCCTTCACGGCCTTGCGTGTGCGAGCGAAGTACTCGCCGAGCAGATAGTCGGTGAGCCCGCAGAGCTCCTGCTCAGAAAGCTGGTCGGGACCCTTCGCCGCGTCATACTTGAGTCCGTCCGCGGCAAGCCGCTTCAGGAGCGCGCGCCGGGCGGGCTGGTCGGCCGGCGCGGCGAGCGCTCGACGCGCGAGCTCGGCGTGGGTTGCGCCGAAGTCGACGTCGCGGTCGACCACGAGCCCGAGGCACCAGGGGCTGTGCGGCAGCGGACGGCGTCCGGCGAAGTCCCAGGTGACGCACTGCCCGAAGGCCGGGTCGAACGGGTCGCGCATCGCGCGCGGCGCCTTGCCGAGCGGACGCGACTCGGCGTTAACATAGGCGATGAACGGGGTGGGACGCGCCGGCGCGGCGGGGCCGGGACGGGCGGACGAGGCGAGGTCGCGGAAGAGGCGGCCGTCGGGGTCGACGATCCACCACGATTCGCCGCGGCGCTCGACGCGGAAGCGCCCGGTCGCCGCAAGCTGCGGTCCCCGCAGCTGGCCGCCCCACTGGTCGAGTCCCGCGGCCTCGTCGGTGCGGGCGCCGCGCCGCCGCGTCCACGAAGGCTCGTTCACGCCGTAGCCGCAGCCGTGGCCGACGCACTGGGAATAGCGCAACTTCACCGGTCCGCGGAGGTTGCGGTAGAGGATCATCTGTCCGGAGGGCGGGCAGACGTAGTCGGCGAGGCCGAAGTTGACGTCGACGGGGCAGGTGACGCGCATCGCGAGGTTGACGCCGTCCACGTAGGCGAGCTCCGGCGTCCAGAGCGGGAACCAGCCGCCGACCCTGCCGAGGACGGGGTGGCCGGCGAGGTCGCACATCCAGGCGAAGTCGGGCGAGCAGCGCGAGACGTCCGGATCCAGCGCGGCGAGCGCGATCGAGCGGTAGCCGCCCATCGAGCCGCCGCCGACGGTGAGCGTGCGTCCGTCCCACTGCTCCATGGTCTTGGCGAAGGCGACCGCCCGGACGTCGCGCAGCAGCATGAGGAACGGCTCGTTGGCGGTCTTCGCGCCGGTGTTGCGCCAGCAGTAGCCCTGCATCACGTTGGTCCAGAGGTTCTCGTGGTAGGCGCCGTCGGCGAGCGGGTCCTCGCCGTAGCGGGTGATGCGGAGGCGGATCGCGCCGCCGTCGCGCAGCACCGACTTCTCGTCGATGCGTTCGCGGCCGTAGCCGTAGCCGGGCACGTCGACGCGGATCGGCAGCGACTTCGCCGCCGCCGCGCGCGGCCACGCGATCAGTCCCGTGGCCGGTCCGAGCGAGGGGATGAGGTTGACCGAGAAGGCGTTGACGACGACGTTGGTGTCCTTGGACGCGACCGGGGTGAGCACGGGATTCATCGGCACGGACTTGAGCCGCGCGAGCTCGAGGTCCCAGAACGCGTTGAAGTCGTCCGGCGCCGGCTTCGCCGGGATGCGCTCCGCGTCCGCGGCGGCGCTGGAGTCGAAGACGCCCGAGCCCGGCACCTGCCGGCCGTCTTCGTCGACGGCGCGGACGACGAGGTGGACGAAGCCGGGCGCGTCGAGCTTCGCCTTGACGACGAGCGGCGAGTCGGAGGACGCTTCGCCGGCGCGGCGGCTGCCGTCGTCGCCTTCGAGCGTCCAGGCGACGCGGCGGCCCGGGACCGGCGCGTTCTTGGCGCTGCGGTCGACGAGCGTGACCGTGAAAACCATCTCCTCGCCGCAGGCGTAGGAGAGCGGGTCGCGGTCGGTGACGCCGTGGAACGAGAGCGACTCGGCGGCGGAGGCGCCGAGCGCCGCGGCGAGCGCAAGCGCGCAGGCGAGCGGGCGGACAGTGCGGGTTGGGTTCATTTCTCTCCTTTCGCGGTCGCGGACACGACCGAGACGGCTTCGCCGCGGGCGAAGCGGGTCCTGATTTCGTCGCCCCGCTTCAGCGCCGAGGCGTCGCGCACCGCCGAGCCGTCCGGCCCGGCGACGATTGCGTAGCCGCGCTCGAGCACGCCGTAGGGCGAATACGCCTCGAGCTTCGCCTGGGCCTTCTCGAGCCGCGCGGCGGCGGACTGCAGGGCGAGCGACTTCGCCGCGTCGAGCCGCGGCATGGCGCGCTCGAGCCGGCGCTCGGCCTTCGCGAGCGCGGCGGCCAGCGCGGCGGCGAGCGAGTCGCCGAGGTGGTCGAGGCGCTGCGCGGTGACGTCGCCGCGGCCCTGCAGGGCGTGGGCGAGCTTGGCGTTGAGGGCGGAGACGCGGTCGAGCAGCTCGGCCATCACCGGCACGGCGATTTCGGCGGCGATCGACGGGGTGCCGGCGCGCTTGTCGGCGGCGAAGTCGCAGAGGGTGAAGTCGGTCTCGTGGCCGACGGCGCTGACGACCGGGATCTTGGAGGCGGCGACGGCGCGGACGAGCGACTCGTCGTTGAAGCAGAAGAGGTCCTCGAAGCTGCCGCCGCCGCGCGCGACGATGACGAGGTCCGCCCGCCAGTCCGGGCAGGAGTTGAAGTACTCGAGGCCGGCGACGATCCGCGGCGGCGCGTCCGCGCCCTGCACGAGGCAGGGGAAGAGCCTGATCTCCAGCGCGGGGAAGCGCCGCGTGAGGACGGTGCACATGTCGTGCACCACCGCGCCGGCCTCGCTGGTGACGAGCCCGATGCGGCGCGGCAGGAACGGGAGCGGGCGCTTCTTCGCGGGGTCGAAGAGCCCTTCCTGCTCGAGCTTCGCCTTGAGCGCGAGGTAGCGCTGCATCAGCTCTCCGACGCCGGCGAGGCGCGCGCTGTGGACGTTGAGCTGGTAGTTGCCGCGCGGCGGGTAGACGGTGAGGCTGCAGTAGAGCGCGACCTTGGCGCCGTCCTTGAGCTCGTCGCGCACCGCGCAGCGCTGGAAGGCGGAGGAGAACATCACCGCCGAGATCTGAGCTTCCGCGTCCTTGAGCGTGAAGTAGCGGTGGCCGGAGGCGGCCGGGCGCCAGCCGCTGATCTCGCCCTCGACGATGATGCGTGACCAGCCGCGCTCGAGCGCGCCCTTGACCGCCGCGGTGAGCGAGGTCACGGTGAAGTGCGGGTATTTCGACTCCTCCGCCACCGCATCACCTCGCCAGCATCTTGCGGAGCTTCTCGCGCTTGCGGTCGCGGTAGGAGTGGATGCCCACCGAGAGGATCGTCCCCACTGCGAAGAAGGACGCGAGCATGTTCGTGCCGCCGTAGCTGAAGAACGGCAGCGCCATGCCCTTGGTGGGCAGAGCCTCGCAGACGACGCCGATGTTGAAGATCGCCTGGAAGAAGATGATGAAGGCCATTCCGAGCGCGAGGAAGCGCCCGAAGCGGTCGGATGCGGAGCGGGCGATGTAGACCGAGAGGAGGAAGAACGCGATGAAGAGGAGAAGCGTGCCGACCGAGAAGATTATCCCCAGCTCCTCCGCGCCGATGGCGAAGATGAAGTCGGTGTGGTTCTCGGGGAGGTATTTCTGCTTCTGCATTGACTGGGTAAGCCCCACGCCCCAGACGCCGCCGTTCATCATCGCCACCAGCGCCTGGTTGGCCTGGTAGGCCGCGCGCCTCGCGGCCTCGTCCATCACCTGGGCGCCGACGTCGATCTTCACGCCGAAGAACGCCGCGATGCGCGCCATGCGGTTGGCGTTGGTGGCCACCTTGTAGACGAACGCGCAGATGCCGACGACGGCGAACGGCGCGAGGTGCAGGAGGCGCGTCCCCGCGACGAACATCACCAGGAAGCCGGAGAATCCGATCACCATCGTCGAGCCGAAGTCCGGCTCGGCCATCACCGGGAGCGCCAGGAACCCGATGAGCAACGCGGGCACGAGCGCCCCGCGGCGGAAGAGCTCCACCCGCCAGGCGGCCCGGTCAAGCCAGACCGAGACTACGATGACCACCGCGAGCTTCGCGAACTCGCTTGGCTGCAGGTTGACCGGACCGAGCGAGATCCAGCGGTAGGAGCCGTTGATCTTGCGCCCGATCGGCGGAAACACCGCGACGAGCAGCACCAGCACGATCGCGTAGAACATCCATGCAAGCGCCGGGGTGTCGCGCCAGCGCCGGTAGTCGACCGCCGCCACCACCGCCGCAAGCACCACGCCCACCCCAAGGTAGGCGAACTGGCGCTTCATGAAATAATAGGCGTCGCCGTGCAGCCTGACGCCGTTGACCTCGCTGGCGCTCGACAGGACGACAAAACCCAGCGCCACGAGGACCGCGACGACCAGGCCGAATGCGCAAAGCGCAGACTTGCGCACAGCGGCTTACTGCTGGGCTTCAGCCGGCAGCTTGATGACCTGCCCGGGCTTGAGCTGGGCGTCGTCGGGGAGGTTGTTGAGGTCGCGGATCTCGGCGGCGGAGACACCGTAGCGGATAGTGATCGACGTCATGTCGTCGCCCTCCTGCACCACATAGGTGGTGAAGTCGGGCGCGGCGTCCTTCTTCGCGGCGTCCTCGGCGGCGGCGGGCTGAGCCTCGGCATTCTCGTCCTTCTTCGCGTCATCGGTCTTCGGAGCCTCGACCGGGATCTCTTCCTTCTTCGCAGTAGCGTCGGCCTTCGGGGCCTCGGCCTTGTCGGCCTTGGCGGCGGGCTTGCCGTCAGCCGGGATCTTGAGCTTCTGGCCGATGCGCAGCACGTCGCTGCTCAGGCCGTTGAGCTCCTTGAGCTGGCGGATGTTGATGCCGTTGCCGTAGGCGATCGCGCCGAGGGTATCGCCGTTCTTGACGACGTACTCCTTGGTCGCGCCGGTGTAGGGCGTGTAGGACTTCTTCGCGGCGGCCTTGGGCGCCTCGGCCGCGGTGGTCATGGACTCGGGCAGCTTACCGGGGATCTTCAGCTTCTGGCCGATGCGGATAGTGTCGCTCTTGAGGTTGTTGGCGCTCTTGATCGCGGCGATGGTGACGTTGCACTTCTTGGAGATCTTCGCAAGGTAGTCGCCGTTCTGGACGACGTAGATCGAGTACTCCTGCTCGGACGCGGGCAGCTTGGCGGGCTTGGTGGCGACGGTGCACGCACAGTCAGCCGCGCCGCACTTGCACGGCTCGGCATGGATGGTGCCGGGCGCGCAGAGGCAGCCCTTCGTGGCGATGACCGTCGGCGTCGGCGCGGGAGAGTCCTTGACCTCCGGCTTATTCACGCCGGTGTCGGCTGGCGGCGGCGCCGGCTGCGTGTCTGCCATGTGCACATCCGACTGGTTCGAAGCGCCGGGGCGCTTGAAGTCCGGATCCTTGCAACCAGAGAGCGTCGCGACGACCGCGACCGAGAGTACCACTGCGAGCTTGTTCATGTTTTGTCTTTTCCTTGTCCTTTGACGAGTTGCGCGAAGACCTCTCCGCGTTCCTCGAAGTTTTTAAACTGGTCGAAACTCGCGGCTCCCGGGGAAAGCAGCACCTTCTCGCCGTTCGCCGCCTCGCGCATCGCCCTCTCGACCGCCTTCCCCAGGGTGCCGCAGACCTCGCAGTCCACGTCTTTGGACCAGGCGGAAAAGAGACTTTCCGCGCTTTGACCGATAAGATACACTTTTTTGACCCACCTTGTCAAGATGGGTAGTGAAATTTTCGGGTCGTCGCCTTTGGCGAGTCCGCCGGCCAGAAGACGCACCAAACGCCCGCCAGATGCGGCTTTGGCGGCCATTTCGACGCCTGCGGAGAGCGCCGCGAGCGAAGTCGCCTTGGAGTCGTCGATGTACTCGACGCCGTCGATCTCGGCCACTTTCGCCATCCGGTGGGGCAGCGGCTCGAACGCGGCGAACGCGCGCGCGATCTCCTCGTCGCCGAGCCCGGCGACGCGCATCAGCGCCGCGGCGGCGAGTCCGTTCGCGCGCAGGACGCGGTTGTCGAAGTATGATCCGGCGAGGAGCGCGGGGTCCTCGACGCACGACTCGTCGAGCCCGATGCGGAGCTTCGCCATCGTCCAAAGCCGGCGCTTGAGCGCATGGTAGGTCGCCGCGTCGCCGTGGCGGTCGAGGTGGTCCTCCTGCAAGTTGAGGATCGCCGCCGCCTCGAAGAAGTCGGCGGGCAGCGAAGTCGTCTCGAGCATGAAGGACGACACCTCGACGACCGCCCAACCGACGCGCTTCTCGCACACGACGTCGCTCACCGGCCGGCCGTAGTTGCCGCAGGGGACGGCGAATCCGCCGGCGAGGTTGATCGCGTCGGCGACGGCCTTGACGACGCTCGACTTGCCCTTCGAGCCGGTGACTGCGAGGAGTCGCCAGCCGCGCTTCTTCAGCTCGCGGCAGCCGAACTCGAGCTCGCTCATGACGCGCACGCCGGGGCTCGCCACCGCGAAGTCGACGCCGTCGGCGAACTCCACCTCGCCGCCGCCAGCCGACGCGAGCGCCGCCGCCGCCTCGCCGCTGCGGCCGCGTCCGATGACGAGCACCCTACCCATGGAGCTTGACGACGCCGAGGTCGGAGGGAATCCACCAGCCGTGCGGCGAGAGGTCGAAGGAGAACACCTTGACTCCGTCCGGCGCGCAGTTGCGCTTGAAGGCCTGGGTGAAGAAGCGGCGCAGGAAGATCGCGAGGGTCGCCTTGATCTCCGCGTCGGCGAAGCGTCCCCGGAAGAAATTCTTCGCCGCGTCGGCGAGCCGCTTCGGCCCCATCTCGTTGACGATGAAGTTCCAGAGGAAGAAGTCGTGGAGGTCGTAGGGCCCGATGGTCCGCTCCGTGACCTGTCCCTTCACGAGCTCGGGCGAGACCGGCGTCGCCACGATGTCCTCGATTGCCGCGGCCGCCGCGCCGGGATGACGCTCCGCCCACCAGGAGCACACCCTGCGCACCACGGTCTTGGGGACGCCGGAGTTGACGCCGAACATGGACATGTGGTCGCCGTTGTAGGTGCACCAGCCGATTGCGATCTCGCTCAGGTCGCCGGTGCCGACAACGATGCCGCCGACCATGTTGGCGCGGTCCATCAGCACCATCGTGCGCATCCGCGCCTGCGCGTTCTCGTATGCGGCGTCAGGCGTCTTGCCGTCATGGCCGATCTCCTTCAGGTGGCGGCGCACGATGCCGCCGATCGGAATCGTCTCGGTCGCGACACCGAGGCCCTCCGCGAGCGCGAGCGCGTTGCCGCGCGTCCGCCGCGTGGTGCCGAAGCCGGGCATGGTGATCGCGTGGATGCGCTTCGGGTCGAGGCGGAGACGCGCGAACGCCTCGCGGCAGACGAGGAGCGCGAGCGCGGAGTCGAGTCCGCCGGAGACGCCGATGACGACATCGCGGCAGCGGATCGCCCGAAGCCGGCGCCTAAGCCCCGCGACCTGCGCGGCGAACACCTTCGCCGGGCTGCACGGAAACGGCGCGACCGGCCCCTTCTTCGGCGGCAGCCCCAGAAAGGCGCGGTGCCCGGCGAGCGAACCCAGTTCCCTTTTCATGCAAGTTTTCCTAATCGTAATACGAAAGCCGCTTTTCGATCCGCTCCATCGCCCAGGCGACGGCGAAGTTGAAGATGTAGTAGAAGACGCCGGCGGCGACGAGCGGGGCCATCGTGGTGTTGGAGCTCGAGAGCTGGCGGGCGATGGTGAACATCTCGGTGACGGCGATGGTGAAGGCCAGCGAGGTGTCCTTGACGAGCGTGATCACCTCGTTGCCGACCGCCGGTATGACGCGCTTCACCACCTGCGGCAGGATGATGCGCATGAAGGTGGTCGTGCGCGGGAACCCGAGCGCCGCGGCGGCCTCGCGCTGGCCGGGGTCGATCGAGAGGATGCCGCCGCGGTAGATCTCGGCGAAGTAGGCACCGTAGTTCAGACCAAAGGCGATCACCGTGGCGAGGAGCCGCGGATAGCTCGCGAGCGGCATCCCGAACATGAAGTAGGGCGCGAAGTAGACGAAGATGATCTGCAGCATCAGCGGGGTTCCGCGCACCACCGAGATGTAGAGGCGGAAGAACCCGGACACGACCGGGTTCTTCGACATCCTCCCGAGCGCCACCACCAGCCCGAGTGGCAGCGCCACCGCGAGCGTAAGGACGAAGATCTCCACCGAGACCGCAAGTCCCGAGAGGAGATCAACGACCATGCCGGAGTACGACATCCTACTTGAGGATCAGCGCCGACTTCTCGATGCCGTACTGCTCGGCGATCTTCGCCGCGGTGCCGTCGGCAAACAGCTTCCTGAGCTCCGCCTCCACCTGGTCGCGCAGCTCCTCGTTGCCGAGCTTGAAGCCGATGCCGTAGGTCTCGGTCATCACGATTTCGCCGAGCAGCTCGAACTTGCCGGGCAGGTCGGACATCTTGCGCTTCGCGACGCCGACGTCCATCGCCACCGCGTCGACCGCGCCGGCGGCGAGCTCGTTGACGGCCTGGTTGTAGTTCGGCTCGACGATCAGCTTCGCGAAGGTGGCGCCGAGCTTCTCGTGGTCGCCGCCCTTGGAGAGCGCCTTCATCACCGGGGTGTCGGTCTGGACGCCGACGATCTTCCCGGCGAGGTCGGCGAGGGTCTTGATCGGCGAGCCGGCCTTGACCAGCACAACCTGGGAGTTGTCCACGTAGGGCGAGGACCAGGTATACGCCTTCTCGCGGCCCTGGATCGTGAAGCCGTTCCAGATGCAGTCGATGGCACCGGAGTTGAGCTCCATGTCCTTGGCGTCCCAGTTGATTGGGTTGGCGACGAACTCCCATCCCTTCGCGGCGCACACCGCGCGGGCGAGGTCAAGGTCGAAGCCCTTGTACTCCGAGCCCTCCTTGAAGCCGTAGGGCGGGAAGTCGGCGTCGAAGCCGACCACGAACCTGCCGTCGGTGAAGGTCGAGCGCTGCGAGCAGCCGGCGAGGACCGCCAGCGCGGCGGCCGCGATCAGGATGTTCCTCATGTCGTTTCCCCCGTTTGCGGGACAGGACCTCAGAACGCGAAGCAGACCGAAACCCCGCCGTAGAGCAGCCCGGCGTGCGTGCTGTGGTCGCCTCCGACCGAATAGGAGTCCCATCCGGGGCAGTGGCGGACGCTGTGGTCGAGCTTGTAGAGGAAGTTGAGGTGCCCGCCGATCGTGAGGTTGTCGGTGATCGCATAGCTCAGGGCGACGCCGTTGTCCCAGCCGCCGAACGCGGCGCGGTCAAGCTCCCCGTCGGAGATGTACCTCGTGTACTCGGAGGTGTAGAGCGTCGTCTTGGAGGTGAGCTTGAGCGAAAGCTCCTCGGTGAGCTGGAAGCTGCGGGAGAGCGCGAAGTCGATCATGAACGCGGCGCCCGGCTTGTTGCCATGGCAGTACTCCCAGTAGAACTTGACGCTCGGGACGACGATCTCGTTGTCGTATTCGGCGCCGAGGGTCCAGAAGTTCTGCGACGTCCAGCCGCAGCGCGGGTAGGTGTACCAGAGGTGGGATGCGGTGAGGTTCACCGGCCCGATGGAGTTGCCGTAGACGATCTCGTAGTCGAACTCGCCGATGCCGCCGAGCCGCTTGCCGCCGTTGCCGTAGTCGACCGAGCTGTGCTTCTTGTGGAGCTCCTGGCTGGCCCAGACGTCGACCCCGATCCAGCCGAAGTTCTCCGGGAGGTTAATCTGCCCCCAGATGTCGTACTGCGCGACAGGCGCGTCGGAGAAGATGCGGTTGTGGGAGACGTAGGCGGACTTGATGTCGAGCTGCAGCGCGAACTCGAAGAGCGGAGACTCTTCCTTCTCCAGTTCAGCCTGCTCGGCCTGCGCCGCCTCGGGCTTGGCAGCCTCTTTCGGAGCGGGGGCCTCGTCGGCATACGCCGTGAATGCGACGGCTACGGCGGCCGCTGCGCCGAGCGCGATCATCGATTTTTTCATGTGTTGTTTTCTCCTTTGGTGGGTTTGTAGGGAAATCAGTCCACTATTGTGGCATCTCCTTGATAATCTGCTTGAGGTGCTCGACCTCGTCCTCGGTGACGACGTCGTCTGCCAAGATGGCCTTGAGCTCGCCGCGCACCTTGCCGAGGAACTCGCCGAGGCGCCCTTGGTGCTCCTGGCCGAAGATCTCCGCCGGCGTTCCCTCGTTGGCGATGCGCCCACCCTCGAGGAAGAGGACGCGGCTCGCAACGTCGCGCGCGAAGCGCATCTCGTGGGTAACGACGACCATCGTCATGCCGTTCCTGGCCAGGTCCTTCATGACGTCGAGCACCTCGCCTACCATCTCCGGGTCAAGCGCGGAAGTTGGTTCGTCGAAGAGCATCACCTTCGGCTCCATCGCGAGCGAGCGCACAATGGCGACGCGCTGCTTCTGGCCGCCGGAAAGCTGCTGCGGGTACGCCTTGGCCTTCTCGGCGAGACCGACGACCTCGAGGAGCTCCATCGCCTTCTTCTCGGCCTGTTCCCGAGGCAAGCGACGGACGAGCCGCGGCGCAAGGGTGATGTTGTCGAGGATGGTGAGGTGCGGGAAGAGGTTGAAGTGCTGGAAAACCATGCCCATCTCGGAGCGGACGCGGTTCTTGGTCTTCTCGTCGGCGCGGACGATGTCGATGCCGTCGAAGATGATCGAGCCCTCGGTCGGCTGCTCGAGGAGGTTCATGCAGCGGAGGAAGGTGGACTTGCCCCCGCCGGACGGGCCGATCATCACCACGACCTCGCCCTTGCGGATCTCGGTGGAGATGCCCTTGAGCACCTCCAGCTTCCCGAAGCACTTCTTCAGGTTCTCTATCTTAAGCAGTGTTTCGCCCATCTTCTTCACCATTGGCGTGTATTATACCATATTCTTCGTGATTCGTGGCTCGTGATTCGTCACCGCGGCAGGGCGATGCGGTTGCCGGGCAGAAAGCGGACAAAACCCTTGAGCCGGAGCTCCATCGCGATCGAGTTCACCTTGCGCGGTGGAAGGCCGGTCTTGGCGACCAGCTCATCCACCGACACCCCGACGGCGTCCACGTGCAGCATGACGAGCGACTCCTCCACCGTGTAGGGCGGCGTTTCCGGGTCGCGAACTGGGGCAGATTCCTCCTTGGCCGGCTTCCGCTGCGAAAGCGGCGAAAGCACCTCGATGATGTCGTCGGCGTTGCGCACCAGGATGGCGCCGTTGCGGATGAGGTCGAGGCAGCCGGCGGACATGTGGCTGTCGACCTGCCCCGGCACCGCCATCACCGGGCGGCCAAGGTCGCCGGCGATGCCGGTGGTGATCAGCGTGCCGGACTTCATCGGGCACTCCACGGCAACGACTCCCTGCGCGAGCGCGGCAACGACGTGGTTGCGGATCGGGAAGGTCTGCTCGTCGGCGGGGCGGCCGAACGGGAACTGGCTCGCCACCGCGCCGCCCTTCGCCACGATCTCTCGCGCGAGGTCGCGGTTGCGCTCGGGGTAGAAGCGGTCGAGGCCGGAGCCGATCACGCCGACCGTCAGCCCCCTTGCGTCCAGCGCGCCGCGGTGGCCGTCAGCGTCGATGCCGAGGGCGAGGCCGGATACGACGCACCAGCCGGCGGAGGCGAGGTCTGCGGCGAGGCGGTGGGCGACGGCGTGGCCGTATGGAGTGGCGCGGCGGGTGCCGACGATCGCCACCATCGGCTTCGAGAGCGCGGCGACGTCGCCCTTCACGTAGAGCGCGAGCGGCGCGCCGGGGACGCCGCGGAGCCGGGCGGGATAGCCTTCGTCGGCGGGAGTGACGATCTTCACGCCGTAGCGCTTCGCGAGCTCCTCCTCGGCGGCGACGTCCACCTCGCCGCCGGTGCGCGAGACCTTCTCGGGATACGCCTCCCAGGCGGCGGCGACGCTGTCGCCGGCGGCCTCCGCCAGGCGCTCGAGCTTAGCCGGGCCGATGCGGTCGGTCAGGTTGAAGGCTATGTATGCTTGACGGTCTGACATCGGTTTTGGTATACTACGCGCCGTTTTTCCGCGGCCCCATCGTCTATCGGCTAGGACACGAGCTTTTCATGCTCGTTAGAGGAGTTCGACTCTCCTTGGGGCTGCCATTTCAGCCCTTGGCCTTCAGCGCCTGGGAGACTGCGAGCATGCGCTCGGAGAGGTCCTCGAAGCCGACGTCGGTGGAGTAGACGTCCTTGTAGTAGCGGTAAGCCTTCTCGAGGTCGCCGGACGCCTCCGCGCAGAGGCCGAGCTGGTAGACGACTTTCTTCTTGAGGTCGTCCATCGTCGGCAGCGCGTCGCGCGCGGTCTCGAGCTGCATCACGGCCATGTCGGTCTGGCCCTGGTTGAGGAAGCACATCGCCAGGTAGTAGAGCGCCCAGAGGCGGTCCTTGGGGCTCTTCTGCGCGAGCTGGAGGTGGGTGAGGGCGTCCTCGTAGTAGCCGTACTTGAAGTACTCCTTGCCGAGCTCGAAGCGGAGGTGGAGGTCGTTGGGGTAGCGCTCCACGCGGGCGGCGAGGTCGTCGAACACGAACTGGTTCTTCTCTGCCTCGAGCTCGTTCGCCTCGTCCTCGCGACCCTCCGCCTTCAGCGCGTCGATCTGCTGCTCGTAGTACTGCACCTTGGTCTGGGAGAGCATGCGGTCGAGCTCGGGGTCCATCGAGCCGGCGGCGGCGATGGCGGCCTCGAGGGTCTCCACCGCCTCGTAGTAGCGCTTGTTCTGGATGTAGATGCGGGCGAGCGCGCGGCGGGCGTTCATGTTCTTGGGCTCGGCGGCGATCTGCTGGAGCTTCTCGTTGATGAGCAGCTCGGCGTCGGCGTCGGTGACGACGGCCTTGTTGGCGGCGTCGAGCTTGGCGGCCTGCTCCTTGTTGGCGATGAGGTTCTGGAAGCCGCCCTTCTTGCCGGCGGTCTGCTCCCAGCCGGCGCTCATCGTGGCCTGCGCCTCGGCGTTCTTGAGCATCTGCAGGACGCGCTGGTCGCCGGGCTTCATCGCGGAGAGCTTCTGGTAGGCGTCGCGCGCCTTGTCCCAGCGCTTGGCCATCGTGTAGTAGGTGGCGACGCGCTCGAGGAGCGCGGGGTCCTGGTTGGAGCACTCGTAGGCGGCCTCGACGGAGATCGCCGCGTGGTCGGTCTTGCCGGCGGCCTCGGCCGCCTTGACCGCGGCCTCGATGTTGTCGGGGTCGAGCGGGTTCTGGCAGAGGAGCTTTTCCGCCTCGGCCATCGCCTCGGGCCCCTTGCCCTTCTTCGCGAGCGAAAGGATCTTCGCGCGCGCGGCGGCGAAGCCGATCTTGGCGAAGAGGCCGGTCTTGCCGCCGCCCTTGCGGAAGTTGGCGATCTGCGCGGCCCTCAGGAGCCGGCGCGTCTCGAGGACGTCCGGCGCGGCGGAGACCGCCTCCATCAGCATGTCGACCGCCAGGTCGTACTTGCCGGTCTCCAGCGCCTGGCGGCCGCGGTTGGTGAAGTTCTGGGCCTTCTGAGCGAGATCGACCGCCATCACGACACCTCCAGTCGGCCGTCGTCGAGCTTGCCGAGGATACCGCCCGACTTGTAGGTCTTGAGCATGAAGTGGGTTGCGGTGGAGAGGACGCCTTCGAGCGTGGAGAGGTCCTGCGCCACGAACTGGGCGACGTCCTGCAGGCTGGAGCCCTTCACGAACACCAGGAGGTCGTACCCGCCGGACATGAGGAAGCACGCCTCCACCGCCTCGAAGCGCGAGACGCGCTCGGCGATGCGGCCGAAGCCGCAGTCGCGCTGGGGGGTGATCTTGAGTTCGATTACCGCATGCACTTCGTTCATTTCGCGTTCTCCTTCCCTTTGGCGTCCTTGTCGCCGGTCCAGTCGATCCTCAGCAGGTCGTCCACCACCAGCCGCGAGAGCTCGTCGGCGAGCCTGCCGGACGCGTCGCGCTCGGCGGTGGTGAGGTCCTGCCCCGATGCGAAGGTGGTCTCGGCAGTGTACGGGCGGTCCGTGAAGATCACCCGGCCGGACGCCTTGTCCACCACCGTGACCAGCGCCTCGCAGGACATGGTAAAGCCGGTGTAGCGGCGGAGCGTGCGGCGGTTGTAGGCCACCGAGCCGGCCGAGACGCTCTTGACCACGCCCTGCACCTCGACCTGCGCCTCGTCGGGCGAGGCGACGGAGAACGACCCCTCGCGCTGAATCTCCCGCAGCAGCTGGCGCGTCGCGGCCGCCCCCATCTCCTGGAGGCCGGACTCGTTCCGGAACGTCGGCACCGAGATAAGGCGCCGGTCGGCGGGGACGTGCGACCGCCATGCGTAGTTCGCGCCGCAGCCGCAGAGCGCGGCAAGCGCAGCCACCAAGACGACTCTCCTCATTGGTCAGACCCTTTCTTGAGCTCCTCGAGCCGCGCGCGCGCCTCGTCGGCGTGGCTGCCCCGGGGATGGTTGGCAAGATACGTCTCGTAGGCGCTGACGGCGCTGCGCTTGGTGCGGATGCGCGAGTCGTAGAACTTCGCCGCGGCGAAGTCGTCGTCGTCGATGAGCGCGCGCGCCTCGTCGAGCTGGTCGCGGACGGCCTCCCGGTCCTCTCCCTCGCAGGCGCCCTCGGCCTGCTCCAGGAAGGCGATGGTGTCCCTCACCCGCTCGCGGTTGTAGCCCATTTCCTCCAGCACCATCATCCGCGCCGCGGCCTCGCGCACCAGCGCGGTCTTCGCCTCGGGCGTCCCGCGGTGAAGGTTGCGCAGGTTCTCGTAGACCTTGATCGCCTCGGTCCAGCGCATCTCGTCCTCGCGCAGGGAGGCGATCTCGAGCATCGCCCGCGGCGCCCACTCCGCGCCAGGCGCCCGGAGGACGCACGCCTCGAGCGCGCGGCGGACGTCCGCCGTGTTCTTGAAGCGGAAGAACATGATCGTCTTGCCCTCGATGCGCATGACCGAGGCGACGCGGTAGAGGGCGTCGACGGCGGCGGAGTAGTCGCACTGCACCGAGTAGAAGTCCACCAGGTACCGCCATTCGCGGAAAGCCTCTTCGTAGTCCTTGAGCTTCGTCTCCAGCGTCTCGGCGAGGAGCCGCTGCGCCTCGGGCGCCTCGCGGGAGACGGGCCACTCGCGCACCAGCGCGTCGAGCTCGCGCGCCGCCTTGGAGTACGACTCCTCGGCAATGAGTTCGCGGCAGTAGGAGAACTGCGCGGCGGAGTCCTCCATCTTCGGCCCGGTCAGCCAGGAAAGCCACTTCGGCGTCTTCTTCTCCGGGTGCGTGCTCTCCTTCACCTCGTCGAAGCCCGGGTACGCGTCGGTCGCGTAGCGCGCGCCGGAGTTGATCGCTTCCGCCGCGGCGGTCTGGCCCGCGGCGAGCGGCAGCGCCGCGACGAGCGCAAGTGAGGCGATGAGGAGGCGCTTCATGCTCAGACCAGCCCCCGCTTGACGAGGTGTTCGGCGATCTCCACCGCGTTGAGCGCGGCGCCCCTGAGGAGCTGGTCGCCGGAGACGAACATCTCGAGTCCGCGGCAGTCGTCGCGGGAGATGTCCTGGCGGATGCGGCCGGCGAGCACGTCGTACTTCGCCGTCGCGTCGAGCGGCATCGGGTAGCCACCGTTGAGCGGGTCGTCGACGACCTTCACCCCCTCGGCGCCCTTCAGTATCTCGCGCGCCTCCTCGGGCGTGATCTCGTTCTCGAACTCGAGGTTGAGCGACTCGGAGTGGGCGCGGGCGATCGGCACGCGCACGCAGGTGCAGCTGAGCTTCAGGTCCGGGAGGTGCAGCATCTTCCGCGCCTCGTTGCGCATCTTGAGCTCCTCGAGCGTGTACCAGTTGGTCTCGTCGAACTTGTCGATGTGCGGGATGAGGTTGTACATCAGCTGGTGCTGGAACGCCTTCACCGTCAGCGGACGGCCCTCGGCGTACTCGTGGACCTGCCCCTCCAGCTCCGCGAGGCCGGGCGCGCCGGCGCCTGACGCCGCCTGGTAGGTCGCCGCGACAAGGCGCTTCAGGCCCTTCGCCCGGTGGAGCGGGGCGACCGCCTCGAGCATGATCGCGGTGGTGCAGTTGGGGTTGGCGATGACGCCCTTGTTCCAGTCGAGGTCCTCGGCGTTCACCTGCGGCACCACGAGCGGGACCTCCGGGTCCTGCCGGAACGCGCGGGAGTTGTCGATCATCTTCGCGCCGGCCTTCACCACCGCGTCCTTCAGCTGGACCGCTACGTCGGTCTTGCCAGCGAAGAGCACGATGTCGAAGCCCTCGAAGCTCCGCTCGGTGGCCTGGAGCACGTGGTACTTCTCGCCAAGGATCTCCTCGTCGCGCTCGCGCGACGCGAAGACCTGGACCTGGCCCCTCACGGGGAACTTGCGGTCCCTGAGGACCTTTATCATCTCGGTGCCGACGGCGCCTACGCCGACCAACCCCACTCTGTAGTCTTTCATCTGTCTGCCAACCTTTCGATAACTGGCGTATTATACCAAAAATCCGCTAACGGTGGCGAACGAAGAGCCTCGCCCCGAGGAGGAAAAACACGACGTGCGGCGCGACCGCCGCCGGAATCGGCGGCAGCCAAGCGTTCTTCGCCGCCACCATGCAGCCGACGTCGAGCCCGTAGAACGCGAAGTACATCCCCAGCGCCCCAAGGACGCCGCGGAAGACGCTCTGCCGCCCCGAGGCGATGCCGGCCGGGATGGCGAAGAGGGTAATGACGATGCAGGCGAACGGCGCCATGATCTGCGCCCAGGTGTCGTAGAGGAGGTCGGCGCGGCGCTCGGGGGTGAGCTCCGGGTGGGTGCGGAGGTAGCGGAAGCGGTCGCGCACCGAGTTGTACTGCCACTTGCGGTTCTGGACGAGGAAGTCCTCCGGCAGCTCGTCGAACTCGGCGAAGCACCGCAGGGGAAGCGCGTCCAGCTCCGGCGTAGCGGTGGCCACCTCGCGCCCGAGCGAGTCGAAGTGCTGCACGCGCGGGGAGACGAACCACCACTCGCCGTCGAGGTATGACGCCTCGGGGGCGGTCACCGAGAGGCGCCGCGCCCCGCCTGGGCCGTCGACCGTCACCTTGACGTTGCCGAGCCGCGTGCAGTCGGGCGAGCGGATCTCGTCCACGTTCCACGTCCGCCCCGCCGCGGCGTTGCGCAGCACCAGGTTGTCCGCCTTGGCAATCGTCGCCGACTCGAACTTGGCGGTCTTGAGCTGGGCCGCCCACTGCGACCACCGCGGCATGAAGCACTCGTCCACCCAGGCCACGACGACCGCCATCGCCGCCGCCGCGAAGAGGAGCGGACGGACGATCGTGAGGAACCCGATGCCGCTCGCGCGCATCGCCACGATCTCGGAGTGGCGGCAGAACACCCACATCGTGTAGAGCGTCGCCAGCATCAGCGCCGCCGGCGCGAGGTAGTGGAAGTACGGAGCCAGGTACCCGCAGAAGTAGAGCGCCGCGTCGGCGATTGGAAGGCGCGCCTCGAGCATCCGCGAGAACGAGCCGAAGAGGTCGAAGAGGACGTAGATCGAGACGAACCCTACGAGGCAGTAGAAGAGCGGGGAGAGGAACTCCCTGAAGACGTATCTCGACAAAATCCCCATCGGCAACCCCGGCCTCCGTCAGGAGATCGTCGCGTGGTACTCCTGGAGCGACTTGACCTCGCCCTTCCCGCTCATCGCGGCCTCGATGCCCTCCGCCGCCGCGTAGGCCGCGGCGATGGTCGTGAGGTACGGCACCTTGTACTTGATGCAAGCCTTGCGGATGCGCCCGAGGTGCTCGATGGAGTTCGCCTTCACCGACGGAGTGTTGATGACGAGCGAAACCTCGCGGTTCTTGATGACGTCGAGGCAGTCAGGACGTCCCTCGCCGATCTTCGCGACGGGATACGCCGGGATGCCGAGGTCGCGGAGCCAGTTGGCCGTACCCTCGGTCGCGAGAATCGTGAAGCCGAGGTCCACGAGCTTCTTGACGGCGGCCTCGATGTCGGCCTGCTTCTGCGTGAGCGAGACGAGGACGCGGCCCGGCTTCGTCGGAAGCGGCGCACCCGCGGCCTCCTGCGACTTGAAGTACGCAAGGCCGAAGTTGTCCGCAAGACCGAGAACCTCGCCCGTGGAGCGCATCTCCGGCCCGAGGACGGGGTCAACCTCCGGGAACTTGTCGAACGGCAGCACCGCCTCCTTCACGCCGAAGTACGGGACTACATGCTTCTTGTCGAGGCCCATCGACTTCACGGTGTCGCCGAGCATGAGGTGCGTCGCGATGCCCGCCATCTGGACACCACCGACCTTCGACACGAGCGGAACCGTGCGGCTTGCGCGTGGGTTCGCCTCGATGACGTACACCTTGTCGTCCTCGATCGCGAACTGCATGTTCATGAGCCCCACGACCTTGAGCTCCGTCGCGATGCGGCGCGTGTAGTCGAGGATTGTCGCCTTGTTCTTCTCGCTGATCGACACGGGCGGCAGAACGCACGCGGAGTCGCCCGAGTGGATGCCCGCGAGCTCGACGTGCTGCATGATCGCCGGAATGAAGATATCCTTGCCGTCCGAAAGCGCGTCCGCCTCGCACTCGAGCGCGTGGTGGAGGAAGCGGTCGAGGTAGAGCGGACGGTCCGGCGTGACGCCGACGGCCTTCGCGACGTACTCGCGGAGCGCCGACTCGTCGTAGATGACCTCCATTCCGCGTCCGCCGAGGACGAACGAGGGACGGATGATGATCGGATAGCCGAGCTTCTCGACGCACTTGAGCGCGCCGTCGATGTCGCTCGCCATCATCGACTCCGGCATCGGGATGCCGAGGCGGTCCATGATGGAGTGGAAGAGATCGCGGTCCTCCGCCTGGTCGATCGAGTCGACGGACGTCCCCAGGATCCTGCACCCGGCCTCCTGGAGTCCGCGCGCGATGTTGAGCGGGGTCTGCCCGCCGAACTGGACAATCACGCCCATCGGCTTCTCGGCCTCGTAGATCTGGAGGACGTCCTCGACCGTGACGGGCTCGAAGTAGAGTTTGTCGGAGGTGTCGTAGTCCGTCGAGACCGTCTCGGGGTTGCAGTTGACGATGATCGTCTCGTAGCCCATCTTGCGCATCGCCATAGCGGCGTGGCAGCAGCAGTAGTCGAACTCGATGCCCTGTCCGATCCTGTTCGGCCCTCCGCCGAGGATCATGACCTTCTTCGGATTGGACGACACCGGCGCCTCGCCGAACGCGGCGTGCCCGGGCTTCAGGTCGTTGTAGGTCGAGTAGTAGTACGCCTGGCCCTCGACTCCCGACACGGGAACCGCGAACCAGCGCTCCTTGCATCCGAGCGCCTTGCGCTGGTCGCGGATCTCCTTCTCCGCGATGCCGAGAAGCTGCGCGAGGTACTTGTCGCTGAAGCCGTCCTTCTTCGCCTGGACGAGCATGTCGTCGGGGAGCTTCGCGCCCTTGTGCTTGAGGATTTCCTCCTCCTCCTGAACGAGCTCGCGCATCTGCTGGACGAAGTACGCCTTCACGCCGGTGCGTGCGAAGATCTGGTCGTCCGTCGCGCCCTTCCTGAGCGCCTCGTACATCTGGAAGTGGCGCTCGGAGTTCGGTACGGAGAGGAGCTTGAGGAGCTCCTCGAGCGAGAGGTCGTGGAAGTTCTTGACGAAGCCGAGGCCCGCCCTGCCGCGCTCGAGCGCGCGGATCGCCTTCTGGAAGGCCTCCTTGTACGTCTTGCCGATGGACATCACCTCGCCGACGGCCTTCATCTGCGTGCCGAGCTTGTCCTCGACTGCGCGGAACTTCTCGAACGCCCAGCGCGCGAACTTGAGAACGACGTAGTCCCCGTCCGGCGTGTACTTCTCGAGCGTTCCGTCGCGCCAGTAGGGGATCTCGTCCATCGTCATGCCCGAGGCGAGCTTGGCGGAGACGAGCGCGATCGGGAAGCCGGTCGCCTTCGAGGCGAGCGCCGACGAGCGCGAGGTGCGCGGGTTGATCTCGATGATCACGACGCGGCCCGTCTTCGGATCGTGCGCGAACTGCACGTTCGTCCCGCCGATGACGCCGATCGCCTCGACGATCTTGAACGCATCGCGCTTCAGGCGCTCCTCGAGCTCCTTGGAGATGGTTAGGAACGGCGCGGCGCAGAAGCTATCGCCCGTATGCACGCCCACCGCGTCGATGTTCTCGATGAAGCACACCGCGATCATCTGGTTCTTCGCGTCGCGAACAACCTCAACCTCGAGCTCCTCCCAGTTGAGGATCGACTCCTCGATGAGGCACTGGTGCGTGAGCGAGGCGTCGAGTCCGCGAGCGCAGATCGTCTGCAGCTCCTCGTCGTTGTAGCAGAAGCCGCCGCCCGCTCCGCCCATAGTGTACGCGGGACGGACGACAACCGGATAGCCAATCGTATCGTGGACGAGGTTGAGCGCCGCCTCGACGGAGTGGACGATGCCCGACTTCGGCGTCTCGATGCCGAGCTTCTGCATCGTCTCCTTGAAGATCTCGCGGTCCTCTCCGCGCTCGATGGCGCCGAGGTTGACGCCGATGACCTTCACGCCGTACTTGTCGAGGATGCCCTTCTTCGCGAGCTCCATGGAAAG
>CACWVU010000010.1 GCA_902764415.1 uncultured bacterium | reverse complement strand
TGCGACTTCACCACCCGTTCCAGAATCGGTATAAATTCCTTCCAGTTGTCGCGTCCAGGTTCAGACGCGACAAACTTTAAATCTATGCGGCGAAATGTTATGCGCACTTCACTTCTCGTTGGGAACGTGACACCTTCGGAACAATCGCCGACTGCATTGGCGACAGAATTGCTTGCCACGGCGCATTCCGCATGAAACGCCGCGAACAACACTGCCGCAAGAATAATTGTCTTCATCTTTCTCCTTTCGTTATTGACCATAAATCACAGTTGGAACGCCATTGGTTGATCGTTCCATAGCACAACCGTTCTTGCTCACCCCCATCGTGCCATCCCAAGTCACCCACGTCGTCTGCACGCTGTCGGGAAGATTATTGGTATATCCACCCCCCTCCGCAAACCAATACACCGGAATTGAATACTGATAAGAACCATTGGTGTACGACGCCGACGGATTCATCCATGCGGCAACATAATCACCGTTTTCTTCGAGATTACCAACATCCAAGATTTTCACGGCACCGGTTTCATTAGTCGCTCCGGCTTTATAGTCATGAGCCAATTCATCGACAGGAAAGGCAACAATATCTGTGTACCAACCTTGACGGTTAATCGCCGGCGCATAACCCTCATATACTCGTAGATTGCTGAACGACACGTACGTTGGCTCAAGCCAGGTGTCTATGTGCATACCGACTCCTGGATATCCAACCGGTATTTGATATCTACCATGGTTCATCCATTCATCGGGTAGAAACGCCCTCGGATTCTTCCCCCGAAGCGAAGTGGGCGCGATGCAGAGAAGCCAAAGGTCGTACTCAACATCGCCTATGGTGAGCCCCACGGCGAACGATCCAGGGCGATCCGGGGCAATTACCGTGTTGCCGTTGATCTCGCTTCCATATAACGGGGAACAGGAAAGCCCGACACTTGGATTGGTGGTGATGGTAAACCGCTCCTTTGGCCCGAACACGTGGCGATGTCGGTTCGTCGGCCAGGTTGCCTCCGCCTCGACCTCCAGCTCCACCACCGCCAGCAACGTGGTCACGGCAATGGGGTCGATCCGGTCGTCGTCGAACTCCAGCGAAAATATAAACTGGCCGTTAGTCATGACACCAGAGGCTTCGACAACCAGATTGGATTGCCCGGCATCGTCCATGTCCGCGTGCCATTCCAGCGGCAGCGACACCGGCTCGTAGGACCCGCTCGCCCTGACCGACACCGAGCCGCCGCAGTTACTCTCCAGCCTCAGCATCCCCGGCGACGCAAGCGCCCACCAGAGATTGAGACTCGCCTCGGTCAGCGAAGTCGCCGGCACTAGCACACCGCCAATGCCGAGATGCGGCCCCTCGGTCAGGACGACTCCACCGCCCCAAAGGTCGATTCCGGTCACGCGGACACGGCGTGTCAATGTAATCGTGCCATGCAGCTCGACATTGCGGTATGTGGCGGTAACATCGATCCTGTCCCCGTAGAAATGAGTGTTCACGAGCTCAAGGAACGTCCCTCGCTGAAGGAAGCTGCCGCCGGATCTCCAGATGATGTCAGGGGTCGCGTTAGTCGGAATGTCAAACACCATCGCACATAGGCTTGTATATGGCGAAAGGCTGTCTCCATAGTCAGGAGAAATCCTCAGCGACGGCCAATAGCGGGCGTAGCCGTCCCCGCCCTGTGTCGGAACGACCAGCTCCTGACCGTGGCCGTCGTCGCCGGTCGTGCTATACGTATAGTAGTACACGTCCTGCGATACGCCCCTGTTCTGCCCGGGCGGATCCAGCCAGTCCGGCTCCGGCGGATCGGCCGGCCCGCCGTCGTCGAACGAATACGCCACGCCCTCCGGCAGGAACGAGAAGCCGATCGGGTAGCGAATGCCCTTCTCGAGCAGAAACACATAGTCGCCAGCGTTGGTGACTGCGACCGAATACTCGCCCACGGTCAGGTTGACGGTCTCCGGCGGCGCGTTGGAGAGGGTCACGGTCAGCTTGTAGAAGCCGTTGCCCGGCTCCAGCGCGATGCCGTCCACCCAGTTGGTGTAGCCGACGGACTCGATCGCGGCGAAGTCGTTGGTGAAGTAGTGCTCGACCCACTCTTCGTCCTGCCCCCAGCCGAAGCGCGGGAACGGCAGCTCGCGCGCGGCGGCAGATGCAACGCCGTCCTGCGTCACCACCCTGTCTCCGCAACGCCGCAGCTCGATGGCTGCGGAGGCGAGGACGTTGGTGGCGCGGTTCGGCGCGGCGTTGGTCCAGGCAAGGACGTACGAATCGTCTGCCGTCCGCTCGCAGGAGAACTGCGTAAGCCCCGGGACGATCGCCAGCGGGACGTCGAGACCGGCGATCCGGTTGGTGTCGTCCCAACGCGGCCATACCTCGCCACGCGACAGAACCTCCACGCCCGAAAGGTGGTTGCTGCCCCATGGAAAGACCCAGTCCTCGGCGAAGTCGAGCCGGAACGAGTCGTCCCAAGCGCCGCGGCGGTTCCAGTTCGAGACGGCGGAGGCGGTCGCGGACGCGGCGGAATGGCGTGACGGCCCGGGCTCCGCGACGCCGCCGGGGACGATCCTCTGCTTGCCGCCGCCGTAGAGGACGAAGCCCAGCCCGACGCAGATCGGCACCAGGTGCGACGCCCTGTCCAGCAGTCTGATGACTCTCGCCGTCCCCTTCATCCTCACCTCAGCCTCAGCACAAACGGATGGTGGAACAGCACGGACTTGACGACCTCGCCCACCGGCCTTTCGCCGCGTACGACTACCCGCGCCATGTTCCACTCCGGGTTGAACAGGTTGGAGATGTCGACGTCGCGGAACACGCTCGCCGCCGACCGAACGCTCCGGTCCTCGTCCAGGACAAGCCGCAGCACCATCTTCCTGCGCCCCGGCCGCTCGGCCGCTCGGCTCTCGGCGTCGCCGCGCCGGTCCCGAAGCACCCATTCGCCGCAGTCCCAGCCGACCGTCAGCTCGCGCTCGTCGACGGACAGCGCGCCGTCGCCGTCACGGTCGACGCCGAACTCCACCTGCACGTTGTTGTTGCTGGAGACGTCGGCCTCGATCGCGAGAATCCAGTTGCGGTCGAGGCCGGTCCCGGTGCAGAAAACGAAATTTGAGGACGACTCGGTGTCGGCGAACGCGCACGGCGGCAGGCTCGGCGGCGCAAGCGAAATCGCCGCGCTGGCAAGACCGGGGGCCAGCGCGACGAGGCAGCACGCCGCCAGATGTGAAAAGCGCATGGAGATATTCATTCTCACTGCTGCGTATTATACCAAATCCGCCACCAAAACTGCCGCGGTCAGGGGCGCGGGGAAGTTGCCGTCATCTCCGCGTAGAGCTTGAAGAGATGGGCGACGATTTCGGGTTCTGGCGTGTCGGGCTTGAGGCCGTACGCGGCAAGCACGGCGCGGTCGTTCGCCTCGTGCGCGACGCTCAGGTCCGGCGGCATCGTGAGCGGGTCATATAGGTCGGCAAGCGAACAGTCGGCGTGCGCGGCGCGGGCATCGAGAATGGCTTGGGCGGTAGAGGAGATTTTCTCACACAGAGACGCAGAGTCGCAGAGATCGGGCCAGGGGAAGTTGTTGTAGACGATCGCGCCTGAATAACGGTAGTCACTTTTCAAGCGTCCCGCAACTACTCGCATCCACGCCATGTGAACCGAAGAAGTGAGAACACCAAAATGATACAATGTAGCATTAGGGACAATTGATACAGTATTAGCCGCTATTACATTTGGATCCATAAATCCAATCGGAACATATCGACGGCGTTCTGATGAGACTTCCGGCACAAGAAGGTAAGTTTTTTCAACATGTGGCGTGGAGAAGAAGCGCCCCGGTTGCTCTGCCATCTTGCGCGTAGGCGCGGCAGAACTTGCAAGCCTGAAATCGCGCACCGCCACAAGACGCCGCATTACTTCGCGGTTTTTGTGATAGACCGCTGGCGAAGCATCCTTAAGCCAGAGACAGTAGCGAATTTCATCGGAGTTGATGAAATCGCGCGAACCGACATAGCGACGGACATAAGGCGCAAGCGCGGGCGTGTCTTGGAGAATCACTTCGCGCTCCGATTCCGAAAGAATCAAGTTGCCATCGTCCGTAGGCTTGTTGCCATAGGTCATCGACGGAACATCGCAGATGGGCTTCGCCCGGCCCTCGATGAAGACTGTCGGTGCGTCGATGAGATAGGGGCAGATGTTCGCGGCGGAAACTGCCGCGCCGTCAGGGCGGTAGATGGTTTTCTTTTCCTCGCTCTCTGCGCTCTCAGACTGGGATTTCCCAACGTGGAAGCCGATGATCACACAGTGAACGTGCGCTTTTTCAGTTGCTTCTGAATCCCATCTAAACGTTTGCCACGCAAAGTCGATCTCAAGCCCCTTTTCAAAAAGCGGTTTCCACATTGGCGCTACCTGTTCGCCTTGCGTGATTGAGTTTGTAGAAACAAAAGCAACCTTTGTGTTCTTTGCGTTCTTTGCGGCCAAAATCAACTCACAAGCCTTGTAATACCAAGCCCCGACATAGTCTATGCTGTTGACGCGCTTCCCCTCGCCGAAGACGGCGACGGCCTCGTTCTTCTGCTCGCCCGACATCATCGACGCGCCGATGAACGGCGGGTTGCCCATGATGAAATCAAAACTCTGTGCCCCTGTGCCTCTGTGTGAAACCAAATCTCCCCAGTCCATCCTGAGCGCGTTGCCTTCGACGATGCCGTCGTAGTCGTGGAGCGGAAGGAACTTCGGCGGCACGGCAAGTATCTCCGCCGTTTGCTGGAGCATCTTCGCCTCGCTTATCCACATGGCCGTTTTGGCCACGGACACGGCGAAGTCGTTGATCTCGATTCCGTGGAACTGCCCGATGGAGACCTTTACGACGCCGTCGAGGTTGAGCAGCCTTTCGCCCGGCTTCAGCCGTTCGCTGACGACAATCGCCTCGTTCTCGAGCTTGCGGAGCGAAAGGTAGGTCTCGGTCAGGAAGTTGCCGGAGCCGCACGCCGGGTCGAGGAACGTGAGCGAACCGAGCTTTTCCTGAAACGCCAGCGCTCTGTCGCGGCGAATGGCGATGGTTCTCTCCGCCTTGATGCCATCGAGTTCGGCAGTCAGCTCGTCGAGGAAGAGCGGGTCGATTACCTTGTGGATGTTCTCGACCGAGGTGTAGACCATGCCGCCGGCGCGGCGCGTGACTGGGTTCAGCGTCGACTCGAAGAGCGCGCCGAAGATGGTCGGGCTGATGTCGCGCCAATCGAAGTTGGACGACTTGACCAGCAGGTCCTTGATCTCGTCGTCGAGCGGCGGGACCTCCGCCTCGTCCACGCCCTTGAACAGGCCTCCGTTGGTGTAGGGGAACGCGGCAATTTCGGGCTCGAGGTACGGGTCGCGCTCGTTTTTGGTGCCGTTGGAGCCGTCGGGAGTGTCGAGGACGCGGAAGAGCGTCAGCAGCGAACGGCGAAGGTTCTTCGCCTCGGTGCCCTTGAGCAGCGTCCAGAACGCGTCCTTAGGGAAGAGGTCGGCATCCTCGGCGTAGAAGCAGAACACCAGCCGGACGCACAGGCGGTTGAGCGACTTGAGCGTTTCGGGCGAATCCGGGTCCGCGTAGCGTTTGCGAAGAGCGCGGTAGAGCTCGCCGACAATGCGCCCGGCCTTGATGGAGATGTCCATCTCCTTCTCGCGGACGGTCTTCACGGAAGTGTCTACGAGGAAGCCCAGGCGCGACACCTCCTTGGGCAGGTTGGCAAGCAGTATCTTCTGCGGTTCGTCGAGCGGATGGTCCATGTCGTAGACCCAGATCTCGCTGAAGTTCGAGGTCACGATCCAGCGGGCCTTTTCCGAGAACGGCCGCGCGAAATTGTATTCAAGCGCCTGCTCGTAGGGCGTCTTGCCGCCGTGGCCGGACTGCGGCGCGTCAAGCTTCACGCCGCGCGACTTGTGCTCGATGAGGACGCGCGTCTCGGGGATCCAGGCATCGAGGAACTTCGTCGTGCCCTTCATCGGCACCGGCGACTGGAAGTCTATGCGCGAGAAGACGTCGTCCACGCCCAGGACGTCCGACAGCAGCGACAGCCAGAACTTGCTGTAGCCGCCGGCCTCGGAATCCTTCGCGAGAAGCCAGAATTCCTTGAACTTCTTCGCCGCCTGTCTCCGATTGTCAGGCTTCATGCGGCGTTCCCTATCTCTTCAACGGACATACAGCGTGTATTATACCAAATCTGCGGTTCGTGGTTCGTGAATAGCAATAACACACGGATTTGCTCAGGTCTACGACCTTCGCCGTCAGTGAGTGACGTAGTCGCGAACAAATCCGTGCAAATTAGTAGAGGAATCCGAAGAGCCAAAGCGGGATCTTGTTACCCGAGCCGACCTCCACATCGTCGTATGCGACATAGCTTTTAGGCTTGTCCTTTATCTGGTCAAAAGTCTTTCCCCTGCCGCCGACCTCGAATAGCCATTCTCCGTCCACGAGGAAATCGCCCTTTGCCGGGCTGGACACCGTATGCCCCGCTGCGCGCAGCTGATTCACGAAGAACGTCTCGCGCAGCGTGCCTACGTCCGCGCGCGGGACAAGCGCGCGCATCAGATTGGCGTTGTCGCAATATATCTTCTCGGGCGAGGACATCCGCTTGAGCTTGTCCTTCTCCGTCTTGAGGAGCGAGACTAGCTCGGCGCGCTCGAGGACGTCGAGCATCTTCAGCCCCTGGTTGCGGTCGGTCTCGAGTTCGCGGTAAAGCGCCTTCATGTTGGGCTCCTGCGGACAGCTTTCGGCAAGGACAGCAAGCATGCGCTTCGTCTTCCTTATCGTCGCCGGGGTCACATCCTCGACTATCGGAAGGTCGCTTTCTATGACCTTGTTGACGCATTCGACGATTCGCTGGTAGTATCCGCTCGGTGACTCCTTGTAGAACGGATAGTAGCCGTATTCCATGTATTTCGCGAACTGCGCGATGACCTTGATGCCACGCGTGACTTCGGCGGCGATTTCGCGGTGGTTGGCAAGCAGCTCTCCGAGCCCGACCGGCTCCACCGACTTTACGCCCTCGTACGAAAGGAACTCGCGGAAGGACAGTCCCTTCAGGTCGTAGCAGACCTGGCGCCGCGCCATGTCCCCTTCCCGGCTGCCCATGCGCAGTATCGACGAACCGCTGTATGCCACATGCAGATCGGGATAGAAGTCGAAGATGTTCTTGACGACCGACTCCCAGTGCGCAAGATGATGAACCTCGTCTATGAAGAGATGGGTGACGCCGTTCTTGTACAACGTATCGACAAGATCCAGCGCCGAGTGATTGGTGAACCACAAATGGTCAAACGAAAGATAGTACGCCGACTCCGATAGGCCGAATTCTTCCTTCATGAACTGCCGGAGAATCGTCGTCTTGCCTGTTCCCTTCGCACCCTTGAGGCAGACAAAGCGATTGCGCCAGTCAATCTTCGGATAAAGATAGCGCTTAAAATCAAGTTTTGTCCCCGAAACCAGCCGATCGGACAATTCCTTGAGCATAAGAATATCTTCATTCATTCAATTCCTCCAATATTAAGTGTTTATATTCATTCTTTCTGTCAAGAAAAGAGTGTGTATAAACATTTCGAGGTGTAGTATATCATGTTTAAGGTTGAACTGTCAACCGCTTGGCTCGGGGATAGTTATAACACACGGATTTGCTCAGGTCTACGACCTTCGCCATCGGTGAGCGACGTAGTCGCGAACAAATCCGTGTGTTACATCCTACCGCAGGTAGTACACCGAGCCGTATGACATGGACATCGATGCCCAGGGCGTGTTGCCGTAGGCGCCGAGGTTGACGCGGCGGCCGTTGGGCTGCGGCTCGTTCGCGTAGGGCGAGTTGCGGTCGCCGGCGTCGATGGCGTCAGAAAGATATCCACTGGCCTTGACGAACTCGCCCGCGTTGTTGTACATGCCATACTTCGAGCGGAGATGGGCGTCGAGCGCGATGAGCGCGCCCCTGGCGGCGGCGGAATTGTCGAAATACTGGTACTGGAAGCTGTAGCCGGTGCTGCCGGTTTTGGTATAGGTGGCCTGGGCGATCAGTCCTTCGAACGTCGAGAGCGGAGTCACAAAAGTCGGGTCGCCGTAGGTGACGTTGGAAAGCGCGTAGCGGCTCTTGGTGGAAACGACCGCGCCGCCGGACGACTCGCCGAAGGTCGTCTCGGACGTAAGCCGCACGTAGTTAAGTTCGGCGCTGCCGTCGTCCCACAGCTGGATGTCGCCGTAGGCAAGGGACGACGGCCCGGCTTTGTTGCCGTAGATGATCGTGTCGTGAGCGGTGAGCTTGCCCTTCACGACCTGGACGCCGGCGCCGCAGAACTTCGCGTCGGAGATGTTGTAGGCCACGGTGCAGTTCTGGAGGTCGCAGACGCCCGCCGCCGAATTGTAGTCGACGAGGATCGTGCCGCCGCGTGGGTTTTTGTTGCCGCCGGAGTAGTAGTCGTCCCCCGTTTCGCCGTAGGTGTTCGCGTTGCCGACGAAGAGGCAGTTCGTGAAGGCGCTCGGGTAGGAAGCGTTTTCGAGGAGGACGATGCCACCCGTGTTGCCCCGGATGGGGCCGCGGTTCGCGCGCAGTTCGCAATTCCGCATGGTAAGCGGGGCGGCATAAGCATAGATGACGCCGCCCTTGCCCCAGTCGCGGCCGCCGATGTTGCCAAGCGGGCTGTTGCCGAGGTTGCAGCCGTTCGAGACGAAGAGCGTATCGTCGATCACGAGGCGCTTGAAGGTCTGGGCGTAGATGACGCGCCCATTGATGCTGCCGGGGCTGCCGCCCTGATCGGCGCGGTTGTGGGCGAAGACGCAGTTCGTAATCGAAACCGTCGCGGCGGTAGTTCCCTGGAAGCAGCAGGCGAGGCCGTAGTTTGAGTTGTTGCCAACCGCCAAGTTGTCCTCGAAGCGGCAGTCCGAAAGCGTGACGTCGCCCGCGCTCGTGTCCTTGAGGATGTGACCGCCCTTGTCGTATTGATTGCCCAGTCTCGCGTGCGTGAAGACAAGGCGCTCGAAGGACACGAGAGCCGCGTTCTTGAAGTTGAAGGACTTGAATACGCTGTTCGACCCGTCGATGGTGGAGTATACGCCGACGGCGCGTTCGGCCGTCGAATCCTCCGTCCCGGTGAAGCCGCCGCGGATCGCTAGCGGCGTCGAGGTGAGCGTCACCTGGTCGGCAGTGGCGCGCGCGACGAGCGTTCCGGCAATCCATATCTCGGATTTCGAGGAGTTGGCGGCGGCGCAAGTCATTGCATCGTTCACGTTGTCAAATGCGTTCGCCCAGTCGGAGCCGTTGCCAAGCCCCGCCGCCCCTTCTCGGACATGGATGACGGACGCGCCGCCGCCGTGGCCGACGAAAGCCGGCAAGGTCCCCGTCACCGTTGCGGAGGTATTGACGACAATCGCGCTCTGCCCCGGCGCGGTGACGGTGACGCGCACGTAGAGCGTGTCGCCTGGCGTGCGGTAGCCATTGCCCGTGAACGTGACCGTGTCGCCGCTCTGGACGCCGCCGAGTCCAAACGACTCGGAAACTGCGCCGCCATGCGAAAGGTCCTCGTCGGAAATCTCGATCAAGACATAAGCGTTGTAGGGCGTCGCGCCGCCAAGAACGCAGGAGACGGTTGGATGCGTGTCGTCGGCGAAGGCGATGGAGATGTCGCCCGAGGCGAGCGTCGGCAAGCCCTGGAAGGTCGATGTCGCCGCCTCGGCGGTGTTGCCGTAGGCGCCGAGGTTGACGACGCCGCCGTTCGGCGCGGGCTCGTTCGCGTATGGCGAGGACGGGTCGCCGGTGTCGATAGTGCGCGAGAACGCCGCGGCGGTGTTGGAGACATGGATGTCGATCGTCGCGAGGACGGCGTCGAAAGCAGCAAGGTTGTAGCCGGTGTAGGTGTTGGCTCCACTCGTGTAGGTGATGTAGTACGGGGTAATCGCCGAGAGCGGCGTCGTGAAGAGCGGGTCGCCGAAGACATTGTGCTCGCCCATTGTAAGGATGCTCGCACTGGCAGCGGTGACGCAGTCGCCGGAATCCTCCTCGAAGAGGCAGTAGTCGACGTCCGCCGTCGCTTCGGAATAGACGTGGAGATCTTTGCCGCAGACACGGCGCACGCCGCCCTTGGCGCCGAAGAAGATCGAGTTGCGCACGGTGAGCGCGCCCTTGGCGGCGCAAATGCCGGCGGCGCCGAAGGTGCCGTCGAAGACGTTGTAGGCGAAGGTGCAGTTCTCGACTTCAAGCGTGCGAGAGACGCTGTCGGCGGCGAGGGTGAGGACGCCGGCTTTGGCGGTAGCCTGGAACCCGTTGTTGTGGCACTGCTCGCAGGCGTTGCCGGCGAAGACGCAGTTCTGGAACCGGCTACCGCTGGAGTTGCCCGAAATATAGACTACGGTGCCGCAGCCGGCAGGGGTTGTCGCGCCGGCAATATTGGCACGGAAAGCCGTGTTCCTGACGGTCAGCGGCGCCGCGTTCGCGGCGAATGCCACGCCATAGTTGCCGTCTCGGCCGGACCCATTGTAGCCGCCGTTGACCATGGCGGATGAGAGCCCATTGGAGACAAAAAGCGAATCATCTATGAGGACGCTCTTCCACGTCGTGATGTAGGCGCCGAAGCCATATCCCAAGTTAAGCTGGGACGCGGTAAAGGCGTTGCGGGCGAAGGTGCAGTTCTCGAAGGTGAGCGTCGACTGGGCGGTGCCGGTGAAGGAGCCGCCGCGCCCGTTGTAGTTGCTGGCACGGGTCGTGCCGCAGGAGGTGAAGGCGCAGTTCCGGAAGACGAGCGAGCCGCTGCCGGTCTTGAGGAAGCCGCGCTCGTAGCCGTTCTTGACTTCGATGCGCTCGAAGACGTTGACCCTATTGACCCCGGTCGCGGTGGTGACGTTGAAGATTGCCGTCACCGCGGCGGCGTTGTTGGCGTCGAAGACGGACACCGGTGAGTCCGGGTCGAGGGTGGTGTTGTCGGTTCCGGCGAAGCCGCCGCGAATGACAAGCGGCTTGCTGATGGCGATGTTGGCCGTGGGCGTGTAGGTGCCGGCCTTCAGGAAGATCGTGTCGCCGGCGGAGGCCGTGGCGATGGCGTTGGGGAGCGACATCGGCGAAGCCCACGAAAGGCCGTCCCCTTCCTCCGCCAGCGAATAGGCGGTGACGTGGTAGACATCATAGACCAGGAATTTGCGGGACGCGGTCTCCCCTTCGTAGATGCTCCCGGCCTTGCCGGTGACCGTAGCCGTCGCGAATCCGCTCGCGATGTTGTCCACGTACGTGACGTCGAAGAATTCGCTCGACGCCCCGCCGCCGACCTCGTAGGTCGCGTGGCTTACGGTGTTGGAGACGACGAAGGACGGCGTCAACGCCGAGCCGGTGCGGACCTGGTCCTCGATCGGCAGAATCACCAGGTCGGGCGCCGACTGGACCTGTAACGAGACGTCGTCGACGAAGAGCGCCTGGTTGACGTCGCCTTCGCTCTGCCCCTGGAAGGTCAACGTGTGCTCGCCCGGCGTCAGGACGATGCCGCTTACGCTCCTGTTCCTGACGTCGCTGCCGGTTGTCGCCTCCTCGGGATAGACGACCTCACCGTCGATCAGCACCCAGTAGTACATCGTTTTGGTGGAGTTCAGGTTGTTGCGGTGCTTGCACTTCCAGGACAGCGTGGCGACGCAGGCGACGTCATTCGTGAAGACCTGCGACAGCGAACGGTTCACGTCGATGACCGCGCAGTAGGTGCCGGAGATGAAGGTCGTGGTCTGGTTGGGACTGTAGCCGGAATTGTAGGCGCAGGCGTTGTTGCCATACGAGTTGCTTGGAGTCCATCTGCCGGCGAGGCCGACCTTGTTGCCGCTGTCGTAGTCGATCACTTCCTCGAAGCCGCCGTTGACCAGCAGCTCATTGGACACGGTATAGCTGCGAGAGACCGTCACGCCCGCGTAGTCGCTCCCGGCCTTGCCGGTCGCGGTCACGGTGCCGACGTCGCCGTCGCGGTTGTAGGACGCCTCGAACGGGCAGCCGCCAGGAGCGACTCCGCCCTGCGCGAAGGTCCAGTTCGCGCCGTTCACGGTGTTCGTGATTGTGAAGCCCGGTTCAGGCGTGGCGCCGAACGGATACTTCTGCTCGGGGATCGGCAGAATCGTGAGGCCGCCAAACGGCAAGTCGTCGTAGAAATGGCCTTCGCCGCCGGCGGTGAAGGTGCCCTCGCGGGTCATCGTCGCCGGATTGTCGCAGATATCGACCATCGTCGGATTGTCCGACGAGTCCTTGCACGGGACGAAGTAGTGGATAAGCTCGCCCGAGCGCCAGACTTTAAATGAGTAGAGCCGTTGCTTGCCCCAGTCGCCTTTGTTTTGATCAGTTCCGTTGTAGTAGGCCGAGAAGAGCACGACCGGTCCGCCGGCCGTGAAATCTGCCGCTTGGGCATGGGTGTAGCTGCCGGTCTGTGTCGCGCTGGTAAAGCTGAACTGGTTGCCCGCGGCTGTCACCGTGTACTTGAGATTTGTCGCGAGACCAACATCGGCATATTGGGAGACGGTGTTGCCATAGTCAAAGCGGAACTTCTTTGCGTTGTTGACGAAAAGAGTCCAGCTCGAAGAGTTGAAGCTCGCACGTGCGCACCAGATGGCGCGCTGGGTGGTGTCGAGCGTCGGGAACGAGACCACTGCCTCGATCTTGTCGTCGTTCGGCGTCGGCACATAGTCGGTGACGATCCGGCCGTCAGTGCCATTGCCCTCAATGTATTCGACTTCAGTGTAGCCGGCCGGCAGCGTCCCCGCCGCCCATGCGCTCGCCGCGCCCAGCGCGACCGCGGCAAAACCAACACCACACACGAGTTTCTTGACCATGTTCATCTGGATCCTCCTATTTAAGCCTTAACGGATGTAGTACACCGAGCCGTATGACATGGACATCGACGCCCACTTCGTGTTGCCGTAGGCGCCGAGGTTGACGCGGCGGCCATTGGGATCCGGCTCGTTCTTGTAGGGCGAGGTGCGGTCGCCGGCGTCGATGGCATTGGACTTCTCGCCTCCAGCCTTGAGGAACGCGCCGGAGTTGTCGAACATGCCATACTTCGAGCGGAGATGGACGTCGATGTTCGCGATGAAATTGGCGCCGGCCGTGTTGTTCCGCATGTAGGTGTAGTCGCCACTGGTCAGGACATTCGTCGTAAAGTCCTCGAGACTCGTCACAAACAGCGGGTCGCCGAACAGGAGGTTGTCGTAGGTGATGAGCCCGTCGCTCGCCTCGGTAACGTAGGTCGACGAAGGCTTGCCCGCCGTCTCGCCGTCCTCCTCGGTGAGCCAGCAGTGCGAAAGGCTGAGCCGGCCGTCAGCCCGAACGTGGATGTCGTGGCCGACCGTCGTGTTCTTGCCGCGCTTGTTGCTGTAGATTATCGAGTTGTGCATCGAGACCGTGCCCTTCTCGATGTTGAGGCCACCAGGGCAGTACCGCGAATCGCCCAGGTTGTACGCCAAGGTGCATTGCTCGAAGTCCACCTTGGAACCCACCGACGAAAGCCTGATGTCAACTGCGCCGCCGACGGTGCCCATGGTGGTAGTCGCGATGGCGCCTTCGGCGAATCCGCCCCAGTTGCCGGTGAAAGTGCAGTTGGTGAACGCGGAGTTCCCGCTCGCCCCGGCAAGCAGGATCACGCCGCCCGTGGAGTTGCGGATTCCGCCGCGGTTGCCGCGGAAGTGGCAGTTCCGCGCCGTAATCGGGGTGCTGTTCATCCACAGGCAGTCGCCGTCGCATTGGTCGCGGCCTGGGCTAGACCCTGCAATGCCGCCAACGGCGCTCATGCCGTTGGTGACGAAAAGGCAGTCGTCGAGGACAAGGCGGGTGAGCCCGCTCGCATAGATGGCGCTGCCCTGGGTATGCGACGATCCGACCCCTGTCTTCATGTTGCCGCGCCACACGCAGTTGGTGAACGACGCGATGCAGCTGCCCGAAAGATTGACGCCGCGCCCGATGGAATCGCCCTTGGGGGCGAGGTTGGAGATGAACTGGCAGTTGGTGACGGCGAGCGCGCCGCCGCCGGAATTCCTGAATGCATATTGTCCGGCCCGGGTGAAGACAAGGCGCTCCACCGCCAGCGGATTCGCCGCCGCGTTGGCAAGATAGAACAGGTCGTAGGTGCTGTTGCCATCGAGAGTGGAATAGGTCCCTTCCGCACGGTCGTCGATAGAGTCCTCGACGCCGGTAAAGCCGCCGCGGACCACCAGCGGCGCGGCGATGGTTACAGACGACGGGGCGTAGTTTTCCGTAATCGTCCCCGCGACCCACATTTCGGTCTTGGTTGCATCGCCGGAGAGCGACTTCTGCGCCAACGAGAAGGAATCGAAGGCGTCCGTCCAGTCGGCGCCGTTCTTGCGACCGTTCGCGCCCTCGCGCACGTGGACGACATTCGCGCCGCCGCCATGGCCGTAGTACGGCGGCAGGGTGCCGATGACGGTAGCGGACTTCTCGAACACGATTTCGCTCTGACCCGGCGCGTTCACGATTACGCGGACATAGACGGTGGAGCCGGGCTCGTAGAGGTCGATGCCCGCGAGCGTGACCGTGTCCCCGGGCTGCACCGCGGCGGCAATCACCGACTCCGCCGCATCGCCGCCATAGCTCTTGGCCAGCTCGATCTTGGCGTTGGCGTTGTACATGTCGGCCCCGCCCAGCGTCACGGCGACAGTGGGCACGGTGTCGTCGGCGAACGAAATCACGACGTCGCCGTCGCTAAGCGTAGGCGTGCCAAGTTGCGAAGTGGCCGCCTCCGAAGTGTTGCCGTAGTAGCCGAGGTTGCGCAGACTGCCGTTGGGCGACGGCTCGTTGGCGTAGGGGGCGGCGGGATCGGAGCCGTCGATAGCCCGCGAGTAGCCGGAGCCGAGACCGCCTTCGTGGACGTCGAAAGAGAGGATCGCGGCGACGTCGGCGGCGCCGGCGGCACCGTTGACGAGGACCGCGGCCTTGGCGGTGGAAAGCGTGGTGCCGAAAAGCGGATCGCCGTAGACTACGTGTGCGCCAAGGGTGAGAAGCCAATCGGAGGTCGTGGAGACGTAGTATTCGCCAGCGCCGGTGAAAAGCGAATAGTCGACGTCAGCAAGGCCCTCGGACAACACCACCAGGTCGCGCCCGTAATGGGCGCTATGCGACGAGTCGGTGACGTGGTTGCCGTAGAAGATGCAGTTGCGGACGCGGGCCGTGCCCCTCGACACCACCAGTCCGGAGGCGGAAGTGGAGGATTGAGAATAGTTGTAGGCAAAGGTGCAGTCAATTACATCCACCTTCCGCACCGTAGCATCCATTCTCACGGAAAGCGCCGCGCCGCAGGCGGTAAGGCCTCCGGCGGTATGCGTGGTCTTGTTGCCGACAAAGAGGCAGTTGGTGAAGACGGAGCCATTGCAGTTGCCCGCCAGTCTTACCGTTCCACCGCGCGCATCCCTGCCGGGCCCGCGGTTGGCGACGAACCGGGACGTGCGCACCGTGAGCGGCGAGTCGTAGGCCCAGATCGCGGCGCCGCCATCGTTGGAGCCGTCCTGCCCGACTTCACCATGCCGAGAGAAAACCGCGTTCAGCACGCAGTTGGTGAGGAAGTCGCAGTTGTCCACATAGACGCGCTTCATGGCGGAGGCGGCGATGCCTGCACCGCGCAGCGAGGAGTTGCGGGCGACAAAGTTGGTATGGGCGTTGCCGTCAAAGAGGCAGTTCTCAAAATACGCCTCGGCGGTGGAACTGCCAGAGACGTTGACGCCACCGCCATCGACGGTAGTGGTGTCGGCGGTTGTTTGGAGCCATCTGACGCCGTTGAGGAAAAATCGGCAGTTGCGGAACACGATGTGCGACTTGCCGGTCTTTGCGACGCCGCGGCGGTAGGCGCGGGTGAAGCAGATGTTTTCGAAGACGTTCGTCGCATCGGTAACTGCCGTGGACACGTTGAAGATGTAGTTGAATGCGGTACGGTCATAGGCGTTCAGTGTCGTCTTGCCGGATGGGTCGAGGGTGGTGTCGTCGGTGCCGGCGAACCCGCCCTTGATGATTAGCGCCTTGTCGAGCGCGATCTGGGCGGCGACGTCATATTCGCCTGTCTTCATGAAGATAATGTCGCCAGCAGAGGCCGTGGCGATCGCGTTGGTGAGCGACATCGGCGACGACCACGAAAGCCCGTCCCCTTCCGTCGCCAGCGAATAGGCGGTCACGTGGATGACCGGGAAGATGGTGAACTGGGACTTCGCCGCATAGCCGCTGTATCCGCCGCGCCCGGTTATGTAGACGGTGGCGGTGCCGACCGCGGTGGTGTTGGAGAACGCGACGTCGTAGTCGGTCCCCTGGACAAGCGGCGTGCCGTCGAGGGCGTCCGACACGGTCACCGTCGGCAGAGTCTGGGCAACGGAGTTGTATGCGACTTCGTCGATGTCGAGGGAGACCGCAAGCCGGTTGAAGGACTCGCGGATGATCACGGTGCCGCGGCCGCCAGGGCGGCCCATCATGTCGACGTTGTTCGCGCCGCCGCCGCCGCCACCGCCGAGCCCGTCGACGCCGCACTCCGCCTCATACAAGTTGCGTCCGTCGGGAAGTGTAAGCGCCTGGCGCGTGGCGACGGTGAGATTGAGCGCCCCGTTGCCGCCACCGCCGATACCGCCGTTCAGCAGGGTTGACGTATAGTTCCAGCCGCCGCCGCCTCCGCCGCCGGCGTAGTAGATTTCCTCGCCGGTGATGTCGGAAATCTTGCCGGGGCCGCCTGCCCTGCCGCCGGTGTTCTTGTCGTTGGTGTCGGAATCAACAGCAGGACCGCCAGCGCCACCGCCGCCGGTAAGGGCGTCAGTAACCGTGGCATTGCCGCCCGCATAGCCCTGGCCAGGCGTCCCCGCGCCGCCAGTGCCATTGTTTACCGAGCCACCGCCTGATCCGCCGGATTTGCCGTTTTTGGCGGCGTACGCCGCACCGCCGCCGCCGCCGATGGCCGTGAAAAGCGCCTCTTCGCCAAAGACGATGGACGAGTCGCCGCCGTTCTGGCCGCTGCCGCTGACGGCCCGACCGCCCGCGCCGACGGTAACCGTGTAGGTGCCGGCCGCAAGCTCGACGTTGTTGGTGTCGATCATGCCGCCCGCGCCGCCACCGCCGCCGCAGTCGGATCCGCCCGCGCCGCCACCACCGACCAGGAGCAGACGCGCATTGACCGTCTGCGAAAACGTGATGGGGCCGGAGGCAAAGAAGGTGTAGAGAATGTCGCCGCCGGTGACGAGGGTCTTCGTGTAGTGCGCCGCTCCGAAGAACGCCGTCATCTCAAACGGATCCTCAGGCGTGAAGGTGACGGACGCGGCAGTAGAGTCGATGCCAGCCGGAAGCGTCCCGGTCCAGTATGCAAAGCCGAGGCCAGAGTCTGGAGTGGCCGTCACGGTGACAGGCGTATCGCAGCTGTACCAGGCCGTGCCCGACGGCAAAACCGAGCCGAAACCGGCGGAGGCAATCGTGCCGGCGACCGACCTGGACCACTGCCATTCGAGCCTACGGTAGGCGGCTGGCGACGGGTGCGTGTAGGTGAAGGCGGTGTCGGAGCCACTGGAAACGACGTTGTCGTCCGCGTTGTAGAGTTTCCAGCCGGTGCAGGTGTATAAAACAGTCCCAGCCTCGTTAGTCACCGACACCGCGCCGCAGGAGACGGCAACAGTATCACCAGCCGACAGACCGGCGACTCCGCCGTATGCCGGCGATGGCGAGCCGATGCCTTCCGGATCGGCGGATACTTCAAGCTGGGAGTTGGGGTCGCCGGCGATGCGGATGACGACGACACCGCTGCCGCCAGGTCGACCGGCGTGGTCGCCGTTGTTCCCGCCGCCGCCACCACCGCCGAGTCCGTCGACGCCAGCCTCGGCGTCGTATTGGTTGCGTCCGTCGGGGAGCGTAGCCGCCTGCCTTGAGGCAACGGCGAGGGTGTCGGCTCCGTTACCGCCGCCGCCGAGACCGCCGTTGCCGGGATTGTTGTTGTAGCCGCCTCCGCCACCGCCGCCGGCGTAGTAGGTCGAGACGCCGGATATGGACGAAGCGAGGCCGTCGCCGCCATCGCCGGACTTGCCACTGTTCTTGTCGCCGGTGGCGATTCCGCCGGTAGCCCCCGCGCCGCCGCCACCATTTGGACGGGCATAAGTGGTACTGTAGCCGCCGGCGTTGCCCTGCCCGGGCACGCCGGCTCCGGGACTTCCATTATTCTTTGTAGCGCCGCCGCCGCTGCCACCGTTCGAGCCGTGACAAACTGCCCATGCCCCGCCGCCGCCGCCGCCTTTGGCGCGGACGATTTCGGCGCCGCCGACGGATATGATCGAATCGCCGCCGCTGCCGCCATTGCCGCTCGTAGGCTGGCCACCCACTCCGACGGTGACCGTGTAGGTTCCCGCGGCAAGGACGACGCTGTTGGACTCGACGAAACCGCCCGCGCCACCGCCGCCGGCACAGTCATTGCCGCCCGCACCGCCGCCGCCAACGACAAGGAACCAGACCTCTTGCTCCGAGAAAAGCTCGAATGTATTGTCGCCGGTGGCGGTAAAGGTGTGGACGGCGTCCTTGTTGTCGCCCACGAAAGTCACCTCGCCGCCCTCGCCATAAGGCGAGGTGCTCCCCGCCCACACACTCGCCGCGCCCAGCGCGACCGCAGCAAAAACGACACCCCACGCGAGCTTCTTGACTCCGTTCATCTGGCACCTCCAGTTGGATTTTGAGTATGCGAACGACTGAGAGAGGCGGCCAAAAGGCCAGCTCCCGGCTGAATCAGGTTAGTTTCAGTCATCACAGTGGGAATAATACCAAATCCCACCTGGTCTGTCAACCGCCGCGGCTGGGGGATCAGCGCACCTTGAGCAGCACCAGCAGCAGCACCGGCATCACCACCAGCTGCAGCAGCACGAAGCGCATCAGCACCTGGGCGTTCGACCACTTGAGGTTCTTCTTGCAGTGGTCGTGCAGCGGGAAGCGGATGCGGCGGATGATGCTGCCCTCGCCGATGTCGAAGCCGAAGCGCTTGGCGAGCCTGAGGAGGACGAGCTTCCCGAGCCCGCCGCCGCCGTTCACCAGCACGATCGGCGCGAGCGCGAGGACGATGAGCGGATCGCCGGTCATCAGCGACGCGGTGGCGACGAGGATGCCCAGGAAACGGCTACCCGCGTCGCCCATCAGCACCTTCGACGGCTCCGCGTTGTACCAGAGGTAGCCCGCGAACGCGCCCGCGACCGTCATCACCACGATTGCCCAGCGCGCCGCCTCGGCGTAGACCGGGATGAGGAAGTAGTGCGCGACCGGCCGGTAGCCGACCACCACGTAGAGGACGAACGCCAGCATCGCGAGCGCGATCACCGTGAGCGTCCCCGCTAGGCCGTCCACGCCGTCCGAGCAGTTCGTCGCGTTCATCGTGAACCAGAGGATCGCCGCCGCCGCCGGCACGTAGATGTACCACGGCACGAGCCAAACGCCCTTCACGAACGGCAGCCAGGTGATCATCGCCGGCGACGATCCCGCCACCGGCTCGGCGTGGCCGAGGAACACGAAGACCGCGATCGCCACCGACACCACCGCGTCCAGCAGCCCCTTCTTGAGCTCGCCCCAAGGAACCGCCGCGCGGTCGTCGAGATAGCCGAAGAGCATCGCCGCGTAGAGCGAGAGCATCGCCGCCATGTCCCAGAGCTTAAGCGGCGCGAAGATGACGATCGCCGGAAGCGCGATGAGCGAGACCCAGAAGCCAGCCCCGGTCGGCTTGCCCGCGCTGCGCATGCCGCCCATGTCGCCGAGGATCGCCTTGCCGCGGTCGCGCGGCAGCCGGTCCCAGAGCCGCGGCAGCGCGAAGTAGACCGCGAGCGCGGCGGCAAAGGTGCCGCCCGCGAGGAGGAAGACGTGGGACTGCAGAAGCCGGAACGGCCCCCAGTATCCCTTGAGTACTTCGGCGATGTAGTAGAGCATAAGGCGTATTATACCACAACCTCGAGGAGGCCGGTGGTCCATTCACCGATCGTCTTGTGCGAAACCTCGCGGAACGAGCGCGCCTCGTAGGCGGCGAGGACCTCGGGATAAAGCTCGTTGAGGATGCCGGAGACGACCAGATGGCGCTTCACGCAGGGGACGATCTCGTCGGCAAAGCGGATGAGGAGCGGGCCGAGGATGTTGGCGACCACGAGGTCCGCCGACTCGAGCGGACCCTGGCCGCGACCGCCGAGCGCATGGCGGAAGAACTCCGCCTCCACGCCGTTCTTCGCCGCGTTCTCCTGCGAGGCGGCGACGGCGTCGGGGTCGACGTCGAACCCGCGCACCGGCGCGTAGCCGAGCTTCGACGCGGCGATGGAGAGGATGCCCGAGCCGCAGCCCATGTCGAGGAAAGAGGTTCGTGGTTCGTGGTTCGTGGTTCGTGATTCGTGGGGCGTGGTTCGTGATTCGTGGTTCGTGGCGGGCGCGAGCTCGTCGATGTACTGCAGGCATGCCTTGGTGGTCTCGTGCCGGCCGGTGCCGAAGGCAAGCCCGGGGTCGAACTTTATGACCGCGAGGCGCTCCCACTCCGGCTGCACCAGGATGTGCGGGCTCACGAGCTCGGTCTTGAAGTGGCGGCGGTAGGAGAAACGCCAGTCCTCCTCGGCCACCTCTTCACTCTTGATCTCCGCCTCGCACCCGACGATCTCAAGCGCGCGCGCAAGCGCAGGCCGCGGATCGCCCTCCTCGAAGTAGATGCGCATCTCCGCGAGCGGCGACTCGACGTCCCGGTACGAGGTCAAAACGAAGTCCCCTCCGTCGAATACCTCGAAGAGGGGATTTACGCAGCGCTCGGGGACCGAGCAGTAGACCTTGGTCATCGCCGGCGGCCGGGAGAACCCGAAGGCGCTCAGGCCTTCTTGGCCTTGGCGACGAGCTTCTTGACCAGCGTAGGACGCTGCACGAGGACGCGGACTTCCTCCGCGCCCATGTGGCCGACGGTCTCGGCGTCCATGCCGAACTTGACCAGCCTTGCGCGCTGGGCCTTGGAACGGCGGGCCTTGCCGGCCGGCGTCTTGCACGGACGGACATGCGATTCTTTGCGTAGTGTGCGACCAGTACCCATTTTCTACCTCTCGTTTCTTCCTTTTGGGGTGAAATTAGTGGCGCGTATTATACCTAATCTGGCGGATAAACGCAAGTGCGAACAGCAGGCATCCGGCGAAGGAGCAGAACGAGGTGGACGCCGCCAGCCCCACGTGGCGCCACTCCTGCGGCAGGCAGACGACAGCGGCGACGTTGAGCGCGGCGTTGAGGACGATCGTCGCGAGCGTCACGTTGAGCGGCGTCTTCATGTCCTTCTGCGCCTGGAAGAACGGGATCATGCACTTCTGGATGGCGAAGAACGAAAGCCCCAGCCCGTAGACCGAAAGCGCCCGGGCGACGCGCACCGTGGCCGTCGCGTCGAACGCGTGCCCTTCGTAGATGAGCTCGACAATCCACGGCGCGCAGAAAAAGGTTACGACCGAGGCCGGCACCATCACCGCGAGCATCTGGAGGACCGAGACGCCGAGCGCGCGCCGCGCGCCGGCGTGGTCTTCGCGCGCGAAGAAGCCGGAGAAAGTCGGCAGGAGCACCGTGCCGAACGCCACCCCGACGACCCCGAGCGGCAGGTCCATAAGCCGCTCCGCGTAGCCGATCACCCCGGCCGCCCACGGCGCCGCGCACTGCGCCAGCACCTGGTCGAGCATGTAGTTGATCTGGATTGCCCCGGCCCCGACCGCGCCGATGAAGGTGTTTTTCCAAACCAGACGGAAGCGCGTGTTGGAGAAATCCGGCAGCGCAAAGCGGAAAGAGTACCCCCTTTTCGCCATGCAGCGCATGAGAAAGAGCATCTGGGCGACGCCGCCGAGAAGAATCGCCCAGCAGACCACGGCGACGCGGGTGGAGATGGCGAGCCCCGGGAAGAAGCAGAGGAGACCGAGCGCGGCAATCCACACCAGGTTGAGCATCGCCGGCATGAACGCACCTTCGGCGAAGCGCCCAAGCGAGTTCAAGACCCCCATCCCGAACGCCGCGCCGCAGATGAAGACCATGTAGGGCAGAAGGATCCGCACCAGCCTGAGCGTCAGCTCCGCGCGCGGCGAATGCGCGCCGAAGCCCATCCAGGCGGTCACCGCCAGCACCGCGAGCGCCGTCGCCGCGCCAAGGACCGCGATGACCGTGGTCATCACCATCCGCGCCAGACGCCGCGCCTCCTCCACGTCGCCGCGCTCGACCTCGCCCTTGAAGACCGGCACGAACGCCGCTGTGAGCGCGCCTTCCCCGAAGAGCTTGCGCGCCATGTTGGGGATGGCGAACGCGAGCGTGAAGGCGCTCTGCTCCACGCCCGCGCCGATCAGCCGGGACTGGAGCATCTCTCGCACCAGCCCCAAAACACGGCTCACCGCGGTGAAGCCACCGACGGTGAACGTGTTTCTGAGAATTCGCTTCATCGTCCCCCTTCCGAGGGCCGGGAGCGCATTAGAAGTTGAAGGTCACGCCGATGCCGCCCCACACGAAGTCCTTCGTCGCGCCGTAGGCGGCCGGGTCGAGCTCGTCGTCGATGTTGCGACGAAGGTCCGGGTCGATGATCGAGCAGTAGGCGATCTTGGCGAAGAGGCCGAAGTGCTCGGTGATCTGGTAGTTGGCGTCGAGCTGGATGCGCAGCGTGGCGATGCCGGAGTTGCAGTTCTGGCAGCTGCCGAAGCCGGTGGGGAAGCACCAGTTGTACTGTGCCTCGCGCCAGACGAAGTTGATGGACGGAGTGAGGGTGAGACCCTCGACGGCGTCGATCTCGGTCGGACGGCGGAGACCGAACTCAAGCAGGTTCGCGCCCTTGGAGTACTCGCGCACCCAGGTGATGTACGGGGTCACGTAGGGGTTGAGGAGCGCGAAGGAGTGGTCCCAGTCCCAGGTGGTGTGGGTGTGGCCATAGCCGTCGTGCGGCGGATACCAGTACCACACGAACCAGGTGCGGTAGTCGAGGCCCCAGGTCTGGTCGTCGTTGAACCAGAAGGTCTTGCCCCAGTGGACGTTGAAGTCCCACTCGTTGAAGCCGCCGACGAGGTTCTTGCCGTCCGTGGGCGAGTTGATGAACACGCGGTTGCCGCGTCCGCGGCGCGGGGTGAGGTCGCAGTTCGACCAGACGCCGAGGCCGAGGTAGCCGAGGTTGGCGGGGATGTTGAAGTTCAGCTCGGCGTAGCCCTGGGCGACGGGCTCGGAGTTCACCAGCGAGCCGTAGAGGCAGTAGCCGGAGTAGAGACCGTAGTTGCCGAAGCCCCAGACGATAGGAGCCGACTCGGTCTCAGCCTCGGGAGCGTCCTTGTTTTCCTCGGCGATGGCAGCCATCGCAGCCGCGGCGCACGCCGCAACCAGCAGTTTTTTCATGTCAATCCTTTCGGTTTTCATGTTTTGTGGTGGGTGGTGGGAAACTATGCGGTGTATTATACCATATTTTTTGTTTCTCCGCTGACTGCTGATCAATTGTAGTATTTCAGCAACCAGCAACCAGCAACCAGCTATCAGCGTCCAGTGGGAAACGGACATGATTCCACTATTCACTGGTTGCTGGATATTGGTTGCTGGCTGCTGTTTACTTGTTACTGTCCTCTGTTCAGGCGGCGGCGGAGCATGCGCCAGCCCGGGAGCCGCGCGTCCATGAGCCGCTGGAAGTCCGGACCGTGGTTGGCCACGCGCAGGTGCGTGAGCTCGTGCACCACCACGTACTCCACCAGCTCCCGCGCCTTGCGCGCCAGCCCCAGGCTGTAGACGACATGCCGGCGGCGGATGCGGCAGGATCCCCAGATTGAGCGCAACCGCCGCATCGACCAGCCTACCCCGGCCTCGCCGAGCCGCGCCGTCCAGAGCCCGTGCAGCTCCGCGATGAGCCCTTTCAGCTCCAGCGCCTCCATCTCCGTCGCCTCCGGCTCGGGCGGCGGACGGGACGCCATCTCGGCCCGCGTCCGCTCCACCCATCCCCACTTCGAGCGCAAGAAATCCTCCGCGTAGGCGAGCGAGCAACCCCACTTCGGCAGCGACAGCGCCACCACGCCGTCCCGCCCGATGCGGATATTGACCCGCCTCACCCGCTTGCGCTCGACGACCACCCTGACGCCGTCGAGATCGTTCTCGCCGACGCGGAGCATGGCGCTGGCGGTAGGCGTCACTTCCCGCTTCTCCTTTTTCTGGCCTTCGATCCCCTTTTCCCCGGCGCGGCGCCACCGTCTGCGCGAAGCTTGGCGATCTGGTCGCGCAGGTAGGCGGCACGCTCGAACTCGAGCCGGTCGGCGGCCTCGAGCATCTCGCGGGTCATCTCCGCGATAATCTCCTTCGGATCCGCCGCGTACGACGCTGGAGCCGTGGCAATCGCCCGTCCGGCGCGGAAGAGGTACGACGCCTCGTTGACCTTGCGCTTCACCTGCTTCGGCTCGACGCCGTGCTCGCGGTTGTAGGCGATCTGGCGCTCGCGGTGCGCGGCAGTGATCTCGAGGAACTCGCGGATGGCGTCGGTCTGGTGGTCGGCGTAGAGGATCACCCTGCCCTTCACGTGGCGCGCGGCGCGTCCGGCGGTCTGGAGGAGCGAGGTGGTGGACCTGAGGAAGCCCTCCTTGTCCGCGTCGAGGATCGCCACCAGCGCGACCTCGGGGAGGTCCAGCCCCTCGCGCAGCAGGTTGATGCCGACGAGGACGTCAAAGTCGCCGCGGCGGAGGCGCTGGAGGATCTCGACGCGCTCGATGGCGTCGATGTCGGAGTGGAGGTACTCGACCCTGACCCCGGTCTCGTGCAGGTAGCGCGAGAGGTCCTCGGCGGAGCGCTTGGTGAGGGTGGTGACGAGCGCGCGGTCGCCCTTGAGCCGCTTGAGCTCGTCCATGAGGTCGTCCACCTGGTTGGCGAGCGGGCGCACCTCGACCTCGGGGTCGAGGAGACCGGTGGGCCGGATCACCTGGCGCGCGACGGTCTTCGCCTGGGAGTACTCGTAGTCGCCTGGCGTCGCCGAGCAGTAGACGACCTCGTGGACCTTGGCGTTGAACTCGTCGAAGGTAAGCGGGCGGTTGTCCTTGGCGCTCGGCAGGCGGAAGCCGAAGTCGACGAGCTTGGACTTGCGCGCCTGGTCGCCGTTGTACATGGCGCGGAGCTGCGGGACGGTGGCGTGGGACTCGTCGACGACGGTGAGAAAGTCGTCCGGGAAGTAGTCGATGAGGCACTCCGGCGGCGAGCCGAGGGCTCGCCCGGAGAGCGGGCGCGAGTAGTTCTCGATGCCGTTGCAGTAGCCGAGCTCGCGCATCATCTCGATGTCGTACTCGGTGCGCTCGCGGAGGCGCTGCGCCTCGAGGAGCTTGCCCTTCGACTCGAAGAACCGGAGCCGCTCGGCGAGCTCGTCCTGGATGCGGGCGAAGGCGGCCTCGAGCTTGTCCCTGCCCATCACGAACTGCTTGGCGGGGGTGACGACGGCGGCGGGCATGGAGACGCCGCACTTCCCGGTCAGCGGGTCGAGCTCGCGGATGGAGTCGACCTCGTCGCCGAAGAACTCGACGCGGATCGCCTTCGTCTCGTAGGCGGGGAAGACGTCGAGGACGTCGCCGCGCACGCGGAAGACGCCGGGGGCGAAGTCGAAGTCGTTGCGCGTGTACTGCGCCTCGACGAGGCGCGCGGCGAGCTTCGAGCGGCCGATCGCCGCGCCGACGGCGATGCGCACGGCGAGGTCGCGGTACTCGTCGGACTCGCCGAGGCCGTAGATGCAGCTCACCGACGAGACCACGATCACGTCGCGGCGGGCGATGAGCGCGTTGGTGGCGGCGAGGCGGTAGCGCTCGATCTCCTCGTTGATGGCGGCGTCCTTCTCGATGTAGGTGTCGGTCTGGGGGATGTACGCCTCAGGCTGGTAGTAGTCGTAGTAGGAGATGAAGTACTCTACGGCGTTGTCGGGGAAGAACTCCTTGAGCTCGGAGTAGAGCTGGGCGGCGAGCGTCTTGTTGTGGGAGAGGACGAGCGTCGGGCGGCCCCAGCGCTGGATGAGGTTGGCGAGGGTGAAGGTCTTGCCGGAGCCGGTGACGCCCTGCAGAACGAGCCGGTCGTCGCCGCGCTTCAGTCCGTCGAGGAGCGCGGCGACGGCCTCGGGCTGGTCGCCGGTGGGGCGGAACGGCGACTTGAGCCGGAACGGCGAGGCCATGTCAGGGAACGAGCCCCTTCAGGTACTGGCCGTAGGACGACTTGCCGTAGCCGGCGGCGAGCTTCTTCAGCTGGGCGTCGTCGATCCACCCGCGGCACCAGGCGATCTCCTCGATGCAGGAAATCTGGAGGCCCTGGCGGTCGATGAGCGCGCGGACGAAGTTAGTGGCGTCGGCGAGCGACTGGTGAGTACCGGTGTCGAGCCAGGCGAAGCCGCGCCCCATCGTCTCGACGTTGAGCCGGCCTTCGGCGAGGTACTCGCGGTTGAGGTCGGTGATCTCGTATTCGCCGCGCGCAGAGGGCTTCAGCGCGGCCGCCTTCTGGACGACGTCGTTGGGGTAGAAGTAGAGCCCGACGACGGCGTAGTTCGACTTCGGCTTCGACGGCTTCTCCTCGAGCGAGACGGCCTTGCCCGCCGCGTCGAACTCCACGACGCCGTAGCGCTCCGGGTCGCTCACGCGGTAGCCGAACACCGTCGGCTCGCGCCTCGCGTTGGCGGCCTTCAGCAGGACCGGCAGGTTCGCGCCGTAGAAGATGTTGTCGCCGAGGACCAGGCACGCGTCGTCGTCGCCGAGGAACTCGCGCCCGAGGACGAACGCCTGGGCGAGCCCGTTCGGCACCTCCTGCACCTTGTAGGAGAACTTCATGCCCAGGTCCGACCCGTCGCCGAGCAGGCGCTCGAAGTTCGGCAGGTCCTGGGGCGTGGAGATGACCAGCACCTCGCGGATGCCGGCGAGCATCAGCGTCGAGAGCGGGTAGAACACCATCGGCTTGTCGTAGACCGGCAGCAGCTGCTTGGAGACGACGCGGGTGAGCGGGTGGAGACGGGTGCCGGCGCCGCCGGCGAGGATGATTCCCTTGCGCATTGCCCTTACCTCCCTATCGCCAGCCGCTCCGCGAGGCGCTCGGGGAGCCCGGCCGCGCGGATGCGCGCCTGCGCCGCCGCGACGTCGTACTCGAGCCGGCGGAACGACACCTGCCGCGTCTTCGGGTCCCAGACCGCGTACGCGGCGCGCGGGTCGCCGTCGCGCGGCTGGCCCACGGAGCCGACGTTGATGAAGTACTTGCGCCCGATCGGCAGCTTGAAGTCCTGCGCGTCGATGCGGTAGACGGCGGAGACCTGCTTCTCGTAGATCATCGGGCAGTGGGTGTGGCCGTGGAAGCAGAGCGGGGTCACCTGGTGGATGAAGTTGGCCTCGGCCTGGAGGTGGTCGAAGACGTAGCCGAACGCCTCGGGGCAGTCCATCGTCGCGTGGACGAGGGTGATGCCCATCGAGGTGACGACGAACGGGAGCCCGCTAAGGTAGTCGAGCTCCTCCTGGCTGAGCTTGCCGCGCGTCCAGCGGATGACCTCCGCCGCGACGGGGTTGAAGTCGCCGAGGTTCTGGCTCGAGGAGACATAGTGGTCGTGGTTGCCCATCACCACCGGGCAGCCGAGTTCGCGGACGATCTTGAGGCACTCGGCGGGGCAGGCGTTGTAGCCGACGACGTCGCCAGTGCAGAGGAAGTCGGTCACACCCTGGGCGCGGCAGTCGTCCAGCACGACGTTGAGCGCGTCGAGGTTGGAGTGGATGTCTCCGAGTATGGCGAACTTCCTGTCCATGTCTGGTTACTTGAGCAGCAGCGCGAGGAGCTGCATGTCGGCCGGGGTGGTCAGCTTGAAGTTGGGGGCGAAGTTCTCGACGATCTTCACCGGGATGCCGGCGAGCTCCGCCGCCTGGCAGTCGTCGGTCACCTCGGTCTTCGCGTCGAGCTGGCGGTAGGCGTCGCGCAGCGCCTGGTACTGGAACGCCTGCGGGGTCTGCACCGCCCAGAGCCGGTCGCGCGGGACGGTCTTGGTGACCGAGAGGCCCTTGGCGCAGTTCTTGAGCGTGTCGGAGACCGGGCGGCCGGGGGCGGCGGCGGGGACCTTGCGGACGGCCGCGGCCATCTCGTCGATCAGCTCCGGGGTAACGCACGGCCGCGCGCCGTCGTGCACCAGCACGGTCTGCGTGTCCGGCTCGCAGGCGGCGAGGCCGGCCGCGACCGACTCCTGGCGGCGGGAGCCGCCGGCGACGACCGCCTGCAGCTTGGAGATGCCGAACATCTTCGCCACCGCCTTCGAGGCGACGATCTGGTCCTTGCGCACCACCAGCACGATGCGGTCCACGCTCGCGGCGCGCTCGAACGCCATCAGGCTCCATGCCACCACCGGGCGGTTCACGAGGCTCAGGAACGCCTTGTCGACGCCGGTGCCCATGCGGGACGACTTGCCGGCCGCCAGTATTATCGCCGTTGTCATGCCAACCCCCTTCCGCAGCATTTCTTGTACTTCTTGCCCGAGCCGCAGGGGCACGGGTCGTTCCGGCCGACCGCCGCGGAGGCGCGGCGAACCGGCGCAGGAGCAAAGCCGGGGGGAGGCACCGAGCCGGGCGGCGGAGCGCCGCCGCTGGTTTGCGCCATCATCTCCGCAAACACGTCGCCGATCGTCTTCTGGCCCGCGCCGGAGTCGCCGGCCGGGCGCCGCGCGGAGCGGCGCGGGGATGCGGGGCCGCCGCCCGCGGCGTCGGAGTCGAACTCGCCGGCGTTGGTGCGCGCGCGGTTGCTCGCGGCCATTGCCTCGAGCATCGCCCGCATCCTCGCCGCGCTCGCGCTGCGGAACTCCGCCGCGACGACCTTCGACTTCACGGTCGCCATCAGCGTCTCGAACATCTCGAACGCCTCTTTCTTGTACTCGATGAGCGGGTCGCGCTGGCCGTAGGCGCGCAGGTTCACGCCCTGGCGGAGGTCGTCCATCGCGCTCAGGTACTCCTGCCACTCGCTGTCGACCACGCTGAGGAAGACGCCGCGCTCCATCTGCGGGAGCACCTCCGGGTCCTCGCCCGCGCACTTCGACTCGTACGCCTCGGCGACGCGCTTCATCACCAGGTCGCCGGCCTCGGCCGGCTTGCCGAGGAGCGGAGTGAGCTCCTCCTCGGTCACCGTCACCGGGAAGGTGTGGCCGAGCCAGTCCATGAAGTCCGCAAGCCCCTCGCCCTTGGTGTCGAAGAGGCAGCGCTCGGCCTGGGTCTGCACGAGGTCGTTCATCACGTCCAGCACCAGGTCGTGGACGGCCGCCTGGTCGCCGTTGAGGACGCGCGAGCGGATCTCGTAGACCACCGAGCGCTGCTTGTTCATCACGTCGTCGTACTCGAGCGTGCGCTTGCGGACCGCGAAGTGCTGCTGCTCGACGCGGCGCTGCGCCGTCTCCACCGAGCGGTTGAGCCAGCGGTGCTCCATCACCTCGCCCTCCTTGAGGCCGAGGCGCTGCATGATGCCCGAGAGCCGCTGCGAGCCGAAGAGGCGCATCAGCTTGTCCTCGAGCGAGATGAAGAACTGGGAGCTGCCCGGGTCGCCCTGGCGCGAGCAGCGGCCGCGCAGCTGGCGGTCGATGCGCCGCGACTCGTGGCGCTCGGAGCCGATCACGTGGAGGCCGCCGAGCTCCGGGACGCCGGGGCCGAGCTTGATGTCGGTGCCGCGGCCGGCCATGTTGGTGGCGATCGTCACCGCCCCCTTCATGCCCGCGAGCGCGACGATCTCGGCCTCGCGCGCGTGGTTCTTCGCGTTGAGCACCTCGTGCGGGATGTGGGCGAGCTTGAGCATGCGCGAGAGCACCTCGCTCGTCGCCACCTCCACCGTGCCCAGCAGCACCGGCTGGCCGAGCTCGTGGCGGCGGCGGACGTCCTCGATGACCGCCTTGAACTTCTCGCGCTCGGTGCGGTAGATCTGGTCGTTGCCGTCGACGCGGTTCACCGGCTTGTTGGTCGGGATCGACACCACGTCGAGCTTGTAGATGTCGCGGAACTCGCGCGCCTCGGTCTCGGCGGTGCCGGTCATGCCGGAGAGCTTCTTGTAGAGGCGGAAGTAGTTCTGGATCGTGATCGTCGCCAGCGTCTGCGACTCCTTCTCGATCTCCACCCCCTCCTTGGCCTCGACCGCCTGGTGGAGGCCGTCGGACCAGCGGCGGCCGGGCAGCACGCGGCCGGTGAACTCGTCCACGATGTACACGTGGCCGGCGCCGGACTCGTCGGACTGCACCACGTAGTCGACGTCGCGCTCGTAGAGGCAGTAGGCGCGCAGGAGCTGGTCGGTGACGTGGACGCGGTCGGACTTCTCCACGAACTCCGCCTGCGCGTCGCGCCGGCGCTCGATGCGCTCGGACTCGGAAAGCGACTTGTCGCCGTCGATCGCGCTCAGCTGCGCGGCGAGGTCCGGCAGCACGAATAGCTGCGGGTCCTGGGGACAGATCTTCTCGCAGCCGCGGTCGGTCAGCGCCACCTCGCGCGTGCGCTCGTCGATGGTGAAGTAGAGCTCCTCCCTCAGCTCGCGCGCATGCGCCTTGTAGACCTCGGAGAGGAACTGCATCTCCACCGTCTCGTGGTGGTGCCGGAGCTCCGCGTCCTCGAGCATGTGCATGAGCTGCTTGTGGCGCGGCATCGAGTGGTAGACCTGGTAGATGCGGTCCTTGAACGTCTGCACGTCGCCGGACTCGATCGCCTTCTTCGCCTGCTGGATGAAGTCGTTGCACTGCGCCGTCTGCACCTTCACGATCGACGAGACGAGCGGGTTGAGCTCGGTGTAGACGTGGCTGGTGGAGATCGTCGCCGGGCCCGAGATGATGAGCGGGGTGCGCGCCTCGTCGATCAGGATCGAGTCAACCTCGTCGACGATCGCGAAGTTGTGGCCGCGCTGCACCACCTGCTCGGGGCGCTGCGCCATGCCGTTGTCGCGCAGATAGTCGAAGCCGAACTCCGAGTTGGTGCCGTAGGTGATGTCGCAGGCGTACTGCGCACGGCGCTCGTCGGAGTCCATCGAGTTCTGGATGCAGCCGACCGTGAGACCGAGGTACTTGTAGAGGTGGCCCATCCACGTCGCGTCGCGGCGGGCGAGGTAGTCGTTCACCGTGACGAGCTGCACGTTCTTCCCGGCGAGCGCGTTCAGGTAGAGCGGCAGCGTGGCCACCAGCGTCTTGCCCTCGCCGGTCTGCATCTCGGCGATCTTGCCCTGGTGGAGCACGATGCCGCCGATGAGCTGCACGTCGAACGGAACCATGTTCCAGACGAGCTCGTGGCCGCAGACCTCGGCGGTGGTGCCGACGAGGTGGCGGCAGGCGTTCTTGACGAGCGCATACGCCTCGGGCAGGATCGAGTCGAGCGACTCGCCGTTAGCCACCCGGTCGCGGAACTCCTGCGTCTTCGCGGGGAAGTCCTGGTCCGAGAAGTTCTTCGCCTGGTACTCTTCCTCAATGCGGTTGATTTCGCGAACGATGGGCCACAGCTTCTTCAGCACTCGCTCGTTTCTAGTACCGAATATATACTTCAGCAGATTCATATTAGCGCGTATTATACCAAAAACCGAACAATTTTGCTGATGGAATCTCCATCAGTGCGCATTAAATCCGTCGCCTCGGCAAGCCGAGAACTGGCGATAAGTCGAAGTTTATCGTCCGAGATGAAGTTTTCTATTGATTTCCTCACGTTTTTGACCGTCATGTCTTCCTGCAGCAATTCGAGCATCGGATAGCCGCCCAACGGGTCGGAGGCCCGGTCGGACGCATCGCCGCCGCCGCGGCAGCACTCCCAGACGATGTTCGCGAGCCCCACGTGCTTGATCTTGATGAGCCGCCTCGCGAGAAAGGCGAGGATGCGCCCCACCCGGTAGACGAGCACCGTCGGGCAATGCGCAAACGCCGCCTCCAGCGTCGCCGTGCCGCTCGCAACCGCGGCGCAGGCAGCCTCGGCGAATGCCTCGCGCGCGCCGCCGACGCGGACCTCCACCGGCGGACAGCCGGAACCAGCACCCCGCCAGCGCTCCACCTCCCGCTCGATCTCCGCGCGCGCCTGCGCGTTTGCCGCGGGGATCACGCACCGGCAGTCGAGCCCGCGCACCGCCTCGAGCAGCGTCGGCAGAATGCCGCGGATCTCCCCAAGCCGCGAACCCGGCAGCAGCGCCACCAGCCGCGGATCGCCGGCCCGCTCGCCGCGCCGTGCGTCCCCGGCGGCGAACTCCTCCGCCAGCGGATGGCCCACGAAGTGCGCGAACCCGGCGCGGAAGAACGACGGCTCGAACGGGAAGAAGCAGCAGAGCGCGTCGAGCGACGCCTCGATCTTCGGGATCCGCCCGCGGTGCCACGCCCAGACCTGGGGACAGACCACGTGCACCGCGCGGATGCCCTTCGACTTCGCGTAGGCCGCAAGCCGCAGGTTCATGCCCGGGTAGTCGACGGTGCAGACCGCGTCCGGACGCCACTCGTCGATCGCCCGCTCCATCGTCCGCCGCACCCGGAGGAAGAAAAAGATCCGCTTCAAGACCTCCCAGAAGCCGAACACCGCGAGGTCGGCCGTGGTGAAGCCGTAGTCGCCGTAGCCGCGCACCTCGACGCCGGGGAAGAGCTCCTTCGCCCTCGCCGCGATGCGGCGGGCGTAGATTGCGCCGGACTCCTCGCCGGCCAGCAGCAGCAGCCTTTTCATGGCCTCGTGGGCGCCGGCGGCAGCCCGCTCTCCATTCCAACGACCGCGATGCCGTGGCGGTTCGCGTACTCCAGCGCCCGGGCGCGGTCGAGGAAGATGAGCCGCCCGGCCTGGAAGCCGAACGCAGTCACCCCCGAGCGCTTCATCACCTTCATCGTCTTCAGCCCCACGACCGGGATGTCGAAGCGCATGTCGTGCCCTTCGCGCGCGGCCTTGAAGACCACGGAGCCGCGGCCGCCCAACCGTCCGCCGCGCCTGATCGCCGCGTTCGTGCCCTCGAACGCCTCCACCGCCAGCACCATCCCGCTCTTCACCATCACCGTCTGGCCGACGTCGTGGACGCCCATGTCGCGCGCCACCGCCATCGCGTGGCGGATGTCCGCCTCCTCCGCCGCGCTTGGCGCGCGCTCGGTGAGGACGCCGGCGCCGGGCAGGTGGTCTTCCATGAAGAGCGACGCCGGCAGCACCTCGCAGCCGACCGCCGCGAAGAGCTCGGTGAGCTTGCTGAAGATCGAGTGGGCGTTCTTGACCGGCAGCGACTTGAGCGCCGCGCGGATCTCCTCGTCGAACCTGCCGCGGAAGAGCGAGAGCGGGCTGATCTGCCCGGCGAGGATGACTCCGTCGTACCCTTCGCGGCCGACCCAGCGGATCCCGTCGGAGATGCCGCCCAGGGTTATGCCGTGGACATGGTCCGCCGCTGCGCGCGTCGCGCGCGAGGTGGAGCCGGCGATGGAGACGACGTCCACCTGCGGCACCCCGGCCCGCTTCGCGCCCCTGGCGATCAGCTCGGGGTAGCTCCCGGCGCCGGCGATTATGACTATCTTGGAAAGCATTCGCATGGTCCTTCTGACGCGTAGTATACCAAAAATCCGCAAACGGCGGCGGGAATTATGGTATACTACGCACAAAGCAGTTTCCTATCCATAGAGGCCAATCATGTTCAACAACAAAGTATACCACAAGATCGACGCGCTCTCGGGCTCGGTGGCGACGCTCCGCGCCGAGGGCGTGAAATACGGCGAGATCGCCGAGGTGGAAAGCCGCGCCGGCACTTCGCTCGCCCAGGTCATCAAGCTCGACGGGCCGAACGTGACGCTGCAGATCTTCGCCGGCGCCAGGGGCGTCGACACCGCCGCTCGCGTCCGGTTCCTCGGCGAGTCGATGAAGGTGCCCTTCTCGGACGACCTCCTCGGCCGCGCCTTCACCGGCGCCTGCACGCCGCGCGACGGCGGCCCGGTCATCCAGGGAGACCCCTCGCCGATCGGCCAGCCCTCGGTGAATCCGTCGAAGCGCATCATGCCCTACCGGATGGTGCGCACGAACATCCCGATGATCGACCTCTTCAACACGCTCGTAGTCTCGCAGAAGCTGCCGATCTTCGCCAAGGCCGGCGAGCCCTACAACGAGCTCCTCGCGCGCATCGCCCTCCAGGCCGACTCCGACGTCATCGTCATCGGCGGCATGGGCCTCAAGCACGACGAGTACCTCAAGTTCCGCACCACCCTCGACCGCTCCGGCGCGCTCGCGAAGACCGTGATGTTCGTCCACACCGCCGCCGACCCCACGGTCGAGTGCGTGCTGGTGCCGGACGTCTCGCTCGCCGTGGCCGAGAAGTTCGCGCTCGGCGGGAAGGACGTCCTAGTGCTCCTGACCGACATGACCTCCTTCGCCGACGCGATCAAGGAGATCGCCATCACCATGGAGCAGATCCCCTCCAACCGCGGCTACCCCGGCGACCTCTACTCACAGCTCGCGAGCCGCTACGAGAAGGCCGTCGACTTCGACGGCGCCGGCTCGATCACCATCCTCGCCGTCACCACCATGCCCGGCGGCGACGTCACCCACCCGGTGCCGGACAACACCGGCTACATCACCGAGGGCCAGTTCTACCTCAGCAACGGGCGCATCGAGCCCTTCGGCTCCCTTTCGCGCCTCAAGCAGCAGGTCAACAAGAACACCCGCGAGGACCACCGCACCGTGATGGACGCGATGATCAAGCTCTACTCGCAGTTCAAGGAGACGGTCGAGAAGCAGTCGATGGGCTTCAAGATGTCCGACTGGGACAAGAAGCTCCTCAAGTACGGCGCCGACTTCGAGCGCGAGATGATGGACCTCTCCGTCAACATCCCGCTCGAGGAATCGCTCGACCTCGGCTGGAAGATCCTCGCGGACAACTTCAGCCGGGACGAGGTGGGCATCCCCTCCAAGCTCACCGACAAGTTCTGGCCCAAGGGCCGCTAGCGGAGCTGCCGGCTAGCGGAGCGGGAAGACGACGACCTGCACCGTGTCCGGCCTGATCGAGATGTCGGCGCGCTCGCCGTAGACCGAGGTGAAGCGCTGCGTCCCCTCCGACCAGAGCGGCGGCTCGGCCGGTATGCTGTAGTAGTAGACGTACTCGTGCGGGCAGGAGACCGTCTGCGCCTTCGCCGGCCCGGCGAAGGTGCTGCCGTGGAGGACGACGTCGAGCTGCCGTTCCTCGTCGGTCGTGTTCACCATCAGGAGCGCGAGCGACCGCCGGTTGCCCGAAAGCGCCGCGATCCACTCCACGTTCCCCTTCGCCCGCGGCACCCGCGACGGCGGCTCGCCCCGCGCCAGCGCCGCACGCTCGGCGTTGCCCGCCGCGTAGTAGAGCGCGCTCGTCCAGAAGTTCGCCTCCTTGCCCTGCTTGCCGTAGAGGCCGTGCTCGAGGATGATCGGGTGGTCCATCAGCGCGTCGGTGTAGATGCGGTAGAGCGGGCCGGCGGGCCCAACCTCGTAGCGGCGGATGCCGTAGCCGGCGTCGGGGTCGGGGTAGAAGTTGTAGCCGCCGGCAGGGTCGCTCTGGAAGTGGAAGCCGCTGCGCCAGGGCTCGTCCTTGAACGAGCAGTTCATCGAGATGTTCAGCCCCCCGGAATAGCAGCCGATGCAGTGCAGGTTGACGCCGTCGACGTCCGGCTGGGCGAGGACGATGAGCATGTAGTGGGCCTTCCACAGCGTCGAGAAGAACATCCGGTGGCAGCGCACGTCCTCGTCGGACCGCTCGCGCCACTCCGATATCCACACCCGCTTGCCAGCGATCTGCGGATAGATCTTCGCGAAGTTGTGGACGCGCCCGAAGCCGCTGGCGCTGCAGCCGTACGCGGCGTCGCCGCCATAGAAGTGGTAGATGACGTGCGAGATGTTGTCGATCTCGTTCGACATCGCGGTCACGAACCTGCCGGACCACTGGTTGAAGCGGTTGATCTCGAACTCGCCGCCGCCCGGCATCATCTTCTTCTCGCCGAGGCGGCGGCGCACCGCGTCCAGGTCCGGGTCGCCGGCGCGGTACTCCGCGATCGGCATCCCGATCTTCGCGTCCGGCCAGTGCTTCCTTATCTCCGGCAGGATCTCGCACCAGCGCTCGGCGTAGGTCTCGGGGTCGGCCCCGAAGTACGGCTCGTTGCCGAGCTCGAAGCCGGCGACGACATCCTTGAAACGGTTGTCCACGATCCACTTGACGTAGCGGCCGATCGTCTGCTTGACGGTCCCGATGTCCGAGGTCTTCTTGCCCGTGGCGGACTTGTTGGGGTAGACGGAGTAGTTCTCGAGCGTCAGCAGCACCTTGATGCCCATCTTCTTCCAGAGCGAGAAGTAGTCCCTCGGATTGGCGCGGTTCGAGTGGCCCGCCATGCCCATCTGCCACTCATCCACCGCGTTCCATTGGCGGATGAACCTCGCGCCGCACGCGCGCAGCGCCTTCTCGGTCTCCTTGATCCCCTGGCCGTAGGCCCAGACGGGAAACGCCTCGTTGTAGAGCGACACCTCGGTCAGACACCCGGCGTAGCCGAGGTCCGGGCGGCAGGTGGAGTCGCGCTGGTCCTTGATTGGACTCTTGTCGACGTCGATGGTGATCGTCGCCGCCAGCAGTATCGCAAGTATGCTCATCTCAGCCTCACAAAAACCACCTGGACCGTGTACGGGGGAACCTCGATCCTGCCCTGCTGCGACGTGCTCGCGCAGACGATGCCGTTGAAGTGCGGCGGCTCGAACGCAAACCGGCGCCAGGTGCGGCCGCGGTTGTCGGAGACGACGCGGCGGTACACCGGCGTCAGCGACTCCTTCGAGGAAAGCAGGTACCTTATCTCGCGCGGACGCGCGGTCAGGTTCGAGGTCAGGAACACGAGCTGGCTGCGGGACTCGTTGCGCCCGACGATCCACGCGAAGTCGCGCCCCTTGCCCTCGCTCTTCATGATGGTGAGCGGACACTGCCAGTCGGCGAGCGAGAGGTAGCGGCGGAAAAGCTTCCCGGCCGCCGGCGGCATCGGCAGGACGCGCTTGGAGACGACGCCGCTCTTGTCCAGCTCTATGTTGAGGACGATCTCCTCGGTCGCCTCTTCCGCCGCCGGATCAGGTTCCGGCGCGGCAAATGCGAAGACGGCAACCGCCGCGGCAAACGCTGCAAACACCAGTCTCAAGCCCGCCTCCTTTCGCTGATCCCCATCACCGCGGCGCCTGGCAGCGCCGCCAGGACATCGGCGACCTTCGGGTCCGCCAGCACCTCGGCGTTGACCTTCGCCGAATCCATCGCCGTCGCCGCGGCAGCTGCCGCCTGAACTGCCGCAGCAGGCGCCGCGACCGGTGCCGCGGAAACTGCCGCGGGGGCGGAACCGGCGCCGGACGACTTCAGCGCCCGCACCGCCTTCATCAGCTCCTCGATGGTGGCGGTGGTGGCGATGCGGCTCGCGCGGATGAGCGAAAGCTCGATGAGCGTGCGCGCGCCGAGCGCGTAGCGAAGTGAATCCTCCAGCTCCGCCAGCTGGTCACAGACGCGGAAGACGCGCCCCGGATCGATGCCCTTCGCCTGCTCGACGAGCGTCTTCACCTGCTCCGGCGTCGCCGCGAGCGACGGCGCGTCAGGCCCCAGCGCCTGCAGGACGGCGAGATTGCGGAAGTGGGCGAGCAGCTCCGCCGAGACGCGGCGCATGTTCCGGCCGGCCGAGTCAAAGTCGTCGATCGCCTTGAGGATCGCGGCGACGTCCCCCTTCAGCACCGCGCCGGCGAGCGACTCGAGCTCCGAGCGGCTCACCAGTCCGAAGACGCCGAGCGCGTCCGCCTCCTCGATTTTCGAGCCCTTGAAGGAGATGAGCTGGTCGAGGGACGAAAGCGCGTCGCGCATGCCGCCCTCGGCGCCGCGGGCGATCGCGAGGAGCGCGTCGTCGGTAGCCTCCACCTTCTCCTTCGCGCAGACGTCCTTCAGCCGCGCGACGATGTCGTGGGTCTGGATGCGCCTCAGGTCGAAGCGCTGGCAGCGGGAGATGATGGTGGCGAGCACCTTGTCCCCTTCGGTCGTCGCGAAGATGAACCGCAGGTGCGGCGGCGGCTCCTCCAGGGTCTTCAGCATCGCGTTCCACGCCGCATTGGAGAGCATGTGGCACTCGTCGACGATGTAGATCTTGTACTTCGACGACGCCGGCGCGAACTGGCACTGCTCCAAGAGCGGCTTTACGTCCTCCACCTTGTTGTGCGAGGCGGCGTCGAGCTCCACCACGTCGAGCGAGTTGCCGGCGGCGATCTCGCGGCAGTTCACGCACTTGCCGCACGGCTCCACGCCCTTCGGCGAGGTGCAGTTGAGCGCCTTCGCGAAGATGCGCGAGAGCGTGGTCTTGCCGATGCCGCGCGGGCCGATGAAGAGGTAGGCGTTGGCGACGCGGCCGGACTCGATCGCGTGCCGCAGCGTGCGCACGACGTGCTCCTGGCCGACGACGTCGGCGAAGGTCATCGGCCGGTACTTCAGCGGCAGCGCGACGTGGCTCATGCTACTCCCCGCTGCGAGTGGCGGTAGAAGGCGACGAGGCGCTTCACTTCCTCGGTCTGCTCGACGTCGTTCTCCACCCGCTCGAGCGCCTGGGTGCGGTTTAGCCCGTCGCGGTAGAGGAAGCGGTGCGCCTCCTTGAGCGCCTGGATCGCCTCGCGCCTGAACCCGCGCCGGGTGAGGCCGACCACGTTGACGCCGATCACCTTCATCGCGCCTTCGACCATGTCGCAGAGCATATACGGCGGCACGTCCTGGCGGATCTTGGTCATGCCGCCGACCATCGCGTGGCAGCCGACGGTGCAGAACTGGTGCGACGCCGAGCAGCCGCCGATGATCGCATAGTCCTCGAGGTGCACGTCGCCCGCGAGCTGCACCGAGTTCGAGCAGATGCAGTGGTTGCCGAGGATCACCCCGTGCGCCGCGTGGCAGTAGCACATGAAGAGGCAGTCGGAGCCGATCACCGTCTTCTCGCCGTCGGCGGTGCCGAGGTGGACGGTGGCGAACTCGCGGATGACGGTGCGCTCGCCGATCTCGACGTAGGAGACCGAGCCGTCCTTGTACTTGAGGTCCTGCGTCTTCATGCCGATGCAGGCGTAGGGGAAGATCTGGCACATCGCCCCGATCGTGGTGTGGCCGTCGACGATCGCGCCCTGCGCTACCCTCACGCCGTCGCCGAGCCTGACGTCCGGGCCGATGTGCGCCATCGGGCCGATCTCGACGTCCGCGCCGAGCTGCGCGCCGTCTTCCACTATTGCCGTTGGATGAATCTTTGCCATGTTTCTCCTCCTTGTCTGTAAATCTCCGTCAATGGTCGACCTTGCCCTCGCCGTGCCACGGCTCGGCCGCCGGCACCGCCGCTGCGCCGGACGCGATGCGCTGCCGCACCGCCTCGTAGGCCAGGATGACCGCCGCCGCGCTCACGTTGAGCGAGTCGGCGACGCCGAGCATCGGGATCCTGACCCGGATGTCCGCGCCGTCCATCCACTTCGCGGTGAGCCCGTACTGCTCCGCCCCCAGCGCGATCGCCACGTTGCCGGAAAGGTCCTCCTCGAAATGCAGCTTCTCGGCGTGCGGCGTCGCGGCCAGGATCCTGAATCCGCGCTCCTTCAGGAACGAAAGAGCCTCGTCGCTCGAAGCCTCGGCGATCGGCACGGTGAACATCGTGCCCGTAGAGGCGCGCACCACGTTCGGGTTGTGGACGTCGGTCACGCGGTCGCAGACGATCACCGCCGCCGCGCCGGCCGCGTCCGCCGAGCGGAGGATCGTGCCGAGGTTGCCCGGCTTCTCGATCGCCTCGGCGACGATCACCAGCGCGTTCGCGGGCAGCCTGAGGTCCTCGAGCCGCCGCGACACGTGGGGGCCAATCATCAGCAGCCCGTCCGGGCGTTCCTTGTAGGCGATCTTCGCGAAGATCGGCGCGGGGCAGGTGTAGACGTCCGCCCCCAGCGCCGCGCACTCCTCCACGATCGCGCCCTCGTGCTCGTTCTTGAGGTACATCTCCGGACAGTGGAAAAGCGCCTTCGGACGATACCCCGCGTCGAGCGCGCGGCGGCACTCGCGGTAGCCCTCGACGATCATCTCCCCCGCCTCGTCGCGGTCGCGGCGGTTGCGCAGCCGGACGACGTGCTTGATCTTGGGGTTGCTGAAGGAGGTGATCTCCATTTCGTCCTTCCCGCCGCCTCAGTGGTGGTGGCCGCAGCCGCAGGAGCAGCCGTGCTCGTGGTGCGGAGAGTCTACCGTCTTGTACTCGATCTTCGCCGCCGCCTTCAGCTCCGCTACGAACGCGTCCATCGCCTTGCCCCGCGCATCGTGCCGCAGCAAGTCCCGGATCTCGTCGTGCGCGTCCACCAGCGTGCGGTTCTCCTTCGCGTACGCATCGCGGCGCGACTCGAAGAAGGCGGCGATCTCGGCGTCGGTCGGCTCCGCCACCGACGCGCACGCCTGCTCGACGAGCTTGTTCACCTTCGCGCCCTTCTCGAGCTCGCGGCGGAAGCCATCCTCGCTCACACCCTGCGCCTTCAGCGCCGCGAGGTACGCCTCGCGCCCGCCGATCTGCGCGACCACCCGCTCCACCTCGGCGTCCACGTCCGCCGCGGTCACCGGTATGTCCAGCTCCGCCGAGCGGTCCAGGAGCAGCCTCGCGCCGATCGCCTGCTCGAGCGCCTTCTCGCGCAGCAGGCCCAGGCACCCGCGCACCTCCTCGGCCGACGCGCCGTGCGCCGAATAGAACCTCACCAGCCGCTCGAGCTCGAACTCGACCGCCTCCGCGGAGATCTCCGCTCCGTTCACGACCGCAGTCTTGATCTTCATGCTACTTCTTCTTGTCCTTGTCCGGCGGCGGTGGCCAGCGGTAGGTTATCTTGCCGGCGTACTTGCCCTTCACGTGCCAGTCCTCGGGCACGCCCAGCTTCCGGAGCTGCTTCTGGTCCGACTCGCAGACCGCCACCAGTCCGCCGTTCTGCCAGAGCTCCAGCCGCCACGCGATGAGCTTGGCGGACGAAGACGAAATCCCGCAGCCCTTGAAAAGCCCGTGCTTCGCGTCGCCGAACACCGGCGACTTCCAATCCTTCAGCGTCACCTCCGGCTGCCAGGTCGACACCATGGCCGGCGTCTGCTCGGCGTTGATGTTGATTCCGCTCGGAGTCTTCTGGTCGGTCAGCACCACGTCATAGCTGCGCCAGAGCCCGTCGGTCTCGAAGAGCGCCGAGACGCTGAGCACCGGCCGCTTGATGCGCGGCAATTCGCCCTTGAGCTGCGCCTTCACCTGCATCCCCAGCGTCAGCTCGGCGCCGCGGTCACGCCCCTTCATCGGCGTCACCTTCGGCATCACGAGCGACCCCTTCACCTGCGCCGGGTTTACCTTGCGCGGCGCGCCACTGCCCTTCGGACGCCCCAGCGTCACCCCGAGGCAGGAGATGACGCACGCGGCGTTTGGCTTCGGCCCCAGCTGGTTGAGCTGCCGCGGCGCGCCGTCCTTCCCCGCCGCAAAAATCCCGGTCGCGCCGCCGTGCTCAAAGCTGATCGCGTCCGATGCGCCGAGGGTTTCAAGCGCGTCGTTCATGTCGTGGTAGTCGGCGCCGGTCCCGCCGGCAATCCGCTCGCCGTCGTCGGCCGTGACCACGAAAAGCTGCTTCCGGTCCGCGGAAAGCCCGACCGCCAGGCACGGCGCGACGTTGCGGCGCTCGGGCGAGACGACGTCGCGTCCGTCGCGGCGGATCACCACGTCGCCGGTCTGGGCGAAGAGGAGGTCAGGCACCTCGGCCGGCATGATCCGGTCGGCGATCTCCAGCTCGCCGTCGCGGCGCACCGCGAACACCGGCCCGCGCCCGTGCCTGGAGTTGCTCACCACCACGCCGTTGGCGATGAAAAGCCCCCTCGGATCGGCGAAGTCGCCGGAATACGGATGGCGCGTCGCGCGCGTCGCGAACGCGAAGAGCGCGCCCTTGCCGCCTTTCTGGAGGAACTCCGCCGGCGTCTCGCGCCGGGTGCGCACGTCGGCAGGCTCGATCTTCTCGCCGCGGCCGTCGTAGAGCGTCGGCGCCTCTTCGAGCGGACGCCCCCAGCCGCTCGCGCGGCCGGTCGCGACGAACCCGATGTCGGCCGTCTTCATGTCCACCTTGACCGCGAAGAACCGGATTTTCCGCGGCGACTCGACGTGCGCGGTCATCGTCACCACCCCGGGCGACAGCGTCTCGACCGGCGTCCACGCCGGACCCGCGCCGGCGGAAAGCGCCGCGGATAGCGCCGCGGCCGCCAGAATGGACCGGCCGGCCGTCACGCCGCACCTCCGCCGATGAAAGAGCGCACCACCGCGTCCATCTCCCCGACGTCGCAGACGCGCTTCTGCGCCACCGGCAGCCGCTCGAGCCCGGCCACGGACGGCGGCGGGTCGACGAGCACGTCCTCGCCGTAGGCGCGGCGGCAGGTCTCGGGGAACTTGTAGGGCGTGGCGGTCGCGGCGACGACGCAGGGGACGCCGTCCCGCGGATACCCGAGCCGCCGCGCCACGAACGAGCCGACCGCGGTGTGCGGGTCGACGAGATACCCCTCCTCGTCGCGCAGGCGGCGCATCTCGGATTCCGTCTCCTCCGGCGTCGCGACGCCGCCCTCGAACTCGGAGAGGAGCCGCGCCTTCGCCGCGGCTGAAAGCTCGTATCGGCCCTTCTCCCTGAGATCGGACATCAGCCGCGCCGTAGCCGCGCAGGCCGCCGCGGCGTCGCCCTCGAAGTTGAGCTCCCACAAAAGCCGCTCGACGTTGGACGAAATGCGGATGTCCATCGACGGCGAGTTGGTGACCGTGAAGTCCGGCCCCGGCTCGTAGACGCCCGTCTTCACGAAGCGCGCGAGGACGTCGTTCACGTTCGAGGCCACGACAAGCCGCCTAATCGGAGCGCCGACGCGCTTCGCGTACCAGGCGGCGAGGATGTTGCCGAAGTTGCCGGACGGCACCACCACGTCGAACTCGCGCCCCAGCCGCGCGCCGGCGAGCGCGTAGTACGCCACCTGCGGCACCAGCCGGCCAGTGTTGATCGAGTTAGCGCTCGAGAGCGTCACCCCGTGCGCCGCGGCCTCGGCCGCGATCGCCGGGTCGGCGAAGATGCGCTTCACCGCCGTCTGGGCGTCGTCGAAGTTGCCGCGGATGCCGACTGCGTGGACGTTGGGCTCGGACGGCGTCACCATCTGGAGCCGCTGCACCCGCGAGGTGCCCTCGGCCGGATAGAAGACTGCGATCTCTGTGCCGTCCACGCCGGCGAAGCCCTGCATCGCCGCGGAGCCGGTGTCGCCGCTCGTCGCCGTCAGCACCAGCACGCGCCGCCCCGCGGCCGCGTGGCGCATGAAGACCGGCAGCATCGACAGGGCCACGTCCTTGAACGCGCCAGTGCGGCCGTGGAAGAGCTCGAGGAAATGGAGCGCGCCCTTCTCGACCACCGGCACCGGGTCGGCGGCGGGAAAGCGCGAGAGGAGCCGCTCCACGGCGTCGTTGCGGACGCCCTCGGGCATGTCGCCGAAGAACTCCGCGAGCACCAGCTCCTCCGCCCTGCGCAGCGTGTCGGCGGAGCGGATGCCGGCGATCTCGCCGACGCCGACTGGCAGATACAGCCCGCCGTCGCGCGCGAGCCCGCGGAAGACGGTCTCGACGCCGGACGCCTGCTCGCCGGTGCGCGTCGAAATGTAGGATACCGACATGGCCTTGGGACTACTGCGCGGCGGAGGCGACCGCCTCCTCCTCGTTCAGCGTCATGTAGCCGGCGTCGGCCAGCGCCTTGGCGGCGGCGGCGTTGTCGTCGAACCTGAACACCAGCACCGCCTTCTCGCCCTTGTGGAAGGCGAAGGCGTAGCTGTACTCGATGTCGACGCCGGCGCGGTCGAGGACCTGCATCACGCCGGCCATGCCGCCGGGACGGTCGGGCACGCAGACGGCGACCACCTCGGACACGTTGGCCACATAGCCCGCCGCGGCGAGCACGTCCTTGGCGCGCTCATGGTCGTCGACGATCATCCGGACGATGCCGAAGTCGCTGGTGTCGGCGAGCGAAAGCGTCGCGATGTTGATGCCTGCGTCGGCCAGCGCGCGGCAGATCTGGCTGAGCTGCCCGGGCTGGTTCTGGAGAAATATCGATATCTGTCTGATTTGCATGCGGGTATTATACCAAATTATCGCGCACGCGCGCAAGGCGCGGCTCAGCGGGGAGCGGGGGTTCGGTCTCGTCGCGGGTGACTTTGTCGCCTTCCGCGCTTAGGACAACCGGCCTGGTGTACCCTGGCAGCCTGAATCCTATCGCTGGTTGCGCACAGGATCACTCACACGGCGAGTCGCACCCGCCTTCCTCACTCACCCCCCTCCCCGCTTCGCCGCTAGGGTAGGTTCGATGGACTCAGACAGGACTTGAGCAGGGACGAAAATACGGGCGGACGCGGCGGAGGGCGGGGCGTAGGCCCGACGACATGATTCGAGACCTAAGCGCGTTAGGAACGGAAGCGCGTTGCGGTCAGTGTCGAGAATCCCGAGCGAGGCACGTTAGGAGGACGAGCGTTCGGCGGGGCGAACGCCCCAGCCCGAAGCCGCGAGAGTCCCAACCATTGGAGTTCCCACTTAACTCAAACACTCATCACTCAAACACTTTTTAGCGGATATAGTACACCGAGCCGGACGGGCGCTGCGGCACTACCCACATTCCGCGGCAGGTCGCCGCGGCCGTCGTAAGTCCATACGGCACCCCCGCCTCCGCTCCGAACTCTTCGAAATATGTCTCGCGGTCCTCGCTCGCGCACTGCGCCCAAGGAGTCACGTTCGCAGCGTTCGCCATCCAGGCCTTCCATGCCGTCGTCTGGGGCATGCTCATCCTCACCCGCTTGTCGCGCGAAGAGTCGAACTTGAACGAACTATTGTCGCCGGAACCGGTCACCCAGGTGGCGTTGCCGAGGAACTTAATCTCACGAATCGAAGCCACCTCGCCCGAGAGCAGGCGCTTCGGCAGGGAGGCGCCGGCCTCGATCTGGAACTCCGCGAACCCGGCCTGGTCGAAGTAGGCCGAGACTCGCTTGTCCCCTTCGTCTTCGGTGCAGGTCGTCAGCGTCCGCGGAATGAACACCGGTGCCTTGATGAGCGGGCTCGCCTGGAACACATAGACGCCCAGCGACTCGAGCTTCGGCGGCAGCAGCGGCGTGAAGGAGTAGCACTTCTCCAGGCCGCGGAACGAGCGGTGGCTGATGTTGGTGATGCCGTCGTGCAGATACACCTTGCGCAGGTTCACGCAGTTGCGCGCAAAGCGCTGCGGTATCGACTTCACCGAAGTCGGGACGGCAATCACCTCCAGCGCGGTATTGTCTTTGAACGTCTCGTCCACAAAACCGGCGATCAAGCCGGTGCCGCCGCCGGCAACCGAAATCTCGCCCGTGAAGTCCACGGTGCCGTTCGCGCCTTCGGTAGAGGGCAAGCCGACAATGATCGAATCGTTCGCGCCGCTCGCCGCGAACGTCCAGTCGCCGTTCGTGAGTTCTCCATTGGCATAGGTCCAGTTCTTGACGGCGAGCTTGGCAACGGCGTTGACCGGATAGCAGGCCGCGAACTTCATGCGCTCGTCGTACGAAACCACGCTGCCGTCTTCCCAGCGGCGCAGCGCCTTCCCGGCCGGAAACTGCCTAACCGAAATCTCGATATCCGAGGACAAGTCAACCCAGGTCTCAACCTCAGTGCCGGAAACGTTCCCGACCGCCACGACGGCCGAGGAATCGTCGGAAGTCGCACGGATGCGGACCTGCCAACGGCCGTTGTTGATGCGGTAGCCGTCGGCCGATTCGCCGCGGAAGCGAATGGCGTCGAGGGCGTGGTTCCTCGCGATTTCCTGGGCCGTAAGGGCGCGGTTGTAGATGCGGATGGCGGAAATGTAGGCAGTCTGGGTCGACCCTTCCTTGCCATACCAGCCGTGCAGGGATATGGCCGCGCTGTTTCTGTCAGATCGAGCCACGACATTGGCAACAGCAACCGATCCGCACTGCTGCCCGTTTGAATACCGCAGGCATTGCGCGGCAGACGGCTGGACGATGGCGGCGGAGAAGTTCTCGTCGGCGGCAAGGCCGAAGTCGTTGTCGTTGAACCAGGAAATGCCGTTGGACTGCGGCATGGCGACCGAGCCGAGAATATGGGCCGAGGAGTCGGTGTACCACATCAGCAGGCGGTTTATGGTCTGGCTGCTGTCCGTTCCGTCCATCGCCAGCAAGAAGAAGTTCTGCGCGCCCGAGGTGCAGTCCCGCCCGACAATCTCGACGGTCTTGACCGTGCCGCCGAGCACCCTGCCGACAGTCGTGGCGCGGCCGCCCTGGTCGTAAACCTGCAACTTTGTCTTGCTTCCCAGGGAGACGCCAGTTGTGTCCGTCGTCGGCTCGCCACCCATCTTCGTCAGCACCAGCCCGCCGACGAGATCCTTCCAGCCGTTTGCGGCAATGTCCCAGTGGATGCCTGCGCCGCCGTTCTCGATGCCGTCCCACTGCGCGACAAGCCCGTCCTGAATGTAATTCGAGCCGGGAATCGCACGCACCGCGGATACGGTGCTGGTCACATTGGTGAAACTCGTGCCGAAATTCACCGCCGGGCCGGCGGTAAGGCCGGGGCAGTTCGCCGGATGGTCGTTCACGACATCCCAGAGGTCGGCCGTCACGCCGTCCGCAAGGAGCACCGGAATGTAGCTTGATACGAGGACGTCGTTCGTGTAGTGGCGCCAGTAGGCCAGCCGAAGCGCATTGCGGTAGGTCGAGTCGGTGCCGTTGTTGAAGAGGTGGAGCGTCGTGGACACGGTGGCGCTGCCGCTGCTGTATCCCGCCGTTTTCGTGACCCCGTTTCCGTCCTCATAGTAGAAATTCGCCGAACTCTGCACGAAGTAGTACCAGAGGTTCTTCGCCTGCATATTTGGATAGGAGGGTTTCCCGAAGTAGCGGCAGGGAACATTGTTCTGCGAGCCGACCCAAGTGGAAAATCCCGTGCTGCCGACGCCATGGACGGCAATCTGGGCGGCATCGATGGTGCGCATGATGCCGCCTTCGACGCGGGAGTTTTCCGTCGGCAGGACGCCGGTATCGACATCTGACGCAGCGGAAGAGTCGATGTATTCGAGACGCTGGGCGTAGTCGCCGGCCCTGAGGACGGACGAGACGAGGAAGAAGCGGACTGTCTTGTATCCGTCGCTTCCCCATCCGGCTGGCATGGCATAGTGCACGGACGAATCCGCCTCGGTCACGGTCTGGGCCGCTACGGCGACATTCGGCCAGGCAGCCAGGCTGTCGCCCATGTCTGCGTCGGCGAACGCGGCATAGAGCGTGCCGGTCGCGCAGTAGATCGGCTCAAGCGAAATGTCAACCGAGACGACCGCGCCGTCGACATACTGCATGTCGGTGATTGTGATTGCGCGCGAATCAGCCGTGTTCGCTGTCGGCGAGACGCCCAGGACTGGATCAGCACCAGCGGCAGTTGCCGCAAGCATTGCGCCAGCCGCCAGCGCCTTGACCGCGGCAGATTTGACCGATTGAATGTTCATGGCGTTTCCCTCGTTGTTTGCGTTGGAATTTACAGTTATCGACTCAAATTGCTGGGGACTGTCCCCCTGAGTTTCGTGGTTCGTGGTTCGCGATTCGTGGTTCGGGGTCTGGGGCGGAGCCCCAGCTTCAGACAATCCTGTAAATCCTGTTAATCCTGTCAAAGAATCCTCTGTGTTCTCTGTGCTCTTTGCGTTAAAAACAACCTCGGATTCTTCATCCGCGGCAAAGGGCGATGGCGCAAGACCGGTAGCGACCGCGGCGGCGTAGAGGAGCGAGCCGCCGAAGAGGAGCGCGGCAATTGCGAGCGCGGCGCGGCCCAGCGCCTTGCCGAGCCGCTTCGCCAGCACCTTGCGGGCGTAATACAGATTGCACTTGACGGAGTCCGGCGTGCGCGCAAGCAGCGCGGCGATTTCGCGGATGGAGAGCGACTCGAAATAGTGCAGGACGATCACCCTTCTCGTTTCCTCGGGCAGGCTTGCGAGCACCTTGCGCACGAACTCGGCGTCGGAATGGGCGAGAATCGCCTCGTCGGTGGAATTGTCCACCGGACCGAGCTCTTGGAGCTTCTCGACGTCTGACTGGTCGAGGTAGACGGTGCAGGCGCGGGCTTTGCCGCGCACGGAATGGAGATAGTGGTTGCGGATGGTGCCGAGCAGCCAAGAGCGCAGTTTCTCCGCCGGCGGCAGCTCGCTCTCTGGCTTGGCGAGGTAGGTCTCGATCGTCTTGAAGGCGAGGTCCTCCGCCGTCTGCTCGTCGGCGCCAAGGCCCTTGGCCTCGTTCACGAGCATGGCGTGGTACTCGCGAATCAGCCTAAAGGCCTCGCGCTCAATGTCGTTCCTAACCTCGCGGATAAAGCTCATCCCAATTACATAGTTCCACCATCAGGCCAGATGGTGTGAAAAAATCATCTACTGCATTATGAACCAAGCGGGGTCTGTCCCCACTTGCCTAGCGCATAGTGTTGTTAAGTTTCATTGATGCGCATTATATCAAAAATTCGTGGCTCGCGGCGGACGGCGCCACTACGCGTGCTGCGGCTTCTTGAACATCAGATGCACATAGTCGCGCTTGAAGTACGACGGACAGTCCTGAATGAGGAAGTCGTCCACGCACCTTATGTCGCGGTGGACCGTGACCTCCGTCTGGTCGGACTTCTTGATCTTGAGTTCGGACTCGATCGGCGTCATCCAGTTCTGATTCCTGTAGACCTTCCACTGTTCCGCGTTGTACACTTTGCCGTCCTGCTTGAGCCGCTTGGCGTACTCGATGGCCTCGTTCAGGCGTCTTTCCGTCGCCTTCAGCGCATTCTTCGAGATCCTGGGCGCGATGGAGTCGAGGTACGCCTGCTTCTTTTCGGGATGCGCGTCCATGTCCATCAGCTTGTTGTAGAAGTCCTCGTCGATCTCCTCGGGCAGCGCGACGCTCTGCATGCCGAGCGTCCTGATGATCGCCATCTTGACTTCCGGCGACTTGACGTTCGCGAAGTCGACGATCAGGGCGCCGTCTGTGCCGTACTTCTTTATCCCGGGATCCTTCGACACGCGGAGGTTGAATTCGTTCTCCCCGCCATTGCCGTGGATGTCTGCGCACACGCTCTTCAGGTTGTTGACGAACCGAGCGGCCGTGTATTTGTCGAGCGCGAATTTCTGGAGACCGATCTTCCACGAGGCGAACGACGCGTCGTTGTCTATCGCCTTGACCGTCACGTTGTATTCGGCGTTGCCCAGGTTGTCTTTCTTTTCTCCGTCCTTTTCGACCTTGATGAAATAGTTGTCCCAGTGGCGGTCGCCCTGTCCGGTGATGAGGTCAAGCCACATCAGCCTGTTGAGCTTCTGTGCGACCGCGCCCAGCACGTTGACCTGCTCCTGGCCCGGCGGAACCGTCTTGTGCATGTTGGCCGGCGCAATGCCCTTGCCGCCGCCGCCCTTGCGCTTTCTCCACACGTCGCCGCCGGAGTAGCCCTCGGCCTTCTCCATGAAAAAGCCGAACTGGCCCTTGTGGCTGCCGACCGAATACTTGACCATCAGGTCCTCGCAGCCGAACGCCTTGGCGGTGTCCTGCGAGGCGAGGTTCAGGTTCACCGTCTTCTGCGCGTCCCGGTAGGCGCTGTTCATGCCGAGCAGCAGGTTGCTCATGCCGATGCGGCTGTCGAACTCGGACTTGAACACGAGCTCCCCGCCGGACTTCGTCGTCAGCAGATAGGTGTTTCCGGCCATGCCGGAGCCGAGCATCCTGGAGCTGGCGATGTTCGACTCCTCGGTCGCGTGGTCGACGTCGCCCGGCTTGAACCCGAGGACCTTCGCCTCGATGACGTTGGAAAGCCCCACTTCGCCGAGCATGATCCTGCGCACGTCGATCGTCGCGAGCCCGGGGTCCTCTCCGCCGTTCCTGATCCGCTCGCCCGCCTCGAGCAGCGCCCTGAACTGCGCCTTGACAAGGTGAATCCCCTTCACCGCCTTGGCGACGCTCTGCGCGGTTGCCTCGTCTACGCCTACCGACATCAGGGCCGACGCAAGGTTGGGGTACAGGCCGCGGAGCTTCACGATGCACGCGTTGAACTTGTCGTCAAACTCCTCCATCGGCAGATTGCCGAGCGAGTAATCGCGTATCAGCTCGACAAACTCCTTTCGCGCGAGCTTGAACTGGAACACGATGTTGTTGCTCGTGGCGGCGCCGGACGACATTACCTTGTCGCCGCCGGGCACACTTTCGGGCGAAAGCATGGCCTTCACCTCCTCGAGGAACACCTGACGCGACCTCATGACGGAGACGTTCCGCGCGTCGGCAATCTGCGCGGAGACATCGGCCAGCAGCTTCTCCATCGCGTCGAGGAGCGACGAGTCGACCTCCGTCATCTTTGTGATCGCCACCCCGTCGTCGCCGAGGATTTCCCTGCCCTCGTGGCTGGTCATGACGGTCTCGTTGAGGCCGTTCTTGCGCACGTTTTCAAGGGCGCTCTTCATGTCCGCCATGTCGCGCTGCAGGGCGAGAATCTCCTCGCCGCTCAGCACCTTGGAGCCGTCCGCCGCGAAGGCGTCCAGCTTCTCGGCGAGCGGGCGCATCCTCTCGCCGAAGGTCCTGTTGACAATCTCGAGCGATTCCGCCGTGCCGTGGCCCATGATGGCCTCGCGCGGCATCAGCTCCTTGAACGTCGCATTCAAAAGCGCCGTGGTCTTAGGGTCGGCAGCTGGGTTTTCCACCGCGTCCTGCTGGACGAGCTGGTACATCTTGAACACGATGGAGTCGATTTCGGAGACGCGCCGGTCGCACTGGAACTGCACCTCGGTGAATGCATTCTGAAGCTCTGCGTCCACCTGGTCGTTCCGGGCCAGGCGCTGGCCGAGCTTCTCGATCTCCTCCGAGAGCGCCTGCTGCGACTCGATCGCCGCCTTCACCGCCTTGGCCGTGGGGTTCATGCTCCAGAAGCCCTTCCGCCACACGAGATCGCCCGTCTTCTCGTCCTTCATCAGCGCCTCGGCGAGCTCGCGGCCGGAGAACTTGTCGAGCGCCTTGAGCTTGGCCGTCGCGTCCTTGGCGAGGCTTTCGAGCTTGCCCTTTTCCTCCTGGGTCAGCACGCCGAGGTCGGTCAGCGATTCACCGACCTTCTTTACGTTCTTGACGGCGTCTGCGGAAACGGACTTCCCCGCAGCATTCACTAAGAGCACGTCCAGCTGCTGGACGACGCTCTTGGCATTTCCGAGCTGCGGAGCCCCTTCCGGGACGGCATCGGCGCCCGGCTGGGGCTGGTTCGCATTCCCGGTATTCTGGACATTGGTCTCGATCGTGGGCCTGAAGTCCACGCTGACGTTGCTCAGTCCGCTCAATGAGTTGATTCCGCCCATGATATTCCTCCTCTCGCTTTTCTTTTGCTGCCCTGTCTACACGCGAGACGGACAAAAGTTACATCCTGCCGCCAAGAGCAATCCCAAACCTCGCCTTCTGCCAGCGTCGTTAGACGCCAACAAATCCGCGTGTTAACTCAAAACTGCCGCGCTACCGCAGGTAGTACGCCGATCCGGAGGGCTGGGTCATCGTCGCCCACGGCGTGTTGCCGTAGTAGCCCATGTTGACGCAGCGGCCGTTGTAGCCGGCCGGCTCGCCCCGGTAGTCGCTCTTCGGGTCGCCCTTGTCGATTCCCGGCGACTTCGCGCCGCGCGCATACGCCTTCTCCAGCGCTCCGGTCCGCTCGTCGATGTAGCCGAGTCCGCCGCGCAGGTGGCAGTTGACGTCCTCGAGCGCCGCGTAAACCGCAGGTTGCGTCGCGTCCGTCCAGTCCCAGAAGGTTAAATCACCACTCACCTTGACGAGATTCGTCATTGCGACGTATTCCGTCACGAAGAGCGGATCGCCGAAGACAACGCCGTCCAGGAAGTTCGTGGTCGCGGTCGCGGCGCAGGTGATGGAATTGGTGCCTTCCTCGCCGAAGAGCGTGTAGGAGACATTGCAGACGCTCGCCCCGCGCAGCGAGATGTCACGACCGCGGGTCGAAGACAATCTGCCAAGGATGTTCCCGAAGAAGATCGAGTTGTGGACGTTCGCCGTACCGAGGATGAGATTCAGACCCGCCGTTGTTTCGTACCCGTCCGCAAGGTTGTAGGCGAAGGTGCACCGTTCCAGGTCAACCGTGCCCGAAACGCTGCCAAACTGGACCACCAGCGGACCCGCGGCATTGTTGGGTCCGGAGAAGCCCTTCCAGACAACTTCGTCGCCGTTCGCCACCCATGCGCAGTTGGTGAACGCGGACCCCTCGGCGCCGGAAACGAGCCGCACCGTTCCGCCATAGCCCGCCGAATTGCGCACAGTGCCGAAATTCGCCGCAAACCGGCAGCCGACAGCAGAGACCGGGGCGGAGGAATAGACGGCGCTGCCGGAGCAGTTGCCGGTTGACGGATCGCCCGAGTTTGCACCGCCAGGGGCACGGAGATAGATGCCGTTATGGACGAAATAGCAATTCTCGATGCGGAGAGACTTGAGCGACGAGGCGTTGATGCCGCCGCCCAGCGGAGCAACGCCGCCGTCCATCCCGGTCTTGACCCGATTGCCGCGGAAGACGCAGTTTGTGAAGGTGACGACCGTCGTCGCCGCCGTGCCCGAGACGCGTGCTCCCTTGCCGGAGAGCTCCGTCGCCCGACCCATGCCGTTCGTGATGAAGTGGCAGTCCGAGACGAGCATGTCGCCGGCGCCGGTCTTGATGAGGCCGCAGTTGAGCGACCGCGTAAAGTAGATTCGCTCCACCTCCACCGCCGCGGAGTTGTCGATGGTCAGGCAGTCGGTCACTTCGACGCCGTCGATCACCGAACGGAACCCGGGCTCTCGCTCCGCCGCCGAATTCTCCCAGCCGTGGAAGCCGCCTTTCACGGAAAGCGGATTGTCGGCGTTCAGCGTGACCGATCCGACCGCGAGCACGTTCGTTCCGGCAATCCAGATCTCGTTCTTCGACGCGCTCACGAGCGAGAACGCAGACCTCAGGTTCGGCACGGCGTCCGACCAGTTCTCGCCCGTTCCCGCGCCAATCGCGCCGGGACGCACGTGGATGACGTTCGCCGGACCGCCCTTGCCCCACCACGGCGGCAGATCCTTCGTGACCGGAGTCTCCGCGCTCGTCGCCTCGGCGACGGTGCCGTTGGCGGAAAGGATGACCTTCGCCCAGATCGACCCCGGCTCATAGTAGGCGTTGATCGGGCAGTCGACGACGGTGCCGTTCGCAAGCCCGGAGAGCGTGTTCATCAGCATCCAGTTGCTACCGTCCGTGGATACAAGCACATTCGCCGTCGCGAAGAACGCCCCTTCGCCGCCGACGGTGAAATGCACCGTTGGCCTGGAGTATTCCTCGTCGAAAGTGATAGTCACCGGGCCGTCGACCGCAGGCTCGCCGGCGGCGCTCTTGGACGCCTGCGCCGTTCCGCCGTAGGCTCCCGCGTTCACGATTCCACCGTTGGGCGTCGGCTCGCTGCCGACCGGATCCAGAGGGTCGCCGGCGTCGATAGCCGGCGAATTGGTCTCGCCCGAAACATGCTCGACGCCGTCATTGGTGAAGTAGCCTGTCGACGAAAGCGCATGGACGTCTATGCCCAGCACCTCGTCGAGCTTCGTCTTGTCGAACTGGCGAAGTTTTCTTGCGTTGCTGATAATGACCAGAAGATCGCTGACGTCATTGGTGGATGAGACAAGCTCGGGATTGCCGAACCTAACACCCGAGCCAAACAAAAGGGTGCCATCGACTACAGACGAATACGAAGACGGGCCATCGGCCGACAAAAGCGAATAGGAGACCTCGGCATGAGCAACATCGGCCATCAGCGCAAGGTCCGCGCCGCCGGAGTTGGAGGAATGGACGATGTTGTTGGCGATAATCGAGTTCTTGATCACGGCCGTGCCCTTTGCGACGGTGACGCCGGCGGCGGATTTCGAGTTGTCCGAGAAGTTGCAGGCAAGCGTGCAGTTGCTGATGATGACGCGGTCGGTCTCTGCGGCCAAGTTGATGGCGATCTGCCCGCCGTTGCTTCCGCCGACTGGAATCGCAGTCTCGTCGCGCCAGTGGTAGTCTTCTTCGTTGCCGGCGAAGACGCAGTGGTCGAAGAGCGTCCCGCCGCTCGTCCCGACGACGCGCACGATGCCGCCACGGGTGTAGTAGGAGCTGCCGCGGTTTCCGCGGAACACACAGCGCGAAATGGTCGCCGGAGTGTTGTTGAGGTAGATCGCCGCGCCATACTGTCCGTCGCGCCCCTCGTTCCACAGGTTTGCGGCGGTCCAGGCGAGGCCGTTGGTGAGGAACGTCGTGTCGGTGACCAGGACGGAGCCAAAAGCCGTGACATAGAGGCCTTGGCCATTGCCAACATTGGTGGCAGTGCCATAGTTGCCGGAAACGACGCTGTTGGAGATGACAAGTTTGGCATCGGCGGTTCCCGTAAGCGAAAGCCCGATGCCGTTTTGGCCGGCAGACGATGTATGGTTGCCGACAATCTCGCAATTGAGGATCGAGAGGTCGCCGGCGCCAGTCTTGACGATGCCGCGCACACCGTTGAATATCCTGAGGCCATCGAGGACGACGGGCACCCCCGCCGCATTGGAAAACGGCAGGACCGTATAGGCGGCCTGCCCGTCGAGTGTCGACTTCGCGCCGGCGATACGCTCGCCGGGGAGGGTCTCGGCGCCGGTAAATCCGCCGCGGATCACGGTCGGAACGGCAAAGGCGAAGGTCGCGGGATTGGCGTTGAGCGCGATGTCGCCGGCAATCCAGATTTCGTTCCTTAGCGACGTCAGCGCCGCGAGCGCGTCCGCCCACGAAGTGAACGCGTCGGACCAGCTCGTGCCGTCGTTCTTGCCGCCAATCGCGCCAGGACGCAAGTGAATCACGTTGTCGGGCCCCTTCTTGCCCCACCACGGCGGAAGCGTCCCCAAAACGTCGGAGCTCGCCACGGTCGACTCACTCGTCTGCCCCGCGCCGGAGACCACTACCTTCACCTGGATGATGTCGCCGGGGATGTAGTAAACGGGGACCAAGAAGGTCTTGGTCTGCCCGTTGACCAGTCCGCCAATCGCTCCGGAGACATCCTCCCAGGTCGTGCCGCCGTCGGTCGAGATGTAGACGACGCCATGCGCGGTGTAGGAGCCGCTCCCGCCCATCGTGAACGAGACGGTCGGGATTGAGTAGCCGTCGGGGTCGTCCCACGTGACCGTAGGCGCACCGACAACCTCGGGCGAGGCGGAAGGAGTGCGCGACGCCTGTTCGGTGTTGCCGTAACGCCCGAGATTGACACATCCGCCGTTGGGCGCGCTCTCGCGCGAGAAGTCGCTCTCGGGATCGCCCGCGTCGATTGCCGGCGAGCGGACGCCCGCCGCCGCGTAGTGGATGTTTCCGTCCGAGTCGAAATACCCCGCTTCGGAAAGAAGGTGGCAGTCGTCCGCCGCCGCGAAGAGCGGGTCGCCATAGGTCATCGCGTCGCCAAGCTTCGACACGCCGTTGACGAACGAGTAGGTCGCGCCGGTGTCGTCCGCGAGGAGCGTGTAGTCGACGTCGAACGACGCGTTGGCGCCGTCCGCGAAGTCAACGCCGTTCCCGAAGAAGATCGAGTTGCGGACGGCGATCTGGCCCTTCACGCCCTTCACGCCCGCGCAGCCGCCCGCGGTGGCGTTGGCGTTCGCCGTGAAGGTGCAGTTGGCAATCTCGGTGCGGCCCGCGTCCGAGGAATGTTCAATCATCACCGCCGCGCCGTTCGCGCCGTCAGTCTGGTTGCCGCGGAAGAGGCAGTTCTCGACTTTGTTCAACGCGTTGATGCCCGACGCGCGCACCGTGCCGTAGGTCACGCCGCTGCCGATGTTGCCAATGAAGTCGCACTCCTTGAGCTCGACCGCCGAGTTGTTCGCGTAGATCGCGCTCGTCTTTACCTTCGACGAGGTCGCGAGCGTGTTGCCGTAGAAAAGCGTATTCTCGACCGAGACGCGCCGGGTCTGATAGGAATAGATTGCCGCCGCGCCGTCCGCCGCGTCCGTCGAGGAGTTGTTTTTGAAAATACTGTCCTTGACATACACTGAGCCCTCGTCGTATGGAGTTTTGTCGAGACCACGCACATAAAGCGCGTTGCCGTTCTCCTCGAAGACGCAGTCGTCAACGAAGACGTCGCCGGTCCAGCCGGTCTTGGAGACCGCCCTTGCCGGCGAGCCGCGGAAGTGGAGCCGCTCGAAATGCGCGTTGCAGCTGATTCTAAAGACCACGGCCGAGAACTGGCCGTCGCCGTCGATAACGGAGTATGAGCCCGGTTCGCGTTCCTCGATCGTCGATTCCGTCCCCTTGAAGCCGCCGCGGAAGATCTTGTTGCCATAGAACAATTTCTCAGTCGCGGCAGACGCAAGCACGTTCGAGCCGGCGATCCAGATTTCGTGGTTGATATTCGTAGCAGCGGCGAGGTTAAGCGCCGTCGCGAAATCGACCGCGTCCGCCCACGAGGTGCCGCCGTTTGAAGGCAGGCCGTCCGGCTTCACGTAGATCGGCGTTCCGATGCGGAAGTTCGCGCCCGCGACGCCATGGTGGGCACCAATGCCCTTTGCCGCGACATAGCCGTTGCCGTGCCGGAGCGAGACCGCGTTGTAGAGATTGACGCCGGGCGAATTGTTCGCGCCGTAAAGTAGCTCGTAGTCCACCCCTTCAGTGAGGATGTTGCCGTCGTCGTCGCGGACGACGACCGGCGGCCGCACCTGCGCCTCTCCGAAATACGGGTAGCACTTCTCGACTTCGATGTGGAGGTCGGTGTCGGACGTGATCGAGACATTGTCGAAGAGCGAATAGCAGTTGCCGTGCGCGCCGACCGCGATCTTGACGGTCTGGAGCTTGTAGATGCCGCCCTCGGCAACCGTGAAGTCGGCCTGCACGGTGTGCCACGACGTCCCGTAGATGCGCATCTCGTTCGTGACGTTGCAAATCGACTGGACAGCATTGTTCGTGTCGACGAGCTGCCAGGAGTAGATCGTGTGGTCGGTGCTGTTCGCGGCGTGGTCGAATGTCAGCGTGTAGTTGCCGGCGGGCAGGGCAAGCCCTTCCTGGAAGAAGGCAGGGCCCTGGTAGGGACTCAAATAATGCCAGCCGCGCTCGTCGCTCGTCGTCGAATAGGTCCCGAGCCCTGCACCGCTGTGAGTCCGGTTCCAGCTCACCGGCATGAAGTACCTGTTGACCCCGTCGTTGAAGGATCCCGAGCCCTCCTCGATGCCGGGGTCGGCGTTGAGAGCGCGCGCGATGTCGATTTTCTTGAGCATCTGCAGTTTCGCCGCGACCGGCGCCTCGGCTGTGAAGTTGACGGTGAAGAGGTCGGCGGAGCGCGGCGCGCCGTCCGGCAGGCCAAACCACTCCAACGCCTTCTCGCCGGTCGCCGGCGCATAGACGATCGACACCTCGTCGCCGACGCTCACCCATGCGCTCGCGCCGCCGCCGTTAATGGAGAGCGTACCATCGCCATGCAGCGTGCTGAGGTCGATGAACACCTCGACCTTGCCGCTCGTCGCGTTCCAGCGCATGTCGGGCGCGTTGAACGCCTCCGCCGGCGCGACGCCGTCGAAGCGCACCTTGTCCACTGCGGCATTGTAGGCGATTTCACGCGCCGAAAGCGGGCAGTCGTAGAGGCGAATCGAGTAGATGCGCCCTTCGTAGTTGCACTGGTTTTCCGACCCGCCGCCGATGGTGGCGTTCGGGAAGCTGGAGATCCATCCAAAATCGGCAGTCTGAAACTTCTGGTTGCTGATACCGGTGGTGCGCGGGACTCCACTCTCGTAGAACAGCATCGGCGCATCGCTCCCGCCACCACCCGCGCCATACACGACGGAGAAGTCGTAGGTCGTGCCGGCGGCATCCAGGCCGGTCAGGGTGTTGCGGGTTTCATTGTTTGCTTGGTGGAACCACAACTGGTTTATAGAGCGGTTCCAAAGCACGCGGAACAGGGAGTAGCCGGAGGCAAACATCATGCCGCGCCGCGGCTTGGTGTTGCGGTACTTCACGTCGATCGTGAGGTACTTGCCCGTCTTGCCCGGCGCCGCGCCGGAATAGCCATGCGTCTCGAGGAATCCTTCGCCCCAGTCCGCGTTGCCGTTAAGCGCGAAGTCGAGGCTACCCTTGAGGTCCTTCCAGGTCTTCGCCGTAGGATCGAATGTACCTGTCCCGACATTGTCTATGGCGTCCCAGTGGTTCATGAGCCCGTGCTGGACGTAGGCGGACGCGGGCATCGCGGCGGTCGGCGCGGAATAGATTGCGAACGTGTTGGTGACGACGCTCCCGTACGCGCCGATGCCGGTCACGATCGCCTTGCCCGTCCCGACGGCGTCATTGTCCTCGTAGGCGACGGTGTAGTCGACGTCCTTCACGAGCAGCGCGGTGCCTGCGAGGTTGGAGACGACGACCGACGGCTCGAGTGCGGTGCCCGAATAGAACTGGTTGGGAATCCGCGCGACGGCAATGTCCGTCTCGTCCGGCCCCGCGGCAAAAACTCCGGTGCCGACATTCCCGAAGAAGGTGGATGTCACGAAATCCCAGAGTCCGACAGCATTGCCGCGGACGGGAACGAAGTCGCGGACGAGTTTGCCGTCCTGCCAGATTTTGAACGAGTAGAGCGTGAGTTTGGACCTGTTGCCGCCATTGTTGGACGCGAAAATGTTGAGCTTGTTCGACCCGGCGTAGGTCAGCGCCACGGTCTTGGTGACGGCGTTTCCGCCGAGGCTGAAGTGGAGGTTGTCCGCGGCGTTGGTGCTGATGGAGACGAAGCCATCGACACCCTGCTCAGTCTGCAAGCCCGTTGTCGTACCTGCGCCGCGGAAATAGTAGAATCCGCCGGCCGGATAGAACACGTAGCTGTTGTTGGCGTTGTAGGCGCCCGCGCCGAAGTACGCCGTGTTGTCCACGCTGTTGGTGGTGTTGAAGTACATCTCGACGGCGGTATTCGGGCCCGGGACGATGCCGGTGTCGATGTACTGGCTATTGGTGGAGGTGATGGACTTCACGCGCCGGTAAACGTTGAAGGTCGTGGTAAACACATTGTCCGCAAGTTCTCCCTTGCCGGTCACCGTCACCGTCGCGACGCCCGGATCGGCATTGTTGGAGTAGGTGACGTCGAAGTCCGCACTCACGATGTCGCCGCCGATCGTCCATGTCTGCGCGTTGACGACATTCGAGACCGTGAACTCGGGACGGCAGCCGCCGACAAAGCCGCAGACCTGATCAGGAATCGGCAAAGCCGCGACGTACCTCTTCGACACTATTTTGAGCGAAACGTCGTCGAGAAAGAGCGTCCGGTCGGCGGTCGCGAAGGTCTCGAATTTGAGCGTATGCTCGCCGGGCGGCAGCACGACATCCTCGACCGTCCGGTAGTGGACTTCGCTGGTAGATGTCGGGAAATCTTCATAGAAGATCCGGTTGCCGTCAATCGTCACCTCGTAGGGAACACCGGAGTAGCCGCTGCGCTGCTTGCATTTCCACGAAAGCTCGGCGCAATACGGGCTGTCGTTGGTGAAAACCTGCGTCGCTACGTTCCGCATCTGTAGAATCGCGCAATACTTTCCGGAGATGAAGGTCGTGGTCTGGTTGGGGCCGTATGCGCTCGACGAAGTATCAATCTTCGCGTAGTTTCCCGAAGCCGTCCAGCCTGGCGCCCAATCGCCAGACTCGAACCCTCCGTTGACGAGCAGTTCATTGTTCAGGTTGTAGCTGCGCTTGGCCGACTCGCCTTCGTATTCGCTTCCGACCTTGCCGGTCGCGGTCACGGTGCCATATCCGTTCGTAAAGCTATACGCGACATCGAATGGTGTCTCGCCGGACGCGACGCCACCCTCGCCGAAGTCCCAAAACGCGCCGGTCTCGACATTTGTGACAGTGAACCCCGGCTTCGGCGTATCGACTATCGTGCAAACCTGTTCGGAAATCGGCAGTATCTTAATCGGAGAGATGATTCCGAGACTCTGGCCAAGCGCCGTCATCTGATCGGTATTGAGCGCACTTGCATAGACTCGGATGTCATCGATAAGTCCGCCATACTTGGCCTCGCCGGAACTGGCGCCGCCATGCCGGCTGCCAATCTGCCAGCAGGCAAACGAGCTCGCCCGGGGCGTCGTGGCGGTCGTCCCGGCAAACTCGCCATCGACGTAGAGATCGACGCCGCTCGAGAGGATGTTCATGACGTAGAGGTGGTAGTCGGTGTCGGCGTTATCGACGTTGTTTACGGTAATGAGCGGCGTGGTGGAGGTGTTTTCGGTAAGGACTACCTGATTGGCGGTGTTCCCGCGCCGGAGCACAAGGTAAGTGCTGCCATTGCTACTATTTCTAAAGCTGACAAGGATGCCGGTCGACCTGGTTCCGAGCGTCGCGGCAATGGCGATGGAGGAGTCGCGGTTCGCCGCGAAGACGCTGGAGAGCGTGCCATACGGCGTGTATACGCCCGCATCGAGGGCGTAGCCGTCAGCCGAGGGAACGTAGGTCGGCGTCCCCTCGTTGGTCATGGTCGCCGTCCCCGTGCCGGTGTTTGCAAGGCTTTGGTTGTCGAACGTCATGCAGAGCGTAGGAAGGAGATCCGTTGCGTCTGCACCAACCGGACGCACCTTCCACTGCCATTCGAACATTCGTCCCGCCGCCGGGCTCGGATGGGTATAGGTGAATGACGTCTCCGTTCCGTTTGTAAGGAGGTTGTAAGTCTGGTCGTAGAGCTTCCACCCCTTGTAGATGATCTCGGTGGTCCCGTTCGTCAGCACCGTCGCGCCGCAGGAAACGACCATGGAGTCTCCTGCCTCAAGATTTGTCTGCTCGCCGTACGCGGGGTCTGGCGAACCGACCTGTTCCGGGCTTCCGTCAATTACAAGTGTGTCGGGTTTGATGGGGAACCACTTTGCTTTCAGATATCTGTAGACGGATCCAGCCTGGGCGTCCGTCAAGGTGCTCGTGTAGACCACGACCTCCTGAAGACGCTGTCCGCCATAGTTGACGTTGCTGCGGTCACGCGCAAAGCTACTGGCGGTAACATTGCCCGTCGTTCGCAAATGGATGATGTGGAAGCCGCTCGGCAATTCGTAGTCAATAGTGCGTTCGACGCCATCGACCTCTTTCAGGCCGTTTTTGACGTTTGCGCTGGCATACTGGTTGTTGAAGAGCTTCAGTTGGTTGCGATGAAAATGATATGTGTCGCCGCTGCCGTCGCCAAGAAAGAACGAGTGGGCGGAGCCGGGATAGTCGCTGTACACGAGAAAGACCTCGCGAATGGTAGTAAGTCGCGACGACCAGGCGAGATAGCCGGACAAGTCGGATGATGACGGAGGGGTGCCGCTCCTCTGCTCGCCGAAATCCACGTAAGGGAGTCCGTCGTTCGTAACAATCCACGGTCTGCTGCCGGTTCCCGCAGTCGCCTTCATCGTCCCGCCGTCCGCGTCGCGCCAGGCCGTTACCAGCTGCTTCCCGTCGGACTCGATCGTATCAATAGTCGAAGGCATGGAGGCGTCGACATGGAAGGCCGCGCCATCAACAGGCAGCGTCGCATCGGATATCGTGGACAATACGCGCGGGGCCCACTGCCACTTGAGAGTGCGGGCCGCGGAGGCCGTTTCCGTTCCGTTCGAGACCTCGGTGCCGGCGCCGTTAAAGAGCTTCCATCCCGTGCAGATGTACTCGATCATCAGGGTGGTGTTCGTATAGGAGGCGCACGACACGGCAACCGTGTCTCCCGCCGAGAGCCCCGTATGGACGCCGTATGCCGGAGTCGGCGAACCGTACAGGTCGGGGAAGCCGGAGACTGCAAGCTCGTCGTCCGACAGGAAGAGCGAATCTTCGTAGTAGTGGCCCTCGCTTCCGGCGGTGAAAGTGCCGCTCTTGGTCAGCGTCGCCGGGTTGTTGCAGATGTCGACGAGCGTCGCCACGCCGCCCGAGTCCTTGCATGGCACAAAGTAGTGGATGAGATCGCCCGACCGCCAGACTTTGAAGGAGTAGAGCTTGTGCTTGCCGTAGTTGCCCAAGTTGGCGTTGATTCCGCTGTAGTGCGAGGCGAAAAGCGCCAGGACGCTGCCGGCAGTGTAGGAATACGCCGGGGTCGACTGCGTCTGCAGCACTGACCCGTCGGCGGAATAGGTGACCGTATTGTCCTCGGCGGTGATCGTGTACTTCGTATCGGTGGAAATCGTAAAGTCCGGAGTCAGGGAGACGGCGTTCCCGCTGGGCATGTAGTCGAAGCGAAACTGAGTGCCGAGAATGAACAGCGTCCAAGAGTCCACCGACAGGCCGTTCCCGCGCGCGCACCAGATGGCCTGGTTCACATTCGCGGCAATCGTGTTCGCCGGACATTCGACCACCGCCTCGATCTTGTCGGTGTTCGGCTGCGGCATGTAGTCGGTGACGATGCGGGCGTTGCCAGGGCCCTGGATATACTCGATCTCCGTATATCCAGGCGGCAGCGTTCCCGCCGCGAACACATCTGCCGCGGCCATTGCCGCGAAAGCCATAACGAAACCGTATGCGAGTTTCTTCATATCGCTACTCCTTTTCATTTCATTGCTCCTCTAAGCCAAGAACGTCAAAAGTCCAATGTCCAAAGTCCAAGCTGCGACAGCTGGACCTCGGACATTGGACGTTGGATGACGAATTTAAGTGTAGTTTTCGAGCGGACGGGAAAACTGTTATGTTTGCCCCCCCCCCCCCGCAAAATATCTACACTTATAGATTTCATGTTGTGAATATTACCAAATCCCGCCGAATCTGTCAATGGGCGAATTTGGCATGGGGTCTGTCCCCACATGCCTTACGAGATTTCTCGTTACGAATATTTTCGTAAGTTCGTACTTGATTTTTCGTAAGCAGAAATGGTATAATCCCGACCATGGAAAACCCATTCAACTATCTGCAGCTGGCCACCGGCGACCAGTTCTACGACAGGATCGAGCTACGCAGGGACCTCCGTTCCCGCTTCCTGAGCGGGCAGTCCAGCGTCGTGCTGTACGGCCCCAGGCGCTACGGCAAGAGCTCCCTCGTCGCAGAGCTTGTCCGAGACCTCGAGAAGGCGGGGATCCCCTGCGTCACGCTGGACGTGATGAAGGTGCCGTCCATCGACCTCTTCGTCTCCGCCTATGCGGCAAAGGTGTATCGCAGGCTGGCTCCGGTCAGGTTCGAGTTCAGGAAACTCGGCACGTTCCTGAAGAGCCTCCGGCCGAAGATGACGATCGGGCAGTCTGGCGAGGCCGCGCTGACCTTCGAGCCGTTTGACGCGCCTATAGGGCCCGAGGCGCTGTCCGAAGTCCTCGACCTGCCGCAGCGGCTGCTCTCCGGCAAAGGCAGGGCCGTCGTCGTCTTCGACGAGTTCCAGGAGGTTAAGGACCTTCTGCCGAGCGAC
>CACWVU010000009.1 GCA_902764415.1 uncultured bacterium | reverse complement strand
AGGGAATCACTCAACGGAGAAACCGCATATGCTTACGATTCACGTATGGCCAAGGTGGCTTAAGGCGTTTTTGCTGGCCCACCCCCTTTACAAGTCACCGCATCCGCCGGATTTTCGCCGCGCGAACGAACTTCGCGAGAGACAAACTGCCGCGGAGAGCATGCCCTCGCGCACGCGGTCGTGCCGCCGCATATACATCCGCGTGTCGGCGCAGTTCGTCACCTGCACATGCCAAGCTTCCGCAAAGACACGAAACCTCTTCCGTCAGCGCTTGACGGCGAGCCGAGAATCAAATGATCCAACAGCGGGATACCGATTATCCGCGAAGCCTCGACGAGTCTTTCCGTGAGTCGGATGTCGTCCTTCCCAGGCGTTGGATCACCCGACGGATGGTTGTGCGCGACGATAATCGACTGCGCACCCCAGCGTATCGCAGCTTTGAAGACTTCGCGCGGATGAACAGGCGTTTGATCAAGCAACCCGTACGTCACTCGTAATGGGGCCGTGCAGAGCGGATGGTTCTTCGTGTCAAGCGGCAGGACAAAAAAACTTTCCTGCTCTTCCCCCACGAGCGCCGCCTCGCGGAAGATGCGGTATGAATCCTCCGGCTTGGCAATCTTGATCCGGCGGATGTCCTCGCCGTCGATCTCATACCCCCTCCGCACAAGTTCGAACGCCGCCGCGAGTTCCAGCATCTTGAGCTGCCCAACGCCCTTGATCTTCCGTTCGGGGTGCAGTTCGTTGTATTCGCGGATGTGCCGGTCGAGCGTGCGCCAGTCGCTCTTGACGAGCTCCGCCACGGAACCAAACGCATCGACGAGACGCCGCGCCGTCTCCAGGACGTTGCAACCCGCCGCCCCCGTGCGCAACAAAATCGCCAGCAGCGCCTCCGGCTTCAGTTCGGACGGTGACACAGCGTCGCGCAATTGCTCGCGCGGCTTGACCTTGTCGGAAAGTTTCTTGAAGTCGCTTGCCATTCAAAATGCCCATTCTATGCGCTCTTGCGTCCGTAGTACGGCGACGGCAAAACGGGATAGACCTCGTAGATATGCCGAAAGACGACATTCGTCTTTACATCGATTTCCGTATCCGTATAGGCGGCGGGCAAGCCAGTCGCGTCGGAAAAAAGAAAATCGCGAATCTGCTTCTTCACGCCGTCTCGCGTACTTTCCTTGTCGCGCCAGTGGCTGACGGCAAGCTTCTCCGCCTTCAGCTTCTCCAATAGGTTCTTGGCTACGGCCTTGATCTTTCCCGTATCCGCCTTTGACAACGCCGGTTTCTTCAAGAGGTCGTAGATCGCCAGCGTTTCTTCATCGAGCCCTACCCGGACCGCACGCTCCTCCTCTTCCGACATCTCGGCGATGAACTTCAAGAGCGCCTCGAACGTCTGCTCAATCGTCTGCCGGTCCTTCTCGCTGTTGTAGGCGGCGACAATCTCCTCGTATCGCCGCTGGAAATCCGTGCGCAGGGGATTGCGCGCCAAGAGCGCGGCAAGTTTCGCCTCAACCGTCGCCTTCATCGACTGTACGGCGGTACGCTTCGACTTGGACGTGGCGAATTCCTGTCTCAACCGCTCGAAGTCGATGCGGCTGATGTCGTATGGTGCACGTTCGTCGCCAACGGCTTCCTGCGGCACAATAGCCTCATCCACAATTTTCTGCAGTTCACGCATGATGTCCGAGATGTCGGCATCTGCCTTCCCCTGCTGAAGGCTCATGTAGATGACGCGAATCGCCGCGTATTCGCCGCGATAGCGGTTAACGCCCGCGAATGTGATGCACGCCTTGAACTTGGCGAAGCACGCACGGCACAACACCTCGAAGCGCTTGCGTGTCTCGTCGTTCTCGTTCGCTGCCTCCTTCGCAGCGTTGATGGCCGCGTTCTTGGCAAAACCGTCCGATTCCATGATCGCCGTCAGCGAAGCGCCATGCGTTTCCAGCCATTCCCGTACCAATCGGATCGCCTCGTCGAGTTCCGCCAGCAAGTCCTCCTCCGGTTTCACGGGATCCGTCTCGCAGCCTTCCGTGCCCAACACGCCCGTTCCCCCGGCAAAGGTCGCCAATGCCTGACGCAGGTTCTTGAGAATGCCGCAGTAATCGACGATCAGGCCGTTGTTCTTGCCCTCGTTCACGCGGTTCGCGCGGGCAATGGCCTGCATGAGCGTGTGCGCCTTGAGCGGCTTGTCGAGATAGAGCGTACCCAAGGACGGCACGTCGAACCCCGTCAGCCACATGGCGCAAACGATGGCGATGCGGAACGGATGCTCATCCGCCTTGAAGGCCTCGTCAACATCCATGCGGTCTCGCCCCACATACTCCAGCTTTGACTTGAACGACTCGGGCAGACTCATCCCTTCCTTCATCACCCTGCGGTGCGGCAGGATGTCCAGCCCCCACTTGGCGAACTTCTCGTCCTCGTTCTGTTCTTCGCTGACAATGACGGCCTTGACCGTCTCCGTCATCCACGCCACCTGTCGCCGGAGGAATTGCTCTTCCTGCTCGTCCTCCGTGGCGTAGAGCTTCGCCTCCAGCGACCTCGTTTCCTCGTCCCAATACTTTGAGATGAGGTCGTACATCTTCACGCATGTGATCTTGTCGATGCACACGAACATCGCCTTGCCGTTCTCCCACGACGCGGAATAGTGCCGCACGAAATCGCGGGCGATCTGATCAAGACGTTTTTTCGCCGTAATGACGTGGTAGTCGCGCTTCAGTTCAGACTCCAGCTTCTCGGCGACATCCACGTCCTCCGCCTCAAATGCCGCCAGTTTCTCGGCAATCTTCTCGTTGATGTCCTGCGTGGCGACGTTGAGCTTCTCCCCGCGCGCGTCATAGTAGAGCGGTACCGTCGCCCCGTCGTCCACCGCCCGCTGGAAATCGTATCTGGACACGTAGTCCCCGAACACCTGCTTCGTCAGCTCGTCCCCCTTGAAGAGCGGCGTTCCCGTGAACCCGATATACCCCGCGTTCGGCAAGGCGTTGCGCATGTTGAGCGCCAGAAGCCCGTATTGCGTCCGATGTGCCTCGTCGGAGATGACGATCACGTCGTCGCGCGTGGTGTAGGCCTCGCCGGGGCGCACCTCCTCGTTGAACTTCTGGATGAGCGAGAACACATGGCTCTTGTGCTGACCCAAGAGCGCTTTCAGATGCGCCCCGCTCGCGGCGCGGCATTCGTCCTTGTCGTTGTCGACAACTCCGCATCCCGCGAACGTCTTGTAGATCTGAGTATCCAGCTCATCGCGATCGGTCAGGATCAGGAACGTGAAGTTCCCGCCGAGCTTGCGGTGCACCTTGCGCGTGAAATAGACCATCGAATAGCTCTTGCCCGAACCCTGCGTGTGCCAGAACACGCCCAGCTTGCCATCCGTGCCCTTGCGGTTGCGCACCGCCTCTACCGCGCGGTTCACTCCAAGGAACTGGTGGTTGCGGGCGAGGATCTTCGCCACGGCTCCCGCCGACTCGTCATAGACGATGAAATTCTCGAAGAGGTCGAGCAGATTCGCCTTGGAACATGACCCCTTCAACAACGTCTCCATGTCCACCGCACCCGGTTCATCCTCGGAAAGACGCTTCCAGGCATGGAAGAACTTGAACTTGGCGGAGTGCGTACCGATCTTCGCATCGATGCCGTTTGCGAGAATCACGAACGCGTTGAAGTGGAATATCTGCGGTACGACCTTGCGGTAATCGCAGAAGTTGTCGCGGTAGGCAATGGAGATGTCCTTCGTGACGTTCTTCAGCTCCATGAAGACGAGCGGCACGCCGTTCACGAACCCGACGACATCCGCACGGCGGCGACGGCCGAGCGAACCGCGCAACCACAGTTCGCGTACGCAGAGGAAATGATTCTTGTCCGGATCGTCGAAGTCGAAGACGCGCAACGCCGCCTTTTTCTTCGTGCCGTCCGCCGCCGTGTAGCGAACGGGGATGCCGTCGAGAAGAAGCTTGTACTTCTCGCGGTTGATGGCGTCAAGTCCCATCGAGACGGAAGTGTCCGCAAGGATGCGGACGGCATCGTCGTATGCAGCGGCGGGCAGACCTGGATTCAGTTTTTCGAGCGCAGGTCGGAGATAGCGCACAAGCAGCACCTCGCCCTCGTCAACGCGCCCCAGCGTCCCCGCCGTGCCGAAGACCTCCTGCATGGCATAGACGCTCTCGTTCCAGTCAAGCGAATTGACCAGATACTCCGCAGTCGTCTTCTGCACCAGATTGTCTTCGGTATAGACGCTCATGTTCATCCCTCGTTTTGGAGCCCCACATAGAGGACGTCTGGCTTCCCGCGCTTCTTGGGCTTTTCCGTTCGCGCCAATTTCCCTTCGGCACAGGCCTTATCAAGCAACATCTTCCATCCCTTTGGCGAAAAATACCCGTCAGGATCAATGCTTTTCCGCAACGTCTTCTCTGTCTGACCCTCGGCTCGGAGACTTGTCGTAGCGCCATATCCTCTTTATGTTCTTCATCCGTACGCGTCGCCGCAAAATCAAACAACGACGGTTGTAATGCTTTGGTAGGTTTATTTGCAGTTGCCGCACCCTTTTCAAGCATTGGCTGCAAAGTGTCAGACGGCGTCCATGCAACGCCCCCCTGCGCGACAAGCTTCGCACACCCCTCGACGCGTGAACGTCCCATATAGACAAACACAGGATGGTGTTCGGGGCGCTTCAGTTCTTCCACGGCGCCAGTCCACGTTCCGCCCTTCGTATCAGACTGCGCCACGAACGCATAATCTGCCATTGCATAAATATACTTGTTGCGATCCATCGCATTGATCGGCGTGAAACGCTCGTCTGGATCGACAGCGGAAAACAACAAAACCCTTCCTGCACCAATGGCTTCACGGTTCTCATGCGCAAGGCATGTCTTCAGCAAATCTCCGGGCAATGCCGCGATGACGCTTCCCCCGCACTCAAACGCCGTACGCATGGAAGTTTGGTCGGCTCCTCTTGCCCCTCCAGACACAATGGGCATGTTGGCATCGAGGCACTCGCGAACGACACGCCGGATTGCCTCCGTCGCCTCGTCAGAAATGTTCCGCGACCCGACAAACGCCATGCCGCCGCCAGTCAAAAGCTGATCGCTCCCCGCGTAATACAAAATGGCAGGGGCCTTGCCCTTCAGATACAGTTTCATTCGTGCCGGATAGAGACCGTCTCCGCGCCCGATCGGACGCACTCCGTATTGCGCCCACCGATTCAAGGCCATCGACAGCGCGAAACCCCTATCCAACAAGGTTTTCAACCGACCTGCCGATGCCGGTTCCTTCAACCTTGCGTTCTCCACTGGCATCGAGCAAATCGTCTCGGCAAGCCCACCCTCATGCAGCAAATCGGACGGTCGCTTGTCAAGAGAAACCAGCGCCTGTACGACGGCGTTGTACTGCGGCAGAGTCAGCGGACGAGCCGACCCATTGTCCTTGCCCAAGGTACCGCAGAGCAGCAACGTCGCCTGCGTGTCCTCGGAAATGCTAAAATCCATGTCCGTCATTTCACTCTCCTCCTGAAGAATCGGCCAGCGCGAACGGCACCACGGACGCCGCTCCGGCCTTTAGCAGCATCGCCGCCGCAATTGTTAAAGTCCATTTTGAATCCACCATGTCGTCCACAAGCAGGCACACCCCTGCCGGCGGCTTACAGACAACCTCGAACGCCTCGATGAGATTGTTCTGCTGGAAGGACGAGTTTTCCATTTCCTTCTGGGGCGGAGTATCCTTCACCTTGCGCAGGCACTCGACAAACGGCAATCTCAATTTCGCCGCCAAACGCCGCGCGAAATCAGGAACAAGAGTCGGCGTTCTGCGCGACGGAACGCATGTCACCCATTCCGGCCAATTTTCAGGGCTCCACCTCGCAAGAAGCTCGGCACTTGCCTCGACAAGCCGGTCGTCAAAGCGCGGCGGCGTTGTCCTGTATTTCCCCTGGGGCACAAGTCGCCCAAGGCCGCCAGCGCCATAGACGGACAACGCGCGCCCTTCCTCCATGATTAACGCGGCGGGAATGCTCTTCTTCACCGCGATCCCAAACGCCGTCGCCGCCGTCGCCGCATCTGCCCATTGCCTGCGCGGCGTTATCGGCAAATCGGACTTGTTCAGAAACTCGGCGGCCTTTTGCGCAAGAGAAGTATCACAACCTGTCGGCAAGGCCTCCTGCGGACGGCAATTGCCACACCGCTGGCATGACGGCTCGTCGGCAGGGCTGTCCAATTCGGAACAGAGGAATTTCATGAGGCAATCCCCCGTCTTCACGTATTCATCCATTCGCGCCAATTCCTGATGTCGTATGTCCGTAAGACGCTGGATGTTCGCCGCCGGCAGTTCGTATTGCGACAGGAACGGCGTTGCCACATACTTTGACTTCACCTTCACGACTGGAGACGGGTTCTCGGACATCACAAACTTGAGAGCCTGTTCGATCTTGCTGCGCCGCACGTTCATGCGCGCCATTAGTTCAACGATCGACAATCCTTCGTCGCTCTCGCCAATGGCGCTCAACATCTCCTTCACATCCCGCTCTTTGGGGAATGCGCTCTTGATGAAGTATCCGGCGATTTCGTCGTCCTCGTCGCCATTCAGCAGAATACCGTACGCGAAATCGACGCCGCGCCCCGCGCGCCCGACTTGCTGATAGTAGTCCACCACCGACTTCGGACGCTGATAATGGATGACAAACGTCAGATCGGGCTTGTCGAACCCCATGCTCAGCGCCGATGTCGCCACAAGGGCCCTGATCCTGTTCTTCAGCAGCAAATCCTCCAGGAACATGCGATAGGCATTACTCCGCGCCTCGTCTTTTGCAGCGGTCTTCCACGTCTCCGAGTCTTCAAGCTCTTCGCGCAATGCCGCGTCCATGTCTTCCGGCGGCATCGCGCCAGACGAATAGGCATACGCCGAAAGCCCGTTCATGCGCAGCCACCTGGCGACCCGCTCGGCGTCACGAATCGTCAGGGCGTAGACCACGCCCGAACCGGCTATCCTGTTTTTCAGCGTCTCTGCCAGCCATGCCAGACGCTCTTCCTGCGTGCGGAGACGGATGTTCTGCAGGAACAAGCTCTTGCGGACGAGACTACCGCGAGAAACATCAACGCGCCCTCCCAGCTGTGCCTCGACATCACGAACGACCCGCATGTTCGCCGTGGCCGTCGTTGCCAAGACAGGCATATTGGGCGGAAGCCCTTTAAGGAGATTCGATATCTTCTTGTAGTCGGGACGGAAATCGTGTCCCCAATCGGACACGCAATGCGCTTCGTCAACGACGAGAAGCCCGATGTTGTTCTTGATCCGATCAAGCACATTGACGCAAAACTCTTCATTGGCAAACCGCTCCGGGGCGACAATCAGAAAGTCGCACGCCCCCGAAATCACACGCGCCTCGATCTCCGGCCATTGATCGCGGTTTGTTGAATTGATCGTGTCACAAACAATCCCCACGCGCTGGGCCGCTGCGATCTGGTTCCGCATGAGCGCCAAGAGCGGAGACACCAGCAACGTCATGCCGCGCCTTTCCATGCGCAGGAACCGCGCGGCAAGAAAATAGATCATGCTCTTGCCCCACCCCGTCCGCTGAACGACCAGCTGACGCCGATGGTTCAAAATACCGTCTATCGCCTCCCACTGACCATCGCGAAAATCGGCATCATTGCGCCCGATTCCCCGACGCAACATCTCCACAGCCTGTTCACGCGTTATCATGTCAGTTCGCTCCTTTGGGTAGTGGCGCTAACCAGTTGACTGTCCTCGCGCCTCAGCTTTGCCTTCAACCATTTCCAGTAGTTTCGCGTCTTGGCGTAGTCGGGTTCACGGTTGATGGCGGCGACGATATCCAGCACGGAGAACCACCACTTTGAACCCGCATCGTCCCACACCACCCGCACCTCGCGGTCATTGTAAAAACGTATGGAGATTTTCTGGCTCATGACACCTCCAGACTGCGCGTTTCCGTGTGGCGACAATCGGCAAGGGACTTAAAATCCCTTTCTAACGCATGCTGTGCACTGATTATGGAGATTCGGCAGGTCATAGGCTATCCGCTATGATAAAACTACCCTCGCATCGCAAGCCATGTAATTATGCATCCTGCTATTGCCAGAACAGTCACCATAGCAACGATAGGCCACGATATCTTTGACAAGAACGTTGTGGCCGTTGCAACAATCTGTACCTTATTATCTTGAGATACATCTTCTTGTCCACTCATCTTTGATATGGCCTGCATAACACCAAGAGCAGGTTTCTCTTTGTCAAAAACTTTCTTGCCTGGTTCATCTCCAATCTTCTGTAAAAATGTATCTGCTAATACCGCAATAGACTTTACAATATCACCTTCTCTGCGAGGTGGTAAATCAATATCTGCTAGCTCCTTCTTAAAGCCAACATACGACTGCGCAATCGCCTCTTTATACGCATACGCTTCAGCAAGACGCGAACTAACATTGTAGTTGCGTCGCGCAAACTCCTCAATTATAACAAGTCCGGCAATAATCATTATTCTTATTGGGATTGTTGACAACGGCAGTCCAGCAGACTGTGTAGACGCCATATTGTTCATCATTAGTGATAATGACCACCACCCAAAGTACACTATTCCACCAGCCGATGCGATAAGCAAAGTTGCCCACCACCATTTGTTTCTTTCTACCGCTTTCTTCCGTTTTTCAAAGGCTGACGATAAGGAAAGTGAAGTGGCACCAGGCAACAGCTTATTAATGCGCTCTTCCAGTTCCTTTATCTGCTTCTCACTAGTTGTATAAAGCTTATCAAATCTACTTTGATTCTCAGAACTCAAATTACCCAATGTCTCTTTGGAATCATTGAATACTGCATCTTGTTTTTCCTTCAACCCGTCAAAAGCGGCCTGCAATTCTTGTATTTTCTGCCTCGCGGCAGATATTTCGGACGTTGCATTACCAACCTGTGCCTTTAAATTCGCGACTTCTTGAGATTTTTCTGCACTTGACGCCGTCGCGGCCGATATCTTGGTCATCATATCATCTATTGCAGCTTTTCTTTCGCCAAGTTGTGCAAGATATGCATCAATAGATTTTGTTGCTTCCGCAATCTTTACCCTATTCCCTTCAACTTCTTTGCTTGAAGCATCACAATTGTCCGAGATGCCCTGTATTCGTTTCAATGCATTTTTCGCTGCTGTCAAACGGGAACGGTGCTCTTCAGTATCCTTTTGAAGTGCCTGGACATCGTTCTTGATCTTGACAACTTCTTGCGCCGCCCTACTCGCCGTTTGCACATCTTCAGGCGTCTTTTCATCTGCGATCTTCTTTACTGCTGCAATCTTACTCTCGAGCGCCTGTCCTAAGCTCTGAATGGACGAAACCGTAGCCTTGTCTGTTTGCGACAATTTTGCAACCGCTTCGTCCAGTGCTTTTTTGACGGCATTTAATTCCGACCAAAGTTTGACGCGTTCCTCGTCAAGGTAACCAACTGTAATTTCCATGTCATGCATCCTTTCTTAATTTGTTGTTCATCAACCTCGGCAACAGCATGTCGCGGGCGGCGGCAAGAGCGGCGGATTGCTTGGCAAGAATCCGAACTTGTTGCATAAGCGGTTCAACAGCTCTGTTAAACTCAATCAAGGCATTGTCATCAGGAATAGCAACATCCATACTTCTGAATCTGGCTCTGCTGATTTCGGGGAATGTCGAGCCCTTGGCATTGCTGCGAATTTCTTCAACACGCAACATCAAATTAAAAAGCAGATACCACCGCCACGAATCGTTGTTAGGAACAATGCTTATGAATCCCTGATTCGTGCAAACAGGAAAATCTGCCATGCCGAAATAGCCAACAGAAGCACGGCTGGTCATAAGAATAGCATTAGCGGGAAGCATCTTTGCTGATGACTTCTGTAACCCCAAGGCGGTGATCTTTCGTTCTGTATCAAGTAATGCAAGGCATGTGTTACGCGTTATATCTGTGGGGACAACCCACGGAATATCACCATCCCAGAATTCAGGAGAGGTCGTTTTCGGCGTGCCGCCGCCAAATGCTTGGCAAATCTCCCCCAGCGTGGCTGTGCGGGCGGTATTCGCCCCGCCGAACCACTTGCGGTAGGAGAGGCGCGCGGTCTCTTCAAGGATGGCGATGCGGCGGCGGTTGTTCTCGATCAAGTCGTCATACGCGGAAAGAATGTCGGCAATCCGCCGCTGGACGGGGAGAGGGACTAATGGCACATCAATATTTTCAAAATCGCCTTTATTAATTATCGGCACTGCACAACCTGCATTAAGTGCACGTATCTCGTTTGTTAACGACCGCATCAAATAATAAACAAACCTTGCGTCATGTGCATCATTTGGGATGATCGAATTAATTTGTTGATTTGTTAAAACCGTCTCTCGACTTAGTCCTATTTTACCGATTGTCGATCCAATGCAAGTGTACATCGTCGACATTGCAGGAATAAAGCGGTTGCGATACTTCTCGTACCCTTGTTGTGATACACACCTCTCGGTTTTAGAAATGAAGTACGAATCAAAACCAAGATCCGAAGGAGTTACAAACAAATAATCATCGCCATAGTAAGCCTGATGCTTTGTCGGTGGTGTCATACCTGTAATGACCTTACCGATTGCCTCCAACTTCACCTTCGGCCACGGGGCGCGAGACGTTAGACCAGAGGCACGATGAGGCATGCGACAAGAGACATCATGCCTTTTGTCACATCCTTTCCTGCCATTTATCTCGCGTTCTACGATTTTCATCTCTTCTACCACTTCAAATTGGACATTGCTTGGACATTTCTAACTGAATTATTTATGCGAATAATCGCAATTATTGGCATTTACGTCGGCCGGTTTAGGCTTTTTCTCCCTCTTTCTCACCTGTTTCTTGGCCTTTTTCTGGCCATTCCCTTTTAGCAATCTCCTTCAATCCAATAATAAGCGCTTCATCCAATATTTTTGTCCTCTCCTTGTATGTCTCGCTTAGGCTATAGCGCGTTCCGGCACCAGTCCCTTCAGAAACCAAAATTCCAACATCCACGAATTTCTGGATGCCAACGCGTATCTGGCGACGGGTCATGTGACCTTCAAGCAGTTTGGCAAAATCACCCATTTTGGCGGCTCTTACCTTACCAAACAAAGGCAATATTACCGAAAGCATTTGATCCTGCCCCCATTCACTCCGCCTTTGATACTCCGCAAGGTCTCCTGTAAAATCATAGTAACTGCGCCCCAAAATATACGACATCCCCCTCGTCTTCCCTCGTTTCTCGATCAGATTCCGCTCCAGCAACTTGTGCAGGATGTCTTTATCAAGTTGAGGCGAGGGTACACCGTCACGGATTTTCGACAACGTCAGGATCTCAAGAACCGAAAGCTTGCGATTGTCTGGCAAAGTCTGTTGGACAGACTCAATGAACAATGCAAATCCGCGATCCTTCATTGTTGCCGACAGCGTCAGTTCGACCTTAAAGTCATCACTTCCCGAATAGTCCGGCGCCTCCTTTCCTTCCGAAAGTGTATTGTAATAAATCTTGTCCACGCCTTGGCCTGAACGTTCCACGACGCCAGTCTTGGACAAGACATCCGCCAGAAGACGATTTCGCGGTGTACTGGGCACAGTCAGAAGATTTCCAACTGTCACGCCGTTTGGAAATCCTCCGGCATTGATAATCGTCATCTTCTCGGGATAAAGCTTAATCACCGTCTCACTCTGACGGCGATAATCGCGGTGTGCTATCGCATTGTTGATAGACTCACGGATAACCTCTTCATTGAAATATGGAACTGTAAAGATATAGGGCCCCTCCTTAACCGAGAATCCTCCATTACGGAGATTAATGTCATGCCACAACTCATCAATCATCAAGAAGAACGGTTTGCGGTATTCCACTCGATTGTCAAATGGTATACGCGACTCGGCAGACCGATATTCAATCATCACGGCAGCCTGAGGAATCCGTTCCCTAATAATTTTCTCTTTCCCCAAAAGCAGGACGGCAGCGTTCGTGACATGGTCATCGCGCACCAAGTCAAGATCCGTCAAGATTTGCAATTTGTCAAGCGTGAGGAACTTCTGGTTGTGTTGCTTCTCCGCATACTTCTTACGCATGACGGAAATTGCTTCGTCATCAAGATCAAGAATGTCCACACCCTCGCATATCTGCTGGGAAAAGTCTGGCTCCTGCTCTTGAACAATTCGGCAATAACATTCGTCAGACATCGGCTTAAGTTCTTCACCCACACGCATTAGCGCCACGTCTTCAAACTTATAAACACGGCCAATTGGACGAGGCGGCACATCAATCACAACGACGCGACCTTCCTTTTCAGCCTCATTCTCAAAGAGCTCATATACCTCTGGTCGAATGCCAGTATCCCGGTATATGTGCGCTTCCAGATCCCCCAACGCGCTCTCGGCTTGCTTAGTGCCGATTACACAATGCGGATACTTGTCATCCATCCCAATGACGAGAGATCCGCCGTTTTCGTTACATAAAGCAATTACATACCCCAGAATACAACGCCGCCTTTCAGCTGGCTTTATTCGAGATCCGCCATCATACGCAATGTTTCCGCCCTCGCCGCGTTTAAATTCGACCTTGTCCTCCGATTCACGAACGGACTTAAGCTGTTCAATCGTCCATCTCATCCCATCAGCTCCTTGAAGTTGGCGTCGATCTTCTTGGCGAGCGTTGCAGCCTCGGCGTTCAGCTTGCGCAGTTCCTCGTGGAGTGCCGCGAATTTCTCAGCGAAGTCCTCATCGTTGTCGTCCGTCTCGGCTACGCCCACGTAGCGGCCCGGTGTGAGCGACCAGTCGTTTGCCGCGATCTCCTCTCGCGTGACGGCCTTGACCAGCCCTTCCACATCACGGTACTTGCCATCTAGGAAGCGTTCCTCCAGCCAGTCCGCCGCCTCGTCCTCTCCGTTCTTTCGGTAATGCGACAAAAGTTCCTTGTAGCGTTTCGTCTCGCCGCGATATAGCCACACGATGGCCAAGAGGTTCTGTTCCTGCTCGGGCGAGAAGTCGTTGATCTTGCGCGTCACCTTGCGATAGACGTTCCGCGCGTCAATCATCAGCACGATATTCTTCTGCTCCTTCGTCTTCTTCGCACGATTCAGGAACCACAGGACGCACGGGACCGTCCGCGTGTAGAAGAAGTTCGAGCGGATGGAGACCATCACATCGACGTCCCCCGTCTCGATCAGCTTCCGCCGGACGAGCGCGTCGCCGCGTCCCGCAGACTCCGCGCCAGCCGCCATCACGAATCCGGCGCGGCCATGTTCGTTCAGGTAGCTGTAGAAGTAGCTGATCCAGACGTAATTGCCGTTCGAGACCTTGCCTTTGTCGTTCACGCTCGGAAGCCCGAACGGAAGACGGGGATCGTTCTTGATCTTGTCCGCGTCGATTTCATCCACGTTGAACGGCGGATTCGCCATCACGAAATCGACCTTGCCAATCAGTTCGTGCGGGTCTTCGTAATAGGTGATTGCCTTTTTGATGTCGCCTTCCAGACCGTGAACGGCCAGGTTCATCTTCGCCAGACGGATCGTCGTCGCGTTCTTCTCCATCCCGAAGAACGTCAGCTTCTCCGTGGGGTTCTCGTTCTGGCGTTCGACGACGCGGGCGGACTGCACGAACATGCCGCCCGACCCGCAGGCCGGATCGAGGACGATTCCCGAATCCGTCTCTAGCACCTTGGCGATGAATGAGACGAGCGAAATGGGCGTGAAGAACTCGCCGCCGTCATGCGCCTTGGTGCCGGCGAACTGCGTGAGGAAGTATTCGTAGATGCGCCCGAACACGTCGCCCGACATATTCTTCAGCTCTTCGGGATTCAGCTTGCGCAGGAGCTGTCCGAGAATTTCGTTGTCCAGCTCGTTGTATTCCTCCTTCGGCAGAACGCCCTTCAGCGATTCGTAGTCCGCCTCGATGGACTCCATCGCGCTGATGATGGCCTCGGCACGATTGGCGGAATCGGGCAGCGAGACAAGATAGTCGAACTGCGCCTCCGGACGGAGAAACACGGCACCCTTCGCGGAGAAGTCCTCCTTCGTCGGCTCGCGCGTCTTACCGCCCCGCGACGGCAGCGACTTGACCACCTCGTCCTTCACCGCCAGATACCGGCTGTAGGCATGGCGAAGGAAGATAAGCCCCATCACGGGCATAAAAAACTCGTTCGCGGCGAAATTGGAATTCGCCCGCAGCGTATCCGCCGCGCTCCAAAGCCGCTTCTCAATCGCCTCTATATGTTCAAGCTGCGCCATTATGTGTATATAGCATTTTTGACTTACATGTACACGACACCAATGCCGCACTCATCCTATTACCTCCTTATGTCACCTATATCCGTCGCCGACGCGGCGGAAATGGTAGACAGCACGGCAGAGCACATGCGTATGGTGTTGTTCAGGCTCACTGGCGCATATTATACCAAATTTCACGGCTCGCGGCGCGTGGTTTGGGGAATCGTGCCCAGATGCCTATTGCTGTGGCCGAGACTCTTCCAGCAGCTGGCTGGGGCGGTTGGAGGTGACGGTGTCGGCGCCGCGCTCGATTGCGAGCAGCGCCGACTTGGCGTCGTCCACGGTCCAGACGTTGACATAGTACCCTGCCCGGTGGAAGGCGGCGATGTAGTCCGCGGTGACGATTGCCGGGTTGAACTGGAGCGCGACGCCGGTCGCCTTCGAGCGCCGGACGATCTCCAGCGCCTCCTCGACCGGACGCGGCGGGTCCTTCCGCCCCCATCCGCGGCGGCAGGTGACGCCCATCCACGCCTGGAAGTCCGGCATCGCCGCGCGGAGCGCCGCGATTGTCTCCGACCGCGCCGAGGCGAAGACGAGGTTGCGCGGCGTCGCGTTGGTCTGCGACTCGACGAGGCGCTTGATCGCCGGGACGATCTCCGGCCCGGCCTTGACGTCCACCTCGACGAGCCTGCCTTCGCGCGCAAGGGCGAGGATGTCCTCAAAGAGGCACGGCCGCTCGTTCGCCCACTCCTTCCCCTTCCAGCTGCCGACGTCGAGGTCCTTCACCTCGTCCCAGGTGCAGTCGGCGCAGCGCTTGTCGATGCCGGCGATGCGCTTCAGCGTCGGGTCGTGGAAGCTGAAGACGCGTCCGTCGCGGGTGAGGTAGACGTCGCACTCGAAGCCGAAGCCGCGCTCGACCGCGCGGCGGTAGGCGCTCGGCGTGTTCTCGGGCGCGTCTTCGCTCATGCCGCGGTGGGCGAGGAGGTTTTCGCGCGCAAGGGCGCGGCGCGGCGCGGCGGCGCGGATGGCGTCGGCGAACCGCCGGTTGGCCTCGCCGTTCTCGGCGAGGCGGATGGACGGCGACGCGTCGAGTTCGCCGCGGAGGCGGTCGGCCAGCTCCGCGTAGAGCCGCTCCTCGGCCGGCGTGCTCCGTCCCTTCGCCATCAGCCTCGCGAAGCGGGTGAAGTCGACCGAGAACGCCCACGCCTTCACGTTGCGCAGGCGCTCGGCGCCGTCGGCCGCGGCAATGTCGAGCGCGGCGCGGCGCCTTTCCTCGGCGGCGGCGAAGTAGTCCTCGCCGAGCGCGGCGAGCCGGCAGTTGTCGAAGATCGAGAGCGGGACGTCCGGACGCGCGGCGTAGCGCGCGACGGCGTCCTCGTAGTCGGCGCGGACGACGGACGCGGCCTTGCCGTAGAAGCCGCCAAAGAAGTCGTCGAGGAGCGGGCCGAGCGGCTGGTCCGGGTTCCACATCAGCTTGGCGAGCAGCCATGACTTCAGCTCGGCGAAGTGGGCGTGGGAGCCCTGGTAGGCGCCCTGCTCGAACATCATCTTCACACTGTGGTCGCGGAAGAACCTGAGGTTCTCCTGCAGCACGCCGCCGTTGGGGAACACCTGGGGATAGGAGCTGAAGCAGGTGGTGTAGTCCCAGAGGTAGAGGGCGTCGGTCTGGGCAGCCCAGCCGTCGATGTCGCGGCGGAAGGACGCGGTCTCGGGGTACACGCCGCCGGCGATGGGGTGGGCGAAGTCGCACTCGATGGTGCAGAGGCAGGGGACGACGTTGCGCCTCAGGCGCGTCTTCTTCGGCGGGCGGCGGGTGTACTGGTAGGCGAGGGTCTCGATCAGCACGCCGGGGAACTCGCGCTCGACCGCCTCGGCGACGGCGTTGACGAAGCGGACCATCGTGCCGGCGCGCGACTCCTCCTCGGCGTCGACCGCGGCGCAGCGCGGGCACTCGCAGCCGTTGAACCAGTCGTTCTGGCTCACCCCGTAGAACTTCGCCCCGGGGTCGGCGCGGATGCGCGCGAGGACGTTGGAGATGACGATCGCGAGGACGTCCGGGTTGGTGAGGCATAGCTGGGTGTGCTCCTTCAGCCTCCTGCCGCCGACCATGGAGAAGTACTCGGGGTGGGCGTCGAAGTACTGCTCGGGCGGCAGCAGCGTGTTGAAGGTGTGGCAGCTCGAAAGCCCGCCTCCGAAGCGGTAGGAGTCGCCGCCGTACTTCGCCGAGGCGGACCGGGCGTGGCTGAAGCCGTTCATGCGGAGGCGCGCGGCGAAGTCGGGGTGGGCGATAACGTCCGACCAGAGGCACTGGCGCATCTCGAACGCGGGGAGCTGGACTTCGTCGAGTCCGGCGGGAATCTCCAGCCGCGCCCTCTTCGGCACCGATTCGCAGCTGCTCGAGTACCACCTCACGCCGCCGAAGCGCTCCAGCGCCTCGTAGACGCCGTAGAGGCAGCCGCGCGCCGCCGAGGCGACGACGAGCAGGTCGGAGCCGTCCCCGGAGACGAGGCGGAAGCCGTCCTCGCCGAGACCGTCCGCGTCCGCGGCGGTTTCGATGCGCAGGCGGCGGACGGCGTTGGTGGCGACGGAGGCGCGGACCACCTCGACCCGGCCGCCGGCGATGCGCCCGTGGTAGGCGGCGAACTCGGCGGCGGCGTAGAGCTGGCTCTCGCTCGCGTCGTCCGGCACCACCGCCTCGGCGAACGGCGCAGGGCAAACGCCGGCCGCCGCGGAAAGCGCCGCGGCGGCGAAGGCGACGAGGAAGGCCGCGCGGCTCACAGCGAGCGCGGCAGCTCCTCGAGCGAGTAGCATTCGATCGTGTCGCCGGTCTGGAAGCCCTCGTAGCCGGCGAAGCACACGCCGCACTCCTGCTGGCCGGCGACCTCCTTGACCTCGTCCTTGAAGTGGCGCAGGGTCTGCACCTTGCCGTCCCACACCTTCTCGCCGTTGCGCAGGATGCGGTACTTCTCCTTGGCGACGAGGCGGCCGTCGAGCATCTGGGAGCCGGCGATCTTGCCGAGCTTGCCGATGTCGTAGATGGCCTTGATCTCGGCGTGGCCGAGCACCACCTCCTTGTACTCCGGCGGCAGCAGGTCGAGCATGCAGCTCTTGACGTGGTCGATGAGCTCGTAGATGATGCGGAAGGAGTTGATCCTGACGCCGTCGTGGCGGGCCTGGTTCTGCACGCCCGCGTCATTGCCGATGTCGAAGCCGACGATCACCGCCTTGCCGGCGGCGGCGGACTTGACGTCGGTGAGCGAGACGTTGCCGGTGCCGGTGCCGATGACGTTGAGCGAGACCTTGTCGGACTTGATCTCGTTGAGCGCCTGGACGATCGCCTCGAGCGAGCCCTGGGTGTCGGACTTGACGATGACGTTGAGCTCGCGCTGGCCCTCCGCCGCCATCGCGCTCATGAGCGCGTCGAGGGTGACGGTCTTGGAGTTGGCGAGCGCCTCCTCCTTCTTCTCCTGCGCCGTCTGCTCGGCGAGGGTGCGCGCGCGCTTCTCGTCGAGCATCACGCGGAACTCGGCGCCGGCTTCGGGGACGCCCGAGAGGCCCGTGCACTTCACCGGCGTCGCCGGCGGAGCCTCCTTGACGCGGCGGCCGCGGTCGTCGATGAGCGCGCGCACCTTGCCGAAGTGCTCGCCGATGAGGATGGCGTCGCCCACCTTGAGCGTGCCGCCGGTGACGAGCAGCGTGGCGCAGGGGCCGAGGCCCTGCTGCAGCTCGGACTCGATCACGAAGCCGTTTGCGCGGCGGTTGGGGTTGGCCTGGAGCTCCAGCACCTCGGCCTGGACGAGGATATTCTCCAAGAGCGCGTCCACGCCCTCGCCGGAGACGCCGGAGACCGGGCAGCAGATGATGTCGCCGCCCCAGTCCTCTGGCGTGAGGCCGCGCTTCTGCAGCTGCTGCTTGACGCGGTCGACGTTGGCGGTGGGCTTGTCGCACTTGGTGATCGCCACCATGATCTGGACGCCGGCCTGGCGGCAGACCTTGATGCACTCCTCGGTCTGGGGCATGATGCCGTCGTCCGCCGCGATGATGAGGACGGCGATGTCGGTGATCTGGGCGCCGCGCGCGCGCATCGCGCTGAAGGCGGCGTGGCCGGGGGTGTCGAGGAAGGTGATCTTGCGCCCGGCGACGTCCACCTGGTAGGCGGAGATCTGCTGGGTGATGCCGCCGGCCTCGCCCGCGGCGACGTGCTCCTTGCGGATGTAGTCCATCAGCGTGGTCTTGCCGTGGTCGACGTGGCCGAGGAATGTGATCACCGGCGCGCGCGGGCGCAGCGTCTCGGGCGGATCCTCGGGGATGAGGTCGTCCGCGTCGATCGCCTTCAGGACCGGCTTCGCGGCCGCCTTGTCGCGCGCGTGCTCGATCGTCACCTTGAAGCCGTACTTCTCGGCCACCTTGGTGGCGACGTCGGGCTCGACGCGCTGGTTGATGGAGGCGAGGATCTTCAGCCCCATCAGGTCGGCGATGAGCCGGTTGGGCTTGATGTTCAGCTTGGCGGCGAGGTCCTTCACGATCACCGCGCCGCGGATGGAGATCTCGCGGTTGGTCTCGTCCACCGAGATCCTGCCGCCCTGCTGCGGCACCACCTGGGCGACGCGCGGCACGCGCTTGTCGAAGCTCTTCTGCCCCTCGCGGTCCTTCTTGCCCTTGCGGTTGCCGCGCTCGTAGTCGTCGTCGTAGCTGACCGGCTTCGGCGGCTTGGGCTTCGGCGGCGCGGCGACGGAGATGGAGATCGAGGGGGCCGGCTTCGCCTTCTGGAGCGGCTTGAAGCCGGCGTGGGTGAGGCCGGTCTTGGCGAACGCGGGCGCGGCGCCGGCGGTCTTCGGCTTGTAGCCGGGCGCCATGCGGATCGTCGGCTTCGCGGGCGCGGCGGGCTTCTCGGCCTCCGCCGGCTTCGCCGCGGACTCGGGCTCTGGCTTCACCGCGGGCGCGGCGTCCGCCGGCTTTGCCGCGGGCTGCTTGCCGCCCTCCGCCGCCGCCTTGGCGACGCGCAGGTGCTCGGCGAGCTTCGCGCTCTGCTCGGCGAAGAACTTCGCGTTGAGCTCCGCCGCGCGGCGCCGCTTGTCCTCGCGCTTCGCGAGCGCACCCGAGCCGCCGGCCGCCAGCGCCCCGCGCAGACGGTCGGCGTCTGACCCGTCGACCGCGCTGATCGCGCTCGTGACGGCGATGCCGGCGGCCTCCGCCGCCTTGATGACGTCGGCGCTCGTCACGCCCGCCTCTTTCGCCAGTTCGTATACTCTCATTGCGATGGCCCCCGTAAGTCGTTTGGTCGCGCTTCGCCCCAGGCCGGTCCTACTTGTCCTCGACGTCGGCCTTGCCGGAAGTCAGCGCCGCCACCGCCTTGGCGGCGGCATAGACGCCCTTGGCCTGCACTTCGTCGAGCCCGGAGGAGGCGATGAAGCTCGCCTCGTCGGCGTCGGCGATGCCCTCGACGTCGAGGAAGCCGGCGTCGGCCATCTTGGTGGCCGCCGCGATCGACACCGAGAACATCTCCGCGAGCTCCTTGATCGCCTCCGCCTTCTGGTCCTCGAAGGACGCCGTCGCCATCGAGCGCTTCACCTCGACGTGCCAGCCGGTGAGCTTCGAGGTCAGCTTGACGTTCTGGCCGCGCTTGCCGATCGCCAGCGAATACTGGTCGGACGCCACCACCACGTGCACCGTGTTCGGCTCGACCGGGTCGACCTCGATCGACTCGAGCCTCGCCGGCGCCAGCGCCCCGACCACGTACTGGCGGATGTCCTCGTTCCAGCGCACGATGTCGATCTTCTCGCCGTTCAGCTCGTCCACGATCGTCCGCACCCGGCTGCCGCGCTGGCCCACGCACGCGCCCACGGGGTCGACGTTCTCGTTCGAGGTGCGCACCGCGAGCTTCGCCCGGTAGCCCGGGTCGCGGCTCACGCCCATGATCTCCACCACGCCGTCGGCGATCTCGCTGACCTCGAGGCGGAAGAGCGCCTCCACGAACTTCGGGTCGGTGCGGCTCAGGATCACGCTCGGGCCCTTCGCCGGATCCTGCTCCACGCGCTTGATGATCGCCTTGATGGGGTCGCCGACCTGGTAGTTCTCGGTGGGGATGCGCTCCTTGCCCGGCAGCAGCATCTCGGTCTTGCCCACGGTCACGTAGGTGTCGCGGCGGGAGATCGCGCTCACCGTACCGGAGACGATGTCGCCGACGCGGTCCTTGTACTCGGAGAAGACGTTGCTGCGCTCGGCGTCGCGGATCTTCTGCATGATCAGCTGCCGCGAGGTCTGCGCCGCGATGCGCCCGAGCCGCGAGGCCGGCATCTCGATGGTGATCGTCTGCCCCTCCTTCACCGGGTTGCCGTGGTTGTAGCGCGCCGCGGTCGCCAGCGGGATGAAGCCGGGGCCGGTGTCCTCGTCGGAGCAGACCAGCTTGTCGTAGACGTGCAGCGAGAGGTCCTTGCGGTCGATCACCACCTTCACGTCGTTCGTCACGTTCGCGTTTTTCTTCGCAGCCTGCTGAATCGCCGCCTCGATCGCGGTCAGCACGATCTCGCGGCTCACGCCGCGCTCGTTCTCGATGTGCTGGACCACCGCCAACAGCTGATTGTTCATCGCCATCTGAAGCTCCTTGCCTTTTCTTTTTTCATTTTGTAACAGAAACCCCACGGATCGACCCGCTGGATCGCCGAAAACTTGCGTATAATACCATAAATGTGCCGCTTAGGTCAAATCGCCCCGGGAGAAATTTCGAGGACTTGGCAGGCGCGCCAGCCTCCCCAGACGAAAAAACGCCAGGGCCGGATGCCGCGGACGCGCCGGACGACGCGGCCCGCGCGGTCGAGGAAGACGGCGTCGATCGGGTAGCGCATGAAGAGGGTGTGGATGGCGTTGCAGCGCGGAATTAGCAGTCCGCGGCCCGGCGCCGGGGCCGGGCGCGCGATGAGGCCGCGGGCGCGTTCGGCGAAGGTCTCCGCGACGTCTGCGTCCACGGCGAGCGGCGCCTCGCCGCCCGCCGCCGGAATCTCGACGCGCTCCCGCCTCATGGCGCGCGTCAGAAGACGATGGCCACGTCCGGCAGCGCCGCGCGGATGCGCGACAGCTCGGCCGGGTTGAGGTCCAGGTCGCCGAGCTGGAGGCTCTTGAGCGAGCGCCACGCGCTGAGGTCGTCCGGCAGGAGCTTGATCTTGGTGTGGGTGAAGGAGAGGTTCTCGAGCCCCTCGCGCTTCGCGAGCCAATCCGGCACCTCCGTGACGTCGTTCCAGGAGATGTCGAGGTCGGTGAGCTCCGGGAGGTCCTTCAGCGTCTCCGGCACCTGGGTGAACTTGTTGTTCCTGAGGTAGACGCGGCGCAGCTTCTTCAGCCCCGAGAGGTCAGGGAGCGCGGCAAGCCGGTTCTCGTTGAGCCGGAGCCACTTGAGACCGGTGAGCGACGCTACCGCGTCGACGTTGGTGAGCTGGTTGCGGTCGAGGTTGAGGTAGTCGACGACGTCCGGGCGGAGCGCGTCCTGGCAGGACGAGAGGTCCTTCAGCCCCTGGTCGTGCAGGTAGACGCGCGCGCCCTCCGGCACCGTCTTGTACGCCGGCGTCGGCTCGTCGAAGCAGCCCGCGGCGGCGAGGCAGAGGAGAACTGCCGCGCATCCGCGCGGACGAACGAACTCAGCGAATCCAGTCATTATCTTCCCTCCCGCCGCCGCGGCGATGCTCAGGCGTTGGCCGCCGCGACGATGCCGGCGAAGTCGGCCGCCTTGAGCGCCGCGCCGCCGATGAGGCCGCCGTCGATGTCCTTCTTGGCAAGCAGCTCCGCCGCGTTCGACGGCTTCATCGAGCCGCCGTACTGGATGCGGACGGTCTCGGCCGTCTCGGCGCCGACGAGCCCGGCGAGGGTGGCGCGGATGAGCGCGTGCACCTCCTGCGCCTGGTCGGGCGTCGCGGTCTTGCCGGTGCCGATCGCCCAGACCGGCTCGTAGGCGATCACGAGCTTCGCGCAGTCGGCGGCGGTGACGCCGGCGAGGCCGACCTTCATCTGGCGCTCGATGACCTCGTTGAGCTTGCCGGCCTCGCGCTCCTCGAGCGTCTCGCCGATGCAGACGATGGCGGTGAGCCCGGCGGCGATCGCCGCGCGCGCGCGCTTGTTGACCGTCTCGTCCGTCTCGCCGAAGTACTGGCGGCGCTCGGAGTGGCCGACGATCACGTACTTGGCGCCGGCGTCGAGGATCATCCCGGTCGAGATCTCGCCGGTGAACGCGCCGTGGTCCTCCCAGTGGCAGTTCTCGGTGCCGACGCCGACCTGCGTGCCGGCGGCCGCGGCGACCGCGGCGGGGACGTCGATCGCGGGCGTGCAGCACACGACCTCGACCGACGTGAAGTCCTTGGTGGCCTCGGCGACGGCCTTCACGAGCGCCGCCGTCTCGGACGGCTTGACGTTCATCTTCCAGTTGCCGGCGATGATTTTCCTTCTGCTCATTTTCCTTTTCTCCCTTTGGTAATTGTTTTGGGTTTTGAAACTGTCGACTTCCTGGCGCCGGGCTCAAACCGGCGGTACTTGACGCCCGCCTCGCGGAAGAGCGCGCCGACGACGTCGAGGAACGCGTAGTCGCCGCCGTACACCACCTCGGCGAGGCCGGCGTTGACGATCATCTTCGCGCAGGTGAGGCACGGCGAGATGGTCACGTAGATGGTGCCGCCGCCGATGGAGTTGCCGTGCTCCGCCGCCAGGCAGATCGCGTTCTGCTCGGCATGGGAGCAGATGCACTCGTCCAGGTGCGAGCCGGACTTCGCCTTGCCGGCGCAGCGCGGGCAGCCGCCCTCGAAGCAGTTCTTCACCCGGCGCGGCGTGCCGTTGTAGCCGGTGGAGAGGATGTGGTTCTCCTTCATGATCACCGCGCCGACGCTGCGGCGGCTGCAGTTCGACCGCCGCGACACCACGCGCGCGATGTCCATGAAGTATTCGTCCCAGCTTGGACGCGGATCTCTCTTCTTCGCAGGCATTTCGGCGTAGTATACCAAAAACCCGCCCCAGCGCGCAAATCGGCGCTAGAGCCCGAGAGCCTCCTCGAGGCCCTTGCGGGACTGGCTGCCGAGCGCCTCGCGCTCGACCTTGCCGCCGCGGAAGAGCTTGAACGCCGGAATGCCGCGGATGCCGTAGCGCATGGCCAGCTCGCGGTTCTCGTCCACGTTCACCTTAACCACCTTGGCCTTGCCGGAGCGCGCGATCTCGGCGACCACCGGCGCCATCTGCCGGCAGGGACCGCACCAGGGCGCCCAGAAGTCCACCAGCACCGGGCCATCCTCCGCCAGCACCTCGCGCTCGAACGCCTCCTCGCCGACGACCTCCACCTCCGGCGGCACGGCCTCCGCCAGCGCCTCGGCGGCGGAAACCTCCGTCGCTGGCTTGGCCTCCTGCGAAGAGCAACCCGGCAGCGCCATGCTCGCGCCAAACGCAATCAGCAGCACGCCGCACACGGCGTTGACCGCCTTCGCCCGCTCGTGCAGGAACTTAAGCGCGCCCTTGAGCTGGTCGACAAGCAGCGCGGAAAGGACCAGCGGCACCCCGAGCCCTGCCGAATAGACGGCCAGCTTGATGCCGCCGGCAACCGCCCCGCCCTCGCTCGCCGCCTCCAGCAGCGCCGCGGCAAGGAACGCGCCCACGCACGGTGAGAGGCAGAGCGAGAAGACGACTCCGAAAAGGAAGGCGGACGCCACCCCGCGCACCTCCACCTTGCGCATGCGGCCAAGCGACGGCAGCCGGAAGAGCCCCAGGAACCCAAGGCCCAGCAGCGCCACCACAACGCCGCAGACCACCTCGACCTGGCGGCGGTGCGCGGCAAGCGCGTCGCCGAGCGTCCCCGCCGCCACGCCGAGCGCCACGAACACCGCCGTGAACCCGGCCACGAACGCGAGCGCGCGCACGGCGGTGCGGACCTTGCCGGCGTCCCCTGCCGCGAAGTAGACCAGGTACACCGGCACCAGCGGCAGCACGCAGGGCGAGACGAACGACGCCAGTCCCTCGAGGAAAGTCCGCATCAGCGGCAGACGCCGATTCGCGCGGCGAGCGCCTTGAGATGCTCCATGTCGCCGGGGCGGTTCGCGAACTCGATCGGGTCGCCTTCGCGCCGCGGCACGATGTGGAAGTGGATGTGGCCGACCGTCTGCCCAGCCGCCGCGCCGTTGTTCTGCAGGATGTGGAATCCGTCGCAGCCGAGCGCGGTCTTGAGGTGCGCGGCGACCTTCTTCACCCGCGCAAGCAGCGCGGCGAGTGTCTCCTCGGGCGTGTCCAGGAGCCCGGTCGTGTGTGCCTTGGGGATGACGAGGGTGTGGCCCTCGGAGAACGGGTTGATGTCCAGGTAGGCGAGGGCGAAGTCGTCCTCGAACACCTTGAAGCACGGAATCTCGCCCGCGGCGATCGCGCAGAACACGCAGTCGTTCTTCATCTCGGCCTCCGTATCAGTGGCGGAACGAGCGCTGGCCGGTGAAGACCATCGCCACGCCCGCGTCGTTGCAGCAGTCGATCACGTCCCAGTCGCGGATCGCGCCGCCGGGCTGGACGATCGAGGTGATGCCCTCGCGGATGCCCACCTCGGCGCCGTCGCGGAACGGGAAGAACGCGTCGGAGACCATCGCGCAGCCTGGGAGCCCGCCCTTCTCGGACTTCGTCTGCTCCATGATCTCGGCCTGCTTCTTCGCGCCGTCGTCCTCGCCGAACTTGAGCCTGAGGTCGTTGAACGGCAGCTGGTACTTTTCCCACGCGATCCAGTCCGCGTGCTTGGTGTACGCCTTGTCGCGCGCGATCTCGGCGACGCCGACGCGGTCCTGCTCGCCGGTGCCGATGCCGACCGTCGCGCCGTCCTTGACGTAGAGAACGGAGTTGGAGGTGACGCCGGCCTCGACGAGCCAGCCGAACACGAGGTCCTCGTACTCCTTCGCGGTCGGCAGGCGCTTGATCTTGTGCTCCTCGTAGCGGACTTCGCCCGTCGCCTTGTCGGTGACCTTGCGGTTGCAGTAGGCGGGCATGAAGTCCTCGGGCTTGCGGGCGTTCGCGCTGAACGAGGTCTGCGCCACTATGCCGCCGTCGATGAGCGACTTGAAGTCGATGACGTGCTTCGCTACGAAGTCCGTGAGCCGCGCCATGTTCCTGATGCGGAAGACGCGGAGGTTCTTCTTGGTGGCGAAGAGGTCCATCACGCCGGGCGCGAAGTCGGGCGCGACCACCACCTCGGCGTAGTTCTCGACGATGAGCTTCGCGGTCTCCAGGTCGCAGTCGCGGTTAAGCGCGATCGCGCCGCCGAACGCGGCGAGGCGGTCCGCCTTGTTCGCGCGGAAGTACGCCTCGGCGAGGGTGGAGCCGGTCGCGACGCCGCACGGGTTGTTGTGCTTGACGATGACCGCGGTCGGCTTGTCCATCAGGTACCGGAGGATGTTGAGCGCGTTGTCGGTGTCGGTGACGTTCGTCTTGCCGGGGTGCTTGCCGGACTGGAGCAGCTCGGGGACGGACGCGAGGTACTGGCCCGGCTGGAGCATCTCGACGTCGCCAAGGACGAGGTTCCCGTTGACGAGCTTGTAGAGCGCGGCCTCCTGGCCGGGGTTCTCGCCGTACCTGAGGCCCTTGTCCTCGCCGCCGATCGACCACGTGACCTTCTCATAGCGGAGCGTGGAGCGCGCCGCGCCGTTGATGAACGATATCTCCATCGCGGGCGCGAAGTGGTCCGCCTCGATGGTCCGGTAAGCTTCTTTCAGGTCTTTCATATGGTGCGTATTATACCAAAAACAGGTGGGTCGCGGCGGCGCGGGGGAGCTGGTGCTCGGTCTCGTCGCGGGTGACTTTGTCGCCTTCCGCGCTTATGACAACCAGCCTGGCTCACCCTGGCAGCCTGAATCCTATCGCTGGTTGCGCACAGGATCACTCACACGGCGAGTCGCACCCGTCGATTCACTCGCACCACTCCCCCGCTTCGCCGCTTAATGAAGCTCCGTGAGAAAGCAGGCAGAGACGCACCAAAACTGCACACCTGCCAGCGCATCCGCGTTGCGGACGACCTTCGGTCGGGTGATATTCGCAAACTGCCGCGGAGAGTGCCATGGTGCGCCGGCGACTTGAAACGCTGCGGCGGGCTAGATGAGGTATATGGCCGTGCCGGTGCCGGCGGAGCTGGAAATCGGATCGGAGACGGAGTGGACATTGAGATTAGGATATAGGACTTCGAAGTCGTTGCCGGATTCGGCGCTGTTGGGATAGAACCTGCCGCCTTCCAGGATGTCGCGGAAGCCGCACTGGCCGTCCTGCACCGCCGGCAGAAGATGCAGGATCAGCGAACTGGAGTCCTCGAAGTCGGACCACACCTTCACCTCGGCGAACGCGACGCACGAGATAGAGGAAATTGTATCGGCGGTGTTCATGGCGAAGAAAGTCAGCGGCGCACCAGCGGTGAAGTCGGTCACGGTCGCGTCGGTTATCGTCTTTTCCGTGCCGTCTAATGCGCACAATGCGCCGCCCATCGATGCCGTGTGCAGAGTCAGGCCTTCGGCTGGCACGATAAACATATTGTTTCCAATCTTGTTGGCGTAATCAAACCTGAGATTATTGGTGTTAAGCAGCAGCATGTTGAATGACTTGGCCCCGGCGGACTCGCGGCCAGACCACATGACAGTCGTCGAAGCCCCGGTATCGATAAACGCCAGCCTTGCCCCGAGCTTGGTCCGACCCGTCGGCGTATAGTCCGTCACGATATACTGCGTTCCCGAGGACCGGAGCAGCTTGTCGCCAACTGTATCCGAAGCCCCAACGGTGAAGAACCGGACGCAGCGAACTGAATTGGTCCAGTCAAATGGCAGTGCGCTTGAGAAAGAACTCGCTTCGGGCGCGGCAATTCCCAGCATCGCGCAGTTGTCCCAGTGCGCTGGGTTTTCGCCGCAGTCCGCCGCGCCATACGCGACCGCGACTTTATTCGTGCCCAGTCCTGGCGTGAGCGAAAGGTTGGCCGTCAGCACATCGTTGCGCCGCACGATGGATGCTGCAAGGATGTGCTTGTCCACGGCCAAGAGTTCGGAACAGGCGGCAACCGTTGAATCGCCAACCGTCGGAGCGACTACGTCTGCTTCGTTGTAGCCGAACGTTCCGCTCGTCACCGGCAGGAAGCTCCCGTCCACCCGGTTGTAGAAGGTCACGGTGTCATCGTTCTTGACGCAGGGGACAAGATTGTAGATAAGCGAGGCTTCGTCCGTCCGGTTCGTCCACACTTTGAAGCTATAAAGAGTCATCGTTCCAGGATTCAGCGCGGTGGGCGATCCGTTGGAGTTGACGGCGAAAAGAGCCATCGGGCACGGCGACGTGAAGGAATCGTGGCTGACTTTGACCGTTTCCATGCTGCCATTATGCGCAGTCACGATACTCACGCCATGGTTCGACTCGTCAATCTGGAACTTGATGTCTTTTGAGCCGGCCCACAATGGCGTCCCGCCCGCCATGTCAAAACGTATCGCGGCACCGCCCTGGCTCAGGCAGAGGAATGCCGAGTCACGCGCCGCCTTTCTGGCTCCCCAGAATCCTTCGGACACACCTGAAGCCAACCTGTCGAACTCGACATCCGCGAGGACGCGCCAGTCTTGGTTGGGACATTTGCCGCCGAGGACGAAATACTCAGAACCAGTTGACTTGAGGAAGGCGAGCTGCTTCTTAAAGGGCGAGGAGAAGGTGGCCAGCATGAAGCGGTAGAAGGCGTCGCGCGGATATCTCAAATTGTAGGTAAAGGTCTGCTCGACTTCGCTTGCTGGAACCACGGCCACGGGGTCGATATGGTCCCAGGCGCCGATGTTCGCGCCTTGGTCTGCGGCACCATGCACGGCATAGAGGCTGATGGGGTCGGCCCCGGCCGAGACGGCCACGTCCACCGAAGCCGCCACGCCGCCCGCATAGTTCACGGCGGCGATGCGCACCGTGCGCGAGGTGGTGTCTGCCGTCGCCGTGGCGGCGGTCAGCATGGACGCGGCGGCCACCGCGGCAAAAACGTATTTCGTCATGGTCATTTTCATTGTTGTCACTCCTTGTTGATAAAGCCGACGGAAAAGAGGCCGGGGGTGGAATCGGCGTCGTGCTGGGGATTCCAGAACTTCACGTCCCACTTCGCGCCCGCTCGCTCATGGTCGCCGAAGATGTTCAGGACATTCGTGTAGACCGTCACTTCGAGGCGACCGCGCGCCGCCGCGCCGGCAGGCAGCTGCCAGGTATACTCCCCCCACGCGCGCGTGCCAAGGTCGGCACCGTTCCAGCGCACGTGCGCGAAGGCATTGCCGACGTCAAGCACCAGCGCCGCCGTGCCCTCAGGGATCTCCACGCCGTCGAGCGTGTAGGTGACCGCGCCGCAGAATCCAGCGAGGCCCTGCTCGGCAACGGCGCCCGGCGCGAGCGTCGCCGGCAGCGGCTGAAGGACGCCGCCCTTGCTCGCGAACGCACCTGCCGCGAACGCCGCCGGCAGGAAGTAGTTGACGTCCGGCTCGCCCGCGACAAGCCGCAGCACGTGCTCGCCCGGCTTCAGCTCCAGCGGCGCCGTCTCGGCGTAAAGCGGCTGGAACTCGACCGGCAGCGAAGTGCAGGGACGCTCCGCGGCAATCGGCTTGCCGTCCAGCTCGAAGCGGTAGGGAACCGCCGTGTGCCTGAGAACCTGCTCGTTCGGCGGTTCGCCCTCGCCGTCGTCCACCGGGCGCCCCGAGGCCGTCACAGCATACGACATCGCGCATGTCCGCAACACGAGCCGCACGCCGCCGACGCCCTCCGCGACCGTGAAGCGCGCCTCGCCGCTCTCCGCGAACGGCATGCGGAAGACGGAGTCGCGGTCAAGCTTGTAGTCGAGGCGCCCGAGCTTGAGCGGCGTTGCCGGCGCGGACGGCGGCGGCGGCATTTCGCCCGGACCGAGCACCAGCACGTCGCGCGACTGGATTACGCAGGGACGGCGGACGTCTCCCGACACGGCGACGAGCTGACGCGGCCCGTTGCACATCATGTCGAGCGCGGCGATGGTGCCGTCCGCCCATTCGCGGACGATGAGTCCATCGGCCGGCGTTCCGTCCTGCTCCAGGAAGCGGACGCGCCGCGATGTGCGCTCCCATGCCCAGCGCCCGGCCTCGGTCATGTTGGTGAAGACAGTGCCGCTCTTCGCGTCGACAAAGCAGTTGGCATCCTTCGCCTCGAAGACAATCGGCAGGTCGGACGTCTCCTCGTCCGAAAGCAAGTCGACCGAAATCTGCCGGCCGTCAAGTTCGCGCAGCAGCCACTCGACCCGCGGGCATTTCCACCGCGCCATGCACGCGATCGAGCCTTCGCGGCGCGGATAGCGCACCGCCACCTGGTACACCGTGTCCTGGCGGCGGCCAAGCCGCGCCGCGCGCTTTGCGTCGGCGAAGAAGTCCGCCATCTCCCCGTGCCAGGGCTGGCCTTCCATGAGCGGCGAAAGGTAGCCGTGCTTCTCGACGAGCCCGCGCTGGTCCATGACCTGCAGGGCCGTCAGGTAGTGGTCGATGCCGTGGAGCGCCGCCAGCCACACCATCTGGCGCATCCGCGCCGGCGTCATGTCGTTCGGGCCGCAGCCGTAGAGCTCGATGAGGCCGCCGTTCCGGTTGCGCGAGGTCGCGTGCTGCGCCGTCGCGAAGGTCAGCCACTCCGGCTCTGACTTCCGCACATCGTAGCCCTTGCCGAGGCTTGCCCACGAAAAGATCTCGTCGATGCCCGGCAGCGACTCGCCCTTGAGCGCCAGCAGCGGATCGCCGTTGCAGAGGCACGCGCCCCAGGGTCCGTTCTCGCTGATCATGTGGCCGGTGGAGAGAATGCCCACCTTGTCGCACCAGGCGCGGATCTGGTCGAAGTAGCCGGTGCGGAAGCGCCGCCCCATCAGCTTCGTGTAGACCGGCCACACCTCGACGGCGGTGCTGTCCGCGAGAAAGCGCTCGACGTCGGCGCGGAAGTCGCGCCCGGTCTCGGCGCGGTATTCGTCCTCCATGCCGATCCAGCGGCGGAAGTGGATGCGGCAGTTGGGCTTCAGGACGACGTCGGTGTGGTGGCCGGGCTCGTCGGTGAAGATGCCGAGGATGGTCTTCGAGGCGAAGTACTTCGCGAGGCGCTGCTCGTAGACCTCGTGCGTCATCTTGATGAAGAGGCGGATCGCCTCCGGCTCGCAGACGTTCACCCATCCTTGCGGCGCCATGGTCACTTCCCAGCTGAAGCCGCCCTCCTTCTTCGGATAGACCGCCCACTCGCTGTAGCGGAAGCGCTCGTCGGCGGCGGGGACGCGTCCCTTGCAGGTGCCGCTCGGCCAGTTGTACTCGTCGTAGAGCCACACCTTCATGCCGTTCGCCTCGGCCTCGCGGCAGAGCGTCTCGACGGCGTGGAGCCACTCCTCGCCCATGTACTTGTACTGGAGGCCGCTCCTCGCGTAGATGAGGAACTGGTCGAAGCCGTCGGCCTTGAGCGCGGCGACCTTGCGCCCGAGTTCGGCGTCGGTGGGACGTCCCGTCACCGCGAGAAACGGCATGACGGGGTTGATTTCTGCGGACGCGCCAAGCGCGCCAACGGCGACCGCAGCCGCCGCGAACAGCATAAGGTAGTTCTTCATGTCGTGAATTATACTATATTCCCGCCGCGCGTGGGCTACCTATATATAGCGGTTTCTGCTCCGCGGTCAGCGGGCGGTAGACTCGCGGACGACGAGTTCGGCGGCGACCATGATGCGGCGCTTCTCCTTGTCCGGGTTGTCGAAGCGCCAGAACAGCGTCTCGAAGGCCGTGGCGGCGATTTCCGCACAAGGCTGGCGGACTGTGGTGATCGTCGGCGAGACGAGCGTCGCGAGGGCGACGTCGTCAACGCCGGTCACGAGGACGTCCTGCGGGCACCGCTTCCCGATCCGCCTGAGCAGCTTCAGCACGTTCGCCGCCACAAGGTCGCTCGTGCAGACTACCGCGTCGGGCAGTCTGCGCGCCCACTTGTCCGCCAGCTTCGCGCCGTCCTGGGTGTACATGCTGCTGCCGGCGAACCTGACGCCGCGCTTCTCGGAGATCGCCGCCCTAAGCCCGTCCAGCCGCCGGCGCGAATTGTCGTTCATGTCCGACCAGGCGACGAACGCCACCGTCCGCGCACCGCGCTCGATGACGTGGCGGCCGACGAACTTGCCGATCTCGAAGTTGTCGACACCCACGAAGTCGAAGCGGCCGTCGCCGGGCGCCGGCTCTACGTCCGCGTCGAGGATGACGACCGGGACGCCGGCGTCGCCGAGGATGCGCAGCACCTCGCGGTTCGTCTTCGCCGCGTCGCCGCCGAAGTTCACCGGATGGAACACGACGCCGGACACGCCGCCCGCGGCCATGCGCCTCGCGGCCGCGACGACGACTGGGCGCACCCGGTCGGAGCGGAGCGACGAGATGTCGGCGAAGTCGATGGCGACGCCTTTTTCGAGGCAGAGGCGCGAGAACTCCTGGCAGATGGGCGGGTAGATCTCGGCCTGCTTCAGCATCGGCACTATGAGGCCGATGGTCGCCACCCGGCGCGCAACGAACGTCCCGACGCCGTTCTGCGACTTGACGAGCCCCAGCTCCTTGAGCGCCTCCAGCGCCTTGACCGCGGTGAGATACGACACCCCGAACCTGCGGCAGAGCATCTTCAGGGACGGAAACGCATCTCCGGGCGGATACTTGCCGGCGAGGATCTCGCTCCGCAGCCTGTCGACGATTTTGCGGTACTTGGCGCCGCTGGCATTATTCGGGGTCTTCACTGGTTGAGGTCGGTTGAGGGGGACAAGAGGGGCAGGCCCTTCTGTATATGAGCCTCACATGCGCGTATTATACCAAAATCAAGTGCGCTACGCGGAGCAGATCTTCGCGTAGCGCACCTGGGCTTAAGCCGCCTCGGCCGAGAATCTTACTTCTTCGCGGTGAGGGCCGCGACGCCGGGGAGCGTCTTGCCCTCGAGGAACTCGAGCGACGCGCCGCCGCCGGTGGAGACATGGCTCATCTCGGCCGCCTTGCCGGACTTCTTGACGGCGCTCACCGAGTCGCCGCCGCCGATGATGGAGACGCCGCCGTTCGCCTTCACCGTCGCGACCGCGTCGCACACGCCGTAGGTGCCCTTGGAGAGCGGCGCGAACTCGAAGCAGCCCATCGGGCCGTTCCAGACCACCGTCTTCGCGTCCCTGAGCGCATCGGCGAAGAGCGCGACCGACTTAGGCCCGATGTCGAGGCCCATCCAGCCGTCGGGGATGTCGCCCTCGACCGTCTTCATCTCGATGTCGGAGGCGTCCTTGGTCTCCGGGAACTTGTTCGCGATCACGTTGTCGACCGGGAGGAGGATCTTGATTCCCTTCGCCGCGGCCGCCGCGAGCATCTCCTTGCAGTAGGCGACCTGGTCGTCCTCGCAGAGCGAGTTGCCGATCTTGATGCCCTGGGCCTTCTTGAAGGTGTAGGCCATGCCGCCGCCGATGATGAGCGTGTCGACCTTGTCGAGGAGCGCCTTGACGACCGCGAGCTTGTCAGACACCTTCGCGCCGCCGAGGATCGCCACGAACGGGCGGACCGGTTTCTCGACCGCGTCGCCGAGGAACTGGATCTCCTTCTCGAGCAGGAAGCCGCTGACCGCGGGCTGGATGTAGTCGGCGATGACGGCGGTGGAGGCGTGGGCGCGGTGGGCGGTGCCGAACGCGTCGTTGCAGTAGATGTCGCCGTAGGAGGCGAGCTTCTTCGACATCTCGACGCGCTGCGCCTTGAGCTCCGCCTTCTTCGCGGCGAACTCCTCGTCGCTCAGGTGGATGCCCTTCTTGTCGTCGTCCTTCTTAACCTTGCCGTCCTCGGCCTTGTAGAAGCGGGTGTTCTCGAGGAGCGCGACCTCGCCGGGCTTGAGCGCCTTGACGACGTCGTCGGCCGCCATGCAGTCAGGGACGAACTTCACCTCGATCCCGAGCTTCGCCGAGAGCGCCTCGGCGACCGGCTTCAGGGTGAACGCCGCGTTGTCGGGGTTCGGCGCGGCGCCGAGCTTCACGCCCTTCGGGCGGCCGAGGTGGCTCATGAGGACGAGCGAGCCGCCCTGCTCCAGGACGTACTTGATCGACGGCAGCGCCGCCACGATGCGGGTGTCGTCGGTGATCTTGCCGGAGCCGTCCTTGGCCATCGGCACGTTGAAGTCCACGCGCATCACGACGCGCTTGCCCTTGAGGTCCACGTCGCGGAGTGTCATCTTGTCCATTTTCTTTCCTTCCTTTCTTTTCTTTGCTTCGGTAAAAGCGAAAAGGACACCAGAATGGACTGCATTCCGATGTCCTTCAACATCACATTCCCGTTCTCTCCGTAGTTTACTTCGCCTCGGCCTTAGCCATCTTGTTGAGTTTCAGCTGGGCGCGGGACTTCTTGCGGTCGGCGGTGTTCTTGGCGATGATGCCCTTCTTGACCGCCTTGTCGAGACCGGAGACGAACTCCTTGAACTTCTTCTCGGCCGTTGCGCGGTCGCTCGCGTCGGCGGCCTTGAACAGCTTCTTGTGCGCGTCGTGGAGCTTGGCCTTGCAGACGGAGTTGCGCTTGCGGGCCTTCTCGTTCTGGCGATCGCGTTTCCTGGCGGCGCGGCCGCCCTTGATGTTAGCCATTTTCTATTTGTCCTTTTTTGGGAATGTTCGGCGCGTAGTATATCAAATATCTCCTCCGAAAATCAAGTCATTGCCGATTGCAATGATTTTTGACATGAATTTCATGTGCTCTTGCACATTCCTGACACGAATCCGGTGGGCTGGGTCATCGTCGCCGACGGCATATTGCCGTACGCGCCCATGAGCCCTTGCATCAATAATCCCTCGTATAGACGATGCCGCCGTCCGGGCTGACCACGATGTCGTGGTAGCGGTCGTCGGCGTCCTGGTATCTGAAGAGCCGGTCCTCCTCGCGAAGCGCCGCCTCGGCGTCCGCGGCGCTCGGGCTGCCAGCCGCCGCGGACCTCATGAACGCGGCGATTCTGGAGTACCCGGTCGGTGTGCCGCAGTACGCGAGCGGACCGGACGCGCCCTCGGGCTTCACCCACAGTATCGCCGACTCGGACGGATGGTGGGGAGGGGTGTGCGGCGCAATGCCTACGCCGTGGTCCGCGACGACGACGACGAGGGACTTGTCGTACACGCCCTTCTCGCGCAGGGCGTCCATCAGCCGGGCAAGGTTGTAAAGCGGATTCCGCACCAGGTCAGGAAGCGACTTGCTGCCCCAGCCGACCGTGCCGAGACGGCGTCCGTCGCGGTCGAAGACGAGCGGCGGGTGGGCGCCGCGGGTGTGGAACACCCCAAGCACGGTCTTCGCCGACGTGAACCCGGCGGCGGCAAGGCGCGGATACATCGCGTGCTCGTACCAGAAGTTCGACTCGTCCTGTCCGAACATCGGGTCGTGCCGGATCTTCGCGTAGAGGAACGGGGCCTTCGCCAGGTACGGCGCGATCCTGAACACAGTGACGTCGAAGAGGCTCAGGTACGGCACCTCCTTCGAGCGCCTGAGCAGCGCGGCCCATCCGTGCTTCTGGTGCCCCGTGACCTTCGCGCGCTTCTCCACCTTCGCGTTGGTGTAGCCGTAGGGAAGGAAGTCCGGCGCGAACGACACCTCCGCCCCGGACTCCACGTAAGGCATGAGGAACGAATCCGCGCCGTATATCGACATCGGATACTCCGCCTTCGAGGAGGAGAGCGGATCGAAGTACCTGCCCGTCATGAGCCCCGGCAGTCCGCGCTTGGTGCAGTCGTGCATCCCGACGTTGTTCGTGAACGCCACGAACCCTGGGAACTTCGCGGCGAGGTCGGGCGAGGATTTCACGATGTCGGTCGAGACGCTGCCCGGCATCGAGTCCTGGATGAACACGAGCACGTTGCGCTCGCGCGAAAGCCGGAAGTTCTCCACCACGTCCAGCTGCCACTCGAAGCCGCGCGAAAGTCCGCCGCCCAGCGAGGCGGCCGGCGAGGCGCCGCCGTCGCGTTTGACGTCGAACAGGGAGGCGAGCGCAAGCGCCGCGAGCGCCGCCGCCGCGATGTGCGCGCGGCCCGGCAGCCACCGCGCCGCCGCCAGCCCGCCGGCCAGGAGCACCGCCCAGGCGCAGCAGTCCCAGACGCCGCGCGACGCGACGGCCAGCTCCGGCGCGAACGCGCCGTTGATCTCCGGCAGCCCGGCCGACAGCGGACCGGCCTCCAGGTACGCGCAGGCGGCCGCCGCGACGGCGAGCCACTGCGCCACGCCGCGTCCGCGACGGCCGACGACCGCGAAAAGCGCGGCGAAGACCGCCGTCGCCGCCGCGAAGGCCACTCCGAGCTCGACGGAGAGCCGGCCGATGCCGAACGGATACAACGACTCGTTGCCGAGAAAGGACTGCAGCGGCAGGATGACCGTCACGACCGCCGCGACGGCTGCCGCGACGGCGACAGAGGGGATAAGGGGCTTGATGGTCATGGCTGCCTCAGGTGTTCGTCATCTTTATCTCTTCCTCGACTTCCTTGCCGGCGTTTTCGTCGCGGCGAAGCACCTTGTTGGTCCCCTTCTTGATCCGGCGCCAGACGACGCCGAACACAACGCCGAGCGCAATCGCCACTCCGGCGATCGCCTGCACGGTGTAGGACATGACGGATGGGTCGATGTACGCGAACATCATTTCCTTGTTCCTTTCCTGCGGTTGATCAACGATTCGAGAATGTATCTACCCGCCACCTCGCCCGCGTGGCCGGGATTGAAGAACTGCGTCCGGAGCAGGTTTTCGATCCTGGCGGCGAACCGGTCCGGGTGCGCGAGCATGTCCGCGACGGCCCTGCCGGCGGCGGGGATGTCGGCAAGCGGCACCGACACGCCGACTTCGTTGCGGAAGGAGATGTCCGTCGGCACGATCCCCAGCCGCTCCCAGTCGGGATTGATCACCTTCATCGGCGTGTCGACGAAGACGACGGGGCGCTTCGTCCTGAAGGCGTACTCGTAGGCGATGCCCGACCAGTCGGTGATGAGCACGTCCGACTGATCCATCGTCGACGGCTTCGAGAAGTCCGTCTCCATGACGACGTCCTGCCGTCCCGCATACCGCTCCACTATCGCCTGCATCTTCGCGGGGAAGCGGCGCACGTACTGCGGATGCGGACGGAACACCACCGTGCAGCCGGGATTGGCCGCGGTCACCGCGTCGACAAGCTCGTGCAGGCACGAATCCGGTATGCAGTCCTTCTGGTACGACGGCGCGATCATAATGCGCCGGCCGCCGGACGCCCGCTTCGCCGCCGGCTCGGCCAGCAGCGTGTCCAGCATCGGATAGCCGGACTCCACCATCTTCTTCGCCTTGAGCCCGTAGAGCTTCTCCGTGGCGCGGTGCTCGGCGACCTGGAAAGGCCCGTTCGCCATGATGGTGTCGAAATGGTCGAAGGCGCCCTTGCGGTAGCACATGTGGACGCTCGTCGGGCCGTGGTCGAGGTAGACGTACTCGATGTCCTTGCGGACGTACGAGCGCTTTATCTGGTAGGTGTTCAGGTCCGGCGTCGTCATCACCACCATGTCGGCGTCCATCCGCATCATGAGCGGGATGATCTTCATCTGCCCGATGTAGTAGGCGCGGATGTGCGGATTCGCGGCCGCCATGTCGAAGACGGCGTCCCGGGGATCGTTGGTCACGTAGTGTATGGTCACGTTCGAGTGGGCCAGCAGCCACTCGATCACGCTCCGGAAATACCGGTAGTATCCGCCGCCCTCGGCATAGAACACGAGATGCTTGTTGACCACGTTGAAAAAGCGCTTGTAGTCCGCCTTCTCGCGCTTCCGGTCCTCCGGCGACGCCACGGACCGCTTCTTAAGCCCCTCCTCGAATTTCCTCAGCTCGGCCTGCGAACGCCGGAGGGCATGGTAGTCCACGTGCTTTTTCGGGGGGATGACGAGGTTTTCGCAGAGCTGCACCAGGATCGAGAACAGGTTGCTGGTCGCCCAGTACAGCCCCACGCCGGCCGCGACGAAGCAGCCGAGGAACAGGGAGATGCAGATGGATATGCCGTTGGTGACCATCTGCTGGGTTCTGGTCTGCTCGTGCTGCAGGGGGTTGAATATGTTCTGGGTGTATCCCAGCAGCCACGCCGCCGCCCCGGCAAAGAGCGGCATTAGCCAGGCAAGCCCGCCGTCCGTCCAGGGCACGCAGGCGATCAGCGGCTTGGCGGCTCCGGGCACCGTGAGCCTGTCGCCGATGCCGTAGATCACCTTGACGAACGCCATCAGGATGACGATCTGGATCGCCAGCGGCACGAGCGAAAGCATCGGGTGGTACTTCTCCCGCCTGAAAAGCGCCGCCGTCTCCTCGCCGATGGCGTCGCCGTCGCCGTAGTGCTCCATCTTTATCCGGTTGGAGACCGGCATCAGCGACACCATCTTCAGGCTGTTCACCTGGCACCACAGCGAAACCGGGAACTGGAGGATCTTGGTGAGGAAGGTGAAGATCACGATGTCCGCCCAGTAGTTCGGACACCAGGAATGGCACCATTCCATCAGCCAGGCGAAGAACTGGACCAGATACTCCATCCTCAGCCGTCGATCAGGGTTATGATCTTCTTGAAGGGCATCAGCCTGGAGTCGACCTCCAGCGCCCGGTGGTACTTCAGCAGGTCCTGCGCGACGGACTGCATCGCCGGGAACGCGGCGCGGGTGAGCTGGTTGGCGTAGATGCAGATGTTCACCCCGTGCGCGGCGAGCTCCGCCTCCGTCACCGTGTTGAACGAGGTCGGGACGACCACGATCGGCGTGGCGGCGTCCGCGGCGCGGAACCTGTCGCAGAACTCGAGAATCTCGGCCGGGTCCTTCTTGCGGGAATGGATCATGATGCCGTCGGCCCCGGCGGCGACATAGGCGCGGCAGCGGTCGAGCGCGTCGTCCATCCCCCGCTCGAGGATCAGCGACTCGCAGCGGGCGATGACCATGAACTCCTTGGTGCGGAGCGCGTCCTTGCCCGCGGCGATCTTGGCGCAGAAGTTATCGATGGAGTCCTGGGTCTGACTGACCTCGGTGCCGAAGAGCGAGTTCTTCTTGAGCCCGCACTTGTCCTCGATGATCACGGCCGACACGCCGATGCGCTCCAGCGTCCGGACGTTGTAGACGAAATGCTCGGCGAGGCCGCCCGTGTCGCCGTCGAGGATGATGGGCTTGGTGGTGACCTCCATGATGTCGTCGATGGTGCGCAGCCGCGAGGACATGTCGACGATCTCGATGTCCGGCTTGCCCTTGGCGGTGGAATCGCAGAGCGACGACACCCACATCGCGTCGAACTGGTCGAGGCGTCCGTCCGCCTGGCGCACGACCGTCTTCTCCGCGATGAGCCCGGTCAGCCCCGAATGCGCCTCGATCGTCTTGACGATCGGGCAGAGCCGGATGAGCTGCCTGAGCCGCCGCCGGCGGAACTCCGGCATGGCAAGCCGCTCGCGGTCGAGGTCGTCGATGCGCTTCACCTCCGGATCGAACGTGTAGGGCACGTCGACGATCCTGCCGCCGTACTTCGCGAGGCACGACTCGACGTTCTGGCGGATGAAGAACTCCGGCGCCTCGGGGTTGCACCAGTTGTCGCCGTGGATCACGTAGTCCGGCCGCAGCTCGGCGATCACCTCGTCGTACATCATGTCCTTCTGGACGACGACGTTGGCCACCCCCTCGATGCTCCTGGCGGCCGCGACGCGCTCCTCGAACGTGCAGGTCGGGAAGCGGTTGTAGCGGATCATCGCCTCGTCGGAGAGGACGCCGACCGTCACCTCGCCGAGCTTCCGCGCCTCGCTGATGATGTTGAGGTGCCCCTTGTGGATTACGGCCGTGCAGAAACAGGTGTAGACTTTCCTATCCATTGTACCTCACCTCGATCTTGTATTCCTGAAGAGCGGCCTTCAGCACCTTGAAGAACGCCGCGATGTCGGGCTCGTCGATCTGCCCGAGCGCGCAGAGGCGGAACGTCCTGGCGGAACCGACCTTGCCGGGATAGATGGTGAAGCCGCGTTCATAGCAGTAGTCGTGGACCTTCTCGAACGACCAGTTGGGATCGTCCGGATAGCACACGGACACGACCAGCCCGCTCTGGTACTCGCGCCTGACGAGGTCCCTGAAGCCGAGCTCGGCAAGCCCCCTGTGGATCGCCTCGAACACGCGCGTATGGCGCGCCCACTTGGCCTCTTCGCCCTCGGCCCAGTACTCCCGGAGCGCCTGGAGCGTCGCGTAGACCGTCTGGACAGGCGGCGTGAAATGCATCTCGCCGGTCTTCTCGAAATAGTCGTACTGCAGGAAGAGGTTGCAGTAGTATGAACGCCGCGGGAACGCGGCGGATTCGCGGATCTTGTCCTCGCGCCCGACGACGAACGAGAGCCCCGTCATCGACTGAAGGCCCTTCTGCGCGCTTGCCATCAGGAAATCGACGTTGTCCTCCACGATGTTGATCGGGCGCATCGCGTACGTCGAGGTGGTGTCGACGACGAACGTGCATCCGCGGCGGTGCGCCGCGGCCCCGATCTCGCGGATCGGATTCAGCACGCCGGAACCGGTTTCGTGGTGGGTGGTGTAGACGAGCGCGACGTCGGGATCGTCCGCCAGCGCCCTTTCCACCGCGTCCACGTCGACCGGGCGCTCCACCGGCAGCCTGAGATTGACGTGGGGAAGGCCGTACGCCTCGCAGATCTCGACCGCGCGCGCGGAGTACGCGCCGTTGTTGGCGACCAGGACCTTCTTCCCCGCCGGCAGCAGCGAGTTCAGGCAGACATCCATGTTCATGGTGCCGGAACCACAGAAAAGGACGCTCGTGTAGCGTTCGTCGCCGTGGACGATCCGCACCAGGTCGCGGCGGAGTCCCTGCATGAGGACTGCGAAATCCCTTTCGCGCGGGCAGATGTCGGGGACGACCTGGGCCAGTTTCACGGAGTCCGATGTCGTGGCCGGCCCCGGATTCAGCAGAATGTTGCGTTTGATGTTCATTTCAGCTCCAGCTCCAGTTTTCTCAGGTCCTCCACCGTGTCGCACTCGACGATCTCGCCGGGCGCGACCTCGTGCACAGCCAGATCCAGTTCGCCGTCCTTCACCAGGCGGTCGACGACCTCGTCCCAGAACAGCTGCGCGTTCCCGGGATCCTTGGCGGCCTCTCGAACCGCCGCGGCGATCCTGGCGGCGTCAGGCTGCCTGAAGTAGCTGATGCCGACCATGTTGAAGCAGTCGTCGCCGCCCTTCCCGATTCGCGTAATCCTGCCCTTGGCGTCCGTGTCGAACACCCAGTCGTCCGAATGGCCGGCGACCATCTTGCCGAAATAGCCCGACTGGACGAGGTTCCGGCACAGGACGTCGGGCGAGGGGACGAACAGGTCGGCCTCGCAGACGAAGCAGTCGGACTCGCCCATCCTGTCGGCCGCCACGGCAATGGAATTGAGGTTGTTCTTCGTCGCGTACTCCGCGTTGTGCACCAGGCTGACGTTTCCATGGGCTGCGGCCAGCGCGTCGAACTGCTCCGCCCTGTAGCCGGTCACGACGTAGATGTCGGAAACGCCGCGCTTCTCCAGCGCCGCGATCACGGTCTCGATCAGCGGCACGCCGTTCACCCTGACCAGCGGCTTGGCCACCGTGTCGGTCAGCGGCTTCATGCGGCTGCCAAGCCCCGCCGCCATCAATATCGCGACTTCCCCCATCTACGCCAGCGTCCCCATGAACAGCTTCTTGTTCGCCTGCGGCGGTTCCTTCGGACGGCCCAGGTCGCCGCGCGCGCCCTTGGCGACCCTGATTTCCCTGAACACCGGCGAGCCGGGGCGGTTGTAGCCGCATGATTCCGCGATCGCGGAAAGGCCAATCGCGCCGCCGACGGTCGGCTGTCCGCCGACGGAATCGTGCGCCGCGTTGTTGAGGACGATGTGCGTCAGGTTCCCGCACCCGGACTGTCCGGCGATCGCCATGTTGCCCATCTGCATTATGCTCGCGCCGTCGCCGTCGAGGCAGAAGACGCGGCGGTTCGGCTGCGCCCTGGCGATCCCGAGCGCGATCATGACCGCGTGCCCCATCGAGCCGACGGTCAGGAAGTCGCGCGAGTGGTCCTGCCCGAGCCGCTCGCGCGTCTCGTACACCTCGCGGGAGATCATGCCGGTGGTCGAGACGACGACCGCGCCTTCCGGCAGCGACTTCAATATGTCCTCGATCGCCTGCTCGCGCGGAAGCGCCGCGATGTCCGGCCTCCTGTCCCGGAGCCTGTATTCGGCGAAAAGCCCCTTGCGGACGACGAGCGCGACCGGGCGCGACTCGGCCCTGGCCAGGCCGGCCATCCTCCGCACCGCATCCGCCGCGGATTCGTCGTCGTCCGGAAGGATCTCGGCCGGGATGCCGAGCGTCTCGAAGAGTGGAATCGTCACCTTGCCCTGCTTGACGTGCTGGGGCTCGTCCTTCACGCCCGGCTCGCCGCGCCATCCGACGAGCAGCACCATCGGGATGGAATAGACGTCGGGGTCGGCGAGGCTGCAGAGCGGATTCACCGCGTTGCCCTGCCCAGAGTTCTGCATGTAGACGAGCGCGGGGTTCCCCGTGGCCAGATAGTGCCCGGCGGCCAGCCCGACCGCGCCGCCTTCGTTCGCGGCGATTACGTGGCTGCCGCCGCAGGTGTCGGTGACATACGCGCAGAACGACTTCAGCAGCGAGTCCGGGACGCCGGTGAAGAAGTCGACCCCCGCGGCCTTCAGCGCTTCGACGAATCTATCCGCTCCGATCATCTGTCCGGTTCCTCGTCACCTCGGCATGCCATCGGTCAGTCGAGCACGCCCTTGGAAGGCGGCTCGGAGTCGTCCCACCACGAACCCTTGGAGAAGCCGAGGCGCGCGATGGGCTTGGTGGTGAGCTGCTTGCCCTTGGCACCGGCGGCGCGGACCGGCACCACCTCCTGCTTCTCGGCCTTGCCGGTCTCGCGGTTGACGCGGTCGACGAGCTCGAGGGGGTGGAAGTGCTGCTGGTGGATCTTCTGGCCCTTCGCCGGCTTGTACTTCACGTAGAGCGTCTCCTGGCAGCCTTCGGCGAACAGCAGCACCTTCGACTTCGGCTTCTCCGGCGCGAGGCGGTACTCCTTGTTGCGGATGAGCCCGCCGAAGGCGAAGCGCTTGATGTAGCTGAAGCCGTAGCCGCCCTCCTCGTAGACGCAGGTGAAGGTGCGCGAGTCGCGGTCCTTCTCCTGGTCGTAGCGGATGACCTGGATGAGGTCCTTGTCGACGAAGGTCTTGTCCTCGGGCTGGATCTTCCGGAAGCGCCCGTCGCGCCAGACGAGGATGAGCTCGTCAAGCGAGGAGCACTTGAAGAGCTCCTCGCCGCCGCGGACCCCGGAGCCGAGGTAGTGGTTCTCCTTGTCCCAGCGGATGGTGAGCTCCGTGGCGGTGATGGCGCGCACGTCCACCTCCTTGAAGGCACTCCTGGCGACCTGGGTGCAGCGCGGGTACTTCTTGCGGTAGTCCCTGACGAGTCCCTTGAGGTAGGAGACGGTGAAGGCGCGGAGGTGGACTAGGTTGTCCTTCACCTGCGCCTCCTCGTCGCGGATGGCCTTGATCTCGGCGCGGTTGCGGTCGATGTCGAACTGGGAGATGCGGCGGATCTGCAGCTTGAGGAGCCGCTCGATGTCGTCGTCGGAGATCTCCTTACGGCGCAGCTCCTTCATGTGGGGCGCAAACCCGGTGCGGACCGCCTCGCGCACGCCCTCCATGGTCTTTTCGGACTCGATGCGCTTGTAGATGCGCTCCTCGATGAAGATGCGGTCGAGCGTGCGCGCGTGGAAAAGGTCGTCGAGCTCGCCGAGCCTGATCTCCTGCTCGCGCTTCGTGAGCTCCATGAGCCGCTCGACGTTGGCGCGGAGGATCTCCGACACCTTCATCAGCCTCGGGCGGCCGTCGACGAGCACCACCGGGCGCGACGAGATCGACTTCTCGCAGCTGGTGAAGGCGTAGAGCGCGGTCATGGTCTTCTCCGGCGAGGCGCCGGCGGCGAGCTCGAGCTCGATGCGGACCGACTCGCTGGTGAGGTCGTGGATCTTGCGGACGGACACCTTCTTCTTCTTGACGGCGTCCTCGATCGACTCCGAGATGGTGTCGGTGGTCTCGCCCCAGGGCAGCTCGGTGATGACGAGCTTGCCCTTCTCGGAGGCGTCGATGCGCGCGCGGACCTTCACCTTGCCGAGGCCGTCCTGGTAGTCGCTCGCGTCCATGATCCCGCCGAGCTGGAAATCGGGCAGAAGCTCGAACGGCTTCTTCTGGATGACGGCGATCTCCGCCTCGAGGAGCTCGACGAAGTTGTGCGGCAGGATGGCGGTGGAGAGGCCGACGGCGATGCCGTCCGCGCCCAGCATCAGCAGCAGCGGCAGCTTCGAGGGCAGGTAGACCGGCTCCTTGTTGCGGCCGTCGTAGCTGTCCACGTAGGCGGTGGTCTTGGGGTTGAAAACGTGGTCGCGGGCGAGCGCGGTGAGGCGGCACTCGATGTAGCGCGTCGCCGCGTGGGGCATGCCGGTGTAGAGCGAGCCGTAGTTGCCCTGGCCGTCGATGAGGTAGCCGCGGCCCTCGCCCCAGAGCTTGTTCGCCAGCACCACGATCGCGTCGCCGATCGAGGCGTCGCCGTGCGGATGGTACTGCATGGCGTGGCCGACGATGTTGGCGACCTTGGTGTAGCGGCCGTCGTCCTTCTCCCAAAGCGAGTGGAGGATGCGGCGCTGCACCGGCTTGAGCCCGTCCTCGACGGCAGGGATGGCGCGCGAGCAGATGACGTAGGCGGAGTACTGGCGGAAGTTGAAGTCGTAGAGGTCGCGCATCGGGCCGGAGCCGGTGAGCGACAGGTCTGGAGGCGTGGTTCGTGGTTCGTGGTTCGTGGTTCGTTGCTCGGGGCTCGGGGCCTTGGGTGCGGGGCTCTTGGCGGCCGGCTTGCCGCCTGCCGCGCCTGCGGCGGGCTGGAACAGATCGAGGGTCTCGAACAGGCTGGGCGGCTGGGACGTCTTCTTTGGGTTCTTCTTGGGCATCTTCTTCGTTTTGGAAATTGTTGGAATGTGTATTATAGCATATTCGTGGTTCGTGGTTCGCCACAACCCCAGGACCAAAATTATGGTATAATGCGCACATGAAGAAAATCATCCTGTTGGCCGCGGCGTGCGCCGTGGCGTCGTTCGCCCCCGCCGCCGAGTCCGCCGCGGCCGCAGAAGAGAAACCCCTCAAGGTGCTGATGATCGGAAACAGCTTCTCGATCTGCAACCTGAAGGAGATGCCGCCGATCGCGAAGTCGATGGGCCTCAAGCTCGACCTCGGCTCGCTCTACATCCCCGGCTGCTCGCTCAAGCGCCACTGGAGCAACGTGGTCGCCTCCACCAACGCCGCGTTCAAGCCGTACCGCTTCGACCGCACTGCCGACGGCAAGGCCGAGGTCTCGGACGGACGCGCCAACATCCCCGACGCGCTGGCGATGGAGAAGTGGGACGTGGTGACGGTCCAGCAGGCGAGCCACGACAGCTGGAACCCGTCGACGTTCCAGCCCGAGGGCGACAGGCTCGTCGCGAAGATCCGCGAACTCGCGCCGCAGGCGAAGATCGTCGTGCAGGAGACGTGGAGCTATCCGCCGTGGGACCGGCGTCTCGGGAAATACGGCTTCGACCAGGTCGAGATGTATGCGCGGCTGAAGGCGGCCTACGCCGCGTTCGCGAAGCGGCACGCCCTGGAGGTCATTCCCGTCGGCACCGCGGCGGAGTTCGTCGACGACCGCAACCAGCTCTTCACCCGTCCGGACTTCCACTTCAACCGGCAGGGGCAGTACCTGCAGGGGCTGGTATGGACGGCCAAGCTCTTCGGCGCCGACGTGCGCAAGTGCGAATACCGGCCGGACTGGCTCGACGACGGCCGTGCGAAGGTCCTCCGCAGCGCCGCGATGGACGCCGTCGAAGGCGGCGCCACAGTCCGCCGCGCCCTCCGCGACGCTCGCGTCACCCGCGGCAACACCAACATCCTCAAGGTGCAGCCGATCGACGACGCGTCCTGGCTGTGGCTGCCGGGCGCGGCGAACGAAAGATTCTGCCTCGTCAAGTTCCGCAACGAGTTCGAGGTCGCGGAAGGTGCGGACCCGCTCGTCTTCGACGTCTCGGCCGACGAGCGCTTCGTGCTCCTCCTCGACGGCGAGTTCGTCGCGCGCGGTCCCAACCGCGGCACGGTGGAGAACTGGCAGTACCAGACCTACGTCGCGGACCTGAAGCCGGGGCGCCACGTCTTCGAGGCGTACGTGCAGGTCCTCGGCGACTCGGCTCCGCTCGCGCAACTTTCGTATCGCGGCGGTTTTATCTTCAAGGCGAACGGCGCGTTTGACGGCGCTCTAACGACCGGGAAGGGCGACTGGCGGGTCGGGCGCGTGGGCGGGATCCGCCCCGCCGGCAAGGACGGCGGACCCTGGGGCGGCGGCGACCAGTTCGAGATCACCGGGTGCGGTCCGTATTCCGGCGAGCCGGCCGAGTGGACGAAGCCGGAGGTCGTGCGCGGCAGCGCGGGCGTGCCCGGCCCGTTCATCTACGGCATCCGCACGACCGGGTGGATGCTCTTCCCCTCGCAGCTCCCCGACCAGACCGAGATCCGCTGCACGCCCGGCAGGGTCAAGGCGGTCGCCAGGGGAACGGAATTCCGCCGCCCCCACGTCTACACCGAGGACGAGGCGAAGGAGACGGTCGACCTCTCCAAGCCGTTCACCGTCCCCGCGCGCACGAAGATGCAGCTTGCGTGGGACCTCGGCAACTACTACTGCGCCTACCCGGACGTCGTCCTCTCCGGCGGCAAGGGCGCGAAGTTCTCGCTCAACTTCGCCGAGGCGACGCTGCGCGGCGACAGCAAGCTCAAGACGAGCGAGCCCGGCTCGCGTGATGCGATCGTCGGCCGCTACCTGAACGCCTTCGGCGACACGTTCGTCTCCGACGGACGCGAAAAGGCGCATTTCTCCGCTCCGTGGTTCCGCTGCGGCAAGTGGGTGAGGATAGACGTCGAGACCGGCGACGAGCCGCTCGCGGTCGACTCCGTCGCGCTCATCGAGTCGCGCTATCCGGTGGAGCTGGAAAGCGCGTTCTCGTCGGCCGACGACGCGTCCCTCGCCGACATCCGCCGCATCTCCGCGCGCGCGATGCAGATGTGCTGCCACGAGATGCTCTTCGACTGTCCGTTCTACGAGCAGCAGATGTATCCCGGCGACACGCGCGTGCAGCTGAACGTCCTCTCCGCGATGTCGCGCGACGACCGCATCATCAGGCGCGCGATCGAGATCTACGACCTCAACACGCGCGACGACGGACAGTGTCCGTTCAACTATCCGACGCGCGGGCTCCAGGAGGGCGCGAGCTACACGCTCTGCTACCTCCTGATGTACGGCGACTACGTGATGAACCACGCCGACCGCGAGTGGCTGCGCGCGCGGCTGCCCGGCCTCAGGAAGTCGATGGCGGGCATGGAGTACTACGAGAACAGGGACGGACTGCTCGAGAACCTGCCGGGCTGGAACTTCATGGACTGGACGGACGGCTGGGACGGCGACGGCACCGCGCGCGGCTGCCGCTTCGGCGACGGCGTCAACGCCGAGCTCAACCTCTACTGGAACCTCGCCATGCGCTCCGCCGCGGCGGTCGAGCGCGCGCTCGGCCACGAGCTCCAGGCGAAGTACTGGGAGGAGAAGTCGGCGGCGCTGAAGGCGAAGATCGTCGAGAAGTTCTGGGACCCGAGGCGCTCCCTCCTCGCCGATACGCCGGCAAAGAAGGACTTCTCGGAGCACGCGCAGGCGCTCGCGCTCGTCGGCGAAGTCCTGCCCGAGGACAAGGCCGCCGCCGCGTTCCGCCACCTCGTCGAGGACAGGAACCTCAAGCGCTGCACCGTGTATTTCTCGTACTATCTCTTCGAGGCGTATTTCAAGTACGGGCGCGGCGACCTCTTCCTCAAGCGGCTCGACCTCTGGCGCGACTACGTGAAGAAGGGCCTCGCCACGACGCAGGAGGCGCCGGACAAGGGCAAGAACGGGCAGCAGGAGTCGAGAAGCGACTGCCACGCCTGGGGCGCGCACCCGATCTGGTTCATGCAGACCGGGCTCGCCGGCATCAGGTCCGACGCGCCGTTCTTCGAGAAGGTGCTCGTCGCGCCGTGCCCCGGTCCGCTCGGCGAGCTCAAGGCGTCGCACCCGCACCCGAAGGGCTGGATCGAGGTTGAGCTCAAGTTCACGGACGGCAAGGCCACTGGCACCGTGCGGACGCCCGTCGCCGGCAGGTTCGTCTACGGCGGCCAGTCGCTCGAGCTCAAGCCCGGGCTCAACGAAATCTGAGGCCTAAGCCTTCGTGATGTAGATCTTGGCCATGTCGGTCTTGTAGGCCGACTTGTCCGAGACGTCCAGCTCCTCGCGCAGCTTCTCGCCGGGGCGGACGCCGGTGAAGACGATCGGGACGTCCACGTAGGGCCTCAGCCCCGCCTGGCGGATCATCCCCTCGGCGAGGTCGAGGATCCTCACCGGCTCGCCCATGTCCAGGGTGTAGATCGCCTTCTCGGGCCTGCTCGCCGCCTGCAACACCAGCCCCACCGCCTCGGAGACGGTCATGAAGTAGCGCTCCATCGCCGGGTCCGTCACCGTCACCGGCCGCCGGTTGAGGATCTGCTCGCGGAAGAGCTGCACCACCGAGCCCGAGGACCCGAACACGTTGCCGAACCTGACCGCGCAGAAGCTCGTCTGCGGCGCGAGCGACTCGGCGGCGCAGTCGCAGTTGAGCTCCATCACCGCCTGCTCCGCGGCGAGCTTGGTCTTGCCCATCACCGAAGTCGGATTCACCGCCTTGTCGGTGGAGATGAGGACGAACCGCCTCACGCCGAACTCGCGGGCGAGCGACGCGAGCGAGCGCGTCGCCTCGGTGTTGTTGCGCCAGCCCTCCTCCGGGTTCGCCTCCACCATCGGCACGTGCTTGTAGGCGGCGGCGTGGACGACGATTTCGGGCCGGTGCTCGGCGAAGATCTCGCGCATCGCGGCGACGTCGTTCACGTCCTTCATCAGCGCGCGGACGTCCGCCGCCGGGAAGAGCGAGCGCACCTCGCGCTCGATCTGGTAGAGCGCGTTCTCGCCGCGCTCCACCATCAAAAGCCGCTTCGGCTTCGCCGCGAGCACCTGGCGCACGAGCTCCGAGCCGATCGACCCGCCGGCGCCGGTCACCATCACCGTGCGCCCGCAAATGAACCCGGTGGCTGGCACGGCGTCCATCCTCGCCACGCTCCGCTCGATGAGCTGCTCGTCGCTCGCGCGCGACTGCCACAGCCAGCTCCAGGCGATGCGCCAGATTACCAGCGCGACCGACGCGAGCACGAAGCAGATGAGCGTCACCGAGTACGGCGGGCGCACGTGGGCATAGCTCTCCACCGGCAGCACGAACCGGAGACCGGTGAGCACCGCGCATGCCGCCGCGGTCGCAATGAAGTAGCGCAAAAGGTCCCTCAGGCGTGTGCGCCGCCAGGCGAGGCGGTAGCAGCCGGAGAAGACGAGGGCGAAGACGTGGACGAGCGCGACGACCGAGAAACTGGTCAGCACCGCCGTCCAGCCCCAGCGCGGGGCGCGCAGGTCGAACCTGAGGAGGATCGCCCCGTAGTACGCCGCCCCGACGGCGCAGACGTCCGCGGCGAGCCCGACTACGCGGGTCGCCGCGAACAGCGTCCATGCCCTGGCCGAGCGCTTCACCTCGGAGAGGTCACTCCCACTCGATGGTGGCGGGCGGCTTCGGCGTGACGTCCCACACCACGCGGTTGACGCCCTTCACCTTCGTCGCGATCTTCTCGGCGACCTTCGTCACGAACTTGAACGGCAGCTCCACGACGCCGGCCTTGACGAACTGCTGCGTGGAGATCGCGCGGATCGCGATCACGTAGCCGTAGGTGCGCGCGCCGTTCTTGACGCCGACCGCCTTCACGTTCGAGTTGATCGCGAAGAACTGCTGCGCCTTCCTGTCGAGCTTCGCCTTCTTCATCTCGTCGCGGAAGATGAAGTCCGCCTGGCGGAGGATGTCGAGCTTCTCCTTGGTGAGCTCGCCGATGCAGCGGACCGCGAGGCCCGGGCCCGGGAACGGCTGGCGCATGACCATCTCCTCGGGGATGCCGAGGAGCTTGCCGACCTTGCGCACTTCGTCCTTGTAGAGGTACTTCACCGGCTCGACGAGGCCCTTGAAGATGATGTCCTTCGGGAGCCCGCCCACGTTGTGGTGGGCCTTCACCGCCTTGTTGCCGCCGACGCCAGACTCGATGATGTCGGGGTAGATCGTGCCCTGGCCGAGGAAGTCGATGTCGCCGAACTTCTTCTTGAGGTCGCGCGCGACGTCGGCGAAGACCTTGATGAACTCGCCGCCGATGCACTTGCGCTTGAGCTCGGGGTCGGTGATGCCCTTCGCCTTCTTGAGGAAGCGGGCCTCGGCGTCGATCTGGATGAGGTTGATGCCGAACTTGCCCTTGAAGACCTTCTTCACCGCCTTGGCCTCGTTGAGGCGCATGCAGCCGTGGTCGACGAACACGCAGACGAGCTGCTTGCCGATCGCCTTCTGCAGGAGCACCGCGCAGACGGACGAGTCGACGCCGCCCGACATCGCGAGCAGCACCTTCCGGTTGCCGACCTGCTTCCTGATCGCCTCGATCTCCTCGGCAATGTACTTCTTTGCGTTGAACGTCCTGCCGACTCGGGCGAGGCGCTCCTTCTCTGCCTGGTTCATGTCCTTTTGACCTTTCCTTATGTGGTTTAAGCCGTTGACGCGTATTATACCAAAAAATGGTATACTACGCGCAAATGGACCCGTCCCGCAGAGTAACCATCTTCGCCGGCCACTACGGCAGCGGCAAGACCAACATCGCGCTCAACTACGCGCGGGCGCTCGCCCGCGCCGGTCTGCGGACGTGCATCGCCGACCTCGACATCGTCAACCCGTATTTCCGCACCAAGGACAGCGCCGCGGCGCTCGCCGAGGAGGGGATCGGACTCGTCGTCTCGCCCTTCGCGAACTCGAACGTGGACTTCCCCGCGCTCCCGAAGGAGATCTACGCGCTCGTCGCCGACCGCTCGACGCACGTGGTTATGGACGTCGGCGGCGACGACCGCGGCGCGCTCGCGCTCGGCCGCTGGACCGGCGACATCCTCGCCGAAGGCGACTACGACATGCTCGCGGTCGTGAACGCGTCGCGCCCGCTCACCCGCACGCCCGCCGACGCCGTCGCGACGCTGCGCGAGATCGAGGCCGCCGCCGGCATCCACTTCACCGGCGTCGTCAACAACACCAACCTCGGCCAGCAGACGCGGCCGAAGGACGTCGCCGAGTCCGTCCCCTACGCGCAGGCCGTCGCGGACGCGCTCGGCGCCCAGGTGCGCTTCACCTGCTGCGACCGCCGCATTGCCGCAGCACTCGAGGGCAAGGTCCCGGACCTCTTCCCCCTCGACATCCAGCGCCTCTACTACTTCGTCCAGTAAAAATTGCGAATCACGAATCGCGAACCACGAATATGGTATAATACGCACCAATGCCTTTGTTGCCGCCTAGTCGCAGGTAGCTGAATCGCGACAGGCGACATGGCAAACCCCAACCCCAAACCCCAAGACCCAACATGTCCGAAGAACTAGATGTTTTCGCGGGCGCAGTGCCGCCCAAGGGCGGCGCCCGCCAAAACGGCCCGGCGAAACCCAGGCAGTACCGCACGTTCAAGAAGTTCAACCGCACGCCCGGCCAGGCGAAACCCAACGGCTCCCCGATCCGCGGGGCGAACGGCGAGGAGTCGGTGAATCCCCTCCTCAACGCGCCGCTCCCGCCCGAGCCAGTCGCCGCCGAGTCGGCGCCGGTCGTAAACCCCAACCGCAACCCCGAGCTGCCGGAACACCGCCTCGCCGACATCCAGACCTGGCCGGCGCCCGCCATCGTCGAGCGGATGATGCCCGGCGCCGACCCCGAGGAGCTCGGCAGCTACCGCAAGCACGAGCTCATCTTCGCGGCAATCCGCTCCTACCTCGCCCGCGGCGGCGCGGTGCTCGCCTCCGGCTGCCTGGAGATCGTGCGCGAGGGCCACGGCTTCCTGCGCTCCGCGAAGAACAACTTCCTCGCCTGCCCCGAGGACGTGTTCGTGACCCAGCAGCAGATCCGCCGCCACGCGCTCCGCACCGGCGACATCGTCGAGGGACCGGTGCGCGACCCGCGCGACCGCGACCGCTTCTTCTGCCTCGGCGCCGTGGTCTCGGTGAACGGCAAGGAGCCGTCCGCCGCCGCGCGCGTCATCCACTTCGAGAACCTCACGGCGACGTTCCCGACGCGGCGGATAATCCTCGAGACCGACCCCAAGGAGTTCTCGACCCGCGTCGTCGACCTCTTCACGCCCATCGGCTTCGGCCAGCGCGGGCTCATCATCGCGCCGCCGCGCGTGGGCAAGACCGTCCTCCTCCAGAAGATGGCCAACGCCATCTCGAAGAACCACCCCGAGGCGATGCTCATCATCCTGCTCATCGACGAGCGCCCGGAGGAGGTCACCGACATGCAGCGCAACACGAAGGCGATGGTGCTCTCCTCCACCTTCGACGAGGAGCCGCAGCACCACGTCAACGTCACCGAGATGGTGCTGGAGATGTCCAAGCGCCAGGTGGAGAACGGCCGCGACGTGATCATCCTCATGGACTCGCTGACGCGCATGGCCCGCGCCTACAACACGGTACAGCCGCACTCGGGCAAGATCCTCACCGGCGGCGTCGACGCGCTCGCGATGCACCGCCCCAAGCGCTTCTTCGGCGCGGCCCGCAACATCGAGGGCGGCGGCTCGCTCACCATCATCGCCACCGGCCTCGTCGACACCGGCTCGCGCATGGACGAGGTGATCTTCGAGGAGTTCAAGGGCACCGGCAACATGGAGATCGTGCTCGACCGCGGCCTCGCCGACAAGCGCATCTTCCCGGCGATCGACATCGAGAAGTCCGGCACCCGCAAGGAGGACCTCCTCCTCGACCCGCTTGAGCTCGAGAAGACCTGGGCGCTCCGCCGCTACCTCGCCGCCGCCGGCTCAGAAAGCGCCATGAAGTCGGTGCTGAACTCGCTCAAGAAAACCCAGTCGAACCCGCAGTTCCTGCTCGCGCTCGACCTGAAGAACCTGCAGTAGACGATGGACATCACCATCAGGAACGCGAAGGTCCACAACCTCAAGGGCGTGGACGTCGTCATCCCCCGCGACTCGCTCACCGTGGTCACCGGGCTTTCCGGCTCGGGCAAGTCGTCCCTCGCCTTCGACACCCTCTACGCCGAAGGCCAGCGCCGCTACGTCGAGTCGCTCTCCGCCTACGCGCGGCAGTTCCTCGACCGGATGCAGAAGCCGGACGTCGAGCGCATCGAGGGACTGTCGCCAGCGATCTCGATCGAGCAGCGCACCACCAGCGGCAACCCGCGCTCGATCGTCGCCACCGTCACCGAGATCCACGACTACCTGCGCATCCTCTACGGGTCGGCGGCGACGCCCCACTGCCCGAAGTGCGGCCGGCCGGTGACGAAGCAGTCGGCCGAGCAGATCGTGGACACCCTCGCCGCCGGGGAGCCGGGCCGGATAATCCTCTACGCGCCGGTCGTCAAGGGCAAGAAGGGACGCCACGAGGAGACGATCGCCGCGCTCGCGCGCGGCGGCTTCGCCCGCGTGCGCGTCGACGGCGCGGTGTATCCGATCGAGGAAGCGCCCGCGCTCGACAAGAAGAAGGCCCACACGATCGACGTCGTCGTCGACCGGCTTGTCCTTCCCTGCGACCGCACCCGCCTCACCGACTCGGTAGAGTTGGCCCTCAAGACCGGCAAGGGAGTGATGTCGATGGAGCTGGCGGACAAGCCCGACCGTCCGACCGTGTTCTCCGAGCTCAACGCCTGCGTCGAGTGCGGGCTTTCCTTCGACGAATTGAAGCCGCGGTCGTTCTCCTTCAACTCGCCCTACGGCGCGTGCCCGACCTGTTCAGGCCTCGGCCACCTCTACTATTTCGACGAGGAGCTCGTCGTGCCCGACCGCACGCTTCCCCTGCGCGAGTGCATCCACCCCTGGCGCCGCGCCGGACACAACGCGATCATGTACTACAACGCGCTCCTCGAGCAGATCGCGCGCCAGTACAAGGTGAAGCTCTCCACTCCCTACGAAAAACTGCCCGCAAAGTTCCGCCACGACCTCATGCACGGGTTCAAGGACGACCTGATCCTGCCCTGGCGCTCCGTCGACCGTCCCTTCGAGGGCGTCCTCGCCACGCTGCAGAAGCGGCTCGAGGAGGCGGAGGACGAGGAGACGCGCGCGAAGTGGGAGGCGTACCAGAGCTACCGCACCTGCCCGACCTGCCACGGCGCGAGGCTCAACGAATTCTCCCGCGCCGCCACCGTCGCCGACAAGACCATCGTCGAGGTGATGGCAATGCCGGTCGGCGAAGCCCTAGCCTTCTTCAATGGGTTGTGTTTAGCCGCAAAGAACGCAAAGAACGCAGAGAACGCACCCTTTGCGACCTTTGCGTCCTATGCGGCTAAAAAAACCGCACCCCAAGCAACAAACCTTTCGGGGCTGGGCGAAATCGTGGCGGAGATCTGCCGCCGCCTCCAGTTCCTGCTTGACGTCGGGCTCGACTACCTCACTCTCGACCGCGCGGCCTCGTCGCTTTCCGGCGGCGAAATGCAGCGCATCCGCCTGGCAACGCAGATCGGCTCGGGGCTGACCGGGGTCCTCTACGTTCTCGACGAGCCGACGATCGGACTCCATCCGCGGGACAACGATCGGCTCATCTCCGCCCTCAAGGGACTCCGCGACCGCGGCAACACCGTCGTCGTCGTCGAGCACGACGAGGAGATGATGCGCGCGGCGGACTGGATTGTCGACCTTGGCCCCGGCGCCGGCCGCGAAGGCGGCCGAATCATGTACCAGGGCCCGTTCAAGGGCCTCCTGAAGGCGAAGTCGCTGACCGCCGACTACCTGACCGGACGAAAGCAGGTTGCCGGCGCTACGAGCCACCCGCCTTCGCCTAGGCTACGGCGGGCAGGCGAGCCACGAGCCGCGAACCACGAACCACGCTTCCTCACCATCTCCGGCTGCCGCGAGCACAACCTGAAGAACATCACCGCGCACTTCCCCGTCGGCGCGTTCACGGTGGTAACCGGCGTCTCCGGCTCCGGCAAGTCGACGCTCGTCGACGAGACGCTCAAGCGCGCGCTCATGCGCCGCTTCTATCGCTCGCGGGAAACGCCGGGGAAGTTCGCGAAACTCGACGGCGCGGAGAACTTCGACAAGGTCGTCGAGATCGACCAGTCGCCGATCGGCCGCACCCCGCGCTCCAATCCCGCCACCTATGTCGGGTTCTTCTCCGAGATCCGCGAGCTCTTCGCGAAGACCGAGGCGGCGCGCGCGCGCGGCTACACCGCCGGACGCTTCTCCTTCAACGTCAAGGGCGGGCGCTGCGAGGTCTGCGGCGGCGACGGCGTGCGCAAGCTGGAGATGAGCTTCCTGCCCGACGTCTACGTCACCTGCGAGCAGTGCGGCGGACGCCGCTTCAACGCCGAGACGCTGGAAGTTTCCTACGCCGGCAGGAACATCGCCGACGTTCTCGCGATGACCGTCGCCGAGGCGAAGGACTTCTTCGCGAAGATCCCCTCGCTCGCGCGGAAGCTCGCCACTCTCGACGACGTCGGCCTCGGCTACATCCAGCTCGGACAGAGCGCCACCACCCTTTCCGGCGGCGAGGCCCAGCGCATCAAGCTCGCGACGGAGCTTTCGCGGCGCTCGACCGGACGCACCCTATACCTCCTCGACGAGCCCACCACCGGGCTCCACTTCGACGACGTCGCCAAGCTGATGAAGCTCCTCCTGCGCCTCCGGGACCAGGGCAACACGGTGATCGTGATCGAGCACAATACCGACGTCATGAAGTGCGCCGACTGGATCGTCGACCTCGGTCCCGGCGGCGGCGACGCCGGCGGCCGCGTCGTCTGCGAAGGCCCGATCGACCAGGTCCGCGCCTGCAAAGAGTCCTTCACCGCCAAATACCTTTGACCGCAATTATGGTATAATTCACACATGAAGTTCCTTAGAAGCGGCGCGGTCGATGTCGCAAAGTTTACCAGCGTTAAGCTCCGCGTGACGAACATCAAGTTCAACCACGACACCGGATCTTCGACTTGTGATGCAATCAATATAAGAAGGTCGTATGCGGAGGGGATCGACGTTTCCGACGGGGAGTGGTTTGAGTCCGGCGGCGTCGTGACGAACGAACCGTTCTGCTACACGACAAACCGCGCGGCGACCGTGAAGGCGAGGTTCGAGGCGTCTGGCTTCATAACTTCTGCAGTGATACGGGCGACATGTGCCGGGGCAGGCGGTTCGCTTTCCAGCCTTCTGCCGACAAACATCGCGTTTTCGGGGGGAGTTTCGTCGCCGGAATATGTTGAGTTCGCGATGTCGAGCAGGACGCTCGGCTGCATAGACCGAAGCGGCGGGGGAGTTTTGAATTGGTCGGCGGACAGTGTCAATGGCCAGTCTGGCTGCAAGATGAACGACTCGGGCCCGCATCTCGTCTACACGATACTCGGCGAGCCCAAGCCGCCTTGGGCCAACGACTACGGCAATCAGAAGAACGCATGGACGAACGCGCTGGAGTTCGCGATCGTCAAGGCGGGCGCTCAGGGGAAAAACACGGACAAGGCTGCGCTCGCGGCGATTACGACATATCTGCACAGCGGGCACGGGCTGACGTACGACATCGGTGTTGCGACGAATGCAATTGCAGGGGCCGGGCGCCCGAAATATATGTCGAGCACTGCGGGCGTAATTGAGTTCAGGTTGACGGAGTACATGAACAAGTCATCTTTGAAGCACAACACAAGTGGAAATGTTGTCAACTGCTATGATCAGGCGGGCGGAGTAGCTACGCTCGCCCGTTTGTTTGGGGTGAATGCGCATTGTCGATTTATGATGCCATTTGGTTACATTAATCCTTTGAATCTCGTTGGAGAGGGAATGTGCAATAATCCCTTTTACCCTTTATACAACAACGAGAAACTTACAGGTGTTGACCTTGTGGAGCCGGAACGCTCTAGATTTCTGAATCATATGTTTGTCTCGTTGAGCGGAAAGGTGTTTGATGCCTGTGCTGGACCGCAGCTTGGCTCTCTAGACGAGGTGGGATATGTGTCTGTTGCCATTGATGTCTCGACGACAAGCGAAGCAAATGCTGCCGGGACAATAAGCAATATTTACACAACTTCTGTCCAGGTTGTCAAATAAACAGGAGGGAAATTAATGAGATTCACGCCAATGTTCACGATTCTGGCCGTCAGCGCGGTTCTCTTTGCCAATGACAAAACTATAGATCCGTTTGATGTTTGTCGCGAAAAGACGGTCGACCATTTTGCTTTGCGCAACAATGGAGCATTTCGCAAGGGAAGCCCCATGTTCACTCATAAACAGCAGAGATTTCTGCTGTTTGACTATGATGTGTCTGAGTTGCGCACTGAAGAGAATAAGTACTCCAGCGTCACCGAGTTTACCGTATGCACAAGAAGCGGGAAGCGTATTGTTAGTGGAATCCTGTGGGAGTCGTCTTTGCCTGGTGAGTCGGCGAATGCCATGTTACGGCAACACTTCACCACTTCAATGCCGCAGGATTTCATGCTTGGCAGACTTGGCGTATCAACAAACCTTGTCGGTGAATTTTGCATAGCCCGGGTTGGCGGCGGCAGGACGGAGCTGATCGAGGCGGATATGATTGGTAGTGATTTAATTCTCTTCGCCAGAAACGGAAAGGCGTTGTCGCTGCTTGGATCCCCCGAAAATGCTGCAGGATGCAGAGAGCTGGGTTTATACGGTGTCGCAGTTGCGTTTGACACGCTTCTTCGGGAGGCGAGCAGCCTTCCGCCCGGTTCAGGCATGGAGGATGCTGCGCTGCGTGTGAACGCAAAAGGCACTTCGGTAGAGGAATGCAGGAAGTGGGCGTCAAAAGGGAATCGTGGAGGCGATGGTCATTGAGTCGGGCATGAAATGCAGAAATGGGGTGGGGGATGATGATTCGAATTTGTGCTGCGATGCCGCTTCTGTCGGTTGCGTTATTGCAAGTGACGGCTTTTGCCGCGTCACATATGAAGCCACCGATGACTAATGTACGTCCGCTTGCAGTGTCGGCTGAGGCGAATGCGGAGATGGCGCTCTATTCCCTCCGCGCGTACGAGAACTGCAACCCGACGAATGCAGTCCAGGCGCTGCTCTTCACCCCGAAGCCCGTGGGGATGAACCCGCTTCCTATGGTCGTGTACATCCCCGGCAACGGCGAGCTGGGATCCGTCGCCAGGCAGTTCCGCCAACGCGCGATATTATTCCGCAAGTTCGACAATGCCTTGCTTCACCAGACAAATCCTATTTCAATTGCTCAAACGGAATTGAACAAGGTCATGGGTGACGGAATACCCGCGACAAGTTTCGCGGCGGGGAGAAATCCGATTGTGAATGTACTTGATGGAAACATAGAGCTTTCCCCCGACGGATTGTCATACTGGCCTTCAGAGCGAATTGTCCAGCGACGTCGTCAATGGCATCATTCTGACATTTGCAATGTAGCCTTCTTTTATGTCAATTTCATATTCCACAAAATCGTAGCGGGAGAAAGCCAGTGAAAAAGACAATACTAGTGTTCAACGTAGTGTTAGCATGTTACCTTGCAAGAGCCGACAGAGCATATCTGAGTATCTATGTCGAGGATGCAGTTAACCATGTTCCTTTGCCGGATGCAAAGATAGTTGCAAACTTTGAAGATGACATTGGATGGCGTGCTTGGTCTGAATCAGCTAATCCAGACATAGCAGAGGGATTCACGGACAAGCAAGGTTTTTGTCGGCTTTCAGGAAAGACAAACTGTGGCAGAAGTAGTATTTGGGTTGATAAGGCACCCAAAGGTTATTACGAAGCGGCACATGGCGGAAGAACGAAATATACAAGAAGATCGTTGTTGAGAATCTGGCAACCAGAGGATGTTGTCGTCACGGTAGCCCTTCAACGCGTGGCGCATCCCATTCCGTTATATGTCAATCGTGTCATATTGGACGGCCGACGCGAAAGTGTTGGAGGATTCGACGGAACCAACGCCGTGTTGAAGTTTGATTTTCTGGAAGGTGATTGGCTGCCTCCACACGGAGTAGGTAAATATTCGGATATGACGATCACAACGAAACTGGAAGTCGGCGAAGCATTGAACATATGGAGAAGTCACAAGACAACATTCTACGATTTCATTTCAGCGATTGAGTTTCCTGGCAAGGGGAATGGCCTTGTCGAAAAGTCTGTCAGAGGTTCCAACTGTGGCATAAGAGTCAGGACTGCGCCAGAGTCGGGCTATGTTTCCGAAAAGGTCATGCAATTTGGACGACGAAAGAAGAATACATCAGGGCCTGTAATATATCCTGAGTACTATACGGAAAGCAACGATGATTGCTGCTACTGCTTTCGTGTTAGGTCAAGATACGACGACATGGGTAACCTTATTGAAGCGTATTATGGCAAGATATACGGCGATTTCAGATTCAGGGGGACGGACAAAAGCGGTTTCAATGGCGCGAGTTTCCTGTATTATCTGAACCCAACATCACTTGACCGCAATCTTGAATGGGACATGAAGAACAACCTTTGCACAAAGCCACTACGCATGGATTACGAACCGATTGGAGTGCGTTGGCCAGAACCATAACTGCATATGCTTGTCTTTAGACGTTGGCAAGTGCAGACTGGATTTCGTCCGTACCGTGACCTGACCCTTTTGATGCTATGAAGAAAAATCTATTGCCCAGGGCTTTGATGTTGACTGTCGGTTTGGCGCTGCCATGTTTAGGCTATTCGCAAGACAATGGGGATGCTCAACAAATTGGTGTGTCCAGCGAAGTCGTGAGTTGGCAGTTTCTCGTGTCTGGGCGTGTTATGGCAACCAACGTCCTCGAACAATGGGCGTCGATTCATCGTGAAGCATCTTCAGGGATAGGCGTTGAATTTAAGGTGGCTGATAAAATGACGAACACGCTTGTGCGCGGACGCATAATGAGGTTTGCGACTTGTGCGAGATTGTATTCGGGTTTTTACGCGGAAATAACAAACTCTTCAATGCCAAAGGAATTGCTGCTGTCCAGGATGGAAATGGACGTCTTTGGTGACATTGGGGACATATGCGTTCGTGAAAAACACTGGGATTCGGCTCTGTCGGAGTTTGTGACTGCTGAACAGCCGAAGTTCGTTTGTTTCACGGCTGGAATGTTTTTGGTAAGTGTCTGTGGCGAGAGAAGGGAAGTGCTGTATAGGGCAAGGCAGATAGCCAAGAGTATAGCACGGAATCAAGCTTTAACTGTGGAGGCGACAGCCGTTGATTTCGCAGATGTACGCGCCGCAAGGCACATAGTGTATGGCAGTGGCGCAATTACGTCAGATGGAAACGAAACGAAACAATTTAAGATATTCAGTCAATCAGGTGAAATTACGGGGGTAGGTGCGTGGCTGTCGCTAGCGTTATTGGATGATCACATGGTCTGTGGCGCAATGGAGTGTCGGAGAAGAGATGTCGCGTTACGGCTGCTCAACGAATCGCATCATTTCGTGCCTAAACTGGCTGCGGCGAACATGGATGATGTTGTCTCGGCATTAAGAAGAACTATTGAAAGAGAACAAAGTGGTGCGACCTTAAAAGGTCGTAGGAAACCTTAATTGGGGGAATGAAGGGGAATGAAGAGTCGTGGCTTCATTCCGACATGAAAGACATGGCGTATTTCTATGTGTACAAACTTTACGAACAACTCGTAACAAGAGGAGACATGCAATGAAAACAGCGTTTCGCATCTTTGCCGTCATTCCGTTGATGGCGATTTCGGCACAGCCGGATTTGACACTTTACAACGCGACCCGTAATGGGGCAAAGGTGAATATCTGTTTGCATGTTGTGGATTCCAATGGGAATCCTGTTCCGCAGGCCAGGTTGCGTGGCGGAATGCAAACGGGCGATAGTTTAAACGACTTTTCTTCGATAGAAGGCGCGACCAACACGAACGGTGACTACGTTGTTATTGGGAAGTGTACGCACAGACTTAGATGCGGCATTAGGAAACGCGGATACTATCCGTCTGAGTTCTCCATATCGTATCCTATCAAAGAAGCTATGCCACAGATAGCCGATGGGAAATGGTTGCCTTATGGAGAAAAACGAACTGTAGTACTTAAAGAAATACGAAATCCAGGAGAACTTAGCGCATTCCCTGATTCGCTACGCAGTTGCCACATCCCGGAATTTAACAAATGGATTGGGTTTGACTTTGAATATGCCGACTGGGCTTATCCATATGGGAAAGGACGCAATTGTGATGTGCTGCTAAGGTTTTCTTCGGAAGAAAGAGGCATGCATGATTACAGATATGTTATGGATGTATCTTTTACGAATAATCCTTATGCCGGTGCATATCTGATGAAAGAGGACAAGTCCTCGAGATTGACAACGGAATATGAAGCCAATTCAAATGCAACATATCGAACATCATTTTCCTTTGTGAGCGAACAAAGTCCTGGTCAGCCGAGACACTGGGATTTTCTTGACAGCGACTCGTATTTAGTGTTTCGCACGCGTACACGTGTGGACGAACAAGGCCATTTAACAGGAGCACATTATGGGAAAATACTTGGACGATGGATGTCCGATACCGAGTTCATGATCTTGAGCGATGGGTGTTTTAATCCGATTGAAAACAATACCAATATTGAAGACGGCACTTCTCTACGTGCTGTTCTTCGCAATCTAAACAAAAAGCAGTAACTTTGCATGAAAACTCTTGGTTGTCTGTTATTGTTGGCGTCTTTGGCATTTGAAATGCTCGCCGAGGCGTTCCCTCGCAGTTCCGATCGACAAGGTCCGCGCCTGCAAAGAGTCCTTCACCGCCAAATACCTCTGACCGCTATTATGGTATAATTCGCGCGTGAAGTTCCTTTTCAGGCTGTACGCGCTCCCGGAGACCAACACGGAGGTCTCGGTTTCTTCGGCAGTGGAGGTGGTGACCAACGGGGTGCATGTGATCGTGACGACATGGCACCCGTGCCCGATATGCGGAGCCACGCACAACCCACAGGTGGTGAAGGAATACATCGACACGTATCCGACGTCCTATGGCTGGAGGGCGGCCGGCGCCGGCGTCGTCGTTCCGGCTTCGGTCTGGGCCGGGCCGATGGCCAAGGGCGTGGGGCAGAGGATATCCTTCCGCGTGGTCGGATCCAATGGCTGTTCCCGGTGCGTCTGCAGCGCGGCAACCAATTCCGTTGTCGACGTCCACGAGCTGTCGATCCGCCGCGAAGACTATCTCGGACTCGTCCGGACCGACGAAGGGCGGGAAAGCCGTGTCGTGAGGTCGGCGAGCGCGGTAGTCGATCCGGCTGCGGACGGCACGTCCTATTCCTGGTTGGACTGCGGCATCTGCTCGTTCACCGGGCGCACGGACACGGCGGAGGCGAGCTACTTCGCGCCCAGCAACGACACCGCCAGCGCCGCGTTCCTGGCGGAGCCGCTGACGGTGTCGGCGACGGTTTCCGACGGTTCCGGGCACTCGGACTCAGCCACATGCACGACGAACTTCACGGTCGTGAAGGTGGACGTCTCAATCGGCGGCGCGGGCGAGGACAAGGAGGAGTCCGAGGGCGCGTTCATCCCCTATGTCGCGGACGCGGCGGACGGGCGGTGGACCGAGGACGGGACGAATGCCCTTGTCGCGGTGTCCATCACCTGCGAGCCGCGCGACCTGATGGAGCAGAACCCGTCGAGCTCGGGCAAGCTTGTAAGACACGACTCCCACGGCAGGCGCGTGGAGTGCGGCAGGGTCGCGTGGGCGACAGGCGTCGAGATCACGCGGGGCGCGGACCAGTGGCATGTGTTCAACGTCGTGAAAGTCGCGGAAGACGACAGCAACGGGGCTCCGTACAGCGGGCAGTTCGCCACGAGCCTGGAGGTGCGCGACGGGAAGGAGGCCGACGACATCGGGAAATGGGGGTGTCGTCGCTGGGACATCGAGTCGAGCTTCCACGTCGAGAAGAACGGAGGGTACGGGCTTGAGCACAACTTCTGCAACAAGGCCAGGGCAAGCCGCAACATATATCTGCTGATGCAGATAGCTCACAACCTCTGGCAGCTGTTCAATAGCGGATGTCTGCTGCCGATGCAGCAGAAGGAGAAATACAGGAACATGACGCAGGTGAAATGGGCGGAGCTGATCCGCCATACGATAATGCGCGTGGGAATCGTCCTCTCGCTCGACGAAATCCCCCGCAGGTACATGTCCAGAGAGTTCCTCAAGCTGTGAAATGCAACGGGTGGCCGGGCTGCCCGCAAGACACGCTCGGAATGGTCCCGTCGGCAATCCGTCGGGTGTCCGCGCATTGCCTGGAAATGGCGCGCACGACTGTGGCGCACCTGCCAAATCGATTGCAAATGGCCCGCGCGGCGCGGCGGAGCCGGGCTGCGGGGGCCATTTGTAATTCGTGATTTTCCTGTTGCCCGCTTTACAGGCCAAATCGAAATGTGCTATACTACCGACAAAACACAAAAATGGCCTTGTCAGTCTATGCTACGCAACGAGAGGAGTCTGAGATTTAGTTTAATCGCCTTGCTGTCAGTGGGGCTATTGTGCTACGATGCACAAGCCGTCACGGCTGCGAACGCCTATGTCACGGTCAGCAGTTCGACCTACGGGGTGGAGGACATCGTTCCAGTCGGGGCCGATTTCTATGTCACCACGAGGAATGTAGGCAAGCCGTCTTTCAGGGCGGACATCAGCGTCAGGGCCAACAGTCCGTATTATCTCGTCATACCCGCCAACGGGAGGATGAATCTTGGCATTGGCGAGAGTGGCTTGTACATGGTCAAGGATGAATCTGGAAACGAAGACGTGTTTTCCGGACGGGTTTATGTCCTGAAACTTGACATAGAGCCGGACGAGACGAATGTCTGCTGGAAGGCTTCGAGTTGCACGTTGAAGCTGACGGACGACAGCTACCCTGGCAGCGAGGCAGTCTGGTCAAGTATCCCTGACGGCATCAGCGGGCGCGGCAATTCGATAACATTCAGTCCAAACGCGTTGACGGCAGGCGAGTATACGGTCACGGCGCGGTCGGGAATAGTTACGAATTATACCGACACGTGCATTGTGAGGATTTTTAGGCTGTTGTTCGAGACGGTGTCTCCTATTCCTATAAACCGTAACAGGACGATTCTTGGTGTTGGCGAGGAGGTGAATGGAGCTGTTGTTCCATCCACTGCAGATGCGATTTGGTCAGCGAATTGCGCGGCATCGATTTCTCCCATACGTGGCAGTGCGACTTGTGTAGCGGCACCCGCAACTGCTATGGTGTTTACGGTTAACTGCGTAGTTAGAGGCATTAGTTTGTCGGAGAGTTTTACGACAATTGAGCCTAGCGGGGTTGTAGATGCTACAATTGCGGGTGTATATAGTATGCCTGTCGGTTCATCTGGAGCGGGTATGAAATTGCACCCAATTCATATTGGCCCCAAAACTGTTTCCTTTTATAATGTGGAGTGCGTTGAGGTCGGGAAAGATGCTGTTAACGCAACTGGATATTGGGAAGTTAATCCTCCGCCATCACACATTGGGCATGGTGCAGACATGTGGTTCCCACTTGACTATGAAAATAAGTGGCCGTCAACTTGGGATGTTGCGATAATAACAGGAATTCCCGCGCCTTGGCTAGGCGGTGGCAATTTTGAATGGCCCATTCCGGCGAAGTGGAGGGTTGTTGGTAGTGGCATTGAGAAAGACCTTTGTGGATGGAATCAGAAATTTGAATTGATGGGCGATGGCACTGTAACTGTAAGAAAATTTGGGAAATGGGTAAGAAGAACGACAAACAATGTTAATACGTACGGAGGAAACTGAAATGGCGATAAAAAAATATGTAGGTTTGACATATTTAATTTTGTTGTGTTGCGGGGGAATGACGGCGAGGTCTGACGAGTTGGGGAATCTAAGTGATAGAGAGTATTCCAAGTTGTGCGCGGAGCACAACATTGAGGCGATTAAGACTTTGCTCAGAAAAGAAAGGTGTGTAGAGTCTAACGCAGTAGAGGTAGTTTTTCGTGGCATTGCTGACGATTTGTGGATTGTCAACAAGCATGATTATCCAAAAGATGTGCAAAGCGTGGCATTGGAGCTGCTGCTGCAGGATAAATATTTAATTCGGTGCCCAACTGGGGATGTGCGAACGAGCATTTGGTATTTTGAAACAAAAAAAAATGTGCTCATGTCGGGGTTGAATTTATCTGATTTTTATAACTCACCGAAAAACAGGAAATGTCTGGATGAGTTTATGGCGGAAGTCAAGGATATGAAAGTATGCGACTATAAATTGCAGGGGACATCAAGACCGGGATTGGATGTTTTAATTAAGGCCGGAGTTGGGTCAAGATATGAGTTGACTAATGCGGTGTTCAAGACTATGTACGACGAAGCAGTACGTGTGAATCAGCAACAATTAAATATGAACAATCTTCAGCGGCTTTTAGATCGGATCGATCGCATCTTTAAGTTTCAGAAGGAACACCGAGACTCTTTTAACAAAAATTCTTCAGATGGTCGGCAACAAGAATAATCCATACTTTTCTGACAGTAGGTAAGGATTGAAATTCGCCTTTAGGAAAGTGAGTTGATTGATTTGTGATGTCAAAGAAGGAGTTTTATCTACTCATTGTTCTTTTGGCACTACAATATAGTGCTGCTGGAAAAGAAGCTCCTGCGCCAGGATTTGGCTATCCTGGTTTGATAGTCGCATACCAGTCTTCTGCGAAATTGAAGGCTGACATGTCGAGATTCGGCATGTCCGCTGGATGGTTTAGGCGCAACGATCTGCCTGGCGAATATACGCATCTTCAAACGCCGCAGGTCAACGAGTTGCCCTATCTGCTTTATGCGCCCAAACGCAGCGTCAAGCCGGTGCCGATGGTCGTTTATTTCGGCGGCACCGGCGAACAGGGAACCGACCTGTCCGCTCATTTCCGGCAAACTACGTTGTTCGAGCGGCTGACAAATCCTGAATTCCAGAAGCGGCATCCATGTTATATCTTTGCGCCCATGCTGCCCAAGGGGGCTGTGATCCGTGCGGCGCTCCCCGGCGAGCGAAGCATGATGGCTGATCTTGTGTGCGATGCGATGTATGCCGTCATTGCTATGCAGAAATCGCCCAAGGTCGATATGGGTCGGTTGTATGTGACTGGACTGTCGTGGGGCGGCGTCGCCGCTTTTGAACTTTCCTGCAGCTATCCGGGAAGATTTGCCGCAAGCGTTCCGACCGCGTGCATACAAAGTCCGATGCGCATCCCAAAGGACAAGCCTGGCAACTATTGGATGCTTTACAATGAAAATGCCTACAAGAGCGAATGGTCTCAGTTGGCCATTCACGAGATCGAGCGGCAGGTGAAGGCTGGTCATGGCGATTTCCGTTGTTCGACGTTTCCAGATGCCGGCCATGACGCTTGGCGAAAGGCCTGGTGTGAGGACGCTGTCTGGGACTGGGTGTTTTCCAAGGGTGCGAAACCTATGGCAAGCCATGTATGCAGCTCGAAGTCTAAGGACGAATTGTCGTTCTCGCGAATTCAGCGGGCCAAGTGCAGATCGAGCATTCCCGCAATAGATGAGGCACACGGTCCAGACAAGATCGTTGACTGTCTCGACGCAACATATTACATGTCCAAGGTTGCTGCGAGGCGCGGCGACTGGGTCGAGCTGGAGTTTGATGATCTTGTCAAGGGGAAACTCCTCGTGCATTCCGGTTTGAAGGATGGTTCGATGCTTTTGGCAAACACCCTTGTCGAGGCGTCTAATGACGGTAAGCATTGGCGCCGAGTGGGAATGTTCTCGGAGAGAAGCGGAGTGGCCAAGGTTGATCTGCGTTCTGCAGCAAAGCTAATTAGATTTGTCTACGCTGGGTCCAAGCCGCGCCAGTTCGTCATTCGGAAGATTGTCAAGGAAGAGAAATGAAATGCCGTGTCTGGATGGTCTGTGCAGTTGCAGCGTTGACACTCTGCATGAATGCGCCAGCGCTCGGACGCTTGGCTCAAAGCGGATTCCGATTGGCGACATCATGGCGGTCTTCGTATCGTGGCACGAGCGAGACGGTCGATGCTGCCCGGCGGATGGCGGCATTGGCGAAAGCGAACGGCAAGTCTATTGCATATTGTCGCTCGCGGGGAGGCGGACTCCTCCCCATTGAACGATCGCGCGTTTTGGCGATGTCATGGGAAACCGCCCCGTACCCGGCACGCAATGGTTCGCTGTTGGAGATAATCGGCGCTGACGCAATTGTAGCCGCAGAATACGAACCGATAATTGATTCAGAGCTGAGGGGTCATGGATATAGTATTCGCGATTCTGGCGGAGGAGTGAATTTGTGGTGCCGAGGTGACGACTGGAAGGACCATCCTGCGCAACAGGACAGATGTGGATATATATCCGAGATATTCTCCCTGTCGGCATTAGCTGCTTTCTTGACGTGCTGCTTTTTCGTGTGCAGATGCGAAGGTGTCATTATTGGATTGTTAGGTCTTTCGGTTGTGATGTTTGTCGTTGGGGGTGTTATGGGGTTTGTATCCTTGAGTTCGTCGTTGTCTGTGGCGGCCATCGTGGTTGGATGCCTCTTGTTGTGGAAGCGCCATGTCACATGTTGCCGTAGAGGATTCGATCCGACAGCATTCGCTTTCACACGGCGTCAAGTGACGGTAGCTGGCATTCTTGCAATTATATACGCGTCGCTTGCTCTCTCGCATACGTTTGTCGCCCCGAATGGATTGGGCACTGTTGGTGGAAGGGCCAAAATGATGTTTCTGGCCGGCGGAATCAATGATGGATTTTATGCTGATTCGGCGTTTGCCCCGTTTCAGCCAGCCTATCCACCTGGGGCTGCGTCGCTCTTGCTGTGGTGCGATGCGCTTTCGGGTTCATGTGGGGAGTGGATACTCCAACTGCTGCCATGCATGCTTATGGCGGCGATGGCTGGATGTCTTGTGTCTCGCTTAAGGAGTGCTTTGGGAGCGGTGTTCGTGCTTGTTGTGTTTACTACGCCAGTGTCATTGCGCCTTGCCACGTTGTTTTATCCGGAAGTGTATGTGGCAATTTGCTGTCTGATTGGCTGGGAGAGGATCCGTGAAAACAGGCTTGATTACATCGGATGGCTGTTGATCGGTGCGGCGGGCTGGTTTAAGAACGAGGGATTGGTCTATTTCTGCTCCGTGGCGATGGCGGTAGTGGTCGTGTCTCCGCATATAGGGTTCCGCCAACTGGCCCTGCGCGTGGCTTTGGGCGCTGCGCTGCCGACAGTGTGGCATTTGGGCTGCCGGCTGGCGGGGGCGTCGCTTGATGGATATCTTCCTGTCGACCAGTTGCGAATGCATCAGTTTGTGGCGGCGGCGTACAGGGCGCTACAGTATATGTTCTGCTCGGCATGGCAATATGCGTTTCTGTTCCCGCTGGCTTTTGTTTTTGCGCTTGTGCCGCGCTGGCGAACCAGCAATATGACGACGGTGGTAATTGGTGTGTTGTTTTCCGTGGCGGGTTTTGCCGCTATATTATCGTTGAGCGCTGCACTTGACTTTGAATGGCATCTTGACAGCGTGGAAAGGCTTCTCTGGGTGCCATCGTTGTTCATTCTTAGGGAGTGTGAATGCATTCTCGGATATGGTGAACGGAACAAAAGGGTCAGGTACGCCGAGCAAAACTCGGCTGAACTAGCAGAATGAAAGGAGTCTGCACTGTAAAGAAGTCAGCATACAGTTAGGACGGTGAGGCGTGCAGAGGGTGACCGATGT
>CACWVU010000008.1 GCA_902764415.1 uncultured bacterium | reverse complement strand
CTCATGCTCGCGTTCCTCAGGGACGCAAGGACCTCGCAGACGTGCACGAGGATATTCAACATGCTCCAGAACGTCGCGGGGACGGAGTTCTTCAAGGCCCTCTTCCCCGTTGTGCTCACCGACAACGGCTCCGAGTTCTCGGACCCGAAGATGATCGAGTTCTGCCGCGTCGACCCGGAGCACAACCCGACGAAGCTCGAGAGAAGGACATACGTCTTCTTCTGCGACCCGTACAACTCGCAGCAGAAGCCGCACGTCGAGCGCAACCACGAGGAGATCAGGAGGGTCCTCGTCAAGGGCTCGTCCTTCGACGCGCTGACGCAGGAGGACGTCAACCTCGCGCTCTCGCACGTCAACTCCGCCCCGCGCCCGTCGCTCGACGGGAAGTCGCCCTACGACGAGTTCGTCTCGTTCCACGGAGAGCGCGGGCGAGCGTTCCTGGAGAGGCTGGGGATCCGCCGCGTCAACGCCGAGAGCGTCGTCCTCGACCCCATCCTCCTCGGCGGAAAGTTCAAGAAGGAGGCCAACCGCGCCATCCTCCACAGGCACGGAGTACTCTGATGACCGCGACCGAAGCACGGGCAGCGCCCGCACATAGCAGAAAGTAAAAGCCCTCTTGCGAGGGCCAGAAGACAACCCGCAGCTGCCAACGCAACCGCAAGTTCCCAGGCAGCGACGGGATGCGCGAGCATTATACCAAATTCCGGCGCGGCTGTGCGCGTCGGCGGGGGGCTTAAGGCCGGGAGGTCGCCCTGACGACGTGATGAGCGACCTAAGCGCGGCCCGCACCGCGACGCGCTCCGGTCAGTGTCGCGAACCACGCCGGATTGCCAAACTCAACGCTACGCCGACATCCAACGAACGGCTAAACTTTCGTTTAACCTTTCTAAGTTTCGTTTACTTTGGCAAACGACCAAAAAAAATTCCGCGCGGCGATGGTGCCGGACTCTACCCTTGGCTCCGCGCATCGAGGTGCTCCGCATAGATTGCCTTAAATCGCCGAATTGTGGCTGTGTCCATGCGGATCCTGGGCGGCATGATCGATATCTCGTATATCAGCGAATCGTGGTCGGACTCGCCCACCTTCTCGAATCCGAAAAGCCGGCAGAACTTCCTGCCGTCGCCGGACACCACGTCGGCGACCATGCGGTCCGCGAAGATGCCGCGACCGGCCAGCGCGATGAAGTCCTCGACCATGGCGTCAACCAATGCCGTTACCATCCTGGCGCTCCTGTGGGCGGGGGCGACAATGACGGAAGCGAAGAAAATATGGTATATCCCCGGCGAGTCGTATTTGAGGACCACCTTTTCTGGATCCAGCGCGGTGTCAAGCAGCACGCCTTGCCGGATCAAGTCGTAGGTCTCGTCCGTCACGGGAAGGATCATCATGTACGCGACAATGGCGCCCGTCTCCCGGTCGCGGACGACGACGCCGCCCTCGCGGTTGGACTTGAAGAGCGCGCATTCCTGCTCCAGCGTGGTGTGATAGCGAGCGTCGAAGCTGCGGTCCTCGAGGTCGACGATCTCCTTGATCTCGTCCGGGGAAAGGTCGTATCCCCGCAGAACCTCGTACCTCCTCCCGAAGCTGTCCCCGGGCAAGGCCAAGACGAAGATGTTGCGGTTGAATCCTGAGGCCGGAAGGTGCCGGACGGGGTGCTCCAGCCCCTCTATGGCGAAATGCACCCCGTCGTCCCTGACGATCACCCTCACGCCATCCCGCTCCGGCTTGACCGTGATCTCGGCATGTACGCGCCGGTCGTTCCCGTTTTTCCCGCGAATCTGATCCAAGGAAAGCGTCAGCGCGTGGAGAATCTGCTGGACGGTTTCGCCGGGCGCCTCCCGGGAAAGGGACTTTTCAATCGAGGCGAGCAATTTGCGGCACGACGCCGGGTCCGAGGCGTCGACAGACCAGACATGGGTCTTGCGCCTGGACTTGGCCGACTTCAGCGAGCGCAGCAGGGGGCGGATCTGGAGCATCGCGACTGCGATCGCCGGCCCGGCCGCGATGGAGACCCAGACCCCGTTCATCCCCGATATCCTCCCGCCAAACGCAAAGAGCAGCGCGACGGGAACAATGAAGAACGCCAGCGACGTCAGCTTGACCGAGCGGCCGGGCCGTCCGATGTACTGGTAATGGGAATTGAGCATGTACGCAAGCGCATACCCGGTAAGACCCACGCACGTCCATCTTGCCGCGTGGCTTGCCTCGCTGACATGCTCCGGGCTGTCGATGCCCACCGCAGAGGCGATCAAATCGGGCGCGACAAACACGACGACGGTGAGGAAAAGGCCTTCCAGGACCGATATGCACGCGGCGAACCGCACCAGGCCGTTGATCCCCGCGGTATTGCCCTCTCCGTGGTAAACCGTCTCTATCGGCTGCAAGGCTATGCCGACGCCGTTGAAAAACAGCGAGAGCCGGACCACGAAGAACGCCACCGTCGCGACCGGCAGCGTGTCGGGTCCCCACAGAAGGATGATGTACTTGGTGGCGACAAACAGCAGGAGCGCCTGGAAAAGGCCGGACGATGCGTCCCCAAAGCTCAGCTGCAGCGAGCGCAAGAATTCATTCGGCAGGAATTTCGGCGTGAAGCGCACCCCGCATCTTCCGCGGCGGAAAAACCGCGGCAGGAGCATTGCGACGCCGGACAGATAGGCAGCCACCGTGCCGAGCGCGATTCCGCCCATGCCGAGTCTCGGCAGCCCCCACTTGCCGGCGCAGAGACCGTACGAAAGCACTATGTTCACGACAACCTGCGCACAATAGGACACCGTACAGCTGACGGCGCCTCCGTCCGTGTAGACAAGATACAGCAGCAGGAGGTCGATTGCCTCCAGAAAGACGACAAGAGGATACCAGTTCAGGTAGCCGAGCGCATGGCCTGTAGTTTCGGCGTCAGACGCCATGAAGCCGACATAGAGCCCCTTGACGGCGAACACCGTGACGCCAAGTGCAAGGCCAAGCAGAACTGATGCGACAAGGCCCTGCCCCGCAAGGTTCGCCGCGCGCTCCCGCTGCATTCTCGCCATCGCGTCCGAATAGACGATCGACGTACCGACCGCCAGCAGCCAGGTGAAGAAGCTCACGACCATGAATATCGGCATGAGCATGTTCGCCGCGCCGAGGGCCTTCTCGCCGAGCATCTGCCCGGCGATCACGCCGTCGGACAGCACGAGGATGTACTCCGCGACGATCACCACCGTCGCGGCGCCGAGGAATCCGATGAACTTGCGGTTGGCAAATGTCATGCGACTTTCACGTTGTCAATTGTTTCTGTGTATTATACCATATTCTGCAGAGGAATTTGCCGCGGAAGGCACCACCCCAGGCGCCTGGCGCCAGCACAAATAGACGAATCAAGTCCTCATTCCGCGGCGTCCCCTTTGGTCAGCCGGCCGGCCCACCTGCCGCGGCGCCAGCGGATAAACGAGCCGATGCAAATGACGACCACGTAGACGACCATCGTCCCCCACAGGGCCGGCATGGTGTTGTGCCAGTGGCGCACGGCGAAGACGAGCGGCAGCCAGAATAGGAACGCCGTCACCAGCATCCAGGTCATCACGAAATGCGTGTCGCCCGCGCCCTTGAGCGCGCCGGAGACGATCACGTCCGCCGCGTCGAACACCTGCCAGGCCGCCATGATTAGGAGCAGCACGAACCCGAGGCGCATGAACTCCTCCGTCCGCTCGCCGGCCTGCGAGGCGAAGATGGAGAGGATCGGTCCGGAACCGACCACCACCGCGAGCGAAAGCGCAGCGACAAGCCCCACGCCGAGGAGAATCGTCCGCCGCGCGTCCGCGCGCGCCGCCGCGAGGTCGCCGCGACCGATCGCCTGCGCGACCAGGGTGGAGGCGCCGATCGAGAACCCCTCCATCGGCGCGAAGAGGAGGTAGTTCACCGTGAAGCAGGCGTTGGACGCGGCGAGCTCCAGCTCGCCCACGCCGCCGGTCACGAACACGAAGATGGTGAACGAGAGGATGTTGAGCACCGTGTAGGCGCCGGACGGGACCCCGAACCGAAGCATCCGCCCGACCTGGCGGCGCACGCCGGCGAAGGAGGTTGAATCCCCTTCCCGGCGCATCTCGCGCTCGGCGACGAAGCCGAGCGCGAGCGCCTGGGCGAGCATGGACGCAACCGTCGCCGCCGCCGCTCCGGCGATGCCCCAGCCGCAGACGAAGATGAGCACCGGGTCGAGCACGACGTTGAGCGCGTTGCCGGCGAGGTTCACCCAGAAGACGAGCCGGGTGCGGCCGCGCCCGGTGAAGTACGACGCCGCTGCCATCTGCAGGTAGACCGCGAACGAGCCCGCCATCGTGATCGTGAAGTAGTCCCGCTCCAGCGCCAGCGCCTGCGGACCTGGCGCGGCCAGCGCGAGCAGATGCCGGCCGAGCGGCACGAGCGGCAGCGAGAGGAGCGCGGAGGCGAACGCGACGAACTTCGCCGCGCGGTAGACATCGCGGCACTGCTCGTGGTCGCTCGCGCCGTGGCCGACGCCGACCAGCACCGAGGAGTAGCCGACGACGGACTGGAAGAAGCCCGCGAAGATCCACATCAGCATCCCGGCCGGCAGCACCGCCTCGAGCGCCGCAAGCGAACTGTGCGCGAGATACGCGCGGTCGACGAACTGCATGACCGCGTTGTTCACCATCCCGAGCGCCAGCGGCCACACGAGACGGACTATCTCCGCATACGGCTTTGCGCCGCCCCTGGTACCGTCCGATTCCATGTTGGAATGCGCATTATACCAAATTCCGCCGCGCGCGAATCTAAATTCGTCTTTAGATTCGCTTAAGGTTCGCTTAAGGTTCGCAAACGGCGGAAATGCTATGATACGCGCCAATGAACCTGCTTTACATCTGCGCGGCGCTGTTCGCCGGCGAGTGGTTCGCGTCGCTGCGGCCCGCGGCGTGCGGCTCGTGGCCGCTCTTCGCCATCGCCGCGGCGCTTGCCGCGCTCCTCGGCCATGGCTTCCGGCTGCCCGGCTGGCGCCTGGTCGCCACGGCGTTCGCCGGCGCGGCGCTCTTCTTCCTCGCAGTCGCACCGCAGGAGGAGGCGCTCAAGCTCTCGCCGTGGCTGCGGGACCGTCCCCGCCGCGCCCACTCCTCCGCCGCCGCGGCGCCGCTCCGCCGCGCCTTCTCGCGCCAGGCGGCGATCGGGATCGAGCTGGACGCCGAGGCGTGTGCCGTCAACCGCGCGATCCTGCTCGGCGAGCGCTGGCGGTTGAAGCCGGAGCTACGGCGCGCCTTCGTGGAGTCGGGCTCGATCCACGTCTTCGCGATCTCGGGGCTCCACGTGATGATCGTCGCCAGGACCCTGATGGTGCTGCTGATGCTCGCGTTCGTGCCCCAGCGGCTCGCCGGCGCCGCGGCGCTGCCGCCGCTCTGGCTCTACGTCTACATGATCGGCGCGCCGCCGAGCGCGGTGCGGGCGGCGGCGATGGCGAGCCTCTACCTGCTCGCGCCGGTGTTCTGGCGGCGGCCGGACGCGCTCCGCGCCTGGTCGCTCACCTTCCTCGCGGTGCATCTCGCCGACCCGCGGATGGTCGCGGACGTCGGCTGCCGGCTCTCGTTCACGGTGATGCTCGCGCTGATCCTCGCCGTGCGCCCGGCAGAGCGGCTCGGCAGCCTCTGGGCGAAGGCGCTCTTCTTCTCCTTCGCCGCCTGGGCGGCTGGAGCGCCGATCGCCGCGAACGCGTTCGGCCGCTTCACCCCCGGCGGCATCGTCGCCAACCTCGCGCTCCTGCCCGCGGCGGCGCTCTCGGTGGCGACTGGCGTCGTCGGCGCGCTCGCGGGCTTCGTCTCCGAAACTGCCGCGGCGCACCTCAACAACTTCGCCGCGCTCGTGACGAAGGCGATGACCGGCGTCTCGCGGGCGGTCGCCGGCCTCGGCTGGGCGAACTTCGAGGTTGAGGAATGGGGGCTCGGCGCGTGCGCCGCTTGGTACGCCTCGCTCTTGCTGACGCGCGCCTGGATTTGCTATAATTCGCACACGAAGCAAAATGAACTGGGGTGGTGAAATTGAGCAATGACGGCACGAGGGCGCGGCTGAAGTCGCGGCTGGGGTTCCTGATGCTGGCGGCGGGATGCGCCGTCGGGCTGGGCAACGTGTGGAGATTTCCGTTCATGGTCGGCCAGAACGGCGGCGCCGCGTTCGTGCTCGTCTACCTCGCGTTCCTCGTCCTGCTCGGGTTTCCGCTCCTCACCGCCGAGCTCGCCATCGGCCGCGCGGCGAGAATGGGCATCTCAGGCGCGATGGGGGCGCTTGCCGCGAAGCGCCGCCGGCTCTGGTCCGTCGTCGGCAAGGTGATCTTCGCCGGCAACTTCCTCCTGATGATCTACTACACCGACGTCGCCGGCTGGCTGCTCAAGTACTCCGCCGACTACCTCCGCGGCGGCGGCCCGGTGGAGTTCTCCGCGCTGCTCGGCGACCACGCCGTGTGCTTCGCGAGCCTCTCCGTCGTCGTCGCCGTCGCCGCCGCGATCTGCATCGCCGGCGTGCGCAACGGCGTCGAGCGCGCCACCAAGTTCATGATGATCGCGCTTTTGGCCATCCTCGGCGTCCTGGCCGCCAAGGCGCTCACCCTTCCCGGCGCGCGCGACGGGCTCAGGTTCTACCTCTCGCCCGACTGGGCGGCGTTCGCCGCGCATCCCTGGCGGGCGGTCTTCGGCGCCATGGGCCAGGCGTTCTTCACCCTCTCGGTCGGCGTCGGCTGCATGGCCATCTTCGGCAGCTACGTGGGCCGCGAGCGCTCGCTGGCGTCGGAGACGGCATGGATCATCGCGATCGACACCTTCGTCGCCGTCCTCTCGGGGATGGTGGTCTTCCCGGCGTGCGCGAGCTATGGGGTCGACGTCACCTCCGGCCCGGGGCTCATCTTCGTCGCCCTGCCCAAGGTCTTCGCCAGCATGGCGGGCGGACGGGTCTGGGGGTTCTTCTTCTTCCTCTTCCTCACCCTGGCCGCGCTCACCACCATCGTGGCCGTGTTCGAGTGCATCATCGGCGGCCTCGTGGACGAGCTCCGGCGCAAGCGGACGTGGATCGCCGTCGCGGTCGCCGTCGCCGTCGCGGCGCTTTCGCTGCCGACCGTGTTCTTCGAGCCGGTCCTGGGGTGGGAGGACTTCGTCTTCGGTCAGTTCTGGCTGCCGCTCGGGGCGCTGCTCATCTGCGTCTTCGCCGTTTCCAACCAGGGCTGGGGATACGGCAAGTTCGAGCGCGAGGCGTCGGCGGGAGCGGGCATGCGCTTCCCCGCCGTCTTCGGCTTCCTCATGAAGTACTTCGTGCCGATTCTGATCCTCGCCACGATGGCGGCCGGGTTCGCGGGATGACGCGGCCTGCGCCGCCGGTCAGAACCGACCGCGGAGGCCGATCTCGAAGGTGCGCGGCTCGCCCGCGAAGCACTCGTAGTAGTGACGCGAGGTGTCGAAGTACTTCTCGCCGAAGATGTTCCTGACGCCCAGGGTGAGGAACCAGTCGTCGCGCCAGCCGAACTTCGAGAGCGGGATCGACATGTTGACGTCGAAGACGTGGCTTGGGTCAAAGCGCAGGTTCTCGTTCACGAACGCGCCGCGCATCGTGGCGTAGCTCATCGAACGGAAGCGGTAGCCCATGCCCACCACCACGTCCTCAATCCAGTCGAAGCCGTGCAGCCGGTAGGACGTGTTGAAGGTCGCGGCGTGGCGCGGGATGCGCTCGAACTCGCCGGCCAAGCCGGACTTGGTGCAGTCCTCGTAGAGCGTGTAGGCGTACATCGCCATCACCGACCAGTTCTCGGTCACGTCGCCCGAGAGCGACAGCTCCACGCCCTTCGAGCGGTTGTGCCCGTCGAACCAGTAGTAGGTCTGGCCGCCGGATGTCTCGGCGACTGGCGTGTTCTCCTGCTCGATGTTGAAGTAGGACGCGCTGAACCACAGCTTCTCGAGCGGCCGCACCCGGAAGCCAGCCTCCCACTGCGTCGCGGTCCATGGGTCGTCGGGGCGCGTGCCGTCGGAGTTGCGGTAGCCGAGCGTCGGGGTCTGGGTCTGCGAGACGTTGCCGAAGAAGACCAGCCAGTCGAGCGGCTGCACCGTGAGCCCGCCGCGCGGAGAGAACGCGAAGGCGCGCGCCTCGTCGTAGTGGGTGGTGGTCACGGCTCCGGTCCTGGTGTTGCGCATGGACTGGGTATTGTCGTTCTCCACGAAGTAGTCGTAGCGGATGCCGGCGAGGAGCGTGACCCACCCCCAGCCGATCGAATCCTGCACCGTCACGCCGTAGCGCGAGACCGGGCCGCCGAAGCCGCTGGCGCCGTGGTAGTAGAAGTCGGGTTGGGCTACGAACGTGTTCCTGAAGCCGAACGGCAGCTCCTCGAGCGCGTACACAGAGCGCGCATAGGCGGTGTAGCTCTGCTGGAACATGCGGCTTTCGGAGAAGCCGGAGGTCATGTACTTTTCGCCGTTTGGCCACCAGCCGGTGTTGCAGTAGTTGAGGAACGCGCCGGTCGGGTTGCCGTTCGCGTCAACCGAATATGAAGTGTAGGGCTCGCGGGTGGTCTGCTCCATGTGCGAGTACATGAACGAGCCGCCGAACTTGAGCAGCCACTCGTCCGTCACCTGCCAGTCGACCCAAGGGTTCACCATCACGCCCTTGTAGGTCGAGCGATCGGTCTTGCGGCAGGACGATTCGTACCAGCCGTAGCCAGCCGCAGGCGCGCCGCGCCAGACCGGGATGCCGATGTAGCTGGGCGAGTCGGAGTAGACGAACATCGACTTGACGCCGAAGGAAACCGCGTCGGACGGCTTCGCGATGAACGACGGCGCCAGGGTGTACTGCTGGCGCGGGCGCGCGCCGTCCTGCGACCCGGTGGCGGTGTAGGCGGGCGAGTAGAAGTCGAGCGACAGCGGCAGGCGGATCGCCAGGGCGTCGTCGACGAGTACCTCGTTCGCGTCAACCATGCCGCGCTGGCGCCAGGTGTTGCGGCCGATCGACGTGTTCTCATGAAAGTTGATCTCGCTGCGGTCGAGGTGCGCGCCCTTGAGGTACATGTTCACGGACCCGCCCGCGCCGTTGTTGTTCTGCTGTGCGCCGGCGCCGCCGGTGAGCGAGGCGATCGGCCCCTTCACCACCTCGACGCGGTCCATCATGAACGGGTCCATAAAGAGCCCGGCGCCGCGGCCGATCGGGACTACCCCGTCGAACGTCGGCTCGGTGCCGCCCATGCCGCGGATGGTGAAAAGACCCGGCTGCCGCACCAGGAGCGAGGTGCCGCCGGTCTCGATGCCCGGCACCCAGCGCAGGAGGTCGTTGAGGTCGGTCGGGTTGCGCTCGCGGATAAAGTCTGCCGTGAGCGTGTCGACAACCGTCGGCAGCCGCTCCGGCGGCTCGGCGGTGAAGGTGGCGCCGGACACCGTCTCGGGACGGTACTTCGAGAGCGCGCTCGCCTCGACGGTAACGGTGCCAAGGTCGGCGACAGTGTTGGTGGACGCGGAGCCGTCCGCGAGGGCGAAACCAGCCGCGGCGACGGAAACGACTAGTATCTCTGCTTTCATGCCCTTATAAACGCCGCGGAATCAGCCGCGGTTCAAAAGGCAAAGCGGTCGAGGAGATAGGAGAGGACCGGCTCCGCCTTCATGGACTTCTCGCAGCGGCGGTAGGCCTCCTCTACGAACTCGACGTTGCGGAACGCCTGGTGGCGTGGGAGCTTCCCGGAAAGGACCATCGCGCGCGCGAACGAGAGGAGCGTGCGGAAGAACCGGCGCCGCACGAGCGCGGCGTCGGCCTCCGGCGCCTCCTCGACGAGCGAGTCGAGGATCTCTGCAAGGCGCGCGGCGTCCTTCTCCGCAAACGCCTCCGCTACCGCCTCGTACTCCTCGCCCTCGAGCAGGCCCGGCGGCAGCTTGAGGTCGATGCGCTGGGTGCGCGAGACGATGGTGGGCAGGATCGCGTCCGGCTGGTCGGTCAGCAGGAAGTACATCGTCTTCGGCGGCGGCTCCTCGAGCGACTTCAGGAAGGCGTTGGCGCTTTCGTTGTTGAGCCGGTCGGCGCCGGAGACGATGCCGACCTTCCAGCCGCCGGAAAAAGAGGTGGAAGCCATCGGCTCGACGATGCGCTCGCGCATCGAGTCGATGGTGATGATGCGCTTCTTGCCCTCGGGTTCCAGAGTCACCACGTCGGGGTGGACGCCCGCGGCGATCTGGTCGCGCTCGTCGGGGAAGAGCTTCTCGAGCACCCTCCTCACCAGCTCCGCGGCGTTGCCTCGCACGTCGCCGACGACGAGGTAGCCGTGGGCGGCGGAGCCCGAGTCGATCGCGCGCGCGATCAGCCGAAACGCCTCAGCTCCGTCCATATCCTCTCCGCAATCTCCTCCCGCGACGCCGAGGCGTCCAGGACCACAAACCGCTCCGGCGCCGCCGCCGCCATCGCCAGGAATCCGCGGCGGATGCGCTCGTGGAAGTCGGCCGCCTCGCGCTCGATGCGGTCGGCGCTGGCGTTCTCGCGGACCTCGCGCTCGCGCATGCGCCGCTCCGCCTCCTCCGGCGGCAGGTCGAAGAGGAAGGTTATGTCTGGCTTCAGCCCGCGGCAGGCGAAGTCGTTCGCCTCGGCGAGCAGGTCGAGCGGCAGGCCGCGCCCATAACCCTGGTAGGCGAGGGTGGAGTCGCTGAAGCGGTCGGAGACCACCCATTCGCCGCGCTCGAGCGCAGGCAGAATCACCCTTTCCACCAGCTGCGCGCGCGCCGCGAGGAACAATAGCGTCTCCGCGCGGTCGCACGGCGGGTCCTTCGACTGGTCCTTGAGGAGCGCGCGAATCTCCTCCGAAAGCCAGGTGCCGCCTGGCTCGCGGGTGAGCAGCACCTTCCGCCCCGAGCGCTCCAGCGCGTCCTTGAGGACGGCCGCCTGCGTCGACTTGCCGCAGCCTTCGCCGCCCTCGAAGGTGATGAAAACGCCGCGCGCCATTGCCGTCAGTAGCCAGCCTGGTTGTGCTTCTTGTCGGTGAGGATGAGGGTCACCGTCTCCACCGCGTCCGGCTCGACGTAGGAGGTGTATGGAAGCCCGGGCTGACCGTAGCCGCCGAACGCCTCGCGCTTCACCTTCTTCGTCTCGGGGTCCAAGTACATGCGGCGGATGGTGCAGTTGCCGGTCTTCTTGCCCTTGGTCTCCACCGAGTACTTCGTGCGCTTCCCGGAGGTGTTGACCATCACCAGGCAGAGTCGGTCGGATTCGTTCGCGAGCGCCAAGTACTCGACGTCGCCGGTCTTGCCGTCGGCGAGGTTGGCGCAGGCCTTGGGCGAGGCGACGATCTTCATGTTGTCCTCGCCGCCAAAGCCGCCGGTGAGATCGTCGAAGTCCTGCTCGAGGTCGGGCGAGCTGTTCTTCGACTTCGCCGCGTCCGCCGATGCCGACTCGCCGTGGGTTAGCACGGTGCCGTGATCGCGGAAGGCCAGGCCGAGGTAGCGCAGCGTGTACCCGAATTCGTCCGGCTGCATCGGCTGGTTGAAGAGCACCGCGTCCACCGCCTCCACCGCGTAGGCGGACATCATCCAGTGTATCTTCCAGCTGATGGTCTTGAAGTCGGAGCGGGTGGACTCGTCGCTCCCAGGCATCCGGTCGGGGGCGATCACCCAGAGGCGCATGCGCTTCAGGTCCTTGTTGCCGCCGAAGGTGATCGTCTTGGTGATCTCCTTGAGCTGCTTGTAGGGCGCTGGCACCTTGGAGAAGTCGTAGACGAGCTTGGAGACGTCGCGCATCCTGTCCGCCAGCATCTTCGCCATCGGCGGCTTGGAGTCCGCCGCCGGGATGGCGATGGGCGTGTCCTTGAACTGGCGCCGGATCGACGACACCACCGCGCGCCACTTCTCCGCGTCGCCGTCGCCGTCTGGCCGGTCGCCGAGCTGGAAGCCGGCAATCGCGGGGCCGTACTTGCCGTCGGCGATGCGCCGGAGATCGGCGTTGATCTTCTCGCGCGAACCGTCGAGCACCAGCAGGATCGAGATCCGGTTCCGCGTCAGGAACTCAAGCGTCTTGTCGTCGCAGACCTTGGTCTTGAGCACCCACGCTCCGGAATGGCGGTACTCGAGCACCGTCTCCTCGCCGCCGACCTTGGGGTCGCAGACGTAGCCGAAGCCGGGAAACTTCTTCGGCACCCGCGCCAGCGGCTGCGCCGGGGCGAGGTCGATCGTGGTGGAGAAGTCCTTCGCCGTCGCCGCCGTCGCGACAAGGCATAGCGCCGCCGCCGCGGCCGTCCTGAAAGCATTGATTTTCATCTTTGGTCCTTTCGTTTAGGCGTTGGCTGGTGCCGTCACTTGACGACGGGGATGGTGATGGTGGCGATCGTGTAGGCGGGCACCACCAGGCTCGCCGCGTCGCCGTCGTACTCGGCCTCGACCGTCGGCCTCGGCTCGCCGGGGATCTGGTGCACGAAGATCCGCTTCTCGTCGGGGCAACTGAAGGTGCGATAGTGCGCCTGGCCGGGCTTGGCGCCGGTCATCGCCAGCGTCGGCTTCCAGTCGCTGCGGGTAGAGTTGCAGACGAGGATGGCAATCGACGTGCGCTCGGGGTTGGTCGCAAGCACCCATTCCGCGTTGCCCTTGTTCTTCGGCAGCTTCTTGGGGTCCGCACCGTATGTGAGCCAGCCGACCATTGCGTGGTGGAAGCCGTAGAAGACGTTGGCGCTCCAGTAGCTCGAGTTGGTGATCGAGCCGCCTTCCCAGACGCCGTGGTCCATGATGAGCGGGTGGGCGATGAGCGCCTGGTTGTACATGCTGAACACCGGGCCCACGGGACCGGTTTCGATGCGCGGTCGGCCGGTGAAGTCGGGGTCGGAGAAGTCGCGCCCGGCGGGATCCCACTGGACGTACCACGAGCCGTCGCCGGTGGCGATGTCGAACCCGCCGGCGAGCGAGTTGCAGCTGTGGAGGTTGATCGAGTCGATCTCGGGCTGGCAGATGCAGGCAAGCGCGTAGTGGGCCTTGAAGATCGACGATGAGTGCATCTGCTGGCAGCGGCAGTCCTCGTCGGAGCGCTCGCGCCATTCGGTGATCCACACCCGCTTGTCCTTCACCTCGGGGAACGCCTTCGCGAAGTTGCGGATGCGCGCGAAGCCGCTCGCGCCGCAGCCGTAGGCGGCGTCGCCGCCGTAGAAGTGGTAGATGACGTGCGAGCAGAGGTCGAGGCAGTTGGAGAAGGCGACGATGAAGCGCCCCGACCACTGGTTGATCTTGTTGAAGCCGAACTCGGAGCCGCCCTCGAACCACTTGTCCACCGCGGTGGAGCGCGCGCGGACCGCCGCGACGTCGGGGTCGCCGTCGCGGTACTCGGCGATGGAGAAGCCGATCTCGGCCTCGGGGAAGATGCGCTTCATCTCGGGGACGATCTCGGACCAGCGCGCGGCGAACTTCTCCGGCTCGCTGCCGAAGTACGGCTCGTTGCCGAGCTCGAAGCCGATCACCTGGTCCTGGAAGCCGTTGTCGACGATCCACTGGACCATCTCGAGGATCTTCTCCTTGACGGCCGCGATGTCGTCGGTGCGCGTAAACGGCATGTAGTTGGTGGTGACGCCGTAGTTTTCGAGGCAGAGGAGGATCCTGATGCCGTGGTCCTTGCGCCACTGCCAGATCTTCTCGGGCGCGACGAACGTGGTGTTCGGGTACTTCCTGCGGAACTCCGCGCGCTCGGCGTCGGTCTTCAGCCGCTGGTAGGCCATTGACTGGTTCCAGTCCTCGTTGGCGCTCCACTGCTTCACCACGTAGGCGCCGGACTTCTGGAACTGCTCCCAGAGCGCGTCGGGGTCGCGCATGAACTCGTCGGTGTACTTGCCGCCGATGTCGGTGACGCAGCCGGCGTAGCCGATGCAGGATCCGCTGCGGTGTTCGCGCTGGTCCTTGAAGGCCGGCGTCGAGGGGTCGAAGGGAATGGTCGCGTCACCAAATGCGGCGGCGGCGGAGAGGACCGCGGCTAGCGCGGCGACGGTGGTTCTGGTGTTCATGGCCGTTATTATACCATAATTTGGCGAACTCTGCCGCTCAGCATCCGCGGCGACCGCCGCGGAAGTCGGCGAGATGGCCGATGAGCGAGCGGAGCCCGCGGTAGTAGAAGCCGAAGTCGAAGAGGGTGCGGGTGGAGGCGAGCCGGTGCCAGAGCGCGGCCGGCTGCAGGAACCCTCGGTAGACCTCGCGGATGGCGCGCTTGATCTCCTCCTCGCTCGCGAGCGGCGTCTTGGTGATCGCGCGCCGCATGTCGTATTCGTCCCAGTCGAGGGTGGCGAGTCCGTCCGCGGCCCTGAGCTCCTTGAAGAGCGGCGTTCCCGGGTACGGTATCGTCAGCGTGCACTGGAGGGTCTTGGCCCAGCCCTTCGCGAGCAGCCGCCGCGCGAGTGCGACGGTGTTGGCGATCTCCTTCGGCCCCTCCCAGGCGTGGCCGAACATGAAGGTGAGGTGGACGTCGAGCCCGGCCTCGGTCGCCCACTTCGCGCCCTTCTCGACGTCCTCCACCTTGAGCGCCTTGTTGAAGCGGTCGAGCGTCTCCTGGTTGGCGCTTTCGACGCCGAAGAGAACGAACTGGAAGCCAGCCTTCCGCATGAGCTTGTAGTCCTCGAATCCGAGGCGGCCGAAGCGCATGTTGCAGTCGATGCGCACCTTCTTCGGGAGCCCGCGGCGGATCATCTCGCTGCAAAACGTATTCAGCCACTCGCCGACCGGGAAGGTGCCGGAGTCGTCCATGATCTCCTTCACCTTGTACTTCTCGACCAGCGTCTCGATCTCATCTACGACGTCGATCGGGTCGCGCACGCGGTAGCGGGGGTAGAGGGTGGTCCAGCTGCAGAAGGTGCACTTGCCGTGCCAGCAGTCGCGACCGGACATCACGTAGGTCCCGGGCGTGCGGCGGAAGTTGCCGTTCTTCTTCGCATAGAGCTCCCAGTGGACGAGGTCGCGGTCGATCCACGGCAGGTCACGTATGGAGTCGCGGAGCGCGAACGGCCTCACTCCCTTCGGGCAGCCGTCGGAGACGAAGTCTAGGAGCCCGTAATCCCAGTCGCCGCCGGGGATCACCGCCCAGACGCCTGGCTTGGCAATCGACTCCTCTGGGAGCGCGGTCACGTGGTCGCCCACGAGCACGCACTTGAACGACGGGTGCTCCTCGATCCACTTCCAGTGGCGCTTGACGACCGGGGTCTTGGTCTCGAGGACCACGAGGTCGGGCGCGAAGGCCGCAAGCCTGGTCTCGAACTCCTCCGCCGTCATCTCGGCGGCGATGCCGTCCAGGAACAGCACCTCGTGCCCGGCTTTCTTCAGCATCGTCGCCGCCGTCGCGGGGACGACGGGGAAGATGTAGGTCGGCCGCGAGAACCACTGGAACTGGCGGTTCTGCGTAAGCAGGGGGACGCCGTTCCCGCTCGGAAGCGGAGGGTAGGCTATCGCGACCTTCATGCCGAACGCGCGGCGGGCGGCTTTAGGCCGCTCACCACTTGTAGCCGAGGCCCACGAGGTACCTCAGGTCGGACTTCTTGCGGTCGCCGGCTGGACGCGAGTTGTAGTCCCACTCGATCTTCGCCAGGAGGTCAAGGTCATAGATGAGCTTGGTGGCGAAGCCGATGTCGGCCTTGGCGAGGTACTTGTCCCAATCGTCGACTTCGGGCAGCACCTCGAGGTTGTGGAACACCTCGATGCCATCGTTCCACTTCGGCAGCCAGGAGAGGTGGTGGGCGTAGCGGAGCGCGCAGAAGCCGTCCTTCTTTACGTCGTCGTTGCTCTCCTTGTACTCTTCCTTGATCCAGTTGACGCCAAGCTCCTGGTTGAAGCTCCACTTGCCGGTCGCCTCGAAGAGGCTTTTCTCGAGCCACTGATAGCCGACGCCGAGGCCGACGCGGTAGCGCGCCTCGAGTGCCTGGATCATATCACGGTCGTAGCGAAGGGTCTCGTAGGTGTAGATCTTGGTCAGCCAGAAGTGGTCGTGCTGCGCCTCGACCTCCCAGCGGTCGGTCGAGCGCTCCTTGTCGGTATCGGCGGTACCCTTCTCGCTGTAGTAGTAGCCGAAGTTCGCGTTGAAGCGGTCCTTCTCCCAGCGACGGTTGACGTTCGCGAGCACGCTCCAGGAGTTCTCGACAGTGTTTCCGCGCGCGGCGTTGAACGCGCCGTTGACGCTGCCGTGCCACTTCTCGACCTCGGGGTCGATTTCCTTGACGTTCGCCATGTCGAGCGGCTTGTCGCCCCTGCGCCAGGCGCCCTTCTCGACGGCGAGGCCCATCGTCTCGCTGGTATCGTCGTCGTAGCGCACGACATGGCTGCCGGCGTCCTCGAGCCGCTCGATGTTCTCGAGCTTCACCTTGACCTCGCCGAGGTCGTCGGAAACGAACACGAGCTCGCCGGTGGAGGCGGTGCCCGCCTTGCCGGTCAGCATCGAGCCGGACTTGAGGTAGAGCTTGTCCGCCATCGCGGCGGAGGCTGCGAGCGCGCACGAAAGCGCGACGATGTTCCTGAGTTTCATTAGTCGTCTGACCTTTCTTTGTAGTTTTCGTCCTTGGTGAACGGCATGTAGTCGCCGAAGTTGAAGTTTGCACCGCGCTTCTTCGTCTGGAGCGGGTCCTTCGCCTGCTCCTCAAGGAGTCGCATGTCGAGCGACTCCATACCCTCCATACTGCGCTCGGGGCGGTCGCCGGGCTCGAGTTTCTGTCCCTTCGTGTACTGGCGGCCCAGGACGGCGTTCTTGGGGAGCCCCGCGTCCTCGCGGATCTCGTGGGGGTCAACGAGCCCGACGGTGACGAAGACGATGATCTCCTTCTGCTCCTTGACGCGCTCCATACCGCCGAAGATCCTCGGGCCAATCCAGGGAATGGACCTGAGAAGCGGAATGCCGCTGTCCACCTGGCGTTCCTCGGTCACGGAGAGGCCTCCGATCACCGCGGTGGTGCCGCTCGCGAGGTTGAACTCGGTCACAAGCCGCTGCACCTGGATCTCTGGGTACTTCGACGAGATGGTGCCCGAGTCGTCGTCGGAGCTGGTGCCGGTAATCACCCAGTCCTTGAGCGAGGAGATGGTCGGCACGATCGAGACGTTGATGAGGCCGTTGGTACCCACGCGCGGCGTCACGTCGAGCGAGATGCCCCAGCTGAAGAACGCCTCGTTCGCGAACATAAACTTGTCCTCGCCGGGGATCGCCTCCAGGTTCGAGGCGATGTCGAGCGAAGTCGACCCGCTCGCCTCAGTGCGCTTGGCGGCCACCTTCACGTTCGGGTACTTGGTGGTCATGTCGACCGTCGCCTTCTTTCCGGAAGAGACGATGATCTTCGGGTTGGAGAAGGTCTTGGCGTCCTCGGTCTTGTCGAGCGCGCTCAGGGTTAGCGACATCTCGGAGAAGTTCAGGGTGCCGTTGAAGTAGGTGATCGAGCCATCGCGCCCGCCGCTGCTCTTGGCGTTGCCGTCCGCGTCGCGCCCGCCGACGCTGTACTCGGTGTAGTTGTACTCGTTGGCGCCGTTCCTCGTGGTGAACGACGAGACCGCGTCGCCGACGCGGCGGCTGTTGACGCCGCCTCCGAGCGTCGCCGTGCCCTTCATGCCGTCGAACATCGACCAGTCGATGCCGACCTTGTGGGAGGCGGTGTTGCCGAGCTCCACGAACCTCGCCTCGATGTAGACCTGCTGCGCCTCCACGTCCAGCGCAGCGAGCGCCTTCTCGCAGGCGTCGAGGATGGTCTTGGGCGCAGTAATCATGATCGAGTTCGACTCGGGGTAGGCGACAGCCATCTTCGTCACCCTCCACACCTGGCCGAACTCGCCGTTCCACATCATATTCAGCTTCTCGGCCACCTCAGCCGCCGACGCGTGGTTGAGCTTGACGATCCGCGTCTCGATGTCGGGCGTGAATTGGGGCTGGGACGGCGATTGGGGCTGGGACGGCGATTGGGGCGTCTCCTCGTCGATTCCAACCACCGCCAGTGCAGTCGACGCGACGATAAACGCTAAAACCAATCTAATGCCAAATCTTGCCACAACCCTACCCCTTGAAGATAAAGAACTTGCGGACGAAAAAGTTGACCATAAACGAGACCATGATCTCGACGAACACGGCCAGAGTCGTCATCATCCCGAACTGGTCAATCAGGAATTTCATGAGCGAAAGCGCGATGACCGTCGCCAACGTGGACGCGCCGAAGAACATCGCGAGCTCAATATGCCACCTGAACTTGCCGGGACGGAACACGAACCAGCGGTTCATCAGCCAGCAGAAGACGTTGGCGACAACGAAGCCCACCGCCGTCGCGGCCGCAGCCAGCGTCCCGCGCGAGGCGTACCACGACTCCTCGCCGGTGAAGGAGACCGATGGGAGCCCCAGGAACCTCACCGCCCAGTCATCGGCCGTCAGACACTTGAGGCAGGTTGCCGCCATGACGTAGAAGACCCCCGTCTGCACGAGGGTCGCCATTACCCCGATGGCGCCGTACTTGACAAACTGCCAGAACGGACCGCTGTCGTGGGACAGGATCTTGCTGACCGGGGTCACACCCCTCCGCGCCCGCGGAGCGAGCCGTGCGAGAGGAACCCGTCGTACTTCCTGACCAGCAGATGCGACTCCATGATGCGCAACGTGTCAAGCGCCACGCCCACGATGATCAGGAGCGAGGTGCCGCCGAAGAACGAGGCGATCGCCCACGGGATGTGCATCCAGCCCATCAGAATCATCGGGATGATCGCTACAATCAAGAGACCAGTGCCGCCGATGAGCGTGATCTTGGTCATCATGTCGTCGAGATACTCCGCCGTGGCGCGGCCCGGGCGGATGCCCGGGATGTACGAGCCGCCCTTCTTGAGGTTCTCGGAGATGTCCACCGCGTTGAACTGCGTGGCCACCCAGAAGAACGCGAAGAACATGATCAGCGCGGCGTAGACCACGAGGTGCAGCGCCGAGCCGCTGTCGCCGAGCCGCTGCGCGAACTCGTGGAGACGAGTCCCCGACGCGGTGAAGCGCTGCAGCAGCGCCGCCGGCAGCGAGATGAGCGGCTGGGCGAAGATGATCGGCATGACGCCAGTGTAGTTCACCCTCAGCGGCATGAACGTCTGGCGCATCGCGCCGTAGGAGCCGCCGCCCGCCGCGCTGCGGCTGGTGGAGTTGATCGTCACCTTCCTCACGCCCTGGGTGAGCATCACCGTGCCCATCACCACCAGCAGGAAGAAGCCGACCACGATCGGCATCTCGGCGATCGGCGCCGACGCCTCTACGCCTGCGAGGCCGAAGTAGCGCTCCCACGCGCTGATGAGCGCTGCCGGGAGTCGCGAGGTGATGTTGATCATGATGATCAGCGACGCGCCGTTGCCGATGCCGAAGGTGGTGATCTGGTCGGCGAGCCACATCACGAAGAGCGACGCGGTCGTCATGCCGATCACCGTCATCAGGTGGAAGCCGATGCCGGGGTTGGTCACGATCTCCACGCCGGCGAAGGCGTCGCCAAGCGCCGCCGGGTGGCTGAGCGCCGTCGCGATGCCCCACGACTGCACCACGCAGAGGACAATCGTGAGCCACCGCGTGATCTGCGCAAGCTGCTGGCGGCCGGATTCCCCTTCCTTCTTCAGCTTCTCAAGCGACGGAATGACCGAAGAGAGGAGCTGGATCACGATCTGCGCCGAGATGTAGGGCCAGATCGAGAGGAAGCCAATCGCGCACTGACCAAGCGCGCCGCCGGTGAAGACGTCGAAGAGGTCGAGCATGCCGCCGCCGCCGGACTGCGACTTGAGGTCGGCCACCAGCTTCTGGAGCGTCTGCCAGTCCACTCCCGGGGTCGGAATCTGCGACACCAGACGGCACACAAACACGAGACCCAGGGTAATCAGGATCTTTTTGCGGAGCTCGGGGATGCGGAACGCATTCGAAAACCCCTTCATCATCGACATGTCTTTATCTCCTCTTCTTTCTTGGTCAGATTGGAAATTATTTGTGTATTATATCAAAAATCGGTCCTCGTCTTCAAGCGCGAAGTCACTCCTTTGCCGGCGTTTCTGCTTTCACCGGTTCCTCAGCCTTCACGGGCTCCTCGGCCTTCACGGGCTCCTCGGCCTTAGCGGCTGGCTCCTCGGCCTTAACCTCGGCCTCAGGCTCCGCAGCTTTCTCCTCGGCCTTGGGCTCTTCGGGCTTGGGCAGGAACTTCTCCACCGAATAGGACGATACCTCGTACACCCAGTCGGATCCGTTGAGCTTGACGTAGCGGTCGGAGCCGCCCTTGACCGGGGCGCCGACTGTGATGGTGCAGTTGGTGTCGCCGCCGATCGTCACCTTGGCGACGACACCGGTCGCAAAGCCGTAGGCCGCGGCGTCCGCCTTCGGGTCCGCCACCTTGTTGAAACTGATCCACGGCTCGTCGACGATCTTCGTCTCGCACCAGCGCTTGGCGTCCGCGTCGGCGTCGGTCGACTCGAACGCGTCGAGCTGGTCGGAGAGAAGCACCGCCTCGCCCTTGTAGAGCGCGTAGCGGCCGTGGCCCCACTTCGCGTGGCGCTCGCCGAGCGGCAGCTCCGCAAGCGCCTTGCCCGCGGCGTCGCGCAGCACCAGGCTCTCCGGCTTTTCGATCTTCTTCCCGCGCGCGACCTGGCCCACCTTGAGCTCGACGAGCTTCATCAGGTTGTCCGCGATCTTCGTACGGTCGGCCGGATAGCCGTAGTAGGTGTCGATCTTCCAGCCGCCGTCGCCGGCCGAAAGCTTGAGCTTCTCGCCGAATTCGATGGACGCCACCTCGGCCGCGTCGAGGCCGGGGAGCACCTTCTCGCCGTTCAGCTTCGCGCCCGCCGGGCGCGAGGAGCTGTTCAGGTAGAGCGCCGCGCCGCCGAGCGCGACCGCCGCCACCGCGAGCACCGCCAGATTCTTGTTCGTCATTTCAGAGGTTCCTTTCCGATTGCAGTTGCCGTGTCCAGGCCGCGCCTCAGGCGCGGCGCTTCCGCATCCACCCGCGGCCGAGGCCAAAGAGCACCACAATGAGCGGCATCAGGCCGATGTTGACCGCCTTGAGGAAGAGCCCGAGCGAGTCGATGCCGCTCGTCAGCTCCTTGCGCACGTTCTTGAGCTCGCGGCGGGTGTCGGCCTGCTTCTTCCGGAAGCGCACGATCTCGTCCTGCTGCTCCTTCGAGAGGATCATCCGCTCGCTGCCGCTCTTCTGCTTCTGCAGCGCCTGGAGCCGCTGCTGGGTGGCCTCGAGCTCGGCCTGCAGGTCGGCCTCCTTCTGCTGCCACTTGCGCATCGCCTCCGCCTCCAGTTCGTTGACCTTGGTGAACGGACGGTCCGAGGCGCCGCGGCTCCTGACGCCGATCAGGTCCTCGTTGCCGGCGAACTGCTCGATCACGTTCGCGAAGAGCGTGAGGTTCTCGTTGATGAGCTGCGGGATCTGGCCGAACGGGGTCTTGATGATCCGCACGCAGAAGTCGTCGGCGAGGAAGTCGGTGTCGGCGACGAGCATCACCGCGCCCTTGCCCTCGGCGAGCGCCTTCGAGACGTCGTTCGTCCCGTCCGGACCCTTCGGGAACGCGGTCTTGAAGGTGCCGGCGAGGCGCGCCGCGACGACGCGGCCCTTGCCGTCAGGAACCATGTCCTTCACCCCGCCGCCGAACTGCAGCGACATCTTGTCCACCGTGCAGGAGTTCTTCTCCGAGGTGGTGATGACCGGGGTAAAGACGAGGTCCATGTCCTTCTTCGCGAAGTCGAGCGCGCCCGCGAACGGCAGCATCACCTGGCTAAGGCGCGAGACGAGGAGGTCGCCCTTGTCCATGTTCGCCTTGCCAAGCGAGAGGAACGCGGGGTTGTCCTCGACGCCGCCCTGTCCGTTGCCGAGGCGGGTCGAAGCCTCGAGGTCGCAGACCACCTTGCCGGTGTCGAACTTGACGCCCCACGCATCGAAGAGCTTGCCGAGCGTCGAGGGGCCGTCGCCGCCCATCTGCATCATCATCTGGTTCGGCTGGCTCTGGCGCGAGGCGATCATGTCCTTGATCGAGAACGGGTCGACGCAGGCGACGAGCCGGCCGCCGCGGAGGACGAACTGGTCGATCGCGTAGAGCGTGGCGTCCGAGAGGTCCTTCGCGTGCAGGAGGACGAGCGTCTTCACCGCGGGGTCGATCTCCTTCGCGTCGACCGCCACCTCGCGCACGTCGTAGTCCTTCGCGAGCTCGGCGAACGCCGCCCAGCCCTGCTGCGGACGCTGACCCATCCTCATCGCCATCGGGTTCGGCTTCTCGCCGAGCACGCCGTCGAGCGAGGTCATCACCCCCACGACCGGACGCTCCGGCCACGCCACGCGGGTGACAAGGCGGGTAAGGTCGTATTCAAGCGTAGCCTCGGTCTTGGGCGAGACCACGCCCAGCGTCTCCTCGCGGTCGCCGCAGACCGCGACGACGCCGAAGTAGACCGGCGCGCCGAACGGATTCGCCGTCTGCGGCTCCACGCCGTAGCGCTGCGCCCACTCCTCGGCGTCGGAGTCAGGCTTCGGGTCGTAGGCCTCGAGCGCCACGCGCCCGCCCGACGCGCGCACGTACTCCTTGAGCAGGTTCTCGACCTGCTGGGCGTAGGTCTTGAGCGCCATCGGCATGTCCGGCGCCGAGGCGCTGAAGTAGAGCTTGAGGGTGACGTCCTGGTCGAGCTTGCCGAGCACCGCGCGCGAGCCGGAGGAGAGCGTGTAGAGCCTCTCCGCGGTGAGGTCGACGCGAAGCGGCAGCTTGGCGATTACTATGTCCGCCGCCGCGGCGACGACCGCGATGAGGACGAGCCCGACGACGCCCTTGGACGCGCCGCGCCGGCCGTCGGTCACCGTCTTCGCCGCCGCCAGCATGAAGACGATCACGCCGACGTAGTAGCCGACGTCCGCCAGGTCCACCACGCCGCGCCGCAGCGCCTCGAAGTGCGAGAGGAGCGAGCACGCCGCCACCGCGTCGGTGATCCAGGTGGGGACGCCCCAGCCCGCGACCGCTCCGACAACCGGGTCGAACCCGACGATCAGCAGCATGAAGATCATCGCCAGCGAGACAACAAAGCCGATCACGCTCGACTTCGAGATCGACGAGGCGAAGACGCCCGTCGCGCACGCGGCGCCGGCGAGCAGCAGCGAGCCGAGGTAGCCGCAGGCGACCGCGCCCCAGTCGGGCGAGCCGAGGTAGCCGGCAGTGAGCGCCACCGGGAAGGTGAGGCCGAGGGCGATTGCGATGAACGCCCAGGCGGCAAGGAACTTGCCCACCAGCACCTGGACGAGCGTCACCGGCAGCGTCAGCAGGAGCTCCGCGGTGCCGTTGCGCCGCTCGTCCGCCCACAGGCCCATCGTCGCCGCCGGCACCAACAGCAGGTACACCCACGGATGCCAGAAGAAGAACGGGGCGAGGTCAGCCTGGCGGCGCTCGTAGAACATCGCCACGGCGAAGGTCATGAACCCGATGAGCGCGAGAAACGCCACCAGGAACACGTAGGCGACCGGCGAGTCGAAGTACGCCTTGAACTCGCGCTTAAAGACGGCAATGGCGTTTTTCATCACTTCGCCTCCTTCATCGTGAGGCTGCGAAACGCCTCGTCAAGCCGGCCGTTGCCGGACGGATCCTGCGCCTTGAGCCCGTCGGGCGAGCCCTCGAACTTCACCTCGCCGTCGGCAATCACCACCACCTTCGAGCAGACCGCGTCGACCTCCTCGAGGATGTGGGTGGAGATGATGATCGCCTTGCCCTGCGCGGCCATCTCCTTGATCATCTCGCGGACGGTGAACTTCTGGTTGGGGTCGAGGCCGTCGGTCGGCTCGTCCATGATCAGCACCTTCGGGTCGTGGATGATCGCCGCCGCGAACGCGGTGCGCTGGCGGTAGCCCTTCGACAGCGTCTCGATCGTCTGGTTGGCCTTGCCCTCGAGCTTCGCCTTGGCGATCGCCGCCTCCACCGCCTTCGCGACGTCGGGGCAGCGGTCGCGGCGGACCGACGCGACGAACGCCAGGTAGTCCCTGACCGTCATCGCCTTGTAGCTCGGAGCGGACTCCGGCAGGTACCCGAGGTCGGCCTTGGCCGCGATCGGGTCGGCGGCGATGTCGTGGCCGTTTATAACGGCCGTGCCGGCGGTCGGCGGCAGAAAGCCGGTGATCATCCGCATGGTGGTGGACTTGCCGGCGCCGTTCGGGCCCAGGAAGCCCAGCACTTCGCCCTCGTTGACGACGAAGGAAACGCCCTTCACCGCCTCGAAGTCGCCGAAGCGCTTCTTCAGGTTCTTGACTTCAAGCATTTGTCCTTGACTCCTTTTCTTGAGTTTGTATATTATACCAAAAATCAGCCTCTCGCTGCACCTGGCCCACCTGGACCGGGCTTTGACGCGTATATTAGCAAAACAGTGTTAACGTTTTGTTAACGAAACCGAATCCGCGCCGCCGCGAATCACCGCCTGCAGCACTTCGGCGGCAACCAGCGGATTGCGGAAGGTAAACGCCATCTCGCCGCCTTCGGTGGACGGAAACGCGAAGACGATGCCGCCCGGCGTGTCGGAGAACGGCAAATCGGCGGAAAGCGCAAAGGCGCGATCGATCTCCTTGCCCAGGAAAACTACCCTCCGGTCGGTGAGGTAGAAGTGGACGCGCTGGATCTTGCGTCCGAGGTGGCGGAGCCGTGGAAAGGCCACGTCGCCCGGGCGGCCGGGGACGGATACCTCGTCGAATCCCGTTCCGGCGCGGACATACAGCGTGCCGCGCTCGTGAAAGTAGACTTTCTCGCCGTCCCCAAGCCGGAGCCGCTCGCCGCCCTTCTCCAGCGGCCGCGGGCCGCCGGGACCGAGCGCCGCGCGCCACTCGCCGTAGCGCGTCAGGTTCTGGCGGCGGCGGGCGGCGATGCGGAAACGCACCACCACCATCGGGATGAGCAGCCAGAAGAAGGCGAAGACAATGGCGATGAGCCCGAGCGCATGCATGAACCACGGCTTGTCGAGGTTGTCCAGGTCCTGGTAGATGAACCAGAACATCCCGCCGAGGAACACGAAGGCGATCAACTTTCTCAACGCATATATCATCAGCCCTCCACGCCCAAAACGTCAGTCAGCCGGCGAGATAGCCGCCGTCGACCGGCAACGCGGCGCCGGTCACGAACGAGGCCGCGTCGCCGAGGAGGAACACAATCGCCGCCGCCACCTGACGCGGCTCGCCGAAGCCCAGCGGATGGCGCGCGGCAAGCGCCGCGGCGGCATCGTCGCCAGCCGCCGCCGCAAGCGCGGCCGAGAGCGGCGTCCTGATGTTCGAGGGCAGCACCGCGTTGACCCGCATTCCCTTCGGCGCCAGCTCCACCGCCAGCGAACGCACCGCCGCGTCTAGCGCGCCCTTGGAGCCCGCATAGAGCGAGCCCCCGGCCCAGCCGGCCTGCGACGAGACGGACGATACCGCCACCGCCGAAAAACCCTTCCCCGCGAGCTTCCCCTTCGCGAACTCGCCCATCATCAGCATGAACGCGAAGTAGTTGACCTTCATCGACTCCTCCAGCTGGCGCTCGCCGACAACCCCGGCCGGCATCGCGCGGCAGATCCCCGCCGCGTGGACGAAGCCGTCGAGCCTGCCGCCCGCCGCCGCCGCGGACGGAAGCGACTTCGCAAACGCCGCGTCGGCGAGGTCGCCCGCGACCACCGTGTGCGCATCCGGGTTCGCCATCGCCCGCCGCGCCTCCTCCAGCGCATCGGCGCGCCGAGCCGACAAGACTACCGACGCCCCCAGCTCCGCCGCCAGCTCCGCCGCCGCGCGGCCAATGCCGGACGACGCCCCCGTCACCAGTATCCGCCTGCCTTCCAGACTCATTGGATTCGTCTTGGCCATGTAGACCCTCCTATCTGCCGCGCACCCAGCGCCCGTACTTCGCGGACCTCGGGCGACGGCACATCAGCTCGTCGATGATCCGACCGACCTCCGCCTTCGGCAGCTTCTCCACAATCCGTGCGTCGCGCGCGGACGGATCCGCCTTCCAGACATTGCGCCCGCCCGTCGGCGCCATCCGGTAGGTGCCGCGCTCGAGCCCGAAGACGTCGCCAGCGCCGCGCACCGCGTAGAGGACCGCCGTCTCGTCCCAGCTCGGATGCCCTTCCCTGCGGTCGTAGGTCGTCTCGCTGCATTCGCTCCGCGCCGGCAGGCAGGCGGCGAAAAGGTCCTTCACCGGACCCGACGCTTCCGCGTCCTCGGCGATGCGGCGTCCGGTGAAGATCCACCTGCCGTAGTCGAAGTCGCTGAATACGATCGGCGTGGGCCACTTCTCGAAGGCGATGCGCGACGACTCCGCGTCCATCGACGAGTTGTACTCCTCGCCGTCCGGATACCTGCACGCCATCGCCACCCAGAGCTTCACCTTCTTCGCCACCAGCTCCGGATACGCCTCGACGAGCCGCCGCAGGTTGCTGGTGAAGCCTACCGTGCAGACGGTCACCGAGCCGTCCGGCTGCGCCGAAAGGACCTGACGGTAGACCTCCAGCGCGTCCGGCGCCTGGGACGAGTCGGGATGCTTCACGAACCGCGCGTACTTCGCGGCGAGCCCGCTGAACTTCCCGTGTCCGTTGCCGTCGCCGGTCGTCGGCCTGCCGCCGATGCCGATGCCGCGGACGCAGCCGACCGGTATGTCAGGGCGTCCGTACCAGGCGTTCACCACCTCGCAGACGGCGACGGACGAATTGCCGCGCGTCGAGCTCACGGTGGCGAGGATATCGCACTCGCCGGCGTCCGCAAGCGCGTGCAGGACGGCGATCGCGCCGATGTCGTCGTAGTCGGTGAACATGTCGGTGTCAAAGATCACCTTAACCGGCTCGCGTCCGGACCCGTCCGACCGGGACGCACAGCAGAACGGATTGAGGAGAAAGACGACAACCAGCCAGTTCAGGCCGAGCGAGTAGAGATTGGCGAAGAAGTCGTCGATCACGATGCCGAGACCGCCGCGGATCGCCTGCAGGGCGCGGCACGGCCACGGCTTGACTATGTCGACGACGCGCACGATCACGAAGAAGACAATCATCGACCACCACGGCAGGTCCGCGAGCGGAATGCCGATGAGCGCAATCGGGAAGAGCATCCACTCGTCCGCAGAGATCCGCCCGTCGTCCTTGATCCCCAGCGTGCGCTCCGCCGAGCCGCAGATGGGGATCGCCGCGAGAGTAAAAAGCGCGCATACCGCAATCTGCATCCAGACCGGCAGCTGCGTGGTCAGGTAAGCAAGCACAACGCCCGGAAACGATCCGATCGTTCCGGGCGCAACAGGCGCGACGAGACCCAAGCCGAACCCCGTCGCGACGAAAAGCGCAAGCTTCTTCACTTCGCCGGCGCCGGAGCCTCCGGCGCAGGGGCGGGAGCGGGAGCCGGAGCGGGTGCAGGAGCAGCCGGAGCCGCAACCGGTGCCGGTGCAGGCGCAGGGGCGGGAGCGGGAGCCGGAGCAGGAGCGGCCGGAGCGGGAGCCGCGGGCAGCTCAGGAGCGCCAAGCGGCAGCTCGGGAGCCGTTTGCGCCGCAGGGGCGACTTCGCGAGCCATGATCGAACGCGAATGCACCGTCGAGGTAAGCCGCGCCAGCACCAGCGTGTTGGCGAGGAAGATCGCGCCGAGGATGGCCGTCGCCTTGATGAGCACATTGCCGGCGTCGGCGCCGAGCGAAGCCTCGAGCATGCCGCCGCCAATGGCGCCGCCAAGTCCGCCTTCCTTGGGCTTCTGGAGCAGAATCACCAGCGCCAGCAGCAGGCAGGACAGCACCTCGATCACGTAGAGAAAGCCGATGAAGATAGTCATTTTCCCTTTTTACCTTTCGTAGTTTTGCGGATTATACCAAATTCAGCCCTGCGGTTTCAACCGCCGCGGTCACTCCTTCAGCTCCTTGGCGAGCCGCTTGATCGCGTTCTCGGCTGCCTCCACCCTGCTCTTGGAGACTTCGTCGCCCTCGCATTCCTTCTTGAGCGACTCGATGCGCTCGAGCGCCTTCGCCGGATCGCCGGACTCAGCGAGGCACCGCGCCGCGCCAAGCTTCGCCGTGAGCGCCAGGTAGCTCTTGGGGTTGGCCTCCGCGAAGCCGTCGAAGGCCTCGAGCGCCTCGGGGAACTTCTTCAGCGCCTCGAGGCACATCGCCTTGCCGACCACCGGGATGTCGGCGAACTCGGGTGGCACCTTGCCGGACATCTCCTCGTAGCGGGCGAGCGCCTCGTCGTAGCGGCCGTCGTCGTAGTAGCTCTTCGCGAGCTTGATCTCGAGCGCCGGCTCAGCGGCGGTACCGGAGAACTTGGCGACCGCATCCTCGAGGTCGGCCGGGGCATTGGCCTCGGCGATCGCGGCGGAGGCCGCGGCGCGTTCCGAGGCGCGGTGGTGCTTCCAGCCATACCAGCCGGCCACCGCGGCAACTGCCACGAGGACGCAGATCACCGTCTGCTTGCCATCCTTCTCCCACCATTCTATGACGGGGATGAGTTCGGGGTTCTTCTTGAGGTCTATCAGGTTCATTCTTTCGTTCCTTTCGATTCGTAGAGGTCGGCCCATTCGTCGAGCGTCTTCTCGCTCTTGCCCTCGGCGCGCAGGATTATGCGGTTGTAGTCGAGCGCGTCGAGGAAATCCCGGTTGTGGACGAAGCGCTGCTTGCCGCGGCACGGCGGCTGGGCGAGGCGCTTCATCGACTCCATCAGCAGCACGCCGGTGAAATAGACCGACTTCGGCGTCTTCAGCGCGCCGTGCAGGGTCTGCATCACCTTGCGCCCGGCGCCGTCCTTGCGCTCGCGGCGGAAGAGGCCCGTGAGCAGAACCGCCGCGCGCAGCCCGTTCGACACCTCGAAGCCCTTGGCGGACATCATCCGCTCGTACTCGTCGAGCACCCGGAGGTAGTTGAAGGTGCTGGACTTCTTCCCGCCGTCGGAGTCGATGAACTTCGCAAGGTCGGGCAGCAGGTCGCCGAGCAGCCCGCAGGCGTACATCTGGCGGAACGCCTCCTCGCTGCAGCCGTAGGGGAAGAGGCGGAACACCTCCTCGCAGACGCGCGGCACCGCGGCGGTGAGGATGCAGGCGTGGAGCTTCTTCATCGCCGCGGCGGTCTTGCGCTCGATCCTGAAGCCGAGCCGCGACGAGAACTTGATCGCCCGCATCATCCGCACTGGGTCCTCGCGGAAGCGGATCTCCGGGTCGCCGATGGAGCGGATCACCTTGCCCTCGAGGTCCTTCATCCCGCCCACCCAGTCGATGACCGAGAAGTCCTTGATGTTGTAGAAGAGGCCGTTCACGGTGAAGTCGCGGCGGTAGGCGTCGGTCTCCGGGGTGCCGAAGGTGTTGTCCTCGAACGGGCCCTCGGCGGCATGCTCGATGATCTCGCCAACCGTCTGCGAGTTGCGGCGGAAGGTCGCCGTCTCGATCACCTTCTCGCCGAAGCGGATGTGCGCGAGGCGGAAGCGGCGGCCGATGAGGAAGCAGTTGCGGAACGCGCGCTTCACCTCGTTGGGAGTCGCGCTGGTGCCGACGTCGAAGTCCTTCGGCTTGCGGCCGAGCAGCAGGTCGCGCACGCCGCCGCCGACCAAGTAGGCGGTGTAGCCGAGGGCGTTCAGCCGGTAGAGCACCTTCAGCGCGTCGGGGTCGATGTCCTTCCGAGAAATGCAGTGCTTGGCCCGCTCGTAGACGACCGGGCCCTTGCTGCGCTTCTTCAGAAAACCAAACATTGGTCGTGTATTATACCAAATAGTCCCCCTGCCGCGCAAATCGGCCAACCCAACATCCGCTCTAACTGGCTGCTGGCCGCTGGCCGCTGGCTGCTGAAACACTTCCTCAGGCTCTCCCTCTCTCGGCGTTGAGGTAGTACTTGGTCAGGAGCGGGAAGGCCTGCGGGTAGGCGCGGATGGCGCTTGTCGCGTGCATTGCAACGAGTGGTAATCTGTGCGGTAATTTGTGCGGTAATTTTGGGTTCATTTGTTCCACCCTAAAAAACAAACCCCTTTATTTATTGGGGTTTTGGTGCGACTGACTGGGATCGAACCAGCAACCTTCGGCTTCGGAGGCCAACGCTCTATCCAATTGAGCTACAGTCGCGTTAGGTTGGTGTATTATACCAAAAATCACCGGTCGGCAGGGGTGTATCTTTCGGCCCGCTCCTCGACGATGCGGTCGTATTCGTCCTCTTCCTCGGCGTCCTGGAGCTCCTCTGGCCGGTCCGGCATGACCGAAAGGAATCGCAGCGCCGCCGTCGCGATGCGCCGGAAGACGATGCCGGACGAGTTGCCGCCCTGGTGGAACTTGGTGTTGCGGTCGAAGTCCAGGGTAACCAGCACCACAATCCGCGGGTCGGTGGCCGGCACGATGCCGCAGAAGGTCGCGCGGTACTGCCCGGGGTAGTAACCCCTGCCGCCCGGGATGCTCTTCTGCGCGGTGCCGGTCTTGCCCGCCACCGAGTATCCGCGGATCGCCGCGCGGCGGGCCGTGCCCCCGGGCGCGGCAACGCCGAGCATCATGTCGCGCAGCGTGCGGGCGGTCGTCGCCGAGACCGCCCTGCCGGCCGGCGAGGAGTCCCAGCGGTAGAGTTCGCTGCCGTCGTGCGCGACCACCTTCTCGACGACGTGCGGGCGCATCCTCACCCCGTCATTGGCGATCGCCTGGTAGGCGGCGGCGAGCTGGATCGCCGTCACCGCCACGAACTGGCCGATGCCGGCGCGCGACCGCGACGCCTTGTCCCACATCCGCTTGTTGGGGTCGGGCACGATGCCGTACTGCTCGCCAGGAAGCTCGATGCCGGTCTTCTCGCCGAAGCCGAACCGCTTCATTCCGGCGAAGACCGTCTTGGGGCCGAGGTCGTAGGCGAGCTTGCCGATGACGATGTTGGAGGAATGGACGATCGCGTCCCTCAGCGTCATCGTCGCCGGCCAGGTGTGGCCGGTGTCGCTGGGCAGCTTGAAGTAGTTGGGGTCGTCGCGGTTGGTGCGGAAGACAGTCCCGGGGCCGTACTTGCCCGGCAGCGCGTCTATGGCGGTCGCGGCGGTGATCACCTTCATCACCGAACCCGGCTCGTAGTTGAAGGCGATGGCGCGGTTGAGCTGCTCGTCCTCGGTGGTGCGTCCGTAGGTGATCGGATCGAAGTCGGGCAGCGACGCCATCGCCAGCACCGCCGCGGTCTTCGCGTCCATCACGATGCACCAGCCGGTGCCGGCGCCGAACTCGTCGACGCCCCACTTGAGCGCGTTCTCGGCCTCGAACTGGATGTTGTGGTCGATGGTGAGGTAGACGTCCGCCCCCGGCACCGGGTCGATGGAGATCGTCCGCTTGTCGTAGAGCTCGAACCCACGCGCGTCCTTTCTGCCGCGGATCATCCCCGGAGTGCCGGAGAGCTCGCGGTTGAAGCGCTGCTCGACGCCGGCGGAGCCGACGTGCCCGGCGTTGACCGACCCGAGCACGTGCGCGAGGCGCCGCCCGTGCAGGTACTGGCGCACCTGGCGGTCGTGGATGGCCACGCCGGCGACGAGCGACGAGTCGGCGAGGATGCGGTGGACCTCGGGGTCGGACGAGAGCCCCAGCGGCTGGTTGCGCCACCCGCTGCGCGGCGGCGCGTCGACCATCCCCTTCAGTTTGCGGTAATCCATCCCCAGCGCGTCGGCGATCGTCTTGACGATCGCGTACTTCGGGCGGCGCGGCTCGCCGCGGCGCCTGACGACGGCGTTGGTGAGCGCCAGCGGGTCGAGCGCGTACTCCCAGAACGGGACGCTCTTCGCGAGCGGGTAGCGCTCGCCGTAGGCGGAGTAGATCGTGCCGCGGCGGGCGGGCAGCTCTCGCTCGAAGTCGTAGGTAGGCGCGGTGACCTTGGGGTCGACGTGCGCGCGAACCAGCTTCTGGCCGGCGTACGCCGCCATCAACAGCAGCAGCAGCACCGGCGTCCAGAACCGCCACGTCTCGCCGCGCATCGCCATCGATGCGTCAGCGGCGGACGGAGGCGCGCTTCGTGGACGTGCGGGCTCCCCCGCCGACGCCGACGCTGGCGACATTCATCTGGCGCTGGCGCGCCCTGGCGACGGAGATCTGGCCCGGATAGGGCTCGCCGTTGGACTTCATGTGCACTTCCTGGTCGGCCCTCGCCGCCCTCATCGACAGCCCGTGGCGGAGGAGCGCCCGCTCGATCTTCTCCGGCGTCTTCATCTCCTCCCAGCGCGACGCCTCGCGCTGGCGGGCGTCCTCGAGCCGGGCGAGCTCGCGCTCGTCCTCGCCGATCGCCTTCAGGAGCTGCTGGCAGCTCGACGACGCGAGCAGGTTGATGATCGACATGACGAACAGCATGCCGAGCACCGCGCCGACACGCATCGTGTTCGTCATCACCACCGACCTGCGCTTGGGAATACGCCTGTTCTTCGCCATTTCGCTATGCCCTTTCTATCGCGCGGAGCTTCGCGCTCCGCGCACGTGGATTAGCCGCCGTCTCGCCTTCGCCTGGCGCCACCGCCCGGCGCGTCACCGCGCGCGCGCGCGGCTCCGCCCCGCACCATTCCTCGCCGCCGGCCTGCAGGGACTTCATCCTGCCGACATGCGCCGAGAAAAAACCCTTCACCTTCCGGTCGCTGAGACTCTCGAAGGTGATCACCGCGAACCTGCCGCCGGAGCGCAGGATCGCCAGCCCCCCCTCGAGCGCCCGGTCGAGTTCGCCGAGCTCGTCGTTGACCGCCATCCTCAGCGCCTGGAAGACCCTCGTCGCCGGATGCCGCGGACCCGACCTCCCGACCGCGCCGGCGACGACGTCGGCAAGCTCGGTCGTGGTCTCGATCCTCCCCTTCGACTCGCGCCGCCTGACGATCGCCCGCGCGATGCGCCGCGCCCGCGGCTCCTCGCCGAGCTCGCGGAAGACCGCGGCGAGGGCCTCCTCGCCCTCGGTGTTCACGATGTCCGCGGCCGTCAGCTGGGACGACCGATCCATGCGCATGTCAAGGGGTCCCTCGCGCAGAAAGCTGAACCCGCGCCCGGCGTCATCCAGCTGAGGAGACGATACGCCCAGGTCCAGCAGGACTCCGTCGACTTCATTCCATCCGTGTTCATCCGCAATCTCCTTGATGTCGCCGTGCCTTCCGCGAACGGCGACGAGTCCTTCGATCCCGCCTACCTCCTCGAGCGCCTGGGCGTCGCGGTCGATGCCCAGCACGCTGCCGCCGCGCGCGATGATCTCGCGCGCGTGGCCGGCGCGGCCAAGCGTCCCGTCCACGTAGCGGCCGCCCGGCTTCACCGCGAGCGCGTCGACGGCCTCCTTCAGGAGGACCGGCACATGCAGAGTTGATGTCGAGTATTCCGTCATCACGCCTCCAGCATGTCGAGCGCCGCGTTGAAGTCGGCCAGGTCGCCGCCGGACTCCACGGCATACGCCTTTGGATCCCAGAGCTTGGCCATACGAACCGAACCCGCCATCACGACCGTCGTCGTCAAGTTCGCAAACTGAAGGAGCTTGTCGCTGATGCGGATTCGGCCTTGAACGTCAAGCATGAGCTGTTCCGAGTTCGCGCCGATGAGCATAGCCGCCTTGGTCAGCGCCGGATCAAAGAGCGCCTTCTCGCGCAGCTTCGCCAGGAGCGACTCCATCTCCGCCTTGGGCAGGAGGTCGAGGCACTTACCGTTTCGGTCGCGCATCACGTAGACGAAGTCGGGATCCCCCATCGCCTGTCGCCATTCGCGCGGAATGGTGAGGCGCTTCTTGGGATCAAGCGAGTGTTCGAACTCGCCCATAAGCGCGTTCGACCCGCCCGACGTTGCCTCCGCAACACTCTGAACAACCTTCTTTGACATTTCGTGACACAATTATACACTATTTGACACCGCGCCGTCAAGGGGGGTATTGAAAATTTATAAAAAAATTTCCAGCCGCCCAATCGCGGCTGGAAACTCTGGATTATGAAGCAGCCCCGTTCTGGGGATGGCGGCTATTCACTGATTAGCCACACCGGGAACGACTGCTTGTACTTGTAGGTCTTGACCTTGCCGGTCTTCTCGTCCTCGTACTCGCCCGCCGCGTCCCAGAGGTAGAAGCCGTCCATCTTCGGATCCTCGCCCTGCACGAGGATGCCCTCGAAGCTCACCTTCTTGGAGGTGTGGGCCTTTGTCGACTTTCCGGTCGTGTAGTCTTTCGCCGACTCGTAGTCGTACCAGAACGTATACGAGCCCTTGAAGATGCCAGTCGCCTGCGTGAAGGAAAGCGTCAGCGCCCCGTCGTTCGTGCCGGCGTAGGACCATTCCTTCGTCTCCCTGTCCTGCACCGGCTTCGTCGCCTTGGCGACGACGAGCTTGCCGTTCGCGTCCACCGTCGCAGTGAGATCGTCATGCAAGAGCGTGTCGACGGCCGACGCCGTCGAAGCAGAGCTTGCCGTCGTCTTCCTGCCCAGCTCGTTAAGCGCCGTCTCCTTGAGGACGAAGCCAAGCTCCGGCGCGCCGTTGAGCCCGAGCCGCAGCGACTCGTAGTATTTGCGCAGCGTGTCGAGCTTGTTATAGTACGCGCCGTCCAGATCAACAACGCGAGCGAACCCTTCGCCGTACTCGCCCGTCGCCTGCGGGTTGCGGCTCGTCCACTGCGGCACGAAGAGAACAGGAGTCAGCCGTTCTCCGAACCCGACCGCCGCGGCAAAGCTGCCGCCCTTGTACGCGGACGGAGCCGCGTACAGCACGACAAACCACCCTTCGGGCTCGTCGTACATGAGCGGCGATGTAGCGCTCACGCTCGTGCCGTCCGCGAGCTTGCCGGTCGCCTTCACGTTGCCGTCCTTGCCGACCGTCAGCGACAGGTAGCCGCTGCCGTAGTCCGCGCCGTCCGCGACCGCCGCCGTGTACACGCCGATGAACGGGTCGATCACCGCCTTTGCCGCGGTCGCCGTCGACTTGTCCTTCCACATGTTGCGCCACGCGGCAAGCGAGGCGCTGCCGTCGACGAAACCGCCTGTTGCGGCGCCGTTCACCAGGGCGGTTCCGGCCGGGCCTCCGTCGCAGGCCGACACCGCAAGTTCAATCGCCCGCTCCACCTTGCCGGCCTTCGCCGCCGCCTCGACGACAAAATTAGTCGTGGAGGCATCCGACTGAGGACATTCGACAGCCGTGTAGCTTGTCGCGCTGAAGGTCCAGTTCGTGCCGCCGAGCGCTATCTTGCCGCTGACCTTTCCGTTCGCCGCGACTGTCATCGTGGCGGAGCCGCAGTCGCCGCCATCGCCGGCGACGTACCCCGTGAATGTCCCCTGCGCCCACGCCGGCAGCGCCTCGACGCGCAGCGTTATCGTCGCGACCTGGTTCTGCTCGCCCCGCTTCGACGCCGTGAAAGTGACGGTAAAGGTGCCCGCCTTCGTCGGAACGCCGTAGATCGTGTTCGCGGGGACGGTCACTGCCTTGGTCTTGGAGTCGACGATGTCCTTCGCCGTGAACTTGAGCCCCGCCGGCAGACCCGCCGCCTTCACCGTCCAGCCGGACGCGGGCGAGCAATCCACGAGATTCGTCGGGAACGCGACGCCGCACGTCACCACGTCGTATGCGCAGGTCTCCGCCTTCAGCCCCGGCAGCTTCTCGCTCGTCAGGTTCGGCACCACGATCTCGAACTCCGCCGTCGCCGTCTTCTTCAGCGTCGCGTTCGTCGCGCTCACCGTCACCTTGTACGTCCCCGGCTTCGTCGCCTTGCCGGAGATGACGCCCGTCTTCGCGTCGAACTTCAGGCCGGACGGCAAGCCCTTCACCGCCAGCCTGGAGAGGACGAGCCATTCGTCGTCCAGCTTCATGCTGAACGACCCGTCGCCATCGGCGGTGATGTCGTCGATCTCCGGCTCCCCGAGATCGACAAGCTGCCAGTGCGCGTAAAGCGTCTCGTACACGCCTGTCAAAAACACCGTCTCATCAGTCACCTTCACGCCGCCGTCCTTCGCCGTCCACCAGCCCATAAACAGGTGGTCCGCGCGCTTCGGCTCCGCCGGCAGCACAAACAGCTCTTCCGACCGCTGCTTAACATTCTGTGTCTTCGGCGTCCCGCCATTCGCGTCAAACGCAACCGAGCAAGGAGTGATGATGGAATCAGTATACCTGATTTCGCGGCGGTAGTCGCCCTCAAGCGGCCACATCATCGGTAATGTGTGTGAACCAGGCGTGCCGTCCCATCCAGTCGAATCCTTGTCAACATATGTGACAAGAGAGACAGACTCCCATTGATGTGAATCGTTGTTGTATTCCCAATAATCTTCAATCGTTCCATCATAGAGATTCCTTCCTCCGTTCTGGAGCGCTGGGCTGTTACCAAGGAAAAACACCTTCTTCAACCGCGAGCATCCACTGAACAGTCCATCTTCTATCGCGTCGGTTCCAGGCTTGACCGTCGCTTCGGTGATCTGATCATAAGTCGAAAATATCTCGGACATCTTTCTGATGTCGCCGCGTAGCGCAACCTTGGTTATCGAGCTGTCGCCGCCAAAGGCATTGTCACCAATCCACGCCACAGACGATGGAATATCCACCTCCGTAATCCGCCAACAACCATAGAACGCCTCATCTCCAATGGACTCCACGCCATGCTCGATCTGCGCCCAGGTAAAGCCGGTGCAATTTTTGAACGCGCGGTTACCGATAGACTTGACGCCTCCCGGCACGATTACGTTGTCGAGATACGAACAGCCCATAAACGCCTCGTCGCCGATCCGCGTCAAACTCGGCGGCAGGACGAGCGTCTTCAGCTCGGTGCAACCCTTCAGTGCCTCCGCGCCGACCGACACCAGTCGCGAGTCGTCGCCGAACTCCAGCCGCTTCAACGCAGTGCAACCCTTCAACGCCTCGCTGCAAATCCCTTTCAGCTTGTCGGCATCTGGAATCGTCTCCTCCGCCTCGTCCGTATAGCCAATCAGCCATCCATCCAACACCTTGTACCCTCCCCACACTTCCGTCTGCAAATTCGTACACCCAGCAAAAGCATAGTCAGCGATATTCGTAACGCTGTCCGAGATATGCACACTTGATATCGTCTGATACACCGCAGGAAAAACCGCCGAAAGCCCCATGTCGCAGACAACTTGCGGCATCGTTATGCTCATTAATCCGCCGCAACCCGAGAACGCACCGCTACCTATACCAATCACGCTGTCGGGTATCGTTACACTCGTTAATCCGCTGCAGCCGTCGAACGCATACTGTCCTATGCTCGTCACGCTGTTGGGTATTGTCACACTCGTAAGCCCACTACAGCCGGAGAACGCAGAAAACCCGATGCTCGTCACACTGTTCGGTATCTCCACACTCGTAAGCCCGCTGCAGCCGTCGAACGCATACTGTCCTATGCTCGTCACGCTGCCAGGTATCGTCACGCTTGTCAGTCCGCTACAGCCAGAGAACGCACAATTGCCAATGCTCGTCACACTATCGGGTATCGTCACACTCGTAAGCCCGCTACAACCGTAGAATGCAGAAGACCCGATGCTTGTCACGCTATCAGGTATCACCACGTTCGCAAGTCCGCTACAACCACGGAACGCATCTTCCCCAATAATAGTCACCGAGTTAGGCATCGTCACGCTCGTAAGCCCGCTACAATTGTAGAACGCATCTTTCCCGATACTCGTCACACCGTTCGGTATCGTTATGCTCGTTAGCCCGCGGCAGCTGGAGAAAGCAGAAGACCCGATATTCGTCACGCTATCCGGGATAGTCACGCTCGCAAGCCCATAGCAGCCAGAGAAAGCGGAAGACCCGATACTTGTCACGCCGTCTGAAATAACTATTTTGGTGATTTTCGAATATGAAGATGAAAATGCTGACGAGAATCCATTGACGCACACGTATTGCGGTATAGTCACACTCATAAGTCCACTGCAACCATAGAATGCCAGTTCCCCGATACTCGTCACGCTGTTTGGAATCGTCACGCTCGTAAGCCCTCTGCAACCATAGAACGCCATTTCCCCGATACTCGTCACGCTATTGCCAATCGTCACGCTCGTCAGCCCGCTGCAGCCGTCGAACGCATACTGTCCTATGCTCGTCACGCTGCCAGGTATCGTCACGCTTGTCAGTCCGCTACAGCCGGAGAACGCGCCGAAATCTAATATCGTCTCATCGGTTATCGCGACCGTTGTCAGCGATGCCGGAATGTAGTATGAAATTGTGTAAAAGAAGCCGTCGTGTGGTCTGGGGCTGTAATACTGCTCAACCTTCTGTCCACTATTAAATGCCGACGTGCCGAAAATGTAGCCGAAAACGGAATCCGCCGTTCCACTGTTGCCACGTCGCGCCCCAACAAACGGCAGCGACATATCTTCAAGCCCACCGCAACCATTGAATGCAGAATCTCCGATGCTTTTCACGCTATTCGGTATCGTCACGCTCGTAAGCCCACTGCAGCCGGCAAATGCTGCCATTCCAATATTTGTCACCGATAAAGGGATGTCTATGGCCGTCAAGGACGCGCAACCATTAAATGCATGGCCAGGAATCTCCGTTGCCATTCCTGTCAACATCACAGAATTTAGGACGGCATAGGAATCAGGGAACAGATCAGCGATCCTCACCGATCCTTTCATCTTGGTAGGGACTCGCACCCAACCACAGTCGGAACCAGAAGTGCCGCTACCATTTTTTGAATAGCTCCACTTGATTGTATGTTCCCCTGCCGGCATCGAAACGGACACAGTATTCCACGTACCATTCGTTCCGCTTATTCTACCCATCTCTACCCCATCCAAATACCAACGTAGATAATCATGTCCTGGTTCGCTTGACACCTTCCAGTCGAAGGCAAAGTCACACGCTCCAACAAGCGTCAACATCATAGCCGATGAAGCGTCGCGGCCAATTGCCGCCGAGCGATATCCCTCCATACCATCTGAATCAGTTGCTACCAATGCCCAGTCATTTCTCGACAGTAGCCAATCACTTGATCCGACTGTTAAGAGATGCCACGGCAACGTTACACATACCAATCTATCACAGCCCAAGAATGCAGAATCCCCGACATTTGTCACATTATTCGGGATAATTACGCTTGTAAGCCCTCTGCAGCCAGCAAATGCATAATCTCCAATACTCGTCACACTGCCAGGCATCGTAACACTCGTCAAATCAGTACAATCTTTGAATGCACTTGCTCCAATACCAGTCACTACACGACCATCAATTTCTTCTGGGATTACAACATCACCATGTTTCTGTGAAGCCTCAACCATCACCACGCTTCCATCCGCAACTTCATACTTCCAGCCCTGGAATACTGTAACCACATATACCTCATCCTGCGCAATTCCATCAATGTATGTCGTGTAGGTTAGTTCGTGTCGTCCGACACCAGAAAGCGTATGCAAAAACTCACCTGCGCCAGTCTCGCGCCACACCTCTTCGCCATTGTCTGTAATGACAACAGTCCCATTCGCGTCGCCTCCAATCCACGCGGGATTCCACGATATATTGATAACATCGACAATCGGCTCAGCTCGAGTGTCAATCGAAACAGGCGTACTATCGCCCGCGCATATGACATCGCCAACAGCCATTCCAGCCATCATCATTGCCGCCACTATGAACATTGACTTCTTCATCACTTAATCCTCCTTCCAACACTTTCGGCGTGGCCACAACTTCGACCCTTCGCTCGCTTTTGTACTACTGCTCTTTATTCAGACAGGGTTCCGACAAGGCGGAAGCCGTTGATGCCCTCGTACGACGGGTCGACGCCGCGGTGGTTGGACGAGGTGCAGATGGACGCACCGTTGTTCCAGCTGCCGCCGCGTATCACACGGCCCGACCCCGAGGAAGAACCCTTAGGATCTGTACCACCTGACAGACCGCCGTACCAGTCAAGACACCACTCCCATACATTACCGTGCATGTCATAGAGCCCCCATGGATTCGGCAACTTCGCACCAACTTCATGCGACGTTGAACTGGAGTTATTGGAATACCACATATAACTTCCGTTGGCTGAATCGCCGTAGCTATAGGTAGTAGTCGTTCCCGCTCGGCAGGCATATTCCCACTGCGCTTCAGTAGGCAGATCGAAGTCACGGCCCGTCCGTACGCGGAGCTTGCCCAAGAACGACGACGAACCCACTGCAGAGGACGCTGGCCATCCTGCTCCTGCAGAGCTACCCCTAATCATATTGTATGAAACATAATGCACTGGATAACTATTTCCTTTGCCGTATGAGGTTGACGAGCAAGGGTTGCTTCCCATCACCATTTCCCATTGCTTCTGAGTTACTTCAAACAGACCACAGTAGAACGGCTTCGTAAGCGTGACATCATAAGGGCCTACATTCTTGAACGAGCCTGCCTCAATGAACTTCAACACAAGCTTTGTCGTCTTGTACTCACTAACATTGAATCCGCCGCTTGGCGGCTCCGCAAGATATGATACTGGGTATGATGCCGCGCTCGATCCAGCTGAAAGGTCAATTACGCAATAGGTACACACTGGATTGATTATTTCAGAATATGCCACCGTGAACACCACATCATCTGATTTAAAACCAAAACCTTGCGCCTTCAAATCCCAAACCAAATGATGCATTCCTTCATCAAAACCAGTGTCACCAGTCAATGCGTTGGTAGCAGCAACATAGCGCGTCCCATCCACTTGGTCGGCCATCGACACCTCAAGCATCGGACATTTCCACCATGGCAAACCTTCCGACATATCACCAACAACTTCATACGTAATATCCACCTTGCCGTTCCATGGATATCGCTGCTTTGCGGTTACATCACGTATCTCCGCGCCACACGCCGCGCATGCCGTCACTACGGCACACGCGGCGAACATCAATGATTTCCACTCTTTCACCGAACACCTCCTTGCGCCATATTAAAGCATGTCTATGATTTGCTGAACTCGCAAATTGACAACTGTCGGCCTTGTGATGTGATCATGATTACAAAAATGACGCCGCCATGAGCACAACATTACTGCATTATTCATAAGCAAAACACCCATTTAGCTTTGTAAACGCCCGCGCAATCCATTCCGCCTCTTCATTCTTGCCATTATTTACGTACTCATTCCATGCACCTCGAACACTTGAACACGGGCCGCGACATTCCGGAGAATACTGCCAGTTATCATGTCGAAACCTGTCAACTTCATTCAAGATAAGGACGAGCGTTTGTGCATTCATTGTCGCATTGCACTTTGCAAGTTCGCACGCGACTACAGCAATAAGGTGACGTGCGAGAGTCTTATTGTCCATATCAGGGTATTTTTGCGACTCATTTCGAACAAACTCAACCCATGCCATCCATTCAACGGCATTCATCCGATAAAAATCAAGTGCGGCATCCTTATCACAAAGCGCGACACGAATATTCCTCGCTTTCAACACATCGCAGATGAGATCGGCCACATACGCTTGTGAAATATGCTTTTGTGCAAGATATGTCGTATGCGGCAACTGCAACATTAGTGTGCGCCCACCAATACGCAACTCCTTCACCAGATTATGAGGACCCCAATCTTGCGTATGTTCAATGTCAGAAGGAAAATTCCGATCCGGAACAAGGCTCTGATTTCTGTAGAAATACATAATCACATTAGGCCGAAACACACTTGTAAATGTCTCGAAATCGCTCAACCCAGATTCATCAGCCGCATCCTGAATCAACCTCATCTTTTCTTCTGAAATATCGTCCTTTACACCTTTGGAGTCTTTTGTCTCAATCGCATGGCCGTTAAACCACGCAATACTGCGAAGCAGTGGACCGTCTTTCTGTAGCACCTCGTCGCGAGTACATCCAAACAGTTTTCCCAACGCTGTTGCAGGATACTGCCAGAATGTGTTGTACCATTTCGCAGGTCCTTCGTCTCTAAAACGTCTGCAAGAGGCCATGATGTCATATCGCCCATTTTCATGCGCCTCAAGATCACACTTCAGCGAATCACCTATATCGGTTCCCCAATCCCATGTCTCTTTTCCGGCTATTGCCACCTTAAAGCAAGATGATGAATACCTTTCTCCCCACCCAGGGAGAAACAATGACGGAACTGCTGCCAGTTCAACATCCGTCAAGTTCAGTGCCTTCACCTTTTCGAAGAACATGGCCACTTTCCCCGCGTACACCTTCTTCACCAGTTCCGCCAGTATATCAACCATGCCACACCACCTTTCTTGAGTTATCATTCCCCATCCTCGTTACAGTCGGATTTGGCGCGGGAAAAAATAACACCTCCTCCGATGCATCACGAGAGGTGCCTGAGAGAACCTATAACGATACACCGAAGGAGGCGAAACTGCACGGACGGCAGTGTCCTTTTCGTTGCGTCGTTATGTCGAGTTGGATTCTCAGGTCTTTCTCGTGACGCGCCCAGACGCGGCGGATGGCAGCTACGCATTGTCGCAACCCTACCGCACACGCGGGAAATCTATCACCCCACCTCGTTCTAAAAGTGATAATTCAGGTCAGACCTGTTTTCTCACTTTTACAATCCAGGCAGAGCACTTGTTGCTGCTTAGCTTGTTCCTTTCATTTGCAGTTTAAGTTTCATGAAATCCTTTTGTTGCGTATTATACCAAATCTCACGGCGCGTGGGCTCACTTCACGACTTCCCAATGACCGGTCTTGTCTGAACCGATACGCCTCAGAATCCCTTGTTGAGAAAGCATCTTAATTTCTCGACTAATTGTGCGCCGAGAAGCTCCTGTCGCAACAGCCAATGCATCATAGGTAATTCTACTGTTCGACTTTATGGCCTCAATTATCCTACTCGCAAGGTTAAATGGTGATGCCTGATCTTCTACAGTGCCATTTACAGTGCCATTTACAGTGCCAGCATCTGTTTTCATACCGGTTTTCACCACAGTTTCTGTCTCTATCTTCACCGCATCAGCCTTAAATGCCTCGTGAATCGGCAGGATAACGGTCATGAAGGAACGGGTTTCGGGATTGTAGAACTGCGGGTCGGGCGATCCGTTCTCGCGCATTGCGCGTACAATCTTCCCGATTCCAGTATTGCGCCCTTCGGCAAGATCTAACTCCTTGAGGAACTCCCCGATGCGGCGATTGCGGTAGAATCTACTGCGGATATTGAAGTCCTTGAGGTTGGCGTCTGTAATCGAGCGGTCCATCCCCGGAAGACTGGAAATTTCAAGCTGCGTCGGCGTAATCGTCACCTCCACAGGAGCACACGGCTCGTAGCTGCGGTGATAGACGGCGTTGGCAAGCGCCTCCTCCACGGCAGCGTATGGATAGTTCCATATCCGGTCGGCCTCGGCGCGGTCGTCGTGCTTGAATATCTTCTCCTTCAGCACCGCGCCGCTGATGTAGTTGAGCGCGGCGCGTAGCTGCACGTCCAGCGGTCCCTTGAACGTCTGCTCCTCCATCCCCTGCCCGGTCGGGTCTGGCTTGTCCACGACCTCGATCCACGCATAGCGGAAGAACTTCTCGGGATGCTCGTTGAAGAACATGAGCGCCGCGTTGATGGGATGCTCGTCTTCGGGAGGTCCCTCCAATAACAGCATGTCACGCGCGACATCGGCAACGCTTCGCGTGGCGGCGTCTTTCGCGAGCTCGCTCCCGACCGACTCCAGAAACGGCAGCAGCAACGACATGCGGATGTCCGAAACCGAGGCGCGCATGTTCGGGCGCTCGTCGAACGGCACCTTCCCGGCATACTCGAAAAGCACTCGCTCCTCTTCCGCATTAGCCCGAATCGTGGAGTTAGCCTTGCGGATGTAGTACGCCTTCTCGCTCTTGGCATTCTTCGCGATCACCACCGGGCATTTGTGCGGACGCACCGCGCTCGCCGGACACCACAGCACAAGGATGTCCGCCCCATTGTACACTTCGTGCGAGACGACGGGGACATACCGCCCCTCAATCAAGTTGCAGACGTTCAGAAGCTCCTTGTTTACGGCATCCACCGACTCCTTGCGGATTCCATTCGGCGGCAAGACCGGCTGACCGTTCTTCTCTTCCACCCCGATGATTATGTAGCCTCCACCCCAGTTGTCGATGTCGTTTGCGAATGCGCAGACCGAATGGAGCACCTTTTCGGGGTTCCAGTCCTTCTTGTATTCTATCCTCGCACTCTCTACCTTGCGCTGATGAATCAAGTCGTCTATGTTCAGCGGCAATGCCATAGTTCTTATATGGCGTATTATACCAAAATTTGCCGCTCTGTGCGCGGGATTAGAGGGCGCGCTCGCGGGAGGCGAGGGTCTCGAGGTCGGCGGGGGTGGGGAACGTGCCGAAGAGATTGTAGTTCATCACCCAGCGCGAGGGATGGCGGATGATGACGCACTCGAGGTCGTGGGTGATGCGCTGGGTTGCCGACCAGACGTCCTTCGCCTCCTCTGGCGCGATGCGGTCAAGGAACTCGCAGCGGTAGCGGCCGTCGGCGAGCGGACGCGACCAGGCGACGAGGATCGGAGCCTTGGTGCGGCTGGCGAAGAACGCCGGCGCGGCGGAGACCGGCACCGGGCGGCCGAAGAACCTGACCCAGATGCCGCCGTCGTCAGGCGAGACGCGCTGGTCGACGAGGAGCCCGAGCGACTTGCCGGCGCGGATGCCGGCGAGGAGCGGACGGAACGCGCCGGCGGCGGGGACGATCTCCTGCCCCGCCGAGCGCCGCGCCCGCGCGAGCAGCGCGGTCATCGCCCGGGTGCCGATGTCCTTGGCGACGGACATCATCGAATGGCCTTCGAGCTGCGCCAGCTGCGAGAGGATCTCCCAGCAGCCGATATGCCCCGACACCGTGATCGCCGGACGGCTCCCGCGCAGCTTCGCCACGCACTCGGCGCTCATCTCGCCGGCCACGCGCACGCGTTCCGCGGCGCGGCGCGAGGTCCAGAACGCGTGTCCGACGGCGCGGGCCATGTTGCGGTAGGCGCCGCGCACAACCTTGCGCTCGCGTGGGGTCGGGTCGTACTTCGCCTTGGCGGCGTCGAAGAAGAAGGTGCCCTCGTTCCCCTTCGCGGTGCCGAGGACGACGCGCAGGTTCGCGAGCGCGCGGCGGCGCCCCTTCCGGTCGAAGAGGTACATGAGGCCGGCCGCGAAGTCGCAGAGCCGCTGCATCGTCCGCCGACCGACGAAAGGCAAAGTGGCGAGGCCGATGCCGATGGCCAGCCACTCGAACGGCACCAGCAGCACCCGCACGACCGCCTTCACGAGGCGGCGGCGGCGGGCGGCGGCAACCATCGCGGCGCGGTTGAACCCGGCGCGCGGGTAGTAGTCGGCGGGAATGCGCAGGGTGTCCTTCACCGCCGCCATGTCGCAGGCATTGACGAAGTCGTACCAGGGGACGAGCAGCTGCTCCCGCGGCGGCTTGAGCCCCACCTCGCGCATGGCGCGGTGGTAGAGGCCACGGTAGGGGCGGTGCGACGGCTTCCACGGCTTCTTCGGCCCCCAGAAGTGGAGAATCGCCGGGTTCACCGCCGCCTCCATGCATTCGCGCGGGGTGTTGCCGAGCCAGTACTTCGCGTTCAGCGGCCAGCGCGCGTAGCCCTTGAGGTTGCGGTCGTGGAAATTCCACCTCACCTCAAGCGGCTTCACCCGCCGCCAGTAGAGCGCGTTCCAGGCGTCCTGCTCGATGCGGTCGGCGACGTCGTAGTGGGCGCGGTACCACTCGACGATCCGGTCCCAGGTGCGCTCGGCGCGGCAGGCCTCGGAGTTGAACACCAGGACGCCGGTGTTGAAGTAGCGCTCTGCTTCCGGCGGCAGGATGCCCTTCTCCCAGATCTCGCGGCCGGCGTTGTCGCCGAACTTGTCGTACTCGTAGGCGCAAGCGACGAGGAACGGCTCGCCGCCGTCCCCGGAGAGATCGAGCTCGAAGAGCGGCGAGACGTCGGCGTTGAAGAGCATGTCGATGTCGAAGTGGATCACGTTGCCAGTCGCGTCGGGAATCAGCAGCGGGGTAAAGACGGGCGTCCAGGTGAATACGTTCCAGCGCGAGCCGGGGCGCGGCGCGATGGCGTCCGCGTAGGGCTTGAGCGGCTGCTCGACGTCGACGTAGCGCAGCGTCGCGCCGGCGAAGCGGCCGACCAGCTCCGCCAGCTCCGCCTTGTGCGCGGCGGAGTGCCCGCCCCAGCCCTCGAACACGTTGACCCTGAGCGGATCCTTGCCGGCGTAGCGGGAGAGGAGCGACCACACCGCCGTCTTCAGGTAGGGGACGCCGCCGTCGTCGCAGCTGAAGGCAACGTCACGCATGGTTCTTCGCCGCCCACACGGCCTGGCGGGCGACGCCGAGCATCAGCGCGGCGTCGTCCTTGGTCACCACCCCGCGCGAGAAGACGCGCTGGAAGCCCTGCATGAAGTGGTCGGTCTGCTCCTCCTTCATGAAGCCGATTTCCCGGAGCATGGCGGCCCAGTTTTTGTTCAGCTGCGCCTTCTGGGCCTGTGGCGCGGGCGGCGCCTTCTCGTGCGGAGGCACGTAGCGGCCGGACGCGGCGAAGAGCTCGTAGCAGGTGAGAAGCACGGCCTGCGAGAGGTTGAGCGAAGTGTAGCCCTCGTCCACCGGAATCCGCACGAGGTGGGTGCACTGGGCGATTTCCTCGTTGAGGAGCCCCTTGTCCTCGCGGCCGAAGACGAGCGCGACCGGTCCGGTGGCGGCGACGGAGAGGATGTCGGAGGCGCAGTCGCGCGGCGCCTTGACGTGCTGGCGGTAGAGCCCTTCGCGCGCGGTGGTGCCGACGACGGCGACGCAGTCGGCGACAGCCGCCTCAAGCGACGGGAACTCCTCGCGCGCGGCGAGGATGTCGGTCGCGTGCACGGCGAGGCGCTCGCCCTCCTCCCAGGAGTTCTGGAGGTTCGGCGCGGCGAGCCTCAGGTGCCTTATCCCCATGTTGGCCATGGCGCGGCAGCTGGAGCCGACGTTGCCGGTGTAGAGGGTGCCGACCAGCACCACCCGGATGTTGTCGAGGGGGTTTGCGGCCGTGTCGCTCACCGCCACTTCCCCTTCGCGTCCTTCTTCATCTTGCGCCACTTGTCGTCGCCGGTGCGGTCCGACTTCGGCGCCTCGCAGAGGACTCCGTTGAAGACCAGGTTGTAGCCGCCGTCGGGACGGCGCTCGTAGATCGACGAGGTGAAGCCGTTGGCGTGGAACATCCAGCGGCCGTTGTCCGTCCGGTACATGGTTCCCGACCGCTCGAAGTTCATGCATCGCCAGGCGACGAAGGAGTCGCCGTCGGGCAGCTCCACCTCCACGGCGAGGGTGGACTTGAACTCCATCTCCTGCTTGGTGAACGGATTGACGTAGGTGTTCGTGTGGGGCTTCTCGGCGCTGCCGTAGCCGACCGTGACCACATTCCCGTCCTCGTCCGCGAAGATGCAGGTCTGGGCGATGTCGAAGCCGCGGCAGCCGGCGGCGGCCGCCAGCGCCAGCGCGGCGAAGGCGATGGAGACGAACCTCAGCACCTCGCGAGCCTTTCGGCGACGAGCTTGCCGACGACCTTCGGGTCGGCCTTGCCCTTCGAGAGTTTCATCACCTGGCCGACGAAGAAGCCGGCCGCCGCCTTCTTGCCGGCCTTGAAGTCGGCCACGCTCTTCGGGTTGGCGGCAATCGCCTGCTCAACGAATGCCTCCAGGGCGGAAGCGTCGCTCACCGCGCCGAGCCCGCGCTCCTTCACGATCGCCTCCGGGTCGCCGCCATTCTCGAAGATCTCCGGGAGGAGCTCCTTGAGCGTAGGGCCGTTGATCGTGCCCGCCGCGGCGAGGCGGACGAGCGCGGCGAGGTCGGCTGGCTTCATCGCGCACTCGCCGATCGCCTTGCCGCTCGCGTTCATCAGCGCCATCACGTCGCCCATGAAGAGGTTGCAGAGCTGCTTGGCGAGCTTGCGGTCGAGCCCCTTCGCGGCGGCCTCGAACCAGTCGGCGTTCTCCTTGTGCTGGGAGAGCACCCCGGCGTCGTACTCGGCGATGCCGTACTCCTCCACCATCCGCGCGCGGCGTCGCTCCGGCAGCTCGGGGAGGAGCGCGCGCCATTCCTCGACCTCGGCCTTGGAGAGCTCCACCGGCACCAGGTCCGGCTCCGGGAAATACCGGTAGTCGTGGGCGTTCTCCTTCGAACGCATGGAGGCGGTCTCCATCGCCTCCGGGTCCCAGCGGCGCGTCTCCTGCACGATCGGGATGGAGTGCGCCACGCATTCGCGCTGGCGCCTCGCCTCGTGCTCGAGCGCGGCGTGGATGCCGGAGAAGGAGTTCATGTTCTTGATCTCGACCTTCGTCCCCAGCTCCTTCGCGCCCTTGGGCCGGATGGAGATGTTGACGTCGGAGCGCATGTTGCCCTCCTCGAGGTTGCAGTCGCTCACCCCCGCGTAGACCAGCATCTCGCGGAGCGCGGTGAGATAGGCGATCGCGTCGTCGGCCGACTCCATGTCCGGCTCGGAGACGATCTCCATCAGGGGAGTGCCGCCGCGGTTGAAGTCGACGCCCGAGGTGGAGGCGTAGTGGTTGATCTTCGCCGCGTCCTCCTCGAGGTGGATGTGGTTTATGCGGATCAGCTTCTTGGTGCCGTCGGGGCGCGTGATCTCCACCCCGCCGCCGATGCAGAGGGGACTGCCGTTCTCGGAGATCTGGTAGTCCTTGGCCATGTCGGGGTAGAAGTAGTTCTTGCGGTCAAAGGTGGCGTGCGGGTTCACGCGGCAGCCGAGCATCAGGCCAGACATAACCGTGAGCTTCACCGCCTCGCGGTTCATGACCGGGAGCGCACCCGGGTAGCCGAGGCAGACGGGGCAGACGTTGGTGTTCGGCTCGCAGCCCGTCTTCAGCAGGCAGGAGCAGAACATCTTGGTCTTGGTCCTGAGCTGGACGTGCGTCTCGAGGCCGATGGTGCTTTCGTATTCCATGCGCGGGTCCTTCACTCCTTGACCTTGCCGAAGATGTTGCCGTAGCGGTTGAGGTTGAGCGCCTCGACGAAGGACGAGATCTTGGTCGTCGTCGAGCACGGGTCGATCGACGCGTCCATGCAGTCGCCCTCAAGCGCGAGGAGCGGCACGCCGATCGAGTCGAGCGTCTCGCGGAGGTGCTTGGAGAGCGCGCGGTCGGCGAGCGAGCAGCGGCCGAAGCCGTGGGTGTAGAGGATGACGCCGTTGAAGCGGCCGGCGGGCACCGCGCGCTTCACGTACTCGACGCGGAGCGCGGGGTCGAGGAAGCCGGACTCCAGCAGCTTGCGCGCGAGCGAGCGGTAGGGGTCCTTCGGGTCGAGCGGGCCCCAGCCCACGAAGTTCGTCTCCTCGAAGACGATCGGCGCGTTGCAGGTGGTCTCGATGAAGTCGAGGTGCTTGGTGTCGTAGAACGGCGGCAGGTGGAGCCACAGCAGGCGGTGGGTATCGTCGATCGAGTAGCGCTGCTCGGCCCACGCCTTCTTGGCGAGGAGCTCCTCGTAGTAGGCCTTCTGGATGTCGACGAGGTCCTGCGTGCCCCAGAGCTGGGAGAACACGACCGCGTTGTAGATCGCCTCCGAGCCGCGGACGAGCGGCGGCGAGGTGAACCTCAGGTCGGCGCACTTGCGCGCGAGGTCGGCCGCCTCGTTGGAGAGGACGCACGCCTCCTCGAGCCGGCCGGGGTCGAGCTTGCGCCCGAACGCCTTCTCCATCTCCGAAACCGCCTCGGCGAGGCCGTCCGCCACCGTCTCAACTGCGTTGCGGGCCTGGGAGTTCACCGGGGTCTGCAGCGAGTAGAGCCGGTCCGGGATGCCGTGCTCGCGCACTAGGTCGGCGAAGACGCGCTCCGCCTGCTGGCACGGCTGCACGGTGGAGACCACGAAGTCCGGCTTGTCGAGCTCCATGCCCTCGAGCATCCGCAGGAACGAGCAGGTCTGGCCGTCGAAGCCCTTCTGCGCGGCGCGCCCAAGGGCCTCCTTCACCTTGTCGGCGCGGCGGCCGAAGAGCGCGGCGTACGTCTCGAGGGTGCGGATGCGGCAGCCCATCGCGTTGAGGATCTCGGCCGGGAAGAAGAGGTTGCGCCAGACCAGCGGCTTCGAGGGGTCGTGCGAGAAGAAGTCGCGCTTGGTGGACTTGATCCGCAGCAACGTCGACTTGCCGCGGGTCGGCTCGTACTCCACCTTCGCGAGGTCGAGCTTGCCCTTCTCCCTCAGGTCGTGGAGGCGCATCGCGATGACCGCCGCGCCGAGCGCGCCCATCACCTCGTGGTACTGGGGGATCACGATCTCGCTGCCGGTGAGCTTCTTCAGGAAGAACGCCACCGCCTTGTTGAACGCGACGCCGCCCTGGAAGAGGATCTTGCGCCCGGGCGCGTTGACGAGGAGCTGCCCCACCGAGTTGAGGATCGTGCGCGCCTGCGCTTTGCACGCGCCGGCCAGGAGGTCGCCGATCGGCACCCGGTTCTTGAACTTGTTGATCGAGGTCGCGGAGAGGACGGCGCAGACCGAGCTGAACTCGGTGTTGGACTCGTAGTTCACCTTGTCGGCCACGTCCTCGACCTTGACGCCGAGCTTCTGCGCCACCGAGTCGAGGAAGCTCCCCGTGCCCGCCGCGCAGACGCCGCTCATCATGCTCGTCCACAGCTTCATGGTCGGATTGTAGACCATGCACTTCGAGTCCTGGCCGCCGCAGTCGATGATCGCGTCGACGTCGGGGTGGAGGAACTTCGCGCCGGCGACGTGGGCCGTCACCTCGCTGACCTGGAAGTCGAACGGAATGAACCGGCGGGTGTCCTCGACGATCTGGCTGCCGGTGACGACGATTGCGTCGACGTCCTTGAACGAAATCCCCGCCGCGCGCAGGAACTCGAGCGCGAGCTTCTTCACCGAGCCGCCGCTGCAGCAGCCGCACGCCGAGCAGTGGCCGGTGCAGGCCACCTTGCCGCTCTCGACCGGCTGGGTGCGCCGGTAGACCGTGCGCTCCACCTTGCCGTCGCCGGACATGAGGACGGCCTTGAAGGTCGTCGACCCGATGTCTATGCCCAGATAATGACTTTTATTGCTCACTTCAACCTCTTCGCTGTCTTCCTGGAGAAGCTAAGAGTGTGTATTATACCATATTCGTGGTTCGTGGTTCGCCGGAACCAGGTTGGAAGCGGCTCAGCAACCGACTATCAGCGTCCAGTGGGAAACGGACATTACCCTCCTCATTCACTGGCTACTGGCTGCTGGTTACTGGTTACTGATTACTGGCTGCTGTGAGAGAAGGATGTCTTTCCAGGACGACCAGGGTCTCGAAGCGGGCGGTGCGCGGGAACATCTCGAACCGGCGGATCGAGGCGACGGAGTATGCGCCCGCAAGCCCCTTCAGGTCGCGGATCAGCGTCGCCGGGTCGCAGGAGACGTAGATGACCCGCGGCGTGCGAGAGTGCGCGAGCCACTTCACGACGCCGTGCTCCAGCCCGCCCCGCGGCGGATCGACGATCACCGTCGTCCGCTCGCCGGCCTTGAGGCGCCGCACGGCGCGGCCAACCTGGTCGGCGAAGAAGTCGGCCTGGACCTTGTGGATCGCCGCGTTGCGCTTCGCGAAGGCGACGGCCTGGCGGCCGGACTCGACGCCGACGAGCTTCGGCGGACGGCAGAGGATGCCGAAGACTCCGACGCCGCAGTAGAGGTCCATGAGCTCCGGCGCCGCATTCGCGCCGCGGCGGTATTCGTCGACAACCGCCTGCGCGAGCAGCTCCGAGACCGCCGGGTTCACCTGGTAGAAACCGTCCGCCGGCACCTCGAAGTCGATTCCCAGCGTGGTTTCCTTGAGGACAAGGTCGGCGGGCGCGTCGCCTACCCACCACTTGACGCCGCTCTTGCGCGTCCACCTGACGGTGACGTTGCCCTGGCGCTCGACCGACTTGCGCACCGCCTCGGAGCCTTGGGTTAAAAGCCGCATCACGCCGCGGCGGATCTCGGGAAGCGCCGCGTCGATCGCCGGCACCACCAGCGGATCCGACTCGACGTCGACGATTTCGTGCCCGGGCTCGGCGCGGTAGCCGAGCGCCCACTTTCCGCGCTGGCGGGCGAAGTGGTAGACCGCCTTGTTGCGGTAGGCGAGCTGGGGACCGCCCTCGACGGTTGCGGACGACGGCACGGGGATCCGCGCACGCTCGAAGAACTCGGCGAGCTGGCGGTCCTTGGCCGCCTTCTCGCCGGCGGCGGAGAGCCCGGCGTAGACCATGCCGGGCACGACCGTCGCCTCAGGTTCGACGCGCTCCGGGCTCGGCTCGACCACTTCGACGAGCCGCGCCCGCACGAAGCGAGGCTTCTCCTCGAAGATCTCGGCCTTGACCTGCTCGCCCTCCCACGCGCCGGGGACGAAGACCACCCGCCCGTCGCCGAGGCGGCCGAGGCCGTCCCCGCCGTAGACGTTCTTCGCGATGTAGACCGTGGAAGTCATCTCGCCTCCCAGCTACTTGCGGACGAACCTGGCCACGAAGCCGCCGCCGCGGCCGAGGCCGATGTCGAGCTGGTCGCCGGCCTTGACGGACTTGGTCTCGTGGACGTATTTGGTCGGCGCGGCGTCGCCCTCCGGCGCGTCGCGGAAGATCTCGGCCTCCCATTCGCCGCCGTCGAGGAACGCGGCGGTGTCGAGCTTGAACTCGTGCGCGTCGCGGTTGGAGATCGCCGCCGCGTACCACGCGCCGTCCTTGGCGCGGCGCGCGACCGCCGCGAAGGAATCCGGGTCGCCGGCGAGTCCGCGGGAATCCGCCCACACGACCGGCGTCGCCGCCATGAACTTGAAGCACTCCGGGTTGGCCTCGTACTTGGTGGGCGCGTCGCAGAGCATCTGGAGCGGCGCCTCGTAGAGCGCCATCATCGCCATCTGGCGGCAGCGGGTGCCGGCCGAGCCGGGCTGAGCGCCCTTCGGGCCCTCGCGCCCTCCGAGGTAGCCGTCGACCGGGTAGTTGTCCATCGCGCCTGGCGTGTAGTCCATCGGGCCGGCGGTCATGCGCAGGTACACCGCGCGCACGTCGCTGTCCATCATTCCTGTGAGGTCCTTCGCGCCCCACTTAGTGTTCTCCAGTCCGTGGATGCCCTCAAAGTTGAGCACGTTGGGGTACGCCCTGCTCATGCCGGTCGGACGGTGCGCGCCGTGGTAGTCGACGAGCATGCGATGCTTGCGGCAGCTCTCCGCGAACTTCCAGAGGAAGCGCTCGACCTCGGCGTCGCCGCGGTCCATGAAATCCACCTTGAAACCCTTGGCGCCGAGCTTCGCGAAGTGCTCGGCCACGCGGTCCTCCTCGCCGAAGACCTGCGCCCACGCCATCCAGAGGATGATCCCAACGCCGCGCTCGTTGGCGTACTTGATGAGGTGCTCGACGTCGACGGAGGGGTGGAACTTCCAGATGTTGAGGTGCTCGGACCAGCCCTCGTCGAAGATCACGTACTCGACGCCGGTCTTCTGGGCGAAGTCGATGAAGCGCTCGTAGGTCTTGGTGTTGACGCCGTCGTTCTCGGGAATGCGCTTGTTGTCGAAGCAGTTCCACCAGTCCCACGCGACCTTGCCCGGCTTCACCCACTTGAAGTCGTCGCCATCGACCTGCGGACGGGCGAGCGCGTTCACGAGGTCGGCGCCGACAAACGCCGAGGGCGAGTCGGCGAGCACGAAGCCGCGCCACGGGAAGGTGCGAGTCCCCTCGGTCTCGACGAGATAGTCCTCGAATGCGGTCGGGCGGATCCAGCGGCCGCCGGTCTCCACGACTTGTTCGCCCCAGCCGCCGATGCGCTGCCTGGACTTCGGCCAGCGGCTGAAGGTAGAACTGAACTCGACCGGTCCATCGCCCTTCGCCTCGCGGGCGAGGTTCAGGATCGGGTAGTCGAAGACGTCCGACTCCACCACCGCCACGTACTTGCCGCCGAGCGTGTACGCAAAGGGAAGGTACGCGAACTTGTTGGTGCCGGTGCATGCTTCGCCGGCGGCGACGGCCTGCGGGATCACCTCCTCGCACCCGGAATATTGGGTGGTCGAGAACCAGCAGCGCGCCGCGGGATCGGGAATCACCAGCGGGGCGGACTCCCAGACCACGCGAACTTTCCCCTTGAGCTTAGTCTCGAAGCGGTAGGCGACGCCGTCATTGCGGGCGACCAATCTCACGCCCCAGTCGCCGTAGTCGGCGAAGAGCGTGTTTGCGGCGAGGTCGATCGCCCATTTCTTGTAGACCGGGGTGGCGACCAGGCAGGAGAGCCTGCCGCGGCAAAAGCCCTTGAGCGACGCGCCTGCGCCGAGCTCGCGGCCATCGAGCTTGAGCGAAACCGCCGCGGGGCCGGCCACGGTCACGCCGTCGCGGAGGACGCGGTAGGTAGCTTTGACCGCATTGAATTCGATTGCGTTGCGGCCGTCGGGGGACTTCACCGAGGCAACGGTGCCGCATTCGCGGCAGCAGCCCGCGAGCAGCGAGGCGGCGATGGCGGCGAAGAAGAGTTTCTTCATTTGATTTTCCTTTCTTGCTTTAGATCTCAGACGACAACGTTGTCGATGAGCCGGGTCTTGCCGGCGTAGGCGGCGGCGAGCACGCAGCAGCCCTTGGCGATGCGGCGGCGCGGCTCGAGCGTCTTCGCGTCCACGCACTCGACGTAGTCCACCTTCAGCCCCGCCTTCGCGATCGCCTTCGCTGCGGCGGCGACGGTCTTCACCTTGCCCGCCTTCACCTCGCGCAGCGTGCGGGAGATCGCGAGCGCACGGGCACGCTCGTCGGCGGAGAGATAGGTGTTGCGGCTCGAGCGGGCGAGGCCGGACGGCTCGCGGACGATCGGCGCGACCACGATCTCGATGCCGAAGTTGAGGTCGCGCACCATCCGCTTGATGACCTGCGCCTGCTGGTAGTCCTTCTGGCCGAACACGGCGAAGTCGGGCGAGACGAGGTTGAAGAGCTTGGCGACGACGGTGCAGACGCCGCGGAAGTGGCCGGGGCGCCGCGCGCCGCAGAGGCCCTGCGAAAGGCGCTCCTCTACCACGTAGGTGGAGTGGGCGTCGAGGTACATGTTCGCCGGGGTCGGGAAGAACACCGCCGTCGCGCCGGCGGCGCGGCACTTCGCGAGGTCGGCCTTCTCGTCGCGCGGATAGGCGGCGTAGTCCTCGTTGGGGCCGAACTGGACCGGGTTCACGAACACGCTCACGACGATCTCGTCCGCGCCCTTGGCCTTCGCCTTCGCGATCAGCGAGAGGTGGCCCTCGTGGAGATAGCCCATCGTCGGCACCAGCGCGATCTTCGCGCCTGCGCGCCGCCTTGCCTTCGCCCACTTCTGCATCCCTGCCGGGTTCCGGAAGATTTTCATTTCCTTTTGTGCTTTCCCTTCTCGGTTCATTGACTGAATTATACCTAAAACTTACGCCACGTGTCAATCTGCCGCGCCAGGACTCCGTCCGGAGGAGGCGTGATCCTGGCCGATGAATTCGCAGGGGGCGCGCTTGGCGCAGAGGCCCTGGATGAACCGGACGCCGTAGGTGACGTGGGTCGCGAACACCCCGCAGACCGTCAGGGCCCAGGTCGGCAGTCGCCAGGTGAAGGTGGTCAGGAAGAGGAGCGCGAGATAGACGAGCAGCGGGCCGCACATGACGCCGTACCAGAGCGACCAGAGCCACACCGGCATCGCGGACGGCGTCGGGACGACGGCAAGCGCGGCGGCGAGGACGAGATAGAGGACGAACAGCGACGGGATGAAGTAGCTCAGGTGCAGCGAGTTCGACGGATAGCGCTTCACGAAGTAGCCGCGGTGGAAGGCGTAGCGCCCCAGCTGCCGCAGGTGCGGCATGAGGAGCGGGCGGCGGTGGTGGCACACCACCACCCACGGATCGTAGACGATCCTCGCGCCGCTGTCGACGATGTCCTTGCAGAGGAGCGTGTCCTCGCCCGGCCAGAAGTCGGTGCGGTAGCCGCCGATCGCGTCCAGCAGCCGCTTGCGCACGAAGAGGTTGCAGCTCGGGTAGTCGTCCACGTCGCGTCGCACGCCGCCGGCCCTGTAGCGGTAGCGGTAGGAGCCGGAGACGAGCGGGTTCTCGTATACGCGCCCGCCGATCCGCGCGAGGAAGCCGTCGCCTGGCGGCGTCACCCCCGGTCCGCCGAGCGCGCCCACCGAATCGTCGCCAAAGTACTTGAGCGCGTACTCGATCCAATGCTGGTCGGGGTAGGCGTCGTCGTCGATGAAAGCCACCACCTCGCCCTTCGCCTCGCGGATGCCGAGGTTGCGCTTCTCCGCCGGGCGCACCTTGCCGGTGGCGACAAACCGGACGCGGCCGGAGTACTTCGCGGCAAAGGCGGGGTCGACCTCGCCGTCGGGCAGGACGATTGCCTCCCACTTCTCCCAGGTCTGGCGCTCCATCGCCGACAGGCACTCCTCGAGCATCCAGCTCGGCTCCGGGCAGGCGACGACGACGCTGACAAGCGGCTCGCCGGCGGGCGGCTTCGGCGCCTCGGCGCGCGCGTAGTAACTGAGGATGCGGAGCCGGTAGAAGACGGCGAGCGAGTCCCAGGCCATGGACTTCACCGTCTTCGGGCTCAGGGCGCCGAACTTCTGGCCGAACCTGATCACCACCGGCGCCTCGGCGATCTTCGCTCCGCGCGAGCGGGCGATGGCGAGGAGCTCCAGGTCGAAGGCGTAGGTCTTCACCAGCATGCGCGCGAGCGCCTCGCCCAGGACTTCGCGGCGGAAGAGCTTCATGCCGGTCTGGGTGTCGGTGAGCGGCAGGCCGATGAAGATGCGCACGAGGGTGAAGTAGCACCACGAGACGATGCGCCGGTGCCATGGGTACTCGACCACGCTCCGCGGATGCCGTTTGGAGCCTACCACCACGTCCGCGCCTTCCTTCGCCATCCGCTCGAAGAACCACGGCGTCTGCTGGGGCTGGATGTCGAGGTCGCCGTCGAGGAGCATCACGTACTCGCCGGTCGACGCCGCGAAGCCGGCCTTGAGCGCGGCGCCCTTGCCGCCGTTGCGCCGGCAAACGACCGGCTTGAAAGTGACATGACGATAGTTCCATTCAGTCGCGACGCGCTCGAACTCGGCGTCGGTGCCGTCCGAGCTGCCGTCGTCGACCGGCACCAGCTCGACCGGCACCCGACGGGACTCGAAGAGTTCGGCCACGAGGCGCAGGTTGCCGCGGGCGGAGGCGGCGAGGCGGTAGAAAGGCATGACGACGGAGAGCCGTCCGTCGCCGACGGTCTCGCGCACGAGGGACCAGAGCTCATCGCCGGCCTCGAGTCCGGACGCGGCGGCGTTCATCGCGCCTCCCCGCCGCCAAGCGCAATCAGGACCCGGAGCAGCTCGGAGACGCTCCACGCCTGGGCCGCGCACCCCTTCTCCGCGTGCGGCGCGTCGCCGTCGGCGATTTCGCTCAGCTGGCAGAGGCAGCCGGCGTTGAGGTTCTCGACGGACGATGCGAGCAGCGAGAGCGCCTTGGCGCGGTCGACCTCGCCACTCGCGGCGAGCGCCTCGACATAGAGCGGGAACTGCCACATCCAGGCGGTGCCGTTGTGGTAGGCCTGTTTGCGGCTCGTGTCCTCGTCGCCGGTGTAGACGCCGCGGTAGCGTCCGTCGCCGGCGGCGAGCGAGCGCATGCCGCCGGGAATGACGAGCTCCTCGGCGGAGCGCACGACCGCCCTGGCGTCGCAGATGCCGAACGCCGCGAGAAGCAGCTGGTTGGGGCGCACCGCCCGGTCCGGCTTCGCCTGCGCCGCGGCGACGCCGGCGGGCGCGTCGAGGCAGTCGCAGTAGCCGCCGCCCTCGATGCGGAAGAGCCGCTCCACCGAATCCGCCGCGCGCGCGGCGAGGTCGTCCTTTCCGAGGAAGCGGAGCGCCGCGATCCAGAGCGCCTGGATCTCGACGGCATAGCCTTCGCGCGGAGTGCAGGCCGGGTAGTTGGTGTCCATCCAGGTGAAGTGCGAGGGCGACCAGACAAGGCCGCTTTCCGGGTCGACCCTGATGCCGTTCGGGGTGCCGGACGTGTAGTTGCGCACGATCGACTCGCAGGTGCGGCGCAGGGAGGCGATCTCCCCGAGGCCGGGTTCGCGGGCGGAAAGCTCCTCGACGCATCGGATGAACCAGAGCTGGGCGTCGACGGTGTCGCGGTTGCCGGCGGTCGAGCCGTAGATGATGTTCGGGAGCGTCCCCTTTTCCTCGAAGGCGGCGAAGGCAAGCAGGATCTTGAGGGATTCCTCGACCATGCCCGCGGCGATCATGCCGCGCATGAAGATGAAGGTGTCGCGGCCCCAGTCGAGGAACCACGGATAGCCGGCGATGACGGTCTTCAGGTCGTTGCGGCGGACGATGTAGAGGCGCATCGACTCGGCCAGCGCGGCGGCGAGCGGAAGCGACCGGCCGCGATCCTCGATCTCCGGCGCGGCGGACGGCGCGGCGGACTTTTCGCCGGGCCGCAGGTACTGCCCGGCGAACACCACTTCGTCGCCGGCCGCGAGGTCGGCAGAGACCCAGCCCGGGGAAAATATGTCGCCGGAGCCCTCGAGTCCGCGCTCCGCGTCCTCGGCGTAGGCGACGTTGTAGTTCCACTGCGGCTCGTGGTGGTAGCGTCCGCCGCGGATGCGCATCGAGAACATGCCTTCGCCGGGCGCGAAGTCGAAGCCATCGGAGCCGACCGGGCGGGCGGCGCGGGAGAACTCCCGCTCCGGACCAAGGTACGCCTTGGTGGTCTGGTGGAAGCTGCGCCAGTCGATGTCGGGGCGGAAGACGACCCGCACCTTGCCGGGCGCGTCGCGCTCGCCGCCCTTCGTCCGGCGCACCACCAGGACGGCGCGGTTGGCGGCGGGATCGAGCCGGTGGGTGAACTCGAAGCGCGTCTCCAGGCCCATGCCGCACGGCACCTTGAACTCCCAGCGCGCAAAGCGTCCGGCGGGGTCGGCGGCGAAGAAGTCGGCGCACTTGGCGTCGATCTCGCGCATGTACCCTTCGCGCTGGAGCCAGCAGCGGGTGCGGATCCAGAGGTTGAGCCGGTCGGACGGCACCTCGGGGTTGGGGTTGGCGGCGAGGAAGGCGTCGTAGCGCGAGGCGACCGCGCCCCAGCCGAGGCGCAGCTGCGCGGCGGCGCCGGCGCCGTCGGAGAGGACGGTGCGCCACTCCGGATGGAGGCGCAGCCCGGCGCCGTCGAGCCCGGTGAGCATCCTCGCCTTCTCGATCGGCGGCGGCACGAAGAACAGGGTGGAGTCGCGCTCGGCGCGCCCGGCGACATAGCGCGTGACGTCGAGCCGCAGGGCGCGGGCGCGGGTGCCGTCGCCGACGTACTCGGGCACGTTGAAGACTCCGTGGCGGCCGGTCGAGCGCAGGGTGCGCAGGGTGCGCTCGGTCGCGGGGCCGATGAGCCGCAGGCGGAACTCGACGTCAGCGGAGGCCAGGACGACGCTGCCGGCCGGCGCGACCAGGGTGCGCGAGCAGTCGCGCGGAAGCACGATGCGGAAGTCAGCGCGCTGCGACGGCGCGGCGGCCGGCGGTCGCACCTTCGCCTCGGACGGAGCGAGGCAGAGCACCTGTCCGGGCGCGAGATGGACGGAGCCTTCAACGCGGGACTTCGCGCCGGTCACGAGGTCGATCGCCTCGCCGGACGGAAAGGCGCCTCTCTCCCACTCGATCTCGGCGTCGGCCCCGCAGTCGAGGTTGGCGAGCACCAGCAGCCGCCGCGGCTCGCCGCCGCCGTCCGCCGGGCTTTCGCGGAGCGCCGCGAGGGTGTTGCCGGCGCCGCGGGTGACGAGGCGGATCGAGCACGGGCCGGAGAAGCTGGGCTCGGTGCGCAGGACTTCGTTGAGGCGGGCGATGAGGCCGATCATGTTCGGCTGGGCGCCCCAGTTGAGGTCGTTCTTGCCGTGGACGTCGATCTTCTCGGTGGCGTACCACTCGACGCCGTTGGCGATGCCCCACGCGCCCTGCCAGGAGAGGAGCGCCGCGAGCTGGACGCGGAGCCGCGCCCAGGTCTCGCCGCCCTTGGCGAGGCGGTCGTTGTCGTGGGTCTCGGCGAAGTGGACGAGGGTGCCGAACTTCTCGGCGCGCGCGGCGGCCTGGGGCCAGTACCACTCGAACCCCTGACGGTCGTAGGTCTGGAAGATCTCCGAGTACGCCCAGTTGAGGTCGCATTCGCCGAGAAGCCGGTCGGTGACGGCGAGGTCGCCGCCAAGCCCCTCGAGCATGAAGACGGTGTCTGGATACTCCTCGCGGACGCGGGCGACGATGTAGAGCCAGGTCTCGGCCGGGATCATGTAGCCGGCGTCGCAGCGGAAGCCGTCCACGCCCAGCCGGCACCAGTGGACGAACACCTCGGCCATATACGCCCTGAGCCCGGCGTGCGAGTAGTCGAGCTCCACGAGGTCGGCCCATTTCACGCCCCAGGCGCCGGGCGAGCGAAAGCGTCCGTCGCTCTCGCGGGCGAACCACTCTGGGTGGTGGGTCTGGAGGGTCGAGGCCCAGCCGGTGTGGTTGGCGGGGAGGTCGACGAAGAAGAGCCCGCCGCGGGCGTGCACGGCGCCGATGAGCTCCTTGAACTGGTCGAGCGGGGTGGCGCGCTCGTCGAACTCGGCCATCGCCGGGTCGACGGTGAAAAAGTCGGTCGCGGCGAATGGACAGCCGTACTCGCCCATCACCGCGTAGGTCGTGGGCACCGGGAAAGGCGGCAGGGTCTGGACGATGCGGAAGCCCATGTCGTCCATGATGTGGTCGAGCCGGCGGGCAACCTCGCGGAACGAGCCGAACTGCCGCGGGAAGACGGTGTAGATGGAGTTGTTGGAACGCGTCTCGGCGCTTTCGACCTTGACGTGGAAGTTGCGTCCCTCCGGCCATTCCGGGATGGACGAGCCTTCCGGGAAGAAGCATGGCTTGCCGGAGAAGATGCCTACCTCCTTGAGCTGGATGCTGGCGGAGAAGACGCCGGGGGCGATCTCGGGAAGCGGGATGTCGGTCCACGCCTTGGCCATCGGGGTGATGCCCTTCTCGGTCTCGTCGATGATCTCGGCGCGGCGGACGGAGGCGCGCCCGGCGTTGGTGCGGAACGCGGCACGCCCGGGGCGCGGGGTGTCAAGCTCGAGCGTGACCTCGAGCGTGTCGCCGCGCCACTTGACCAGGTGGGCGTCAGGTGCGGGGGACTGCTTCATCTACGCCTCCGGAAGCTCCTCCTTAAGAAGACGGCGGGCAGAGCCAGGGCCGGCCATAAGCCGCGCGTAATAGCCCTCGATCTTCGCGGCGAGCGGCGTGGTCGTGAGGTCGAGGCCGAAGATGTTGGCGTTCGCGAGAATGCCGCGGATGTCACCGGCGGCGACATTCGCCATCAGCTCCTCCTTGAGCGGGTCGGGCGAGACCTCCATCGGCGAGCCGTCGTCGAAGGTGCCGTTGAGGTAGCGAAGCCAGCCGGCGATGGCGAGCGGGATACCGACGAGCGAGTCGAGCGGACGCCCTTCGCGGATGTAGCTCTTGATCGTCTCGCCGAAGCGCACACCGACCTTCTGGGAGGTGTCGGTGGCGATCCGCCGCGGGTCGTCGGGCATGAACGGATTGGGCAGGCGCTCGTTGACGACCTCGTCGATGAACGCCTTCGGGGAGATGACCTTGGGGTCGACCACGACCGGCAGACCCTCGACGTAGCCGACGCGGCGGACGAGGCGGACGATGTCGGGGTCCTTCATCTCCTCGCAGATGAGGGTGTAGCCGAGGAGGCAGCCGTACATCGACATCGCGGTGTGGAGCGGGTTGAGGCAGGTCGTCACCTTCATCTTCTCGCACATGTTGACGGTGTCGCGGTCGCAGAAGAGCACCCCTGCCTTCTCCAGCGGCGGACGGCCGTTGGGGAAGCGGTCCTCGACCACCAGGTACTGCGGCTTCTCGGCGTTGACGAACGCGGCGATGAAGGTCTTCTTGTCGGTGACGATCGGCTCCATGCCCTCGATGCCGGCGTCCGCGAGCGACTTCTGGACTGCTGGGTGGGGGCGCGGGGTGATCTTGTCGATCATCGTCCAGGGGAAGGAGACGCGCGACTCGTCCTTGAGGTAGGCGAGGAAGCCCTCCGGCGCGAAGCCGGCGCGATCCCAGGCCTCGGCGACCTCGACGACGGCGGCCTTGAGCTTCTCGCCGTTGTGCGAGCAGTTGTCCATCGACACGACGGCGAGCGGCGCGCCGCCGGCGCGGAAGCGCTTGATCAGGAGCGCGGCGACGATGGACATGGCGTGCCGCGCCCGGGCCGGACCCTCGGCGAGGTCCTGCTCGACCACGCCCAGGTATTTCCCGTCGGTGCCGCGCAGCTGGTAACCCTTCTCGGTGATGGTGAAGGAGACCATCTTCAGCGACGGCGCGCGGAAGACCTCGCCGAGGCGCGCGACCGAGGCCGGGTCGGAGAAGTCCGCCTTCACCCCCTCCGCCACCGCGGCAAGCACCTCGCGGGAGGTGGTGCCGTCGGGATTCATCAGCACGTTGAGCGTGAGCGAGTCGTAGGGCGCGTAGATGCGGTCGATCACCTCGTAGTCGAAGGTGTCGCAGGCGACGATGCCGGTTTCGGAAAGCCCGTCGTCGAGCATCCGCTGGGCGAGCGAGCCGATGAAGCCGCGGAAGATGTTGCCGGCGCCGAAGTGGACCCACTCGGGCGCGGCGACGGTGCGCGCGCGGGCGGCCTTGACGTCGTACTTCGGCAGCTTAACCCCGGCGCGCTCCCAGTCGGCCGGATTGGAGAGGATAGATTCAAGCGAGAGTTTCATCTTGGGTCTTCCCTTAGAGTTCAACCTTGCGGTACTTCGGCACCAGCCCCTTCATAAAGCACCAGCCGATGATGTACGCGACGGCGCAGTAGCTGAAGAGGATCATGTAGCCGGCGGGCTTGCCGGTGTAGCCGCAGAACGAGAACGCGTCGCCCTGCTCCGCCGCATAGGTAAAGAGCTTGCCCGCGCACTTGTTCACCATGAAGCTGCCGCAGCCGGCGGCGAACTGGGCGATGCCGGTCAGGGTGCCGATCGTCGACTTCGGGAACATGTCGCCGACGACCGAGTAGACGTTCGCGCTCCACGCCTGGTGCCCGGCGCAGGCGAGGCCGATGAGGATCGCCGGCCACCACGCCGAGAACGAGCCGAGCGGCTGGGCGCCGAGCGCCAGGAGCGGGAAGCACGCGAAGATGAACATCGCGACCATCCGGCCTTCGTATGCGTTCATGCCGCGCTTGTCGACCATGTAGGTCGGGATCTTGCAGAGGTAGATCGAGACGAAGGTGACGATCGCGTAGAGGGTGAAGATGAGCGCCATGCCCATCCCGGAATCGCTCTTGTACCCGAACTGGTCGGAGAGATAGCCGGGCGTCCAGAAGAGGAAGAACCACCACACGCCGTCGGTGAGGAAGCGCCCGAAGACGAGCGCCCAGGTCTGGCGGAGCGAAAACGCCTTGGCGTAGGAGATCTTCTTCTCTTCCTTCTCCGGCTCGGCGGCAGCCGGCTCAGCGCCTTCGTCCTGGTTGATGTACTTGAGCTCCTCGGACGAGACGCGCGGGTTTTCGGCGGGCTTCCTGTAGAGCCAGATCCAGAAGCCCATCCAGACGAAGCCGAGCGCGCCGATGACGATGAACGCCATCTCCCAGCCCCAGAACTTCGCGATGATCGGAATCGACAGCGGCGCTGCGAGCGCGCCGACGGAAGAGCCGGAGTTGAAGATCGAGGTCGCGAAGGCGCGGTCCTTCTTGGGGAAGTACTCGGCCGTCACCTTGATCGCCGCGGGGAAGTTGCCCGCCTCGCCGAGCGCCAGCACCGCGCGGCACGCGAGGAAGAGCCACACGGACGCGGTGATGCCCATCATGCCGAGGAAGCCGGCCGCCTTGAGCCATTCGGTGCCTACGCCGCAAGCCGCGTGGAGGCACGCGCCGAGCGACCAGATGAAGATCGCCCACAGATACCCCTTCTTCGTCCCGAGCTTGTCGATGAACTTGCCGGCGAAAAGGTTGCACAGCGCGTAGATGATCGAGAACGTCGCCGTGATCGTGCCGTAGTCGTTGTCGGTCCAGTTGAACTCCGGCGAGATGAAGTCCTTCCAGGTGAGGGAGAGGACCTGGCGGTCGAGGTAGTTGACGGTCGTTGCGAAGAAGAGCAACGCGCAGATGATCCAGCGGAAGTTCGATTTGGTTTTCATGGTTTGAGTATTATACCAAAAAATGAGGGTGCGCGGCGTCGCGGCGAGCCTCCGCCACAAGGTCGAGAGTCGTCCGCCACCATTCCCCGAGCAATCTCCTGAGACCGTCGAGCAGCTCGCCGTGCGGCATCAGCTCGCGATTGGAACGGCTTATCTGCCCAACGGCTCGCTGATAGTTCCAGAGCTCGCGGATGTAGTCGAGCCGCGCTTCCGCCGGCACGACGATCGGCGGATGCCCAGCCGCAAGGACGGGGACGTTCGCGAGAAGCCGCGACATGCGGCCGTTGCCGTCGAAGAACGGATGAATCCTGACTAATGACACGTGGGCGAAGAGATACGCCCCCAGCGCGGCGTCCTGACCGGCAGCTCCGACGCGAAGCAGCCGGTTGAACGCACCGATCCAGTCCTCCATCAGCGCAGGCGTGTCGTCCGCTGCGGCATACGGCATGTAGACGCTCCTGCCCCCCTCATCGCCGTAGGTCCCGTTGTCCTCGCGCTTCCACGCGCCGACCGGCCGGTAGATGTCGCGGGTGTCCTCGCCCATCACGACGCGGTGGAGCGAGAACACGTCCTCAACCGTGATCTTCTTCCGGCTGACTAGCGACTGCACCATGTCCACGCCCCTGGCGTGCGAGACGACGTCCTCGTGGTCCTTTAGCGGCTTGCCCTTGACGGTAAGCCCGTATTCCAGCACGGCCATCGTGTCGCCCAGCGTGAGCGTGTTGCCCTCGAGCGACGTAGAGTCGTGCGTCCACATCGCCCTCAGCTGCCGGAGAAGCTCACGTTTCCTCGTTTCGCCTATGCCATCAAGGAAACTCCGGCGTCCAAGCCGATGAGTCTTCAGGAACGAGGCAACGGCATTGTGCGAAACCGCCAGCCCATGCCTCGCGAACATCTCCGCCGCAATGCCGCGGATGCTTGCGCCATCAAGCCTAAGCCGGTCGATCTCCGCCTCGTACGGGGCGAGCCTTGACTGGTACGGCTTGCCGCCTGTAACAACTTTTTCACTCATTTGACGCGTATTGTACCAACTTTTCCTCCCATCTGTCAACCGCGAAGTTGTTACACCCCGGGGACTGTCCCCATTATATCATGAAGGGTGTGTCCCCCTACATTTATTGTCATAAGCACATTATACCAAATTCCGCGGCAAATGCGCCGCGCGTGCATCGAGTAGAGCCGCGGCACTTTTGCCGCGCATCATACATTCTCAGTTAACTTCTTCAGAACAATTGAAGACAAACCTAAAAGAACAAAAGAAATTGCGCAATTGAAAAGACACATCTTCCATCCCAAGCTACGTCGCCTTAAAAGTACACACGCCACGCCATAAATAAAGCTCAGGACAATAGACCAAGAGATTCATTAAAAGACCCTTCTGTATGCGTTAGTCTTGATTTCTTCTTAATAACAATCTAACCTTCAACGGCCCTTCATAAATATCATTCTGCAATTGCGCTCCATCCAAGTAAAAATCAAGACCCTCTCTGGTACCATACTTATGTCCGTAATCAATCTCTATTTCTGAAATATCTTCCTTACGCGGTAACACGCAATAACTCTCATATGCCGACACTGCAGCGTCCGGATAGGAGATTCCACATGTGAATTCCTTATATGGTTGATTCCATCTTATAGTGCGTCTGACAGATTCGCCTACGTTCAGTATCACGAACCGATCCTTGATAGAGGACGACGGCAATTTCGGCACGATGGACTCACCCTCCGATGGTATAAGCACGCGATCATGCGTAAGAGGCCATATCAACAATAGAAACACAAGCTCGCGATCCACAAGAATCGGCTTCTTTCCTGTGTTTTTCAATGAAACTGACAACCCAGAGTCATTGCACATTGCGGAAAGCTCCGCGACACCATCTGTGGCACAAGCCGACACATCCACCACTCCATCCTCAGTCGTACATCCGACTATCAGAGCAACTGCCGCCAACAGCCCGCACGAAATCTTGAGGTGCACAATGCCTTTTGTCATGATTATTCCCCGTAGTATAGTTCCATCGCGATAATGAGAGCGTCATGGGACAAAAGGGTCAGACCCTTCTGTATATGCTTTTACTGTATATGCCGCGGGGCGCGGGGTGTATTGCGTCGGGGTTTCCACCGTCACGGATGCGTCACAGCGCATGCCAGCCGCGATTCCGCCCACGATAGCGAGGGCGAGGGAAAGCGCGGTCTTGGCATGGGGTCATTTTTGCCGCGCTCCGTGTTGGCTTTGGTTTGGTGATTAGGTGGTTGGGTGGTTAGGGCATGGCCTTTCAACTTTTCAACCTTTCAACTTTTCAACCGGCGTAGCCCACCCGGCTCCGCCCAACTTTTCAACCTTTCAACTTTTCAACCTTTCAACCTCTCAGGTGCCGCGCAAACTGCCGCGAGGGTGTTGCAAATGTTACACCCCGGGGACTGTCCCCATTACCTCCGAGATTTCTCGTTACGAAGATTTTCGTAAATTCATACTTGATTTCTCGTAAGCAGAAATGGTATAATTCCGACCATGGAAAACCCATTCAACTATCTACAGCTGGCCACCGGCGACCAGTTCTACGACAGGATCGAGCTCCGCAGGGACCTCCGATCCCGCTTCCTGAGCGGGCAGTCAAGCGTCGTGCTGTACGGCCCAAGGCGCTACGGCAAGAGCTCCCTCGTCGCGGAGCTCGTCCGCGACCTCGAGAAGGCGGGGATTCCCTGCGTCACGCTGGACGTGATGAAGGTTCCGTCCATCGACCTCTTCGTCTCCGCCTATGCGGCGAAGGTGTATCGCAGGCTGGCACCGGTCAGGTTCGAGTTCAAGAAGCTCGGCACGTTCCTGAAGAGCCTCCGGCCGAAGATGACGATTGGACCGTCTGGCGAGGCCTCGCTGACCTTCGAGCCGTTCGACGCGCCTATCGGACCCGAGGCGCTGTCTGAAGTCCTCGACCTGCCGCAGCGGCTGCTCTCCGGCAAAGGCAGGGCCGTCGTCGTCTTCGACGAGTTCCAGGAGGTTAAGGACCTTCTGCCGAGCGAC